>NZ_JBXASK010000003.1:304349-650975 GCF_058809215.1 Caulobacter sp. GW821-FHT10F06 | reverse complement strand
TACGGCGCGCCCGTGCGGCTGATCGAGACCACGGTCGCGGTCAACGACGCGCGCAAGAAGGCGATGGCTGACAAGGTGGCCAACGCCATCGGCTCCGACGATCTGGCCGGCAAGACCATCGGCGTGTTGGGCGTGACCTTCAAGCCCAACACCGACGACATGCGCGACGCGCCCAGCCTCGACATCCTGCCGGCCTTGCAGGCCCTGGGCGCCAAGGTCCAGGCCTATGACCCCGAAGGCCGCCATGAGGCGGAGAAGATGCTGCCGGGCGTCGACTTCAAGGCCGGCTCCTACGAGGCCGCCGAAGGCGCGGACGCCCTGGTCATCCTGACCGAGTGGGATCAGTTCCGAGCCCTGGACCTGGACCGCCTGAAGTCACTGATGGCCACGCCCGTCGTGGTCGACCTGCGCAATATTTACAAGCCTAGCGAAATGGTCCGCCACGGCTTCACTTACGCCAGCATCGGGCGGGGCTGAGCATTTTTATTCCCGATTAGAGTGATGCGAATATGCTGGCTAAGCTCATTCAAAACCTGATGCGATTGATGTCCGTCCGGAAGGGCGTGGTCCTCGGTGCAAACGTTCACGTTGGGCCATTTTCAATTATATCCGCTTCGCGAAAGTTGGTGATCGGTGACAATTCATACATCGGAAAATTCTGCAGCATCCAGGTAAGTGGTGAGATTGGTCGTGGCGTTCTAATTGCCAACAATGTTGGTATTGTTGGGCGGCTTGACCATGAATACAGAATTCCTGGTGTTCCGGTCAGAGACGGTGTTTGGATCGGGTCGGACGATAGCCTTGCAAACGCACCGGAAAATCAGATCTCTATTGGCGATGATGTATGGATCGGCTTTGGAAGCGTTGTCCTGTCGGGTATTTCCATCGGTGAAGGCGTCATCATCGCCGCTGGTTCCGTCGTGACCAAATCCATAGAACCCTACTCGATTGTGGCCGGATCACCGGCTCGGGTTGTTGGGCAAAGGTTTGGCGGTGTTTTGGAGAACATCCAATTGCATCGTGAGATGTTGAGCAAGCGCTACCGTTCGTGAGAGGATTAGAATGAATACTCGACGTGTAGCCTATGTGTTTCCAGTATCTCACAGATTTCGTATTTCTTTTCATGAGCGACTTCGCGAGTTGCTCGCAGAGAAGAATGTTACGTACGACTATATCTATACGGACATTGATCCAGAGGGTAAGGGCGACACCGCTTCAGTTCCTTGGGGGACTGTTACCCGATTAATCAGGATCAAGGTTGGACCAATCAAACTATCCTATCAGGCTGCATTCAAGGCGAGCTACAGCGCGGATCTCGTTATATTGCAGCAGGAAAATGGATTGTTGGCGAACTATCCAATCCAGATCATCCGTAGGGTGATGGGAAAGAAGGTCGCTTTCTTCGGCCACGGTAAGAATTTTCAAGCGCCGAACCAAAACAGTATTGGTGAACGTTTCAAAAGGTTTTGGATCGATAAGGTCGATTGGTGGTTTGCCTACACCGAGAGGTCTGCGGATATCGTCGTATCTGCCGGATTTCCTCGAGATCGCATTACGGTTTTCAATAATGCAATTGACACTTCGGCTATTGGTGAGCATCGCCGAGGTATTGAAGATAAAGATATCTCGGAGCTACGCGAGGCGGAGTTTTGTGGCTCGACCAATATCGGAATTTATATTGGTGGTCTCTATGATCTCAAGCGTATCGCGTTTTTGATTGAGGCCGCGGAGGCCGTCAAGGCTCAAGTGCCGGATTTCCACCTCATCATCATCGGCGGCGGTCCCGACGCTCACTTGGTCACGGAAGCGGCGTCGAAGCATTCTTGGATTCACGCTAAGGGACCGCGCTTTGGGCGGGAGAAGACTTTGCTAGCCAGCCTAGGGAAGGTGTTCTTGATGCCAGGTTTGGTGGGGCTTGGTGTTGTTGACTCATTCGCCTACGGCACGCCGATGGTTACGGCGGCTCTGCCTTACCATAGCCCTGAGATTGACTATCTCGAGGACGGCAAAAATGGTGTGATCGTATCTGATCCCAACGATATTGATGCTTATGCAGGTGCTGTAAGCCGCATCCTCACCGACGATCCCTGGCGCCAGAAGCTCCAACAAGGCGGCGAAGAAGCTCTACGATTTTACACGATCGAGGCCATGGCCGAGCGGTTCGCCAAAGGCGTCCTTCGTGCGCTGGAAAACTGACTCGGGCAGTTCCTTCACTTGAAAGTCTGTAGCTCGTGTCCAGGCCTGCTAGGCTGCTTCACTCGGATGATTGCGTCGTGGACTTCAAGAATAGGCCTGCCACGACCAGCGTGTTGATGTTGTTCGCTAGCGTCATCGCCAGGATGATCCCCGTCAGCCCCATTGAAGGGGTCAACGCAGGCAGAAGTAGAGCTACGCTTGCAAGCGAGATCGTTTGACCGAGGAAGATGCGGCCAGTATTGCCCGAGGACAGCAATACGGCGTTGCATCCGAAACGGATCGATTCCAGAGAATAGCCGATAAGCGAAATCGCAATCGCTACTTTCGTAATGTGGTTGCCGACACGACCGAACAGCAAATGGAATAGAGGTTCGCCGCCCGCGATAACAAGCACTGAAAACGCTATCCCTGGCAGAGCATAGGCCGTGATAGCCTTCAGCGCGAGCGCACGGCGGGATTGGTCAGGCGTCTTGCGCAGCGATCCGGCGAATTTGGGTACAAGTATCGACGTCAGTACGTTGTTGACCTGCGTCAGCGGCACGACAAGTGTTTGAACGGCACGCAATGCGCCACTCGTTGCCGGGCCGAGGAAAAATGCGGCGACTGGTATGATGCCGAAGTTACCCATCCAGGAAAGGACAGCGGAGGCCGAGACCCAGCGCCCGGTCAACCAAAGCCGAATAGCCGACCATTTCACCATGCGCCGATTGGGTTTGGCAAAAAGATCGCGATTGCGTGCGCTCAACGCAGCGGCGGCGAAGCTGCCGCCAGCCAAGCATAGCATTGCGGTGCTCGACGATAGAGATCCGGTGAGGCGGGCCAAGCCCAAGCAGCCAAACGTCGTTAGGACGTTGACGATCGCGCAAATGGCCGCAGTGCGGCGCATGCCGTCAAGATAGTAGATGCGTCGGAAAACGTTCTGCAGTCGCAGTGCGAAGTACATGACGGCGGCGGCGCCCAGAGGCGCGCCAAGCCGATGCCCAATCAAACAAAGCGTTAAGCCCGCGAGCGCCGTAAGGAGCGCCAGGCCCAACGAGAAACTTGTCGAGATCAAAACGAGCGCAATGCGAAAGGCTGGCCTGTGCGTCGAGCCCAATCGATGAGCGACTGACGGAACAGCGTCGCCAAAAAGCCCATTTGACGCGACCTCCAAGAGGAGGGAAATGGCCCACGCAACGCTAAACCAACCGAAATCTTCTGGGCCTAGCGCGTGCGCGAGGATCAGCGTGACGACAAACGAGCTGCCGCTCAGCAACAGCTGTTCGATTATGCCAAACGACAAGAGGCCGCCCCAACGGTGGGCCATCCCGATAACGCGCCGAAGGCGGGCGCCGCGATATGATGTGGTCATTGACCGCCTACAGCCAGCCTATCATGGACTTGGCGCGCTCTCGCTCTGGGCGCAATGTTTTGAATTGGCTTCGGCGCAGAAGTGTCGTTGCTGAGGAATATAAACATCAAGAGAGCAGGATATAGACAGTTGTGAAGTGTAATATATACTTCATTCAAGCTCGATATTAGCATGAAAGTAGTTAGCGCGAGCGGAAGGTAATTGATCTCACCCGCACGCGAATTAAAACGGATCGACTTCCAAAGGGAAACGGCGAACATAACTGCATAGGCAGCGAGACCGATAGATCCGAAGTCGATGCCTGTCTGAAGAAATCCGCTTTCGAAATTGGTATAGTGTGAAAACATTCTGCCGTTGTTCAGGGTCAGGCCTGGCGCTTCTGGAGAAGGGCCGAAAAATTCCCCATAACCATATCCAGTTATAGGGTGTTGCTTAAAGTACATTACCCAGTTTTTATAAAGATAATCGCGCCCCGTAAAGGACATGTCGCGCCCAAACAATCCTAATATCTTATCAAGATTAAGATAAGAAATAAGCGCTGTTGGAGTGATGATTGCGGCAGATATGATGCCGACCGCATTCTTCTTTTTAATCAAGTCAACAAAAATGGTAAAAATTATCGCCACAATCGTCGATATCAACGGGCTTACGGCACCGGTCATAATCAAGGACAAAAATTGAAGCGTCGAAAATAGTGCAGTCAAAAAACTAAATTTTTTGTCGAGATAGATAATCTTAAACGCGCCTATCATCGCAGCAATACCAAAGAAAACACCAGCTTGATTTTTGTGAGGAAACATTCCGGAATAAACATCGAAGCCAAACATATTGCCGCGAGTTGACCAATTAAAATTACCCGCAAGATGTCGGAAAAAAGGATAAGCAAGTAGATGAACTATTACAATAAAGCATGCTAATCGGAAATAGACTTCCAGCAAATTTCTATATGAAAAGCGCATGGAGGCCCAGGCGGCGAAGAGAAACGTCATAAAAAACATAAGGAGTTTGATTGGTGTTCCCGAGGAAAAGCCATTTACCAAATAGGCATAGCCGCTAGCGCCGATGAAAATTATCGGAACTAGCAGTTTGGGTAGGATTTTCCACCCAGCTCTGAAGCAGTTTACAAAAAGAAGAAGATAAAGTGCGGCCCAGACGAATCTATAGGATGTGGATTCGCCGGCCTTTTGAATGCTGTCGGCGTTGTTGGCGTCCCCGAAGAAATAATAGAAACACGTACCCAGCATTACCAAATATAAATACAGAAATGCGACCTCAAAGGAACTGTTTTTTGGCTCTCCTTTGTCGGGAAGATTAAATATAGAAGCAAGCATTGCTGTATTCGCCTATCGCTTGGAAATTCTGTATGCGCTCGTCTATAGCCATTTTTGCTATTCGGTCTGGCTTGTGCGACTGAACAATCAGGTGTCCGTGACCTAAGCTCGCCAATCCCATGCACAATAGCAGATCGGCGCGCCCCTGCGACGTAGCCAGTGAAAAGCCGGCGACGGCCTCCAGGGCGGATTGCAAATCGCTACGTGCTGCGAACGCTTCATTGAGCAGTGGAAGGTTCCGGAGTACGCCGTGATAACTGCGTGTCATTTTTCCGTCTTCGACGGGGCGCTTTTCGTCAAGACGCCATTCAGTTTGTGTAGTTGAAAAAATAGACGGTAGTGAGGCGAAGTTAAAAAGATCTAGCTTTTGCGAACCCAATCCAACTGCGCCTATTTTTCCGCTCATCACGGCGTTCTGCAGCATTGAAATCAATTCATCAGTCAGATATTCCGCAGAAAATTCATGCATCAAAAAGATGTCTATTTGCTCGACACCTAAAATCCGCAGGCTATCCTCCAGGGAAGATCTAACTGTTGTGGGTTCGAACTGGCCGCGCGGCAGTGCAGCGCGCATCTTTCCACCAATGGCCTTTCGCAGGCCTGGCGTCAAATTCAAGGCGCGCCTAGCGAGGTTTCGCGCCAATCCTCCCAGCGCACTTGGAGGGGAAGGTCGGCCGATCCCCGCCTTTGTCGTGATGGTTGCCTTGTCCGCGCCGACGTCCTTTAGAAAGCGACCTAGGTAATCTTCGGCCACGCCGAGCCCGTACGAAGGCGCGACGTCAAAATGCCGAAAGCCCGAGTCCCAAGCCGAAATGAGCAGTTTTCTGCTTTCCGCATAGCTCAAGGAGCCGCCAATGCCGCCGCAGCCGAAGGAAAGCTGGCTGGTGGTGCGCCCATTTTGAAGTCGCGTCGAAATCATTGTCGACTCCGCAGCCGCTCCAAGAGACGAAGGCCCAAAGCCATGGCCGTTAGGGTGCAGTTCGGAAAGCCCGAAGACGGGATAACGGCTGCGCCAGCTATATAGATATCCGACGCGCCAAACACCTTGAGATCACTGTCCACTACGCCGCTAGACGCGCTTGTTCCCATGCGCGCGCCGCCCATTTGGTGGTTCGTGTCATCGCCCTCGCTCAGAAACGCAGGGTCGCGAGCAAGCAGTTTGGGATCAATTGTGATTTCTGCCAGGCCGGCCGAAGCCATCCCGTCGCGAATAAGTTCCGCTGTCGTGGCGACTGTCTCCAGCTCGGTGCCATCGACATCCCAGTGAACGTGCAACATGGGCACTCCCAAGGCGTCAGCCTCTGGCCGGAGGGACATCCGGCTGGTGCGTATCGGCGCCTGTTCAGTCGTAATTCTCAATGTGATTTTCGAACCGGACGGGTGAAACATCCGATTTGATCTAAGGTACCTATAAATAAGCGGTAGGGATACTTTCCACATTGCAATCAAATGTGCGGGAATTTTAAGTATATTTGGTGGCACCCTTCCGCTTTTTATTGACTTAATAAAGTGTTTAATATTTTCAGAATGTTGTTTATGGGATGATGTGTAAATAAATGCTCCGACTGATCCGAGTAATTCTTTTTTTCTTTGAATATTTTCGGATATTTTAATCTTCGGATTGTATTTATAACCGTCAAAGAAGATGTTCTCGAAGAGGTCGGAAAATCTCGCTTCATCAATTGGCTTCACGTCGGCGACATGAAAGTCAATATGATCAATATATCCACGGCCAAGCCATGAGTTGTCGGCCCACTCGGGCTTGGAACCATTGGTGTACGGGAGCATAAGTAGGCGGACAATTTCGAACGTGCCGCACGCCAGTATGTAATTTTTTGCTCGAACTATTCCAGTCCTGCCGCCGAACGTTCTGATGTGGAGTTCGTGGCGGTCGCCGCCTTCCATCTTCGAAAGGCCAATGACGTTGGCATGGATGATGATTTGAGCGGTCGCGCTGCGAATTTCTTTCTTGAAGTGGCGAGCAAGGTTGGCGGTGCGCACCCAGCGCGTAAAGAAGTATTCGAGATCGTCGCCGAGGGGCGGGGGAGGGGCCTTCGCGCGCGCCCAGACATCCTGATCGTTGGCTAGGCCTCCATCCATTTCCAAGAGGGTCATAGCCTTCTTGTAGAACGGATCCAGTGTCTCGCGATCGATCGGCCACCCGTCGCTCCCGATCCAGGAACGCTTTTCAAAAACAATAGGATCAAAGGGAACTAGTTGGCCGCCCCAAAAACTCGTCGTGCCGCCAAGCACGCGATATCGCCCTGAGTGAAGTCCATCAAGCTTGTGGCCACTATAGGTGGCGTTTTGGAAAATCGCTTGCGATTGGAGCTCCAGATTTTCGCCGCCAGCCTCGAGCACGACAACATGCTCTCCCCGACGAACCATATCCGCGGCGAGCGTAAGCCCGACTGCGCCGGCGCCGACGATCACGGTGTCGCAGTCAATAACTTGGCTGCACGCGGAGTCTTCGAAATCAATGATCATGGCTTCCGGTCAGATAGCCTAACTTGACGAGGCGAATGTTGTGGCCATATCGAGAAGCTCTAACTCGCGTCTACGACGTGCTTCGGCCTATCGATGAAACCATCAGCAAGACGAATTTTGGCGCCAAAATCAGATAGCGGCGCCAAAGCCGCTTGGGCTCGCTTATCAGCCTGTGCAGCCACTCCAATCCATTGTTTCGCATCCAGCGGGGAGCGCGCTCGACGGCGCCGGAATGAAAATCGAATGCTGCTCCAACACCGAAGAACACGCCTTTGCCAACGAAAGGCGCGGCCTTCATCATCCAATATTCCTGCTTAGGGCTTGAAATGCCGACCCAGATAAAGTGAGCACCGCTCCTTTTGATTTCTTCCAACTCAGCAATGACCGCCGGCGTGAGTTCGAATTCGGGACCGATATCCCTCATCGGCGGGCTGAAAACACCAGCAACCTTGAGCGATGGATAGCGCTCGCGAAGTTTGGCGACCATCAATTCGGCTACACCGGTCTTGCCGCCATAAAAGTAGTGGCTTTGGTCATTCTTACACGATGCTTCGCACACTGCGTCTAGAAGATCTGCGCCAGGCACTCGGCCAATTTCCTTGCCATAGCCCCGCAGCTTACCGACCCAGGCAAGCGGTGCTCCGTCAGCCACGATCATGTTGGCATGATTGTGGAGTTCCAGGAGCCCCGGATTTTCGACCGCCAGCATCAGACTCGCGACCTCACGTACAAATACAGTGCGCGCCTTAGGTTCATTTGCCCACTCAGACACAATTCCGGTGGCTTGAGGAAGCTTGACGAGGCTGATGGGGACGCCAAGCACCCTCATCTGCCGGTGACCGTCATGCATACGTAACTCAACCATTGCTAACGCCCCAAATCGTTGGTCAGAAACCAGCGATATGTTTCTTTCAAACCTTCAATCAAATCTGTCGTCGGGGACCATCCCAATCGCCTCAGGGTCTCGCCGCTCGTCAAGCGACGCGCGGGGCCGTCCGGCATGGATGGATCTGTTCTTATTGTTCCCTCGAAGCCTACGACATCGCAGATGTTTCGAGTCAGGTCGAGAATGGTGATGTCTTTTTCGCTCCCGACGTTGACAGGATCGCGTCCAGAGTAGTGTTTCATCATGAACACGCACGCGTCGGCGCAATCTTCAGCGTATAAAAATTCCCGACGTGGCGAGCCAGTCCCCCAAATCAGGATGTGGTCTTGACGGGCGATCTTTGCCTCGTGGATCTTCCGGATAAGCGATGGCACGACATGGCTGTTCTGTAGGTCGAATTTATCACCTGGACCAAACAAGTTGGTCGGCACGGCGCTGATGAAATCGCAGCCATATTGGTCACTAAACGACCGGCACAGCTGAATGCCAGCAATCTTGGCCGTTGCATAAGCCTCGTGTGTGGGTTCCAGAGGTCCCGTCATCAGGGCGTCCTCTGTTACGGGCTGGGCAGCAAGCTTGGGATAAATGCTACTAGATGCGATATAGAGAAGCTTCTGCACATCAAACCTGTGCGCCGCCTTGATGATATTCGCTGAAATCATCAAATTGTCATAGATGAACTCAGCGGGAAGCTGCTTGTTAGCGAGTATGCCTCCAACCTTGGCCGCAGCGATAAAGATCGCATCGGGCCGATTTTCTTGCATCCAGCGCTCGACATCGCTTTGACGGCGAAGATCCACAGTCGCTCTATCGGCGAACAAAATCTCGGAATTTTCGGACGCCAGGCGGCGGGCGATGGAGGAGCCGACCATCCCGAGATGGCCGGCTATCCAGACGCGTTTGCCGGACAATGAAAATTTCAGGGTGTCCGGCATCGCGTGTTAGGCGGCGTTTCGCATTACTTGGCGCTCGATCCACTCGTAGGTTTTTTCGAGACCGCTTTTGAGGCTCTCAGAAGGGGCCCAATTGAGCTTCTCCTGGATGAGCTGGTTATCCGAGTTGCGGCCACGCACGCCGGTGGGCCCATCAATGTGATGGATGTCGATTTTCTTTCCGGCGATGTCGGCTACCATTTCGACGAGCTGGTTGATGGTGACCATTTCGTCAGAACCAACGTTCACCGGGCCCTCGAAGTCGGATCGAAGGAGGCGGATGGTGCCCTCCAAGCATTCATCGACATAGAGGAACGAACGAGTTTGTAGGCCGTCGCCCCAGATCTGGATCGTATCGCCAGACTTGGCGCTTGCGATCTTCCGGCACATCGCGGCAGGAGCCTTTTCTTTTCCGCCCTGCCAGGTGCCTTCGGGGCCAAAGATATTGTGGTAACGCGCGACGCGGCATTCCATGCCGTAGTTGCGGTTGTAAGCGAGGAAAAGACGCTCCGAGAAGAGCTTCTCCCAGCCATATTCACTATCAGGAGCGGCGGGGTAGGCGCTGCTTTCCACGCAGTTGGGATTGTCGGGATCTTCCTGGTTGTATGCGGGGTACATGCAGGCTGAAGAGGAGTAAAAGACCCGCTTGATCGTGCGTTTGTGGCAAGCATCCGCGACGTTCAGATTGATTGTCGCCGAATTGTGCATGATGTCCGCATCATGCTCGCCAGTGAAGATATAGCCGGCGCCGCCCATGTCGGCCGCCAGTTGATAAACCTCGTCAAACCGTCGGTCGACCACTTGGCGCACGTTAGACGGGTCACGGAGGTCGGCGATTACGAAGTCATCTGCCTCGGTTTCCGCGTGTTCGTGGAACTTCAAGTCAACGCCGCGAACCCAAAAGCCTTCGCGTTTAAGACGCTTAACGAGGTGGCCACCGATAAAGCCGCCTGCCCCAAGGACCAGTGCTGTTTTCATAACCCCTCGCATAGAACATCAACAAAAACACAGGAGGCAGTAGCCTGCCTTATGGGTGAATATCAAGTCTCAATGACATTGATAGGTTGGCCAGAGTTTGGCTGCGTGGTTAGTAGGCTATTCGAAGGTGCGCCACATCTTCAAAGTGCGCAATTCATGAAGCTTTGCGCTTTTTTATGATTAACGGGCCCGGCTTATGTGGGCGCTCGGTTGGATCGACCTTTCCTCTTCGACGCTACTCGTGGGGGCTGCATTCCTTGGTCGCAACACGGGCGCGCGGGCCTCAGTATGCGTTTTTCGCGAGAAGCAGGTGAGGCGCCGTCATCAGCATGATGCGCGCATCGGTGAGAAGTGACCAATTTTCGATATAGGCGATGTCGGCCTGGATGCGCGCGCTCATATCCTCGATGGTTTCCGTCTCGCCACGCAGGCCCTTAATCTGCGCTAATCCCGTGAGGCCTGGACGCGCTTGGAAGCGCTGATTGTAGCTTGGGATCAGTGCGCTGTAATATGCGTCATGCGCCTGCGCGTGTGGCCGAGGTCCTATTAGGGACATGTCGCCTTTCAGGACGTTGAAGAGTTGTGGCAGTTCATCGATGCTTGTTGTGCGAATTATGCGGCCGGTCTTGGTGATCCGATCGTCTCCGCGCCTAGCTTGAACGATGTTGCCGTTCTCTTCGCAGCGCATGGAGCGCAATTTGTAGATCGTGAAAGTACGGCCATTCAGCCCGCCGCGTGTTTGGCGAAACAGTGCGGGGCCGGGGGATTCCAGCTTTATAAGCAGCGCCCATAGCAACAGCATGGGCGCAAAGAATATCAGCAGTCCCAAAGCGACGACGATATCGAACGCGCGCTTGAACGGATCTGAGGCTACTCGGCGGATGTAGCCAGTAGGCGCACGGCATTGGGTCGAATTTGGATCTTCCGACATGCGCGTCGTATAGCCGATGGTCATCCGGAAATTTCCGTCCATTTTGCGTGGGGTGAATTTCATTGATGACTCGGTGGGGCTATGGCGCTTGCCCTTCTGCCGGTCGATATCCAACCTGCTAGCTCACTTCTGGCTCGCAGCACAGCGATATTTGAGCTTTGTCGAGCAAAAATCCGAGCGTGATCAAATCTCCATCGAGCGGAGCGCGCTGCCAAGCCGTTGGTCATGTTATGTGGTGCAGGGACGGTTAGGTAGGTGAACAGGCCTCAAATAAAGTCGAGATTTAAAGGCTCTAGTTTTCTAGATGTTGTCGGCGGCGTTGCTCCAGGCTGCGGCGCAAGTTCCGCAAGCACGTATCAATTAATCGTCGAACGACGACGAATTTATAAAGCGAGGCGCTCAGGCGTTCACAACTCATTCGCCGAGCCATTGGGAGACGGCCCGCCAAGCGTAAAAAAGCGCCCGCGACAAAGGCCGCGAGCGCGTTAGATCGCTTACCCGAACAAAGGCACCGGTCCTCGGCCGCCGCCATTCCACGTCGACCAGTTGGGGAAGACGTAGGGTAGGTCCGAAGCGGCCACGCCGTACCACTGGGCGATGGCGCCGATATATTCCTCGGTGGCGATGCTGGGGATCCAGCGGCCGTCCGTGGCGGCGTCTTCGGGGCCGCCGAAGGACATGTCCGGATAGCGGCCATGCACCTTGCGCGAGGCCAAGGCCGAGCCGAGCACCAGGTGGTTCGAACCCCAGGCGTGGTCGGTGCCGCCCTGGGCGTTGCCTTTGAACACCCGACCGAAGTCCGACATCGTGAACGCCGTGACGTTATTGGCCAGGCCCAGCGCCTTCATGGCGTTGTAGAAGCCCGCCAGCGCCATGGCGAGGTCGGCGTAGTTGGTGTTGTGCGTCGCCAACTGGCCGGTGTGGGTGTCGTATCCGCCTTGGCTGACGAAGAACGTCTGCTTGGCGTGACCCAGGGTGTTGCGGGCCTCGATCATCCGCGCCGCCCGCAGGAGCTGGCGAGAGATGTCGGACGTCAGGGCCGCATTGGTGGTCGGGTTGACGAAATATTTGTCGACCACCGAGGTGGTGGCGCTGACCACGGCGTTGGCCGCGACGGCCTGGGCGTAGGACGAGGACATGCCCTTGCTGGTCAGGTCGGTCATCACCCCGAACGTCGACGCGTCCGAGAAGGTGTCCAGCGCCAGCTGGCGCGCCTTGACCGCCGCGTCGGTGCTGGCGGCGTTGTAGCCGTAGCGGGAGATCGAGCCGGTCGAGGGCAGGACCAGCGGCGAGGTCCGGTCGCCGATCAGGGCCAAGCTCGAGCCGGCGACCGAGATCAGCGGTGGGACGTCGGTCTTGGCGGCCTTGTCGAGGATCCGGCCCATGAAGCCGTTGGTGTTGGTTTCGCGGGTGCGGCCGCCCATCCACTGGTTCTGCTGGTCCTCGTGGGACATCAGGTTCAGCGGGCGCAAGTCGGCGCGGCTCGTGTAGAGGCTCTTGGTCAGCGGCTGATAGAGCGTGCCGGTGTTGAGCACGACGCTGAGCGCGCCGTCGTCCCAGGCCGACTGCAGGGGCGCGAAGGCCGGGTGGAGACCGAACGGCGTGCCGCTGAGCGACATCAACGAACTTTGCTGCAGGGCGACGCCCGAGCCGCGTTGCGACGCATAGGTCGAATAGCGGCTGTCGGTCGGCACGACCATGTTCCAGGCGTCGTTGCCGCCGAACAGGAAGACGCCGACCATGGCGCGGTAGTTGGAGGTGTCGGCCAGGGCCGCCGAAGCGGCGAACTGACCGAGGGCGGCGGCGGCCGAAGCACCGGCGGCGAGCCGGCCGAGATCACGACGAGAAATGGACATGGCGGTTACCGGTCGACTTGGAATTGCGGGGAGGAGGTCACGATGTAGAGCGCGGTCCAGATGCGCTTGCGCGTCTGGATGGTCGGGTCGCTGTTCTTGACGCCGGCCATGGCCGAGGACAGCGCCTGGCGTTGGGCGGACGTCATCGTGCCGTTGAGGAAGATGAGGTTCAGGCTGTCGAGCAGCTTGGTCTCGTCGGCGGCCAAGGCTTCCCAGGCCGACCAGTTGAGCTCGGTGCCGACCGCACCGGGGATCGCTGTCTGCGGCTTGAAGTCGTAGCGGATCGGATCGCTGCCAAGGGTCCAGTCATAGGCCACGTTGTGACGGTTGATCACCGTCGCGGTGGTCATGACCTTGCTGACCGGGCTGACCTGACCGCTGCCCTGCGGCAGTGGGAAGTCGTAGGGATAGAAGTTGAAGACCGACGGCGCGCGGAACGGGCTCTGGCCCAGGTTGCCGTCGCGATAGTAGAAGGCCCAGCCGTCGGTCTTGAAGCCGAAGGCGCGGCCGATGCTGGTCAGGAACAGCACCGGCTCCTTGACCTTGCCCGGCGTCGCGGCGGAACCGCGAGCCTCGCTGTCGGTCAGGATCGCGCGCACCACGGCCTTGAGGTCGCCGCGCACGCCCGATCCGTTGTTGGCGAACACCGCCGAGACACGCCCGACATATTCGGGGGACGGGTTGGCCATCACCAGCTG
Organism: Caulobacter sp. GW821-FHT10F06; assembly: GCF_058809215.1. Lineage (NCBI taxonomy): Bacteria > Pseudomonadati > Pseudomonadota > Alphaproteobacteria > Caulobacterales > Caulobacteraceae > Caulobacter > Caulobacter sp. GW821-FHT10F06. The sequence goes on along the minus strand of NZ_JBXASK010000003.1, from coordinate 637,329 downwards.
CTGGATCAGGCGCTTGGAGATGAACGGGCCGGTGTTGGGGTGGTTGAAGACGGCGTCGACCACGGCGTCGACATTCTGCTGCTGGGTTGCCGTGGCAGGCACGGTGACGCCCAGGAAGGTCTTGCTGCCGGTGTCGAACCGGTTGCTGACCTGGATCATCGGCTTGGTGTAGTCCTTCTTGGCCCAGTCCGAGATCGTGCCGCCATCGAGACGGGCATAGGTCCAGCCCGTTAGGGCGCGAGCCACTTCCTTGACGTCGGTGTTGCTGTAGGTGGCGATCGCCGCGCCGTCGGAGCCCAGCTTGGGCGTGCCGTCGGCGTTCAGCATCGCGGTGCCGACCGAGAACAGCTGCATCAGCTCACGAGCGTAGTTCTCGTTGGGTGCGGTCTTGCCGCTGTCGGCCATGTCCAGGAAGTCGCCCATGAACGGGTTCATCGACACGGCCGCCAGGATGTCGCGATAGTTGCCAAAGGCGTTGCTGAGCAGGATCTGGTTGAACGTCGCCAGCCCCGCGGTCGAGTGGACCTCCATGTCCGAGGCCACGACGATCTGCGACAGGGCGAAGGCCACGCGTTGGCGCAACTGGTCGTCCTTGTGCAGCGCGTTGGAGTAGAAACGCATCGACACCGGCTGGACGCTGAAGTTCACGGCCCAGCAGGTGCTGAGTTCCGTGCCGGTCTTGCCGTCGCAATAGGTGGTGATCACCGGGCTGGTGGTCAGGTCGGCATAGGTGCTGCCGCTGGTGGCGAACTGCTCATCGATCCACGCCGCCGGTGTCTTCAGCGCCACGATGTGATCGATCAGCGCCTGGGTCGGGCCGAAGGTGGCCTGCTTGGCCAGGCGCGAGGCTTCGGCCGGCGTGATGTTGGCCACGGCCGGGGGCAGGGTCGGCGCCGTCGTGGTGTCGCCGCCATTGATGGAGGCCGGACTTTTGTCGCCGCTGCCGCTGCTGCCGCCGCCACCGCCGCAGGCCGCTAGGAAGAGCGCGGCGGTAAGGCTCGCCGCTGTCCCGAAATACTTGATACGCATACACAATTCCCCGATCACGCCTCCGCGGGAGGCGCGTTGAAGTTTCGAATGAAGGAGGGTGAAACCGTCGCTAGCGATCGATGAAGACGATCTCCCGGACGGAGCGAACGCCGTTCTGGCGGTGAAGTTGAACGAAGACGTCGAGGACGCCGCGCACGTGGTCGACCACGTCCTGACGTCGCAGATTGGCGCCGGCCTGCAGGGCCATCAGGGCCAGCTGATCGATCGCGCCCGCCGGATTGTCGGCGTGCACGGTCGTCATCGAGCCGGGATGGCCGCTGGAAACGGCCCGCAGGAAGCTGAACGCCTCGGCGCCGCGCAACTCGCCCAGGATGATCCGGTCGGGTCGCAGGCGCAGCGAGGCCTGGAGGAGGTCTTCGGCGGTCACCCGCGCCTCGCCCTGTTCGCCGCGAACGGCGACCAGGCCGACGGCGTTGGCGTGCGACAGGCGGATTTCCGGCGCGTCCTCGATCACGATAAGGCGTTGATCCGGAGGAACTTCCTTGAGAAGCGCATTCAGGAACGTGGTCTTGCCGGTCGAGGTGCCGCCGCTGATGACGATGTTCTTGCCGGCGCGAACCGCGGCGGAGAGGAACTGCTGAATGTCGCCGCGATCGAGCATGGCGCGAAGCGCCGCGTCGGGTCGCTCGCGCGTTATGGTCGCGCCGACGAAGGCGCCGGCCGCGGCGTAGTCCGCCAGGTTGAGGTCGGAGACCACATGCTTGCGGATGGCCATGGCCAAGTCGCCGCGCGTGGCGGGCGGGGCGACGATCTGCACGCGGGCGCCGTCGGGCAGGACGGCCGACAGCAGGGGATGTTCGCGGCTCACACCCTGGTGGGAAAGGCTGGCGATCTGGCGCGCTAGGCGCCAGAGGCTGGTCTCGTCCAGCGCGGGAACGGCGATGCTTTCCAGCCCGCCGCCCAGACGCTCGATCCAGAGTTCGCCGGGTTTGTTGACATAGAGGTCCGTGACGGCCGGCTCGGCCAGCCAAGGGGCCAGCGGAGCCAGATAGGCCTCGAGATAGGCTCCCAGGGAAACGTGCGCGGTCATGACCTGCCGTTCCGCACGCTGGAGAAGTCGAGATCGCGGGCCACGAAGATCGTCACCGGCGCACCCTGGGTGGTCTGGATGGTCGGCGCCGCGCCTTGGTCGGTCTTGACGACCGCGCCCGCCAGGCTCGCGGCCTCGGCGGCCGAGCCGATATAGATCTGTGACGTGCTGCGCGTGTTGCCGACCGCCGCCACGCCGGCATTGAGCACCGACATCAGGATCGAACCGCCGAAGCGGCTGAAGAAATGACGGTCGACCTTGCCCTCGAGGCCGCCCCGACCCAGCGGGTCGGCGGCGGGAGACGCAATCTGGATCGAGACGCCGTCGGGACGGATCACCCGGCTCCAGATCACAAACACCCGCGACGCGCCCATGGCGACGCCGGACTTGTACTGGCCGATCACCCGGCTGCCGCGCGGGATCAGCACCGTCGAGCCGTCGAAGCTCTTGATGTCGCGCGTGACCATGGCGCGGGCCAGGCCGGGCAGGTCGGAATTGATCGCCGTCTCCATGACCGCCGGGATCACCGCGCCCTGGGGCACAATGGCGTCCAGGTTGCGCATGGCCACGGCCCGGGCCGGCTCGGCTTCGCTCATCGCGATGCGATCGGCGAACTGCTCGTCGGCGCTCAAGCCGGGATCGGCTGCTTTGCCCATGGCCGTTGGCGCGACACCCTCGGCGCTGGTCCTGACTAGCGTCGCGGGGCGGTCCGCGCCGCCGAAGTCGACGACGAGGCTGGGGGCGTGGCGACGTTGTGACAGGTCGACCGGCGAAGCCGCGCTCGTCATCAGCGCCGAGGTCGATGTCGGCGCGCCGATCATCTGCGGGGCGGGCAGGCTGTTGTTCTCGGTGAACTGCGGCGCCGGCACCGCATAGAGCGGTCCGCTGGCGGGCAGGGGCTGGGTGGTGACTGGCGCGATGCGCGCGACCGCCGCCTGGGCGACGGGGCGCGGCTCGGCGTGAGCCGCCGTGCGGTTCGCCGACATCCACATGAAGAGGCCGACGCCCATCACGCCAAAGCCGGCGACGATCACCGCCGTGGGAACACCGGCGTTGGCGCGGGCGACGACGGGGCGGGCCACGGCGTCGGCGGTCGCGAGATCCTCGACGATCTGGGCGTCCTGGCGGGGGTCTTGGTTCTGGGCGCTCATCCGACCTTCTCCGAGCGGGCGTTGAAGGCGCCGTTGACGACGGTGACGGCGGCCTTGCCGCTGCGCAGGACGAAGCGGGGAGCCAGTTGGTCGACGACGAGGTAGCCGTCGCGAACCACGGCGTTGGCCAGGCCCTCGACGCCGTCGGCGCCGACCAGGAACACGGCCGGCAGATCGGCCTGTTGCGGCCAGGCGAAATAGGTCGCGGCGCCGTCGTCGAAGACCCGGGTCGGCTGGATCGCCGCCGGACCTTGCACGCTGTAGGCGCTGTTGCGGGCGACCGGCGCGGCGGGCGCCGGCGGCGGCGCGATCACGGCGACGGGAGCCGGCTGTGGAACCAGAAAGCGCACCACATAGGCCAGGTCACGGGTCGAGGCCTTGGGCGGGGCGACCACCAGTTCGAAGACATAGCGGCGGCGGTCGGTGACCACGGTCATGTTGGTGGCGGCCGTGCGGTCCAGCGGCTTGAGGAACAGCAGGTTGGCCTTCTTGTTCGGCGTTACCTGCCAGCCCAGCGCGTCGCCGATCGAGACGTTCTCGATCCGCTCGTCGGCGGCGAATTCCAGCATCGTCTGGATGCCGAAATAGCCGGTCAGACGCACGACCTGGTCTGGGTCATAGGCCATGGTGCGGATGCGCGGGTCCACGAGCCCGGGGCGCGGGGCTTCGGACGCCAGGGCCGGAACGGCCAGGGCGCTGCCGAGCGCCAGCGCCAGAAGCGCGGCTTGGGGGCGAAAAGCGGGGAAGGTCACTGGTCTCTCCGAGCGCCGGACGCGGTGCGGCGCGGCGCGGGGTTGCGGCGATAGCTGGTTCCAAGGGGGGCGGCGGCGAGCGTCGACGGCGCGCCGACGTCGCGGTTCGAGACAACGGTCAGCAGGCGAGGGCCGATGGGGCCGTTGCTGGAGGGGGCGGAGGCCTCGCGGCGATCCAGGGCGACGGCGGCGGCCGCGATCGTGGCCGCGCGGCTGCGGGGCTCGACCTCGGACGAGACGTAGCGCGCGGTGTCCTGCGTGGCGGCGACGTCGCGTAGCGGCGAACCGGCCAGGCCGCGCGGAAGCCGCAGGCCCGCGGCGATGACGCCCAGGGCGATAGTCGCCAGCACCATGACCATGCCGAAGACAGAGGTCAGGGTCAGCACGGCGATGGCCGGCCCGATGTCGAACTCGGCGAACTGCTGGAGCGTCCGCATCTCGGCCAGGGCCTTCAGCGGCGAGGCCAGAATGGCCAGTTCCAGCGACAGCGCCAGCGTGGCGACCATCGGCGTCAGGGCCAGGGCGATCATCGCCTTCAGCCAGCCTTCGACCAGGCCGCGGGTGGCTTCGAACAGCAGCAGGCCGGCGATCACGGGCGCGATGGCCAGCAGGATCGCCAGGACCACCTTGCTGGCCAGGACCAGGCCCAGGGTGGATAACAGCATGATCATGCCGCCGCCGTTGACCGCGAAGGCCGCGAAGCCCGGACCGCCCTGCAGCGTCGCCTCGCGAGAACCCGCTCGGCTGGCGAACTGGGCGGCCGACTTCTGCAGTTCGTCGAAGGCGCTCTGCAGGCCGGCATAAGGATCGCTGGCGCCCTGGCCCTGAAGTTGGCCCAGAAGCAGGCCGCCGATCTGGGCCGGAGCCTTGAACAGGGTGTCGTAGACCAGGGTCTGGAACAGCGACCAGTTGGTGGCCAGGGCCACGACCAGACCGATCTTCAGCACCGAAATCGTCACGTCGCCGATTTTCAGGCCGGCGCGGCCCAGCAACAGGCGATAGCCGATGAAGGCCACGTACAGCGTGAGCAACGAGGTCAGCAGGGCGCCGACCGGCGAGCCGGGCGCGGCCAGGCTGGCGTAGCCGACCTCGGCCAGGCCATGGACCTTGCAGTCGACGGCGCCGAGCAGGCCCTGGACCATGGCGGCATTGTCCGCGACGGGGCAGGCGAGCGTGGTCATGCCGCCAGCTCCAGCAGCTTGGTCATCCAGTTCTCGGGCTTGTCGCCAAGCTGTTCGCGCAGGATGTCCAGCTTGCGCACGGTCTTCTCGCGGCCCGAGAGCACGGTGAGCAGTTCCGGCGCGCCGGCCAGGTTGAGGCGGGCCACGACGCTGTCTGTCCCATGCTTGATCAGGAAGCAGCGCGCGGTGTCGGGCAGGCTCTTGACCAGTTCGAACTCATGCTGCGTCAGACCGAAGCCGTCGCAGTAGTCCTTGGCCTGGGCCTTGGGATTGGCCATGAAGATCTGCGTCGCGGCCTGCTCGATGATCGCGCTGGCGATGCGGCTTTCGAGGGCGTCTTGGGCGCTCTGGGTGGCGAAGCCGACCACGCCGTTGCGCTTGCGCAAGGTCTTTTCCCAGTCCTTGATCCGGGCCACGAAGACGTCGTCGTCCAGCGCCTTCCAGCCCTCGTCGATGACGATCAGGGTCGGATGGCCGTCCAGGCGCTGCTCCACGCGGTGAAACAGGTACATCATGGCCGGGGTCCGCAGCGACGGGTCGTCCAGCAGTTGGGTCATGTCGAAGCCGAGCGTGGCCTGGTCGAGATCCAGTCGGTCGGTTTCGTTGTCGAACAGCCAGGCGTGTGCGCCGGCGCCATGCCAGGGGGCCAGGCGCGCGGCGATGTCGGCGGCGTCGGGGCGACGCGCGCCCTTGAACAGTTCCGCGAAGAACCGCAGGCGACGAAGGCGCGGCGCCTGGTCGAAGTTGGCGTCGACGGCGTCCTTGATCCGCGCGGTGTCTTCCGCGCTCAGGGTCTCGCCCGGAACGGTGACCAGTCGGGCGGCCCAGTCGGTCAGGAAGCGCCGATTGGCGGCGTTGTCGGGCAGGGCCAGCGGATTGAAGCCGGTCATCTGGCCGGGACGCAGCGTCTCGTAGCGACCGCCGATGGCGCGCAGGAAGATTTCCGCGCCCCGGTCCTTGTCGAAGAAGACGATGCGCGGATTGTACTTGCGGGCCTGGGCCAGCAGGAAGTTCAGCACCACCGTCTTGCCCGAACCGGACGGGCCGATGATCGTGAAGTTGCCCAGGTCGCCCTTGTGGAAATTGAAGTGGTACGGCCCGGCCGAGGTCGTTTCCAGCAGGGTGAGCGCCGGACCCCAGTGGTTGCCCTCCGCCTGGCCGACCGGGAAGTTGTGACCGCTGGCGAAGCCGGCGAAATTGGCGGTCGAGATCAGAGACTTGCGGGCGATGTCCTTGAAGTTGCCGGGGAACTGCGCCCAGAAGGCCGGTTCCAGGTTGATGTCCTCGCGCACAGCGATGGCGCCCATTTCGGTGAAGGCCGACATCACCTCGGCCGTCGAGCGGTCGAGGTTTTCCAGGCTTTCGCCACGCACCAGCACCGACAGGTGATGCTCGCCGAAGGCGGCGCGGCCCGAGACCACATCGTCCTTGGCCCGCATCAGGTCGGCGCGCAGGCTGATCCCGTCGTCGTCGGCCGCCTTCATGCGGCGCAGGGCCAGGTTCATCCGCTCCAGGGTCGGCTGGCGGTCGATGAAGCCGAAGCTCTGGGTGACGACCATCTCGCAGGGCAGGCGCAGCAGGTCGTCGAGGATGCCGGCATTGGTCTGGGCCGGATAATCCTTGATCGAGACCATGGCCCCGAAACCGCGCGCCAGGGCGCCGGCGCGCGACTGTTCCAGCGTCTCCAGGCCGAAGCTGACGCGGCGATAGGGCAGGTATTCGCCGGCGTCGCCCTGCGGCGCCAGGACCGGCCGCATCTCGCCATTATAGAGGCAGGACAGGAATTCGAGAGGCTCGGAGCAGCGGCCCGTCGCGCCCTCATATTGGCCGAGCACGCGCGCGCCATAGGGAGCCAGAGCCGAGATCAGGCTGTCGCGGGCGTTGTCGAGTTCGCGCAGATCCTGGGCCAGGGTCGCAGCGGCCTCGGCCTTGCCGGCGCCCTTCAGGCTGCGCAGGAAGCCGTCGATGATGCCGCCATGACCTTGCAGGGGACGACGCACGATCGTCAGGAACAGGTCGTTGACGTAAAGCTTGCGCGCGGCGAGACGCTCGCTCCAGGCGTTGTCGAGGTCCTGGCTGAAACCGTCGCCGAATGCGCCCTGGGTCTGGGCGTCGACCTGGCGGCGGACGATGTGGTGGTAGATGGCGAACCGCGAGGTCGACAGGCCGCGCAGCATCACGTCGCGCACGGCCTTGCGGTAGTTGAGTTCTTCGCTGTCGGCCGTCTCGAACGGGAGGCCGGCCAGGTGGATGACCTGGATCAGCAGGCCGTCCCGGGTTTCGAGCGTGCGCTCGTCCAGATGGCGGCCATAGGGCAGGCGCTTGCCCGCCGAAGCTTCCTTACGCGCCGTCACGGCTGGTAGCTGTTGCATCGCCACACTCTGAAATTGGGAACTCGGGGACAGCGGCTGACCTTCGTCAGCCAGAGATCGAAGATGCGCGGCTCGCGCAGGCAGGCCGCGTAGCCGATCACGTGGATCACCAGCGCCGCGGCGATCGCCCAGAACGACTTGGTGATCAGGAAGAGCTCGGCGGTGACCACCCCGTTCAGCACGAAGTAGCTGTAGGTGACGCCCGCAAACATCTGCGGTCGCGTCAGCGCGCTGAACACCACGTCGCGATCCAGCGGGGCGGCCATGATCAGACCGCTCCGCCCGACGCCGCGCGGATGCCGCTGACGATGGTGGTGGCGCCGAACAGGATGAAGCAGCCCAGGATGACGGTCGCCCCGTAGCGCCAGTTCAGGCGGCCGGTCAGCATCATGAAGCCGACGGCGGCCACGGCCATCACCGCCACGACGGTGGCGACGTTGCCGAGCAGGGTGCCTTGCAGCCACTGCACACCGGCCAGCAGCGCGCCGGAGCCTTGCGGGTCGGCCTGTACGGCCTGGGCGTGAGCCTGGCTGGCGGCGACCGTCAGGACGGAGGCGAGGGCGGTCAGGCGGCGATCGATGAACTTACGCATCAGTAGGAAGCTCCAAGGGCGGGAAGAGCGGCGAGCGAGGCGCCGCCGGCGGCCATGCGGCCGAGGATGGAAGAGACGTAGGCTTGGGTTTCGGCGTAGGGCGGCACGCCGCCGTGCTTGAGCACGGCGCCGGGGCCGGCGTTGTAGGCGGCCAGGGCCAGGCGGACGTCGCCGCCGAAGCGGTTGAGCATCTGGCGCAGGTACATCGCGCCGCCCTTGACGTTCTGGGCCATGTCGGAGGGATCGACGCCGAGATCGCGCGCCGTGGAGGGCATCAGCTGCATCACGCCGACCGCGCCCTTCGACGAGCGGGCGGTGTGGTGGAACCGGCTTTCGCGCCAGGCGACGGCCTCGATCAGCTTCGGATCCAAGGCATAGTCGGCGGCGGCCGAGGTCAGGGCCAGGCGCACGTCCTGCGGCGCGGCGGCGACGATCGCCGCGGCGGGCGCCGACGCTTCCAGCGTGCGGGCGCCGTCGTTGGTGAACACGGCAGGGCCCTCGAACCGGGTCACCTGGCCTTCGTCACCGATCTCGAGCACCTGGGCGGCGACCGGCCCGCCGAACAGGCAGCAGGCAGCGATCGCCGCCAGCAGCGCCTGGCGGGCAGTTGTGAACGTCAAGGACGCCCCCTTGGGTCTTGGGTTCAAATCAGTATGGTTAACTGATGTGTATAGCCCCTAGGGCGCGCCCGTAATGCGGCAGGACATCGCAACTAAGCTCAATGGATATTGAGTCCTTTGCAGAAAACATTGAGGAATTTGCGGTGACGCTTCCGAAGCGTCGGAAAGTAGACTTAATTATATTGTTAACAACAAGTAAATGCGTGATTAAACGTTGAGCAGATTGGATAATTTTTGACCGTCAGAGGCGCGAGGGCCTTGCTGCGATGGGAGAGACCAACCGAAGCTTCCGGGAACGCAACCCGCGAGCCAGGGGTTAATCGGCTTCGCAAAAAGGAAACCCTATGAAAGCGACCTTAGCGATCGCCGCCTTCATGGCTGGCCTTGGCCTCTCGGACCGTTGGCCGGAAATCTGGATCGAGACCTGGGCCAAATCCAGCGCCGCGCTGATGGCTCAGCCCGTTGTTCAAACGGCGCCGCAAGCGTCCAGGATTTCAGCCGGCTAGTCCTCTTGCGAGTATAGTCAGCAATACTCGAAGCGGACTTTACAGTTCGGGCTGATCACCGCCCAGGCGTTCGACTTCCTCGGCCAGAGCGTCGACATCGAGCACTACCAGCGTGCGGCCGTTGCGGGCGACCAGACCTCGCGCCTCAAGCCGCTTGCATTCCCGGGTCACCGCTTCGCGCTGGGCGCCGACCAAGGCCGCGATTTCGGCATGGGTCGGCACAGGCGAGAGCGTCGCGCGGTTGTCGACCACGCCGGCGGCCACGGCCATCCGCAGGATTTCCATCTGGGTGCGGCAGGCGGCCGAAACCGCGTTCAGTTCGAAGACCCGCGCGCTGAGCGAGCGCACGATCGCCGCCATGTCCTCCATCAGGGCGCGGCCGAAGCCCAGCGAGCCGCCCATCAGCTCGTTCACCAGCCGGTCGGGCAGGCGTCCCATCTGGCCATTGGTCATGGCCATGATGTTGGCCGATCGTGGCAGCTTGTCGATCGCGGCGATCTCACCGAAATAGCTGCCCGGGCCCAGGCGGCGATAGCCGACTTCGCGACCCGAACGGGCGTACTGGTTCACCAGCAGAGAGCCCTCGACGACGATGTACATCGCGCCGCCGGTGTCGTGACGCTGAACCACGAGCTCGCCGCGCGAGACGTTGAACCACTCGATCCGGCTGATCAGGCTTTGCTGTTCGGCCTCGCCCATATAGCGGAAGAGGCGGCAGGCCTTCAGGGTTTTGCGGCGCAGATCCATGGACGAGGGCGCTGAGGGCGGCGCGACGCTTTCGGCGACATCGAGAATGTCCATACTCGCCGCTCCATGAGTCGCGAACGGGGGAGGTGAATGGAAACCTATAAGGCCTTTATCAGCTACAGTCATGGCGACAGCGCGCTGTCGAGCTGGCTGCACAGGGCCTTGGAGACCTATCGCCTCCCGGCGGAGCTCGCCGGGCCGGACAGGCGCGGTCGCGCGCTCGGCGCGATCTTCCGTGACCGGACCGAGCTTTCGGCCGGCTCGGACCTGACGCGCTCCATTCGCGACGCGCTCGACCACTCCGAATATCTGATCGTCCTGTGCTCCACCGCGTCCCGCGCCTCTCGCTGGGTCGAGGCCGAGGTGCGCTATTTCCTCGAAAAGCGCGATTTGCGCCACGTCCTGTGCGTCATCGTCGACGCGCCGGCGGGCGAGACCAGCATCCTGGCCTGTCTGCCGAAGGCCCTGGCCGAAGCGTATGGCGACGTTGGCGAGCCGCTGGCGGCGGACCTGCGGCCCGGCGGCGACGGCCGCCGCATGGCGCGACTGAAGATCGCCGCCGGCCTGCTGGGCGTGGGTCTGGATCGACTCGTCCAGCGCGAGGCGCGCCGGCGGATGCGCTGGATGACCGCCGTGACGGCCACGGCGGCCGTCATCAGCCTGTGCATGGCGGGTCTGGCCTGGGTCGCGATCGACGCGCGCCAGCTGGCCCAGGCCCGCAACGCCGAAGCCGAGGATCTGGTCGCCTATATGCTGGGCGACCTGCACGACAAGTTGGAGCCGGTCGGCCGGCTGGACGTGCTGGACGGCGTCGGTCGCAAGGTCCTGGAGCACTACGCCAAGGGCGGCGGACGGCGTCTGGACGACGCGGCGCTCGCCAAGCAGGCCAAGGCGCTGACCCTGATCGGCTCGATCCGCAACGAGCGCGGCGACCTGAAGGGCGCGCAGGAGGCCTTCTCGCGGGCCGCCACGACCTCCAAGGCGCTCACGGCGCGCAAGCCGAACGACACGGCGCGGCTCTTCGACGAGGCGCAGAACGTCTATTGGCTGGCCTATGTCGATTGGCGGCTGGGCCACGGCAAGTCCGCCGAGGCGGGCTTCAAGGAGTACTATCGCCTGGCCGAGTTGATGCAGCGGCTAGAGCCCGACAACCCGGACTGGCGTCTGGAGGGGGCCTATGCGCGCAGCAACCTCGGCACGCTTCTGCTCGAGCAGGGGCGCTTGAACGAGTCCTTGAAGGCTTTCGAGAGCGCGCGAGCGGGGTTCAAGGTCGCCAGCGAGCGAAATCCCCAGAGCGCCGAACGGCTGGGCGACCTGCTCGACTGCCAGAACTGGATCGCGGACGTCCTGGTCAAGCTGGGCCGCCTGAAGCAGAGCTACGAAGAGCGTCGGGTGTCGTCCACGCTGCTGCACGAGCATCGTCGGCGCGACCCCAACAACATGCCGCTCGTCGCGCAGGCCTTCGCCGCTGACGTCGCCTTGGCGCGGCGCGCCGCGGATATCGGCCATCAGGACGAGGCAATGTCGCTGATCATCCCGGCCCGCGCCGAGCTTTTCGCCCTCAGCCAGCGCGATCCGGCCAACGCCACCTGGGTGGAGTATGTCGCCGTTACCGATCTTAGCGTGGCGGATATCGCGCTCGACACGGGCGATCTGCCGCTGGCCAAGCGGTCACTGGCCGACGCCAGCGTGCGCATCCGTCAGCTGACGGCGCTCAACCCGTCGGTCTATCGCTGGCGATCAGATCTGGAGGGCCAACTGCGGCGCCAGTCCATTACGCTGGCCTTGCGGTCCGGCGACATCGCCGGTGGCCGACGCCAGGCTCGGCAGCTGGTCGCGATCAGCGGGGCCCCGGATTTGCAGTTCGACGAGGACGAGCGGGCCTTCCTTCTGGGCTTCGCCTATCTCGCGGCGGGTGAGCCCAAGCAGGCGGCGAAGATTCTCGCCGAACGCGAATCAACCCTTACGCCGTTGGGGCTGGACTATCTGGCGCGGGCCCTGGCCGGGACTGGCGAAACGGTGCGCGCCCAGCGAATTGTGGCCCGGTTGCGGGAAGAGGGTTATGCACGCTCAAGCTTCCTTGCATTTTGGACGCGTTCTCGCCTAGGTACAATTTCACCTCAGGGGGGAATTTAGATGGCCGAACCTTTGCCGCTCAACGAAGTCGATGTCGTCATCGGCTTGGACGACTCGTTCAATTTCCTGAACTTCGCAGACCCGAACAATCCGGTCCGCCTGCAGCTCGATGTCAATGTACGCACCCTGCTGACCTTCACGCTGGACAACAGCCTGCTGGGCGCCGGCTGGCGGTTCCAGGACGAGCCGATCATCATCCGCAACGACTACGGCGTGAACTTCTCCAGCTACATGTGGGCTCATCACGAGTTCGAGGGCGAGATCGTTCCGTATACGAGCTTCCGGGTGATCTTCGAATGCGCCCGCTTCGGCGAGTACGAGTACAGCCTGCTGATGCTGGACCGTCACAAGCAGAAGATCACCCTCGATCCGAAGATCAAGAACGGCACGGGCCTGCCCCCCGGCAAGGTCTGAGCCCATCGGCGCTCAGCCGAGAGCCGAAGACGATCTCGCCGCGCTGATCCAGCGCGGCGAGCACCTCCAAGCCTATGATGCGGCCGCGCGGCTGATCGAAGACGGCGACGGCTCGCTGGCCGTCGCCCACGCCGCCGTTCTGTCCCTGGCGCGCGCCGGCGCCACCGATCACGCCCGCCGTGAATATGTCAGGCTCGGCCTCGCTGACGCCCTCGACGACCATGGCGCCATGACGCTGGGCGCCCGACTTCTGAAAGACGTCGCGCTCTCCGCCGCCGGCCTTCGCCGCCGGGCTTTCGCGCGCGCCTCCGCCGAACGCTACCAGGCGGCCTGGTCGCGTCACGGCGATCTCTACAGCGCCGTCAATGTCGCCACGATGCGGTTGCTGGCGGGGGAAGGCGAAGCGGCGCGCGCCTTCGCCAGCCTCGCGCTGGATCTGCCGATACAGGCCGAGACCGGCGAGCTTGCCTATTACGACGGGGCGAGCCGGGCGGAGGCCCTGGTGCTTCTCGACCGCGTCGAGGCCGCCGGCGAACGCCTGCGCGAGGCGATCGGCAAGGCGCCGCTCAGTTTCGTCGCCCAGGCCTCCACGCTGCGTCAGCTGGAGACCATCCTGCGGGAAACCGGCGCGCCCACGGCGTGGCTCGACCCGCTTAGGCCTCCGGTCAGCGCCCACTTCACGGGCCATATGTTCGCCCTCGACGCGGTCGGATCGGATGCGGTGGAGACCATGCGGCAAGGCATGCGTCGCGCCATCGCCCAGGAGCGTGTCGGGTTCGGCTATGGCGCCCTGGCGGCCGGCGGCGACATTCTCTGGGCCGAGGCGTTGCTGGATGCTGGAGCCGAGCTTCACGTCGTGCTGCCCACGCCAGCGGACTCGTTCGTCGAGACCTCCGTTCGACCGTTCGGGGAAGACTGGGTGGGGCGGTTCGACGCCTGCCTGAGCCGCGCCCGATCCGTCCGGTTGGCTGGCCGCGACCCCTTTGCCGGCGACGACCAGGTGTTCGCCTATTCCAGCCGCTACGCCATCGGCTGCGCGGTGCTGAGAGCGCAGGGCCTGGCGACCGAGGCGGTGCAGCTGGCGCTATGGGACGGAAAGGGCGCGGAAGCCGAGGTCGGCGTCGGCGCGGACATCGCCTACTGGGCCGGCGGTGCGCGTCGTCAGTCGGTGACGCCCTTCGATGTCCCGCGTGGACCGCGTCCGACGTTCGTCACGGCCCCGGGGCGGCGGGCCATGAAGGCGATGCTGTTTCTCGACGTCCGGGGCTTCGGCGCTCTGCGCGACGACCAGGTGCCGGCGTTCTTCGACGCCATCATGAGCCGGATCGCCGGCGTGCTGGCCGGCCTCGCGACGCCGCCCGAGCACGTCGAAACCTGGGGCGACGGGGTGTTTCTGGTGTTCGCCGAACCCGCCGCCGCCGCCGAGGCCGCCATGGCGCTGCTCGAAGGCCATCGGCGGTTGAACCTTCCGTCCTTCGGCCTGCCGCGGGGGCTCGGCCTGCGCATCGGCGGCCACTACGGGCCGGTGCACTTGCGGGAAAATCCGATCTCGGGCGCACAGGCCGTGGTGGGCGCGCACGTGGTGATCGCGGCGCGCATCGAGCCCAACGCCGCGCCGGGATCCGCCCTGGTCAGCGAAGCCCTGGCGGGCGTGCTGGCCACCTTCCACGGCGATCGGTTCGGCTGCGGCTATGTGGGGCGGACCGCGCCGCGTCGGGACTTTCCGCCCACGCCAATCTTCCACCTTTCCCGCCGGTCATAGCCCCAGCCGAGACCGCAATTTCCTCGCCTGTGTAAATCGGCACATCCCACTGACCGAACAACGGTCAAGTTGCCCTCTGTTCTCGTCGATCCCGATCCCCAGTCGGGGCCGGCGAGGATCAATGCAGGCAGGGGGGGGAGGGTGTGACGGACTTCATCGACGCAAAGGACGTTCAGGCGCCCACCGCACCTGTGCCCCTGACGGTGACGTCCGTCGCATTCCCGCCGGCGCGCGCCGCGCGCCCGAAGCGCCCCAGCCTGATCGCGCGTCTGACGGCGAGGTTCAAATGACCTGGCTGAACGCGCGACGCGCCACACAAGCGACGTTGCTGGCGGCGATGATCCTGGTCGTTTCGGGCCTGGTCGTCGCGCTCTTCAGTGAGAGTGATCACCGGCTGCGTCAGGTCGAAGGGCTGCGCGCCAGCGCGGAAGTGCTGGCCAGGACGGTCTCGCCAGCCGTGTCGGCGGATGATCGACCGACGCTCCACAAGCAACTCCAGACCCTGGCGGCTGATCCCCGGATTGAACTGGCCGTCGTTTCCGACGCCTTCGGCCGGCCGATCGCGCGCTATGTCCGCAGCCCGACGGCGTCGGACAGCGGCGCGGTCGCCACGACCTCGGTCGTCAGCCAGGGGCGCGGTGTCGGCGTCGTGCGGGTCGAGGCCGTGAGCGAGCCTTTGTCCGGCGTGATCGGGCGACAGGTCGGAACGGCTTTGGTGACCCTGCTCGCCCTGGCGGGCCTTGGCGGCTTTCGATGGGCTCTGTCCCGGGCTCATCTCGAGGTCGCGGTGCGCGATGCGGCCTTGACCGATGTCGGCCTGAGGCTCGACGAGCAGATCCTGCGCCGCAAGGCGGTCGAGGACGCCCTGCATCAGAGCCAGAAGATGGAGGCCATCGGCCGGCTGACGGGCGGGATCGCGCACGACTTCAACAACCTGCTGCAGGCGGTGCACGGCAATCTGGAGATGATCCGCCGCAAGCCCGACGATCCGGACCGCGTCCGTCGCTGGGCCGAAAGCGGCTATGAGGCGGCGGCGCGGGGCGCGCGGCTGACGGCCCAAATGCTGGCCTTTTCGCGCGATCAGAAACTGCAGCTGGGTCCGCTGCGCGTCGCCGACATCACGCCGCGTTTGACGGAGTTGCTGACGCCGACGCTGGGACCCTCGATCGCGCTGGTCTTCGATCTGGCCGACGGCGAGATGCGGGTGAACGGCGACCTGCTGCAGCTTGAATTGGCCATGCTGAACCTGGCGATCAATGGCCGGGACGCCATGCCGGACGGCGGCGTGCTGACGATCTCCACCGCGCTCACGATGGTGACCGGCGATCCGGAACTGAAGCCCGGGGCCTATATCGCCCTGTCGGTTTCCGACAACGGCGCCGGCATGGCCGACGACGTCAAGGCGCGCGCGTTCGATCCGTTCTTCACCACCAAGGGCGTGGGCATGGGCTCCGGTCTGGGCCTTGCTCAGGTCTGCGCCATCGCCAAGCAATCCGGCGGCGTGGCGCGGATCGACAGCACGTTGGGGGGCGGCACGACCGTCACCTTGCTCCTGCCCAGAAGCCACGAGCCTCTCATCGTCGTCGAGCCCGCCATCAACGCCCGAGGGCGACGCGCGCGTCGGGCCGAGACCATTCTCGTGGTCGATGACGATCGCGGCGTGCGGTCGTTCATGCGCGAGGCGCTCGAAGCCATGGGCTACGTGGTCCGCGAAGCCTCGGACGGCGTGCTCGGACTGGAAGCCCTGGCCAGCGGCCCGGTCGACCTGATGCTGATCGACTTCGCCATGCCGGGCATGAACGGCGCCCAGGTCGCCCGACAGGCGCTGCAACAACGCCCCGACCTGTCGGTGCTGTTCGCCAGCGGTTACGCGGACACCCCCGCGCTGCGCGAGGCTGCGGGACGTTCCGCGTCCGTGATCCGCAAGCCGTTCGACATCGATCAACTCGGCGAAGCCGTGGGCCGCGCCCTGGCCAGCTAGCCGCAACGGTCCTCATCGCGATCGTGCAGTGGAAAGTTCGGAGCAAGGTCGCGCCGAACCGCGTTCTGCTGACACGATAGGGACCGCGCCGTGTGACCGTGCCGGGGCCGGGCGGTCTTCGCGAACCCGCCATTGAACGGCGCTATTGAAAGCTCGGACCGGAACACCCAAGCTTTCTGAACGTTGTGCTCGGCCGGGTTTCGCGACCCCAGGTCTTGGCCGCCAGGAGAGCCCATGAGCCCGGACGACCTTCACGTTCCCGAGACCGCCGGCGCGGTGTCCTGCCCCGAGCTGGAGCGCTACCGCATGGTGCGGAGCCGCACCGAGACCCTGGCCTCGCCGCTGTCCGACGAGGACCAGTCGGCGCAGTCCATGGCTGACGCCAGCCCGACCAAATGGCATCGCGCCCACACCACCTGGTTCTTCGAGACCTTCCTGCTGGTCCCCTATCTCGCCGGCTACAAGCTGTTCGACACCCGCTTCGGCTACCTGTTCAATTCCTACTACGAGGCGCTAGGCCCCCGGCAGCCGCGGCCCGCCCGGGGTTTGTTGACGCGTCCCTCCTGTGCGGACGTCGCCGCCTATCGCCACCATGTCGACGCGGCGATGAAGCGTCTCCTGACCGGATCGCCATCGGCCATTGTGCGCGAGCGCCTGGAGTTGGGTCTGGCGCACGAGGAGCAGCATCAGGAGCTGATCCTGATGGACATCCTGCATCTCTTCGCCCAGTCGCCCCTGGACCCAGCCTATCGGCCGCCGGTTTCGGAGCGCCGAGATCCAGCGGATCCGGAGCGCTTCGTGACGTTCGAGGGCGGTCTGGTCGAGATCGGGGCCGGGCAGGGCGGCTTCGCGTTCGACAACGAACGCCCGCGCCACAAGGTCCACCTGGAGCCCTATCGTCTCAGCGACCGGCTGGTGACGAACGGCGACTGGCTCGCCTTCATCGAGGCGGGCGGCTATGCGCGCCCGGAATTCTGGCTCTCGGACGGCTGGGCAACGGTCGTCGAGGAAGGCTGGGAGGCTCCGCTCTATTGGCGACGCGAGGAGGACGGCTGGTCGGTGATGACCCTGAATGGTCGTCGCCCGGTGGATCCCGCCGATCCCGTCGTCCATGTCAGCTATTACGAGGCCGCCGCCTATGCGGCCTGGGCGGGCAAGCGCCTGCCGTCCGAAGCCGAATGGGAAGCCGCCGCCCGCGCGCCGGGCGCTGGCGGCCTGCGCCAGCTGCAGGGCCATGTCTGGCAATGGACCACCAGCGCCTATTCGGCCTATCCGGGGTTCAAGCCCGGAGCAGGGGCCCTGGGCGAGTACAACGGCAAGTTCATGGTCAACCAAATGGTCCTGCGCGGCGGCTGTTCGGCCACGCCTCCGGGCCATGCGCGCTCGACCTATCGCAACTTCTTCCAGCCTTCCAAGCGCTGGGCCTTCTCGGGCCTGCGTCTGGCCGACGACGGCGCGCCGTCGGGCGAGGCGGCGCTCGCGGCGGACAGTTCGTTCCTGGCCGACGTCGTGGCCGGCCTTTCGGCCAAGCCCAAGACCTTGCCCAGCAAGTATTTCTACGACGCCGAAGGCTCGCGCCTGTTCGAGGCGATCTGCGACCTGCCGGAATACTATCTGACCCGCACCGAGACCGCCTTGCTGCGCGCGATCGCGCCGGAGATCGCCGCGCGCATTCCGGACGGCGCGGCGCTGGTCGAGTTCGGCAGCGGGGCCAGCACCAAGACGCGGATCCTCCTGGACGCCGCGCCGCAACTTTCCGCCTATGCGCCCATCGACATCAGCAAGAGCGCGCTGGACGAAGCGACCGCCGCGATCGAGGCCGACTATCCGGGTCTGAAGGTCGCGCCGCTGGTGGATGACTTCACCAAGGCGCTGCGGCTGCCGCAGGCCATAGCCGGCGTAAAGGCCGTAGGCTTCTTCCCGGGCTCGACCATCGGCAATTTCCCGCCGGCCGAGGCTGAGGACTTCCTGCGTCGCGCGGGAGAACTGCTGGGCGACGGCGCGACGATGGTGGTGGGCGCGGACGTGGCCAAGGGAGCCGACATCCTCATCCCGGCTTATGACGACGCGCAAGGCGTGACGGCGGCCTTCAATCTCAACGTCCTGGCGCGGATCAACCGTGAGCTCGGCGCGGACTTCGACCTGAAGGCCTTCAGCCATCGCGCGGTGTGGAATGATCGCGAGAGCCGGATCGAAATGCATCTGGTCAGCGATCAGGCCCAGACGGTGACCATCGGCGGGCGCGGTTTCGACTTCGCGGCCGGTGAGACGATCCACACCGAGAATTCCTACAAGTACCGGTCGGAGGCTTTCGAGGCGATCGCCCAGCGCGCTGGGTGGACGGTGTCGCGGCGGTGGGAGAGCGCCACGCCGGCCTTCGGGATCTACGTCCTCACGCGCTAGCGACAAGCTGGATGACGGACACGCGAACGCGCGCTGGACGGGGGAATCCAGCGCGCGGCGCGAAATTGTGTGGAGAGGCTTAGAGGCCGCCGTCTCCGCCGGGTCGGATCACGCGTGACGAGGAGCCGCCCTTGCGTCCGGCGTTTGCGGCGAGATCGCGATCCTTGGCGAAGCTTCGCTTCTCGCTAGGAACGCTGGCCCCGCCCTTCCGCGCGATCTCGCGGCGACGTTCGGGGTCCATGGCGGCGAAGCCGCGGCGGCCACGGGGCCGTTCGCTGTCGAGGTCCATATGGTGCTCCTAATCGAAACTTATCACGGTCGAGACGAGCTAGGCGTTGGCGTCATAGGGACGGTCGTCCCCAGGATCGATCGGTGGGGGATTGGCTGGCTCTTCCACCGGCGTCGCCCCGGGATCGTATTCGGGGGGCTGGGGCTCGGTCGGCGGAGGGGCCTCGGGATCGGTCATGGCGTCGTTTCCTGCGCGTTGGTGTAGGTAACCGGCGAAGTCGCGTTCGGTTCACCGCCCAACAGCAAGAAAAGCGTTCGTCCACACGGATATCGCTTCTCAAAGAGGATCAGAGCCTTGAGCAAAGCCGAGAAGACCCCAGTCGTCCGCAAGATCACCGCGTCGCATTGGCGGCTTTTCGCGGCCTGTTTAGTCGGAGTGACGACATGGGCTGTCGCGCGCTTTCTGGACGCGCCGAAGGCTTCGCACCTGCTGATCGGCTGGGATGTGGGCGCGATCGCCTATCTCGGCCTGACCTGGACGCTGTTCCTGCGGGCGGACGAGAAGAAGGTGCGGTCGATGGCGGCGCGGGAGGACGAGGGGCGATCGGTTCTGCTGATCATCGTCCTCGCGGCCATCGTCGCCAGCCTGTGGGCGGTGGTCGACGCCATGATCGCGGCGCGGACCTCAGGGAGCGCGGTGAAGACCTTCATCGCCAGCTGCGCGGGCGCGACCTTGGTCCTATCTTGGCTGGTGCTGCAATCGGTGTTCGTGCTGCACTACGCTCATCGCCATTTCGGCGAGGGCGAGGGCAAGGACGGCATCGGGTTTCCGGGCGAGCCGGCCAGCACCTACATGGACTTCGTCTACCTGGCCTTCAGCATCGGGGCGACGTTCCAGGTGTCGGACAATTCGGTGCTGACCTCGAAGCTGCGCAGGCTGGTCACCGCCCACGCGGCGACCGCCTACTTCTACAACACGGCGATCCTGGCGCTGGGGATCAACATCATCGCCAGCGTCGTGGGCGGCTAGGGACGGCCGGGCGGGGGCTTGCGGCCGCCGCCGGGTCCGCCTTCCGGGCGCTCGCGGCCCTGGCTGGGCGTGCGCGGCAGGTCTTCCAGGCGCAGCGCGCCGTCCTTGTCGGTGTCGAGCAGGGCGAAGCGGGCCTTGGCCGCTTTCAGCGCCTCCTCCTTGGAGATGCGGCGATTGAAGTCGGCGTCCGCGCCCATCACCGGCTGGGGTTCGGCCAGCAGGGAGTAGGGAGCCGCGCCCTGCAGTGCGACGCCGCCCATGCCGCCACGACCGCCGCCGCCCTTGCCGCGACCGCCGCCCGGTCCGCCCGGTCCGCCCTCGGGAGGCCCGCCGCGGCCGCCACCCATGCCGCCGCCATCGAAACCGCCGCCCAGCAGGATTTCGGGCGCGATCTTCTTCTCGTAGGTCGAGACCTCGAACCCGTCGATGACGCCGTCATGATCGACGTCCAGCACCGCGAAGAACCGCGCGGCGTCGTTGACGAACTCATCGCGCGACAGCGCGCCGTCGTGATTGGCGTCCGCGCCGGCGAACCAGGTCGCGACGGGGTAGGGCGCGTCGGCCGGCGCGCGGAATGGCTCGCCTGCCGGGCTGATGAACAACTGCATCCGAGGCCGCTGCGGGCCGCGCTCGCCCTCCTCGCCGGGAGGCCGGCCAAAGCCGCGTCCGCCCGGACCGCCGCCGGGACCGCCGGGGCCGCCGGGGCCATCGGGCGGCGCGTGGCCGCAGGCGGCGAGGGACAGGGCGGCCAAGGTCAGGACGGCCAGAGCGCGTGATGTCATGAGGAACTCCTTCCCCTCGCATCAAGCGCGGCCCGATTGCGCGCGGATGTCTGCGCAAGAGCGATGTCTTGCGCGCCTGCAACAAACCGGCGCCTGAGGATGCGCGACCCTAGATCGGCAGCCTGACGCAGGCCCGCAGGCCGCCTTCGGGACGATTGATTAAGACGACGTCGCCGCCATGGGCGCGCGCCAGGGAGCGCACGACGGCCAGGCCCAGGCCGATGCCGCCCGTCTCGCGGTTGCGTGACGGCTCGCCCCGGAAGAAGGGCTCGAACACCCGCTCCAGCTCGGCCAGCGGCACGCCGGGGCCGTCGTCGTCGATCTCGATCATCGCCATGTCGCCGTCCGCGAACACGCTGCCGCGCGCGACATGGCCGTACTTCAGAGCGTTCTCGACCAGATTGGCGACCAGGCGCTTGAGCGCGACGGGATCGCCCTCGATGACGACCTTCTCGGCCCGTTCGACCGTGGCCGCGCCGCCCGTTTCGGCGGCTTCGTCGATGACGCTTTCAAGCAGGGAGGCCAGCTCCAGCTTGGTGCGCTCGGCCGGCCGGGTGGTGTCGCGCACGAAGGCCAGGGCGGCGGAGATCATCGCCTCCATCTGGTCGATGTCGCTGGAGAGCTTGACCCGGACGTCGTCCGGCGTGGCCTCGATGCGGAAACGCAGGCGGGTCAGGGGGGTGCGCAGGTCGTGGGCGATCGCCCCGATCATCGCCGTGCGGTCCTCGACGTAGCGGCGCAGGCGCTCCTGCATCATGTTGAAGGCGCTGGCGGCGGCGACGACCTCGGTCGAGCCCGTCAGTTCCAGCGGCGTGGCGCGGGGATCGCGGCCCAGGCGTTCGGCGGCTTGGGCGAAAGCGGTGATCGGACCCGCCAGGCGACGGGCGAACAGCCAGGCCAGCGGCGAGACGGCCAGGATCGACAGGCCCAGGATCAGCAGGATGCGCTGCTGCCAGCTGTCGAGGCGGAAGGTGGGCTTGGGCTCGACCACCACCCAGCGGCCGTCGGACTGGCGAACGCCCAGTTCGAAGTCGCCGAAGATCAGCGGTTCGTCGCGCTGGGCGCGCAGGCGCTCGCCCGGAGGCGGCAGATCGCGCGTGAGGAACTGGTCGCGCGGGCCGCCGGGACCTCCCGGACCGCCGCCAGGGCCACCAGGACCGCCAGGGCGTCCCGGACCGTCCGGGCCGCGTCCGTCCAGCTTCTGGGCGTCGATCTGGCGCTTGGCGTCGGCCTTGCTGAGCCGGCGCACGAAGAAGCGCGGACCGTTGTCGGTAATGATCTCGATGCGGTCGGGCGCGACGTCGATGGCGCGGCCGATGCCGGCCTTGAAGTCCAGACGACGCGGGGAGTCCACCCCGCCCGAGCGCATCTTGGCCTTGTGCTTGATGACCAGCGGGCGGCCGTCGCGCGACTCCACCGTCTGCCCTGTCTTCAGGGCGCGGGTGATCTCCGACAGCCGGTAGAATTCCGGCGGCGGGGGCGGGAGGGTGAAGATAACCGCGATGGCGATCAGCTGCGCCGCCACCAGGGTCAGGATCACCAGACCCAGAGCCTGGACGAAAAGCGGCGCGCCGCGCTGGCCGCGCGTCATGGCGTGCGCACGACCTTGGCCGTGAACATGTAGCCCTCGCTGCGAATGGTGCGGATCAGCTCGCTGCCGCCGCCGTCGTCCAGCTTTCGCCGCAGGCGGCTGATCTGGACGTCGATGGCGCGGTCATAGGCGTCGCTGTCACGGCCGCGGGCCAGATCCAGCAGCTGGTCGCGGGTCAGCACCCGTTGCGGCCGCTCGACGAAGGCGCGCAGCAGCGAGAACTCGCCGCTGGACAGGTTGACCACCACCGACTGCGGCGAGCGCAGTTCGCGGCGGACCAGGTCCAGGCGCCAGCCGGCGAACTCGCAGGCCGCGCCCATGGCGTCGTCGCCGCCGCGCGGCTCTTGCCGGCGGCGCAGCACGGCGCGAATGCGGGCCAGCAGCTCGCGCGGGTTGCACGGCTTGGGCAGGTAGTCGTCGGCGCCGAGTTCGAGACCGACGATCCGGTCGGTCTCCTCGCCCATCGCCGACAGCATGATGATCGCCGGACCGTCCTGGGCCGACAGCCGTCGACAGATGGCCAGGCCGTCTTCGCCCGGCAGCATGATGTCGAGCACCACCAGGTCGACGGGGCCTCTGGCGAGGACCTGTTCCATGGTGCGCGCGTCCGAGGCGGTCTCGACCGTGTAGCCATGCCGTCCGAGGAAGTCGGACACGACATCGCGAATGCCGGGATCGTCGTCGACGATGAGGATGCGGGACGCCGCGCCGCGCGGGGCTTCCGGATCAGCGGCCGTAGGGCCGGGATGTGGGATGGTCTCCATGAGACGCTCCTGTCATGTTCCCGTGCCCTTCAGATTTCACGCTTGAAACCGTGGCGCAACCCAAGGGCTCGATTTGAGCCTCAATCAGCGCCCAAGGCCCTGGCTGGGCGGTATTCTTCGTTTCTCAGCGTTGCCGCGACATTTTGCGGCGCCCGTCTGATCATCCCGGTGAAGTGTTCTTTGGGATGACGAAATCGGCGCCCTTGATGTTCTGGGCTTCGATGGCGAGATCGCTGACATAGGGGTTGCTGCGCCGCTCGGCGGCGAAGCTCGACATCGGTCCGTGGCCGGGCACGAAACGGACGTCGCCGCCCAGGGGCCACAGCTTCTGGGTGATCGAGTCGAGCAGGTCCTGGTGATTGCCGCGCGGGAAGTCGGTGCGGCCGATCGACCCCTGGAACAGAACGTCGCCGACCTGGGCGAAGCGCGCCTCGCGGTGGAAGAACACCACGTGGCCGGGCGTGTGTCCGGGGCAGTGGAAGACCTCGAACTGGGTCTCGCCCAGGGTGACCACGTCGCCGTCGTCCAGCCAGCGGTCCGGCTCGAAGATGCGGGCCTCCGGAATGCCATAGCGCTCGCCGGTCATCTGGATCTGGTCGATCCAGAACTGGTCGTCCTTGTGCGGCCCCTCGATCGGAACGCCGGTCAGGCGCTTGAGCTCGGCCGCGCCGCCGGCGTGGTCCATGTGGCCGTGGGTGATCCAGATCTTCTCCAGGGTCAGACCCTGATCGGCCAGGGCCTTCATCAGGCGCGGCACCTCGCCGCCCGGATCGATGACGGCGGCCTTCTTGGTCTTGGCGCACCAGACGATCGTGCAGTTCTGCTGCAGCGGGGTGACCGGGGCGATCACGGCGCGGATCGGCGGCTCGGTGCTCATCGTCAGGCTCCAAAAGAAAACGGGCGGAAGCCGTGAAGCCTCCGCCCGTTCGAACTAAGCGTTATCCGCTCCGGTTCAAGCGCTATTGAGCGCCTGGCAGGCCGGTGGGCGGCGCGTCGTCGTCCAGTTCGTGGACTTCGCCGCGAAGACCCTTGCCCACGTGGCTCTTACGGAAGCCGTAGGCGAAATAGAACACCAGGCCGATGGCGGCCCAGATCGGCAGCAGCCACTTGGCCATCGGCGGCAGGAACATGAACAGCACCAGGCAGCCGATGATCGCCAGGGGCGCGACGACCCAGACGAACGGCGTCTTGAACGGACGCTTGCGGCCCGGATCCTTGATGCGCAGCATCATCACCGCGATCGCCACCATCAGGAACGCGAACAGCGTGCCCGAGTTGGAGATGTCAGCCAGCTTGCCGACCGGGAAGAAGGCCGCGGCCACCAGCACGATGCCGCCCGTGACCATGGTCACGATGTGGGGCGTCTTGTACTTGGGGTGAACCTTGCTCAGCACGCTGGGCAGCAGGCCGTCGCGCGACATCACGAAGAAGATCCGGGTCTGGCCGTAGATCATCATCAGGATGACCGAGGGCAGGGCCAGGCCGGCCGCTAGGCCGAGCAGGTTGCCGATGGCCGGGTGGCCGATTTCGCGCAGCACGTGAGCCAGGGCTTCCTTCGAGCAGACCAGTGGCATGCCGCCGGCGGCCGTCAGGTCCTTACAGCGCGCCGCCAGCTCGACCGAACCGGGCGACAGCACTTCGCCGGCCAGGCCGAACACCGGTTGGGCGCCGTACGAGCCGATCGCGCCGGCCGCGACCAGCAGGTAGAAGATGGTGCAGATGACCAGCGAACCGATCAGGCCGATCGGAACATTGACCTGAGGGTTGCGGGTCTCTTCCGCTGCGGTCGAGACCGCGTCGAAGCCGACATAGGCGAAGAAGATCGACGCGCCCGCGCCGATGATCCCTGCCGTGGCCAGGGGGGCGAAAGGGTGGAAGTTCTCCATCTTCATGACCGGCACGGCCAGGAAGATGAAGGCGCCCAGGGCGGTGATTTTGATGGCCACCAGCACGCCGTTGACGGTGGCGCTTTCCTTGGTGCCCAGAACCAGCAGCCAGGTGACCAGCAGGGAGATCAGCACGGCCGGCAGGTTGATGATCCCGCCCGCATAGGGGCCGGCCGTCAGCATGTCGGGAATGTCGATGTGCAGCAGGTGCTCGAGCAGACCGACCACATAGCCGGACCACCCCACAGCCACGGCGGAGGCCGCCACGGCGTATTCGAGGATGAGGGCCCAGCCGACCAGCCAGGCGAAGAACTCGCCCAGCACGGCGTAGGAATAGGTGTAGGCGGAGCCGGCGACGGGAACCATCGAGGCCAGTTCGGCGTAGCAGAGGGCGGCGACGGCGCAGACGGCGCCAGCGATGATGAACGAGACCATCATGCCGGGGCCGGCTTTCTGAGCCGCTTCGGCGGTCAGAACGAAGATGCCGGTGCCGATGATTCCGCCGATGCCGAGCAAGGTCAGCTGGACAGGTCCCAGGGACCGATGCAGCGACTTCTTCTCGGCGGTCGCTAGGATCGCATCGAGCGATTTAACGCGCCACATAGTTCCTCCTGGATACGCACGACTCCCCCCCGGGGAACCGCCCTTGGATAAATTTTGCGGACGGTGACCCGTTTATGAGCATGGGGTCAAGGCCAAGCCGCGAAGGGGCGTAAATGCTCTCCGCTTAGGCGCCGCGTCCAGCCGCCCTTGGCGCTGAAGGCCTCGACGGCTAAAGCCGAGGCGATGTTGCCCATTTTCGAGGCCCTACCGGCGCTGAAAGACGCCTTGAGCGCGCGCGAGGCCGCCGTGCTGGTCGCGCCGCCCGGCGCCGGCAAGACCACGGCCGTGCCCTTGGCCCTGCTCGACGAACCGTGGGTGGACGGACGAAAGCTGATCGTGCTGGAGCCGCGCCGCCTGGCCGCTCGCGCCGCCGCCGCGCGCATGGCCGCCACGCTGGGCGAAGCCGTCGGCGAGACGGTGGGTTTTCGTGTACGACTGCAGTCGAAGATCTCGGCCCGCACCCGCATCGAGGTGGTGACCGAGGGCGTCTTCACCCGGATGATTCTCGACGACCCGGGTCTCGACGGCGTCGCCGCCGTACTGTTCGACGAATTCCACGAGCGCAGTCTCGACGCCGACCTCGGTCTGGCCTTCGCGCGCGATGTCCAGGGCCTGCTGCGCGACGACCTCCGCCTGCTGGTGATGTCGGCCACACTCGACGGAGCTCGCGTCTCGGCCCTGCTGGGCGACGCGCCGGTGGTCGAGAGCCAGGGGCGGATGTTCCCGGTCGACACCCGCTATCTGGGACGCGACGACCGCCTGCGGCTGGAGGAGCGCGTCGGCCGCGCCGTCGAGCGGGCGCTCGCCGAGGAAACGGGCAGCCTGCTGGTCTTCCTGCCGGGTCAGGGCGAGATCCGCCGCGCAGAGAGCTGGCTGGCCGAGCGCCTGCGTCGGCCCGATGTCGACCTGGCGCCGCTGTATGGCGCGCTGGAGCCCGGCGCCCAGGACCGCGCCATCGCCTCCGCCGCGCCGGGCCGCCGCAAGGTGGTGCTGGCCACCTCGATCGCCGAGACCAGCCTGACCATCGAGGGCGTCCGCGTGGTGATCGACTGCGGCCTGGCTCGCGTCCCGCGTTACGATCCGGCCAGCGGCATCACACGCCTCGACACCGTCCGCGTCAGCCGCGCCGCCGCCGATCAGCGCCGGGGCCGCGCCGGCCGCGTCGAGCCCGGCGTCTGCTACCGCCTGTGGGACGAGCAGGAGACCCGCTCGCTGCCGGCCTTCGCCCGTCCGGAAATCCTGGAAGCCGATCTGTCGCGCCTGGCGCTGGATCTGGCCCGCTGGGGCGCGCGCGATGCGTCCGGGCTCTGTTTCCTCGACCCGCCGCCGGCCGCCGCCTTCGCCGAGGCGCGCGGACTGCTGCAACGCATCCAGGCGCTGGATGGGCAGGGCGACCTGACTGCGCACGGCAAGGCTCTGGCCGAAATGCCCTTGCCGCCGCGCATCGCCCACATGGTGGTCCGCGCCGCTGCGTCCGGCCAGGCTCGGCGTGGGGCCGAGGTCGCCGCCCTGCTGACCGAGCAGGGGCTGGGCGGCCGCGATGTCGATCTGCGCCGCCGCCTTGAGACCCTGGGCCGCGATCGCTCGCCCCGGGCCAAGGACGCCCAGGCCCTGGCCGACCGCTGGGCGCGGGCGGCGGGCAAGCCTTCCGGCGCGACGCCGCTCGACGAGGGGCTGATGTTGGCCGAGGCCTATCCCGAGCGGGTGGCCCGGGCCCGCGGCAAGCCGGGCGAATTCCAGCTGGCCGGCGGGCGCGGCGTCTATCTGGAACCCACCGACCCCCTGGCTCGCGAGACCTGGCTGGCGGTGGGCGAGCTGGGCGGCGGCGACAGCCGCGACCGCATCCTGCTGGCCGCCGCCGTCGACGAGGCCGCCCTGCGCGAGGCCTTCGCCGACCGCCTGACCGCCGAGGACCGCCTGGAGACCAGCTCCGGCGGCAAGGTGCGCGCCAAGCGGCTGCTTCGCCTGGGCAAGCTGGTGCTGGAGGAGCGGTTGATCGACAAGCCGGACCCGGCTCTGATCGCCAGCGCCTTGCTGGACCAGGTGCGGGCCGAGGGTCTGTCGGCGCTGCGGCTGGGCGACGGCGTGCAGGGCCTGCGCGATCGCGTCGCCTTCCTGCGCGCTTTGGACGGCGACGCCTGGCCCGATCTGTCGGACGCG
This sequence comes from Caulobacter sp. GW821-FHT10F06, assembly GCF_058809215.1. Classification (NCBI taxonomy): domain Bacteria; kingdom Pseudomonadati; phylum Pseudomonadota; class Alphaproteobacteria; order Caulobacterales; family Caulobacteraceae; genus Caulobacter; species Caulobacter sp. GW821-FHT10F06. Next base: position 609,588 of record NZ_JBXASK010000003.1, on the reverse strand, counting down.
GCCCTCCTGGATCGCCTCGACGACTGGCTGGAGCCGCTGCTGCACGGCCGCTCGTCGCTTTCGGCGCTGGACGAGAGCACGCTGGACGGCGCGATCCGTTCGCTGATCCCCTGGGACGCTCAGCAGAGGATCGACGCGGCCCTGCCGGCCCGCTTCAAGGCCCCGACCGGCACCACGGTCGCCATCGACTACGCCGCCGAGGCCGGTCCGCGCATCGACATCCGCGTGCAGGAGCTGTTCGGCCTGACCGAGCATCCCACCATCGCCGGCGGCAAGGTCCCGCTGGTGCTGTCGCTGCTGTCGCCCGGCCACAAGCCGATCCAGATCACCCGCGACCTGCCCGGCTTCTGGAAGGGTTCGTGGCGAGAGGTGAAGATCGAGATGAAAGGGCGCTATCCCCGCCACGTCTGGCCCGACGATCCGGCCAACACGGCGCCGACGACGCGGGCGAAACCACGCGGCACGTGAGCTTCCGGCGAAAGGGCTTGCCTTGCATCTGGAAGTTGCGCCAATCGAGTCACGGCCAAGCTTGTTGGCGCGTGTGAAGGAAGCAAGATGACCATTCGTCGGTTCGTGAAGTCCCTGGGTCTGGCCGCGATCCTCGCCTCGACGGCGTCGCTGGCGCACGCGGGCATCTACACCGACGACATGTCGAAGTGCCTGGTTCGGGCCACCACGCCGCAGGATCAGGCCGATCTCGTAATCTGGGTCTTCGTTGCGATGGGCGCCCATCCCTCCGTCAAGGGCTACGCCAACATCAGCGACGGCCAGCGGATCGAGGTGACCAAGAAGGTGTCCGGCCTGATGGAGCGTCTGCTGGTCAGCGATTGCCGCAAGGAAACGGTGCAAGCCATCAAGTACGAGGGCTCGTCGGCGATCGAGCAATCGTTCGGCGTGCTGGGGCAGGTGGCCATGCGCGGCCTGATGAGCGACCCGAACGTCGCCAAGAATTTCGCCGCGCTCGGCGAATATGTCGACCAATCCAAGTTCGAGACCTTGGCCAAGGAAGCCGGCCTGGCCGACGTCAGCAAGCCGGCCTCGAAATAGCCGGCGGGGCGCGGTCAGGGCAGGGCGGCCAAGCCGTCCTTGAAGCCCTTCAGGCTGACCGGCAGAGCCACGCCTTCGGCGGGCGTTTCCATCAGGGTGAAGGTCGCGGTCGCGCCTGCGCCCAGCTTGGCGACCAGGTCGTCTCCCAGTTCGACCTCGGCGATGCAGCCGCTCTGCAGGCACCGGACGAAGGCCGCCGAGCCGATGTCGACGCCGTCGATCTTCAGGCCGACCCCGCCGGGCAGCAGCACGCCCAGCGGCGCCACGACCCGCAGGATGCGCGCCTTGTCAGCGGTCCTCAGCACGACGACGGACAGGCCGATCGCCTGGGGGCCGTCGGCCACCACCGACTGAACCAGGGCGCAGGATGGCCGCGCGGGCGGCTGGCTGGGCTCGCATCGGGTTTGCCAGTCGCCGAAGGTCTTGCCCGCCGTCGTCGCGGCGAAAGCCGGCCCGGCGGCGGCCATCAGGCTCGCTGCGCCGACGAGGCCGGCGATGATCTTGTGTCTGGTCACGCAACAAGCCCCCGCCCGTCGAAGTCGGACGGATTGGAGGCGCGGACGTCGCCAGCGTCAAGCGCGCCTATTGGGCTCGGCTGAGCCAGTGCAGCACGTTGAGCAGGTATTGCTTGTTCTGGTCGGCTTGCGGGTAGCTGAAGCCCACCAGGCCGCCGCCGTTGGCGCGCTGGGCGGTGAACATCGCCGCCTCGCTGAAGAGCGCTATGCGACCCTTGCCGACCTCCATCGCCGCGCCGCGCAGATCGGCGTCGGTCGAGGGGCGGGAGGGCGTGGTTTCGTCGAATTTCCAGGGCTCCTTCGGAAGAAGGATCGACCAGCCCGGCCCCAGGCGCAGCAGCGGAACGGCGCCGGTCGGCGCGTGCAGGACCGTGCCGGTGAAGGCGTAGACCTTGTCCACCGGCTTGCCCTTGGCCCCGCCTTGGGCGATCGGGCCGTCGAGCAGCCGGCCATTGGTCTTGGAGAACAGCTCGGGCCCGCGCACCGCTTCGAACGCGAAGCTGTCCTCGAACTGGAAGCCGAAGCTGCGGGCCACGCCGTCGGCCGCGGCGCCGAAGGGCATGTGGTCGGCGATCAGCAGCAGGGAGCCGCCGGCCTCGACCCAGGCGTGGATCGCCGAGACCTCTTCCGGCGTGAAGGCGCTCAGCGCGTTGGCGATGACCAGCAGCTTCACGGCCTTCAAGGTGTCGGCGCTCGGCGCCGCGTCCAGCGAGGTCACGCGATAGCCGTCGTTGCGCGCCACCGCCGCCACCGGGGCGTAGCGGCCCGTGATCGTGTGGAAGTTCCTGTGGCTGGCGTCGATCGCGATCAGCGGGCCGGCGTCGGTCGCATAGGCGGGCGCGGCGACGCGGACATCGGCGTCGGGATCGGCGACCTGCTGGGCGAGGGCCGGCGTCGCCAACAGCGCCAGGACGATCGGAAACCAACGCATCGCATGCTCCAGGCTGTTTCGGGCTTCAACGCCGGTCGGCGGCTATTCCGTCACGGTGTAGATCATGATCCCGGTCGCCACGCTGAGGTTCAGGCTGTCGGCCCGGCCGCGCATGGGGATCTTGACGTTGACGTCGCAGGCGGCGGCCAATTCGGGCGGCAGGCCCTGCTGCTCGTTGCCCATCAGGATCAGCGACGGCTTCACATAGTCGGCGGACTTGTGGTCGACCGTGGCGGTCAGCAGAGTGCCGACCACGCTGCCGGGCCAGCCCTCGCGCCAGGCCAGGAATTCCGGGATGGTCGCCTTGGCGATCTTGACCGCGAAGATCGAGCCCATGGTCGCCCGCACGCCCTCGACGGAATAAGGGTCGACGCAGTCGCCGACCAGGATCACCCCGCCGCAGCCGGCCGCGTCGGCGGTGCGGATGACGGTGCCAAGGTTGCCGGGGTCGCGCACGGCCTGCATGGCCACCCAGCACGGCGCGCTTTCGGGCACGATGGCCGACAGCGGCGTGAACACCTGCTTGAAGACGCCGACCACCGCCTGCGGATTGTCGCGGCGCGAGACCTTCTCGAGGATTTCCCGATTGACCTCGATGACCTCGCCGCCGGCCTTCAGGCAGGCCTGCGAGGCCTTCTGCAGCATCGGGTGATCGGCGGCGTCGCGGCCGTACATGATGATCTTGGGCGCGTGGCCGCAGTCGATCGCCTCGATGACGATCTTCAAGCCCTCGGCCAGGAACAGGCCGCTCTCCTCACGCTCCTTGCGCATGTGCAGGGCGCGAACGGCCTTCACGGTGTTGTTCGACAGCGAGGTGACGGTCTTGGCGTTCATCGGCCTTGCTCCCCCGGCGTCTCTTGGGACGACCAGCGCGCAAAGAACGACAGGCCGATCTGGCGGTCGCCCTTTTCCTCGACCAGCGAAAGCTCGCCCCAGTCGATGACGCCGTCGCGACCGTCCAGCACCTGGGCCAGCAGGCCCGACATCGCCGCGCCCGAGACCCGGGCCGCATAGGCGTTCATCAGCAGGAACGAAGCCTCGTCCGACAGCAGTTGCGCGCAGTTGGCCGTCAGTTCGGTCAGGTCCTCGAACAGGCGCCAGACCTCGCCGTCGGCGCCGCGCCCGAACTTTGGCGGATCCAGGATGATCCCGTCATAGACATTGCCGCGACGCAGCTCGCGGGCGACGAACTTGCGGGCGTCCTCGACGATCCAGCGGATCGGCTTGTCCTCCAGCCCGGCGAAGGCGGCGTTCTCGCGCGCGAAGCCGACCGACTTCTTGGAGGCGTCGACATGGGTCACCGCCGCGCCGGCGGCGGCGCAGACGAGCGAGGCCACACCGGTGTAGCCGAACAGGTTCAGGATCTTGGGCTGGCGGCCGCGCGCCTTGATAAAGGCGCGAACCCGCTCGTCCTGCCAGGCCCAGTTGGCGGCCTGCTCGGGAAAGAAGGCCAGGTGGCGGAACGGCGTGAACTGGCCGTGGAATTTCGCCTCGCCCCAGCTCAGCGGGAACTTCTCGATCGACCTGCCCTTGAAGCGCCAACGACCGGCCTCGTCCTCGTCGGTGGGGTCGAACACCGCGTCGGCGCCCTCCCAGGCCGAAGCGGGCAGGCGCGGCGCCCAGAAGCACTGCGGCTCGGGACGCACGACCGCGTAGGGGCCGTAGCGTTCCAGCTTCTTGCCATTGCCGCTGTCCAGCAGGGCGTAGTGGCTCCAGCCGGTGGTGCGCATCACGATGGGGGCGGGGGCGATCGTCGGGCTCATCGCCTCGCCCATACGCTTTCAGGGCGCGCGCCGTCCAGTGCGCGGGATGTGCAGGGTCTTGTCCCAGCGGTGCGGCGCGAAGAAGAATTGCCATAGCGCGCGAGGCGAAGCGACCACCCACATCATCCAGTAGACGGTCATGCCCAGCAGATGCAGGGACCTCGGTTCGCCGCCGGACCGCATCACGCCCACCACGCCGGCGATCGCCGAAACGCTCCAGCACGCGCAGTAGAGGGTCACGTGAAGGATCGGGATCGACAGTTCGCCGTCCACGGTCCAGTCGGCGATCACGCTGGCGCCGGCCAGCAGCATGGCGGGCGCGTGCAGGTTCGAGGCGGCCACCGGCACGGCCAGCGTCAGGACCAGCGCCAGCACCGAGCGCGGCCGTCGGCCGATCGCGCCTCGACCATGGACGGCCAGGGTTTGAAGGTGACCCTTGATCCAGCGCGCCCGCTGCGGACCCCACTGTCGCAGTGTAGCGGGTGCGGTCTCAAGAGTGGGACGCTCCAGGGTGCCGAGGCGATAGCCGGCCGAGGCCAGCTTGAAGCCGATGTCGGCGTCCTCGGTGACGTTGTAGGGGTCCCAGCCGCCCACCGACCTCAGGACGTCTGCCTTGAAATGATTGCTGGTGCCGCCCAACGGGAAGGGCAGTCGCCACCTCTCATAGGCGGGCAGCAGCACCTCGAAATGGGTGGCGTATTCCAGCCGAAACTGTTCGGGAATGAAGGCCGTGAGGCGCGGCATCTCCACCCGGAGCGGCGCCTGCAGACAGGCCAGGCGAGGATCGCCCGACGCGAACCGGGCCGCCGCCTCGCGCAGCTGTCCGGGATCGGGCGCGTCTTCGGCGTCATAGATCACGATCAGATCGCCGCGCGCGCGGTCTAGGGCGGCGTTGCAGGCGCGGGGCTTGGTGCGTGGCTCGCCCGGCGCGACCACGAGAACCTGGATGAAGCTGGGAAGGTCCAGGGCATGGAACGCCGCCTGGGTGGCATGGTCGTCCGCCTCCAGCACGATCAGCGCCTGCAGGCGATCGCGCGGATAGTCCAGACGATCGAGATTGGCGACCAGTTCGGCGGCGACCTCCGCCTCGCGATACAGAGGGATGATGAGGCTGTAGCCGGGCAAGTCGTCATCCGGCACGGACGCCGCCAGATATCGTCGAGGCGGTGTCAGGACCGCGGCCAGCCTGACCGCGGCGCTGGCGCAGAAGGCCACAACGAACGCCCAGTACGCCGCCTGTAGCATCTGGAGCGGGTTTAGCAGGCCCGCCAACGCGATCAGGGCCACGGCCAAGCCCAGCGCGGCCCTTTGCCGAAGGCTCAGCATGACATGCGCGCCGCCGCTGTCCGGCAGGGACGCCGGGACGGCTTCAAGGCCATGGACTGGGCCGGCCGTCAGCGACGGCCGCGCCAGAGCGACATCCTCGCGCGCCATGATTGCCCCCCGACAGGTCAGCACGATCTTCGGGCGACGAATAACCTATACTCAACTATGAGATGTCAAACGGAAAAATGCGCGTTTCCCGTTTGAAGCGCAGTCCCTTGCGACGTCTGGGTGATTCCCGTTTAGTGTCGGAAATCGGGGAAACGCAGGGGAAAACAAAAGCCGTGACGACTCTCGCTTTGAAGAAGCCGCACAAGTCCGCTCGCAAGCCGAAGGGCGACGGGCACATGCGCCGGGGCGAGATCCTGGCGGCGGCCGAGAAGATCTTCATCGCCGAGGGCTATGCGGGTGCGACCATCCGCAAGATCGCCGACGCGGTGGGCGTGTCGTCTACGGCGCTCTACATGCACTTCCGCGACAAGGATCAGATTCTGCTCGAGATCAGCGACGGCGCTATCGAGCGCCTGCTGGCCCTCAATATCGATATCGGAGCCCGGCCGATTGATCCCGTCTCGCGCGTGCGGCTGATGCTGGAAGCCTACATGCGGTTCGCCCTCGAGAACCCCAACACCTACGAGCTGGTGTTCTGCGCCTCGGGCGCCAACATCTCGGTGGAGAAGCAGGCCGGCACGCTGGAACTGGGCGACCGCTGCTTCGAGAAGTTCAGCGAGCCCTTCCGCGAGATCGCCGCCGCCGGCCGTCTGCGCTCCGGCTCGGCCCAGAGCGCCGCCGAAGTGCTGTGGGCCGGGTGCCACGGCCTGGTGTCGCTGCTGATCACCAAGCCCAACCGCAACTGGTCGTCGTCCGACGAGCTGATGCGGGTGATGCTGGACGGCCTGCTCTACGGTCTGGTCACGGACTGATCCATGTCGTTTGCCGCCCGCGCGATCGGCGTCGTCGCGGCGGCGGTGGTCCTCGTCCAGCCGGCGGCGGCCGCGCCGCGCGTCATGTCGCTGGATTCCTGCGCCGACCAGTACGTGCTGGCCCTAGCTCCACGTGAGACCATCGTGGGTCTGTCTCACCGCGCCGGCGCGCCGGACTCCTACATGCGCAAGGCTTCTGTCGGTCTGCCGAAGCGTCGCGCCACCTTCGAGAGCCTGGTCGCCGCGCGGCCCGACGTGGTGGTGCGCCATTGGGGCGGCGACGCGCGGCTGGTCGCGGCGCTGGATCGCAAGGGCGTTCGCACTGTCCGCATTGATGACGCCGCCGACTTCGATGCGGTGCGGGCCAATGTGCGCCGCGTCGCCGAAGCGCTGGACCGCCGCGCGACGGGCGAGGCCCTGATCGCGCGAATGGACGGTCAGTTGAAGGCCTCGGCCGGCGCCTGGAAGGGGCAGGGCGCGCTCTATCTGACGCCCGGCGGCTACACGGCCGGCAGCGGCACCCTGATCGACCAGATGCTGAAGGCGGCCGGCCTGGCCAACGCCTCGACCGGACCGTTCTTCAGCGCCGTGCCGCTGGAGACCATGGTCATGACGCCGCCGCGCGCGGTGGTGCTGGGCTTCTTCGACCTGACCCGCGCCGGCTCCGATCGCTGGGGCCCGGGCCGTCACGCGGCGCTGAAGAAGGTGACGGCCGAGCGGGCCATCGCATCCTTGCCCGGAGCGGTGGTCGGCTGCCCGGCCTGGTTCGCGGCCGATGGCGCGGCGATGCTGGCCAAGGCGGCGCGATGAGCCTCTTACGTCTCTGTCTTCTGATGCTGGGCCTGCTGGTTCTGGCGGCCGTCTTCGCCGTGACGCTGGGCGAGACGCCCCTGGCCGCGAGCCAGTATGCCCAGGCCCTGACCCATCCGGACTCGCCGCCGGGCGAGGTGCTGTGGACTATCCGGGCTCCTCGCGTGGCCATGGCCACCCTGGTTGGCGCCGCGTTGGGGCTGGCCGGCGCGACCATGCAGGGTTTGCTGCGCAACCCGCTGGCCGATCCCGGCGTCCTGGGCGTGTCGGCGGTCTCGGGTCTGGGCGCGGCCTTGGCCATCGCCGGGGGGCTCGCCGCCGTGCCCGGGGCGATCGAGCTCAGCGCCCTGGCCGGCGCGCTGCTGGCGGGCGGCGCGGTGGTGGCCATCGCCATCCGCCTGCGCGAGCCCGAGGCGTTGATCCTGTTTGGCGTGGCCATCTCGGCCTTCGGCGGGGCCCTGACGGCCTTGGTCTTCAACCTGGCGCCGTCGCCGGTGGCCATCGCCGAGATCCTGGCCTGGCTGATGGGCTCTGTGGAGAACCGCGACTGGACCGACAGCCTGCGGGCGATCATTCCCATGGCGATCGGCGCCACGCTGTGCCTGAAGGCCGGGCAGGGCCTGCGCATGCTGACCCTGGGCGAGGAAGCGGCCAGGATGTCGGGCCTGCCGATGGCGCGCCTGCGGGCCTATGCCGTGGCCGGTGCGGCGCTGTTGACCGGCGCGGCGGTGGCGGGCGCGGGCGTGATCGGCTTCGTCGGTCTGGCCGCGCCGCACATGGTGCGCGCGCTGGTGAAGGACGATCCGCGCCGCATCCTATGGCCCTCGGCCCTGGCCGGAGCCCTGCTGCTGGTGCTGGCCGACCTGGCCGCGCGGCTGGTTCCGACCGACCAGGAGCTGAAGCTCGGCGTGGTCACCGCGCTGTTCGGCGCGCCGGCGTTCGCCCTGCTGATCTGGCGCGCGGCCCGGAGCTGGCGGTCATGAGCGCGGTCTGGACCATCGACGCCGTCAAGGCGCGGCAGGGCGGCAAGCTGGTGCTGGACGGCGCGAGCTTGGTCGCTTGTCCTGGCGAGCTGGTCGGCGTGGTCGGCCCCAACGGCGCCGGCAAGACCAGCCTGCTGCGCGCCGGTTTGGGCCTGCTGCCGTTGGCCGAAGGCCGCACGCTGCTCTCGGATAAGCCCCTGGAGACGCTGAAGGCCGCCGAGCGCGCCGCCCTGGTCGGTTACCTGCCGCAGGATCGCCGCGTGGCGTGGAACCTGCCCGCCGAGATGGTCGCCAGCCTTGGCGCGGTCGATCTGCCGGAGGCCGAGGCTCTGGTCGTTGCGCGCGAGCGGTTGGGCCGCGTCGGCGCGGCCGATCTGGCGACGCGCGGGGTGCTGGACATGTCGGGCGGCGAGCGCGCGAGGGTGCTGCTGGCGCGGCTGCTGGCGACTCGCGCGCCCTTGTTGGTCGCCGACGAGCCGATCGCCGGTCTGGATCCCGACGCCCAGCTGCTGACCCTGGAGCTGCTGCGCGCCGAGGCCGCCGCCGGCGCCGCCGTGATCGTCACCCTGCACGACCTCAGCCTGGCGGCGCGCTATTGCGACCGCGTGGCGGTGATCGACGGCGGTCGCGTCGTGGCCGAGGGCGCGCCCGCCTCGGCTCTGTCGCCCGACGTTCTGGCGCGGGTGTTCAGGCTGGACGGCGCTCTTGTGGAGACGCCAGCCGGGCCTGTGCTGTCAGCAAGAAGGATTTAGCCTCAAAGGTCTGTCATCCCGGCCGCAGCGAAGCGGAGAGCCGGGACCACCGGAAACGCCTGCGCTTGCCGTGGTCCCGGATAGCCTCTGCGAGGCTTCCGGGATGACAGACTTGCGTCAGGGCTGGGCGGTGGCAGTGTAGGCCTGAGCCACCGACGGGGTGTAGGTGTAGCCGCCGCGCTTGAGGTCCCGCGACAGGGTCAGGGGCGCCGTGCCGCCATTGAGGCGAGCGCGATAGACCATGGTCGTCTCCAGGGTCCGCATCACGTAGTTGCGGGTCTCGGAGAACGGGATGCACTCGATGAAGTCGAGCGGGTCGGTGGCCGCGCCGCGCGGGTCGCCGCACAGGGTGGCCCACTGGGCTGGCCGGCCGGGACCGGCGTTGTAGGCGGCGGCGGCCATGATGTAGGAGCCGCTGAAATTGTTGACCATGCTGCCCAGATAGGTCGAGCCCAGGCGCATGTTGTACGAGGCTTCGGACAGTCGCTCGACCGAATGGCTCTCGCCCAGTTGTCGGGCGACGATGGCGGCGGTGGGCGGCATCAGCTGCATCATGCCGCGCGCGCCGACGCCCGAGCGAGCGTTGGGGTCGAAATTGCTCTCCTGGCGCGAGATCGAATAGACGAAGGCCGTTTCGGCCGCGCCCGGACCCGGCGTGAAGTGGTGGTCGAGCAGTGGGTAGCCGCGCTCGGGCAGGATGAAGCCGCGCTGGGCCGCCGTGCGCACGGCGCGCATGGCCAGGTCCTGGTCGCCATAGCCGCGCGCCATGTCGACCAGCAGGGCCGACTCCTCGGCATTGGGCAGGTTGTCGTCGATGAACAGCACCAGCGAGCGGAACTGATCCTTGGCGCCGATGTCGGCCAGCATCCGCGCGGCCCGCACCAGTTCGCGGCCCATGAAGCGCGCCCGGTCGGCCTGGGTGATGTTGGGGTCGCGGTCGAGCTTGATCTCGGTCAGGCCCGCCTTCTCGGCCGAAAGCTGGCCATAGAAGGTGGTGATGTGCCGTGCACCTTCGGCATAGAAGGCCTGGGCGGCGATCGGATCGTTCTGGGCCTCGGCGGCGCGGCCCTGCCAATAGAGGGCGCGACCCTTGGTGATCGGCGAGGCCCCGATGGCGGCTATGGCGGCGAAGTGCCTGGCGGCCGCGTCGGGCTGCTTGAGCTTGGCCAGTGCGATCCAGCCGGCATAGAATTCGGCCTCGGCCGCATCGGCGCCGGCGCTCAGGCCGGTGTTGGCGGCGGCGGCGTAGGCGCCCTGGCTGTCGCCGGCCTTCAAGGCCGAGACCACGAGCCCGCGACGCTCCTTCCACACCGCGGCGGCGGCTTCGTCGGTCGGAGGCGGCGAGGGGAAGTAGCGGACCAGGCCCAGGGCCAGATTGTCCAGGCCCTTGCGACGCAGATAGGCCGCGCGCTCGAAGGACACGCCCGCCGAATACTGGTCGGCCGAGCTCAGGGCGGTGTAGAGGTCGTTGGCGTTGCCGGCGTTCTGGCGGAAGGCGATGCGCGCGCGGGCGGCGGCCTGCTGGTCCGCTGGCAGCAGGGTGACGAGATCGCGGGCGGCCGGGCCTTGCTGGCCGTACAGCAGGATGTCGGCGCGGCGGGCGTAGTCGTCGGCGGTCAGCATGGTTCCGAAGCGGGAGGCCATGGAGCGCTGGGCGTCGGCCTCGAACACCTTGTCGCGCCAAGTGCGGCGGATCAGGTCGACGGCGAGCTGGTTCTGGCCGTTGGCCTGGTAGGCCGAGGCCAGGGCCATGGCGCCCTCTGCGGTGGCGGGCTGGCCGCCGCTGAACCAGGCGATGGTCTGGGCGGGCGAGAGGCCCGAAACGGACAGCTGCTTTTCGGCGGCGGTCTCGCGGCGGCCGGCGCGGGGCCAGCCGGCGAGGTCGCGACGAGCCGAATCGAGTTCGAAGAAGCTCATGGCTTCAGCCGAGCTGTCGACCAGGGCCCAGAGGGCGATCTTCCTGGCGAGGGGGTCCTGCAGGCTCTGCATGGCCATGCGCGTCCGGCCGACATCGCCGCTCTTGGCGGCCGAGAGCGCCATGCGCAGGTTCTCGGCCTCGACGTCCGAGACGGTCCCGGGAATCGCGGTCGGCGGGGTGGTGACCAGCGAGGCGCTGGACGAATAGGAAGGCTGGTACGGCACAGGCCCGTTCGTCTGGGCGTCCGCGACGCCGAAGACCAGCGCGACGCCCGCGCTTCCGAGCATGATCCGACGCAACACTGAAGCCAAAACGCGGTCTCCTAAATCCACCACCGAATCAAACCGATGGGCCTTGTTACCCATCAGGCGCGAAGACACCTAAGGAACGGTTGTGGCGGCCTTGGGGCTTGACCCCCGAGCCCAGGCCCATCAAACCGCTGCCTGCTCCGACGGACCGGTTGCGGGACGGCGGTGCGGCGACATACATATGTCCGCCCCAATCGTCCGGCCGCAACCTTCGCGGCGTCCTTCTCACGGCAAATTGCAAGTTATGGTCCATTCTCCGTTCAAGGGCGTCATTCCGGCCCTCGTCACGCCCTTCCGCGACGGCGCGGTGGACGAAGCGGCGTTCGTCGCCCTCGTCGAGCGCCAGATCGCCGGCGGCGTGCACGGTGTCGTGCCCGTCGGCACCACGGGCGAAACCTCCACCCTGAGCCACGACGAGCACAAGCGCGTGGTCGAGCTCTGCGTGCAGACCGTCAAAGGCCGCGTGCCGGTGATCGCCGGCGCGGGCTCCAACTCGACCGACGAGGCCATCGAGCTGGCCCAGCACGCCAAGGCCGTCGGCGCCGACGCCGCCCTGGTGGTGACGCCCTATTATAATCGTCCGAGCCAGGAAGGCCTGTATCGCCACTACGAGGCGATCAACAACGCCGTGCAGTTGCCGGTGCTGGTCTACAATGTGCCCGGCCGCACCGGCGTGGACCTGTCCAACGACACGCTCGTGCGCCTGTCCAAGCTGCCCAACATCGTCGGCATCAAGGACGCCACCGGCGACCTGACCCGCGCCAGCCTGCAACGCATCCAGTGCGGCCCGGACTGGGTGATGCTGTCGGGCGACGATCCCACGGCGCTGGGCTACATGGCCCATGGGGGTCACGGCGTGATCTCGGTGACCAGCAACGTCGCCCCGGAAGCCTGCTCGGCGTTCATCAACGCCTGCCTGCAGGGCGCCTGGGAAACCGCGCTCTACGGCCAGGACCGCCTGGTGAAGCTGCACAAGGCCCTGTTCCTCGACGCCTCGCCGTCGCCGACCAAGTTCGCCATGGCTCACTTGGGCCTGTGCGCCGAGGACGTGCGCCTGCCGATCGCGCCGTGCAGCGACGCGGTGAAGCCGGCGATCCTGGAGGCCATGCGCGAGGCGGGTCTGGTCTGATGACCAAGCCGATCGCCGAGAACCGGCGCGCCCGGTACGACTACTTCATCGAGGAAACCTTCGAGGCCGGCATCATGCTGACCGGCACCGAGGTGAAGTCGCTGCGTGTCGGCCGGGCCAATATCGCCGAGTCCTACGCGTCGGTCGAAGGCCGTACGATCAAGCTGATCAACGCCGACATTCCGCCCTATGGCCACGCCAATCGCTTCAACCACGAGCCGCGCCGCCACCGCACGCTGCTGCTGCACAAGAAGCAGATCGAGAAGCTGATCGGCGCGGTCCAGCGCGACGGCCGGACCATGATCCCGCTGAAGCTCTATTGGAACGACAAGGGTCTGGCCAAGCTCGAGATCGGCCTGGCCAAGGGCAAGAAGAACCACGACAAGCGCGAGACCGAAGCGGCCCGCGACTGGGCCCGCGACAAGGCGCGCCTGATGAAGGGCGATCGCGGCGACTAGGGCTTCTGCCCAAGGATCGCCAGGCCCAGCGCCATGCCCAGGGCGAAGGCCGCGACGGCCAGCAACATGACCGCCTTGAGCGTGCGAGGCGGGCGATGACCGGCCTCAGCCACCGGCGCGCCGCCGCATATGCTTGTTGAAGAAGGCCAGGGCGTTCGGGGCCAGAACCCAGGTCCGGCCGACGACGCCGAAGGCGGGGCGCAGGTCTTCGGCCAGAACGTGTTCGCGGTGCAGTTTCAGGGCGAGGACCAATTCGCGCCGCAGTGCGTCGGACGCCGGATGACGGCCCCTGCGGTGGGCCACGAGGTCGGCGACGCGATCGCGACCGGCGGCTCCGCCCAACTCGACCAGCGCCTCGGCGATCTCGCCGATCAACGGCGAGGTCAGGCCCTGGCGCCGCAGTCGGGTTTCTCGCGCGAGGGCCAGATCGTCGATCATGGCGATCAGCAGGAGCGGGCGGGCGTCTGGCTGACCCGCGAGCGAACGCCGGCTTCGAAGAGGTCGGCGCAGATCGCCAAGGCCGTCTTGTAGGCCGTTTCCTCGCTATCGAAGCGGCCGGTGATCTTGCCCGCTTCGGCGACCAGCCAGCCCGTCGGGGCGGCGATCACCTCGATGTCCTGATAGCCCTTGGAGATGTCGCTGTTCATGACGGGACCGCCGCGCTTGAGGTTCAGGTCAAGCGTGAACGGAATCGAACGCCACTTGAATCCGGTATTAACCTTAGTCCGCGTCCTGTCGTTTCCATTGTTAAGGATTGCAAACTCTTCCGCAGCGCGAGTGAGCACTGCCGGACGGTCAGCCGTTGGTCAGGGCCAGCAGGGCGAACGTCGCCAGCCAGTGTTCGCCCATATAGTCGCCCGCGACGTGCGGCACGGCGGCGGCCAGGTGGGAGAGGGCGGCGTTGACGGCCTTCGGCTTGGCGGGATCGATCTCGGGCATCGCCCCGGCCAGGGTGCGCCAGCACCAGGCGCGCGACAGGTTCAGGCCGTCCAGGTGCGCGATCTTGCCGTCCGAGCGGTCGCTGACCTTGGCGGGGGTGAACAGCGTCGCCGGTTGCTTGTTGGCCAGGTCCGGCAGGAAGCGCACGAACCAGACGTCGAAGGTGTCTTTGGGCAACAGGCGGCGCATGGCCTCTGCCTCGATCAGGGCCGGCGACAGGAACTCGTCGCCCGACGGCTCCCAGGCCTGGCAGGCCGCGTCCTGGCCGTACCAGATCACCGCCTTGGTCAGCAGCAGCTGCCGGAACGCCGCGTCGCCCGTCATGTCCGCGTACTCGGCGGCCAGCGCCAGGGCGAAGGCGGTGTTGGTGTGCACGCCGGCCCGGATCGGATAGTCGGCCTTGGGCAGGAAGGCCTCGAACCGCTCGACGAAGGCCCGCGCCAGGGGCGCGTGACGGGCGGCCCACGGGCGGTCGGGGTGCCGCATCAGCTCCGCCTGCAGCATCAGCGCCCAGGCCCAGCCGTAAGGACGCTCGAAGCCTCGGCTTTCCGGACGGGCCAGATAGGCGACCTCGGCGGCGACCTTGTCCTCGGTGAAGGCGTCGTCGAACAGCGCGATGATCTGGACGGCCTCGTCCATCTCCCGACGGGCGCGCAGCAGCGTGGCCAGGGTCCAGTAGCCGTGGACGCAGGAGTGCCAGTCGAAACTGCCGAAGAAGATCGGATGCAGGTCGCGCGGCGTGCGCGCGTCCGCGTCGCTCCCCATTACGTGGTCGAGCTTGTTGGGATATTCGCGGTCGATGTGGCCCAGGGCGATCTTGGCGAACCGCGACGCCGTCGATTTGGCCAGACTTGGCGGGGCAGGTCTGGGGGCGCTAAGCCCGGAAGGCGAGGGCATTCATCAGGACCATGTTGATGACCAGCATGAGGACGGCGGTCGGCGCCTGGGCGCGGATCACGCCGTACCGGTCCTTCAATTGCAACAAGGCCGCCGGCACAAGGTTGAAGTTGGCGGCCAGGGGCGTCAGCAAGGTGCCGCAGAAGCCCGACAGCATGCCGATGGCGCAGACCACGGCCGGATCTCCGCCGAACCGGCCGATGACTAGGGGCAGAGCGATGCCGGCGGTCATCACGGGGAAGGCGGCGAAGGCGTTGCCCATCAGGATCGTGAAGCCGGCCATGCCCAGGCAGTAGGCGGCGACCACGGCGAAGCGGCTGTCCGCTGGAGTCCACTGCACCGCGATCTCGCCGATGGTCTTGCCGACGCCGGCCAGGGCGAACACCGCGCCCAGCGCCGCCAGCATCTGCGGCAGCAGGGCGGCCCAGCCGACCAGGTCCATCAGGCGTCGACCCTCCTGCAGCGGCGCGATGGCCGGTTGCTTGAACATCACCTGAGCCAGGATGGCCGCGACGATGGCGGCCAAGGCTAGCGCGATCAGGGTGGCGTTCTTGGCCTCGACCAAGGGCGCGCCGTGGATCGTCATGGCCTTGAAGGCGAAGGCGCCGATCAGCGTGATCAGCGGAATGACCAGGGCCGGAACGAACAGCTTCGCGCCAAGCCGTTGCGCCATCTCTCGACGCGCGTCCGGTGTCGTGGTGGCGGGCTGGCCGACGCCCAGGCGCCCGGTCCCGGCCAGCAGCGCCAGGGCCAGCACAAGGAACCCGTTGCCCAGATCACCCAGGAAATCCCCGGCCAGGAAGCTGAGCGCCACCAAGGCCCAGAAGGCGGCGTTGCCCCAGCGCTTGGTGTTGGCCTTGTCGCCGGCGCTCAACGCCGCGAAGGCCGCGAACATCAGACCGGCGATGACATAGACGAGCGGCAGGCCGATCATGCCTCGGCTCCGGCGCGGCTCTTGGCCATCTTGCGGTCGAACAGCAGCAGCCGCGCGCCATGGACCAGGAAGGCGGCGACGGCGCTGGGGATGGCCCAGACCGACAGGTGCAGCGGCTCCACCGTGATGCCGCTCTGGTCCAGGAAACCGACGATCAGCAGGATCGAGCCGATCGCCATGAAGATGTCCTCGCCGAAGAACAGACCGACATTGTCTGTGGCCGCCGACATCGCCTTGATCCGCTCGCGGTCGGCGTCTTCCAGCGGGCCCGTGATCTCCGCGGCGGCCTCGGCCATCGGCGCGACCAGGGGGCGAACGGTCTGGGCCTGGCCGGCGACGTGGGTCAGGCCCAAGGCGGCGGTCAGCTGGCGCAAGACCAGATAGGTCAGCAGGATCTTGCCGGCGCTGGCCGCCTTCAGGCTCTGGATCGTCATCCGCGCGCGATCCTGCAGGCCGCAACGCTCCAGCACGCCGATGGCCGGCAGCACCAGCCAGGCGATGGTCACATAGCGGTTGGTGTTGAAGGCCTTGCCGAACGCGGCCAGCACCTCCAGCGGCCCCAGGCCCGCGGCCAAACCCGCCGTCAGGGCGGCCGCGACCACGACCAGCAGCGGGTTGAAGCGCAGGGCGAAGCCCACGACGATCACCGCCACGCCCAGAAGGGTCAGCATGCTTGAGGTCTCCCGCCCGATTCCTCCAGACCGTCGGGCGTGCGGCGAGCGCTGGCAACCCTTCCGGTAACGAATTCGCGCACTTGACGCTGGGCGCCCTCGGCGCGACGCTCAACTCAACAATGATAACCTATTAGGAGGAGCTCCCATGGCCGACGGCGCAACGTCCATCGCCACGTCCCTGAAGGGCAAGGTCAGCGAAGCCGAGTGGAAGGCCCGGGTCGAACTGGCCGCGCTCTACCGCCTCGTCGCCCTGCACGGGTGGGACGACATGATCTTCACGCACATCTCGGCCCGCATTCCCGGTCCCGAGCACCACTTCCTGATCAACCCCTACGGCATGTTCTTCGGCGAGATGACCGCCTCCTGCCTGGTGAAGGTGGATCTGGACGGAAACGTCATCGACAAGACGCCCTATTTCATCAATCCGGCGGGCTTCACGATCCACTCGGCCGTCCACGCCGCGCGCGAAGACGCCCATTACGTCATGCACCTGCACACCGATCAGGGCGTCGCGGTCTCGACCCACAGTGAAGGCCTGCTGCCCTTGGCCCAGCAGGCTCTAATCGTCTTGCCTCAACTCGCCTATCACGACTATGAAGGCATCGCGCTCAATCTTGACGAGCGGGAACGGCTGGTCGCCGATCTCGGAGACAAGAAGCTGATGATGCTGCGCAACCACGGAACCTTGTCGGCGGGGGCGACGGCGGCGGAATGTTGGATGAGCATGTTCTTCCTGGAGCGGGCCTGCGCCCAGCAGGTGATGGCGCTTTCGGCCGGCCGCGAAAATGTGATGATGGCGCCCGAGCACGCGCAGGCCGAGGTGCGCAGCCAGGTGGGCGGCGGCATGGGCATGATCGCGGGACTGGCCTGGCCGGGCTGCCTGCGTCTTCTGGATCGGGAGTCGCCCGGCTACGACGACTGACGTCCCGTCCGCGTCGAGAAACCGCCGTCGCGACCCTGGCGATCGCGGCGGCTTTCTTTTGCCTGACGGCCGGCGCGGCGCGGGCCGGGGCTTGGCCGATGGAAGCCGGAGACACCCAGGCGATCGCCAAATACGAGCGGCAGGCCGCTAGCCAGGGCTTCGATCCCGACGGCGAGCTCGTCCGCATCGACGGGCGGGAGGAAGAGGCGGCGTCGGTCTTCCTGGAGCACGGGCTGACCCGGCGCCTGACCCTGCAAGGCAAGGCCTCGCTGATCCGCGGCCACGATCGTTTCGTCCGCTATCAGGGCAGGGGTCCCGTCGAGCTCGGCGTTCGCTATGCGGTCTTCAAGAGCGACCGCACGGTGGCGGCGATCTATGTCGGCGCAGCCGACGCGGGCGAGGGCCGCAACGCCAGCTATGCGGCGCCGGGGCAGGGTGGCGTCGACACCGAGGCGAGACTTCTTTTGGGGCGCTCTGCGCGCTTCCGGAACACCGAGCTGTTCGTCGACCTTCAGGTCGCGCGTCTGCGACGTCCGGACCTCGCCGACGAGCACCGCTTCGACGCGACGCTGGGTCTGAAACCGACCCGATCCTGGCTGCTGATGACACAAATCTATGCAGGAGAGACCGTTTCGCGACCGGCCCATTCCGGCTGGATCAAGGCCGAACTGTCCGTCGTCAGATCATTCGGAGCCTGGAGCGCGCAGGCCGGATGGCGGCAAACCTTGAGCGGGCGCGAGGTCGCCAGGGATCGTGGCGCGGTGATCGGGATCTGGCGCGGATTCTGACTGTTGCAGGCTTGAAATGCTCCGTCATCCTGCTGTCACTGGACGCGGGTTTAGCCTCACTGCATATGTCCCGCACTTTAGTTCCCTCCGCCGACTCCGCTCGGCGACTGGAGTCGCTTCGTTGATCCGCAGGCATTTCTTTCTCGTCGGGGCGCTGGTCGCCGTCTTGCTCATGCTTGTCGTCGGGGGCTGGAAGCTCGCGTTCGGTGAAAAGGCCGGCGGCGCGGCTGGCGGTCCGGGCGGCGCGCCCGGTGGCGGAGCCGGCGGACGGGGCGGTCGCGCCACGGCCGTTTCGCAGGTCGCGGTGGCCGATCGCTCGTTCACCGACCGTGTCGAGGTGCTGGGCGTGGCCAAGGGCCGGCAGTCGGTGACCATCACCTCCAACACCGCCGAGATGATCACGGCCGTCCATTTCAACGACGGCCAGGCGGTGTCGCGCGGCCAGGTGCTGGTCGAGCTGAAGGCCGACAGCGAGAACGCCGACATCACCGAAGCCAAGGCCAAGCTGGCCCAGGCCGAGCGCGAATATGCGCGGTGGAAGACCCTCGCGGACAAGGGCATCGCCGCCCGCGCGACGGCCGAGCAATATCTGGCCGGCGTCGAAACCGCGCGCGCGGTGGTCGCCTCGGCCCAGGCCCAGAAGCTGGACCGTGTGATCCGTGCGCCGTTCGCCGGCCGCGTCGGAATCTCGGACGTCGCGCCGGGCATGCTGATCAGCCCCGGCACCGCCATCGTCAGCCTCGACGACGTCTCGGTGATCCGCGTCGACTTCTCGGTGCCCGACCGCTACCTCGCCACCCTGCGCGAGGGCCTGCCGATCGTGGCCAAGCCCGACTCCCTGCCGGGCGAGACCTTCCGTGGGCACATCGCCCAGATCGATACGCGCATCGACGCCGCGACCCGCGCGGTCAAGGCCCGCGCCGAGTTCCCCAATCCCGGCGGCCGCCTTAAGCCGGGCATGCTGGTCAAGGTCGGCATCGACCAGGGCGAGCACGTTTCGCCGGCGGTGCCCGAAGCCGCGATCCAGTTCGAAGGCACGCAGGCCTCGGTGTTCCTGATCGCCAAGGGCCCCAAGGGCCAGGTGGCCAAGCGCGTCGATGTCGAGACCGGCATCAGCGACGGCGGCTTCGTCGAGATCCGTTCGGGCGTGAAGCCCGGCGACAAGATCGTCGCCGACGGCCTCAACCGCGTGCAGGACGGCGCTCCGGTGGGCGGCGGCGGCAAGGGCGAGGGCAAGGGTCCCGGCAAGGGCGGCAAGCCCGGCGCCGGCGGCGCTGACCGCAAGGCCGGCTGATGCTTTCCGATCTTTCAGTTCGCCGCCCGGTATTCGCCGCCGTCGCCGCCATCATCCTGTGCGTCATCGGCCTGGCGGCCTTCGCCACCCTGCCGATCCGCGAACTCCCGAGCGTCGATCCCCCCGTGGTGTCGGTGTCGACCACCTATCGCGGCGCCTCGGCCGAAGTCATCGAAGAGCGCATCACCCAGGTGATCGAGCGCCAGGTGGCCGGCATCCAGGGCATTGATCGCGTCAACAGTTCGTCGCGTGACGGCCGTTCGCAGATCACCATCACCTTCAATCTCGACCGCGACCTCGACGCGGCCGCCAACGACGTGCGCGACGCCGTCAGCCGCGTGACGAGCAATCTGCCCGACCAGGCCGATCCGCCTCAGATCGCCAAGGCCAACGCCGACGCCTCGCCGATCATCATTCTCAACCTGACCTCGACCACGCTCAATCCGCTGGAGCTGGCCGACTACGCCGACCGTTATCTGGTCGAGCGGATGTCGACGATCGACGGCGTCGCCCAGGCCAACCTGTTCGGCGCCAAGATCTACGCCATGCGCATCTGGCTGGACGCCAACGCGCTGGCCGCCCGCGGCGTGACGGTCGACGACGTCGAGTCCGCGCTGAACGCCCAGAACCTGGAGCTGCCGGCCGGCTCGCTGGAAAGCGTCGCCAAGGACTTCACCATCCGGGTCAGCCGCAGCTACGCCAAGCCGGAAGACTTCGCCAAGCTGCCGATCCGCGCCGCCGACTCGAGCGGCTTCGTGGTCCGGCTGGGCGACGTGGCCCGGATCGAGGAAGGCGCCGACGACCGTCGCAAGATGTTCCGCGGCAACGGCCAGGACCAGGTCGGCATCGGCCTGACCCGTCAGTCGCAGGCCAACGACGTCGCCATCTCCAAGGCGGTCCGCAAGGAGGTGGAGGTCATCAACAAGACCCTGCCGCCGGGCACCAAGATGGTCGTGGCCGTCGACAACTCGGTCTTCACGGCCGAGGCGATCCATGAGGTCTGGATCACCATGGGCATGTCGATCGCCCTGGTGGCGCTGGTCAACCTGCTGTTCCTGGGCAGTTGGCGTTCGGCGCTGATCCCGTCGCTGGTGGCGCCGATCTGCATCCTGTCGACCTTCATCGTCCTGGCCCCGCTGGGCTTCTCGCTGAACCTGCTGACCCTGCTGGCCCTGGTGCTGGCCGTCGGCCTGGTGGTCGACGACGCCATCGTCGTGGTCGAGAACATCCAGCGACGCGTCGACGACGGCGAGCCGGCCAATGTCGCGGCCATTCGCGGCACGCGTCAGGTGTTCTTCGCGGTCGTGGCCACCACCATCGTGCTCATCTCGGTGTTCGCGCCTCTGATGTTCCTGCCCGGCTATATCGGCCGGCTGTTCGTCGAACTGGCCGTGACCATCGCGGCGGCGGTCGGCTTCTCGGCCCTGCTGGCGCTCAGCCTGTCGCCGATGATGGCCTCCAAGCTGCTCAAGCCCGCCCACAACGAGGGCTGGCTGGCGCGCCGGGTGGACGGGGTGATGAACGCCCTGACCAACTCGTATCGCCATTCTCTGGAGGGACTGCTGAGCCTGCGCACCGCCAGTTTCGCCACCGGCGGCCTAGTGCTGCTGCTGGCGGCCTTCGCCGGCCTGCTGTTTGCGACCCTGCCCAAGGAACTGGTGCCGGCCGAGGACCGGGGCCGCGTGGACATCAACATCTCGGCCCCCGAAGGCGCGGGCTATGACTACACCTCCAAGATCGGCCTGCAGATCGAGAAGGCCATGGCCAAGTATCGCGAGGAAGGGGTCGCCGAACGCACGATCCTGACCGTGCCGCGCTTCGGCCAGACCCAGGCCAACTCCGGCAACGGCGTCGTGGTGCTCAAGCCCTGGGGCGAGCGCGAGAAGACCGCCGACGGCGTGGCCGCCGAGCTCAACAAGGACCTGTCGAAGATCACCGGCGTCCGCGCCGTGGCGGCCGTCCGCGGCGCCTTCCAGCGCGGCGGCGGCGGTGGCGGGGGGGGCGGCACCAACGTCGACCTGATCGCCATGGGCAACGACTACGCCCAGCTCGCCGACTGGCTGAAGCCGATCCTCGCCGCCTCGCAGGACAACCCGGGCTTCTCGCGTCCGCGCATCGACTACGAGCCGACGGCCCCGCGCCTGTCGGTGCAGATCGACCGGGACAAGGCCGCGACCCTGGGCGTCTCGGCCCAGTCGATCGGTCGGGCGCTGGAAACGATGTTCGGCTCGCGCAAGGCCACGACCTACATCAAGAACGGCCAGGAGTATGACGTCATCCTGCAGACCGATCTGGAGCAGCGTCGCAGCATCGAGGACCTGAACCGCCTTCAGGTGCGGACGATCTCCGGGACCCTGGTGCCGCTGTCGACCGTGGTCACCACCGAGCTGCGAGGCGACACCCCCGACCGGCCGCGCGTCGACCGCCTGCGCTCCGTCACCCTGACGGCCCAGCTGTCGCCGGGCTTCACGGTCCAGGACGCCGTCAGCTTCTGGCAGAAGCAGGCCGCCGATCATCAGGCTCCGGGCGTCTCCATCAAGTGGGGCGGGCAGGCCAAGGACTATCTGGAAGGCTCCGGCGGCATCACCATCGCCTTCGGCTTGGCTCTCCTGCTAGTGTTCCTGGTGCTGGCCGCGCAGTTCGAAAGCTGGATCCACCCGGCCGTCATCATGCTGACCGTGCCCCTGGCGGCGCTGGGCGGCCTGTTCGGTCTGCTGATCACCGGCTCGACCATCAACACCTACAGCCAGATCGGCCTGATCATCCTGGTCGGCATCGCCACCAAGAACGGCATCCTGATCGTCGAGTTCGCCAACCAGCTGCGCGACGAGGGCCTGAAGGTCCGGGAAGCGGTGATCGAGGCGGCGGCCCTGCGCCTGCGTCCGATCATCATGACCTCGATCTCGGCCGCCATGGGCGCCCTGCCGCTGATGCTGTGGGCGGGGGCTGGGGCGGGCAGCCGCAAGACGATCGGGGCGGTGATCTTCACCGGCGCGATCTTCGCGACCCTGCTGACCCTGTTCGTCGTTCCGGTTTTCTATAACCTCCTGGCGAGGTTTACGAAGTCTCCGGAGTGGACGGCGCGCCAGATCGAAGACTATGAAGCCCGTGAAGCAAGCGGGGAGGGGCAAACCTCACCCGGATAATCTGGGTGAGGAAGCATGTCTGACGGCTCACTGACGGCGAAGCGGCAGGAAATCGCGCTGCTGCGCCGTATCGAGGAACGCATTCTCTGGTTGGCGTCGTGGACCATCCACAACGCCAACCACCTGCGTGAAAGCCGGGACGGATTGAAGGTCGGCGGCCACCAGGCCTCCTGCGCCTCGATGACCACCCTGATGACGGCGCTGTACATGAAGGCGCTGCGGCCCAAGGACCGGGTGGCGGTCAAGCCGCACGCCAGCCCCGTCTTCCACGCCATCCAGCACCTGTTCGGCCGTCAGAGCCTGGAGAACCTTCAGAAGTTCCGCTCGCTGGGCGGGGCCCAGTCCTACCCCTCGCGCACCAAGGACGTCGACGACGTCGACTTCTCGACCGGCTCGGTGGGGCTGGGCGTGGCCATGACCGCCTTCGCCTCCCTGGCCCAGGACTATCTGGCGGCGCGCGGCGCGGTGAAGCCGCAGGACATGGGCCGGATGATCTCGCTGCTGGGCGACGCCGAGCTGGACGAGGGCAACATCTACGAAGCCCTGATCGAGGCCTGCAAGCACGACGTCCGCAACACCTGGTGGATCGTCGACTACAACCGCCAGAGCCTGGACGCGACCACCCAGGACCGCATGTTCACCCGCTATGGCGAGATCTTCGAGGCCGCCGGCTGGAAGGTCGAGACCCTCAAGTGGTCCAAGCGCCAGCGCGAGGCCTTCGCCCGCCCCGGCGGCGCGGCGCTGAAGGCCTGGATCGAGACCGCCCCCAACGACCTCTATGCGGCCCTGAGCTACCAGGGCGGCGCGGCCTGGCGTGAGCGGCTGTCGGCCGACCTTGCCGAGGACGCCGCCGCGCTGAAGCTGATCGCCTCCTACAAGGATGTCGACCTGGCCGAGCTGATGACCGAGCTGGGCGGCCACTGCCTGGAGACCCTGCTGGAGGCCTTCGAGACCGCCGGCCACGACGATGCGCCGCGCTTCTTCATCGCCTACACCGTCAAGGGCCTGCGCCTGCCGTTCCAAGGTCACAAGGACAATCACGCCGGCCTGATGACCCCGACCCAGATCGCCGAGCTGCGCGATCGTTTGGGTGTCGTCGAAGGCGAAGAGTGGGACCCGCTGTCGGGCCTGTCGGCCGCCGAGCGCACGGCGTTGAAGGGCCTGATCGCCCGCGCGCCCTTCGCCGCCGACGTCGACCGCCGGCCCGTCGCGCCCATCGTCGCGACCCCGGCGGCCGATGAGCTGCTGGAAGCCGTCGCCGGCGGCGGCGAACAGTCGACCCAGGCCGCCTTCGGCAAAGTGATGTTCGAGATCGCCCGCCGCACCGACGAGTTCGCCGGGCGGGTCGTGACGACCTCGCCGGACGTGACGGTCTCCACAAACCTCGGCGGCTTCGTGAACCGGCGCGGGGTGTTTCACCGCCGCGCGCACGAGGACGTCTTCAAGCGCCGCCGCATTCCCTCCGCCCAGGTCTGGTCCAAGGTCGAGACCGGCCAGCATGTCGAGCTGGGCATCGCCGAGAACAACCTGTTCATCGTCCTGGCCGCCCTGGGCCTGACCGCGCCGCTGTTCGGCGAGCGCCTGTTCCCGGTCGGCACGCTCTACGACCCGTTCATCGCCCGCGGCCTCGATGCCCTTAACTACGCCTGCTACCAGGACGCCCGGTTCCTGCTGGTCGCAACCCCCTCAGGCCTGACACTCGCCCCAGAAGGCGGCGCGCACCAGTCGATCAACGCGCCGGTGATCGGCATGGCCCAGCCGGGCCTGGACACCTACGAGCCGGCCTTCGCCGACGAGACGGCGGTGCTGATGGCGCACGCCTTCCAGCGCATCCAGGCCACCGACGGCGCCTCGACCTATCTGCGGCTGTCGACGCGGGTGATCGACCAGCCTGAGCGCGCCGACGAGGCCTGGCGGCGCGGCGTGGTCGAGGGGGCCTACTGGCTGAGGCCGCCCGCGCCAGGCGCGCGGCTGGCCGTGGTCTACAGCGGGGCCCTGGCGCCCGAGGCCCTGGCCGCGTTCGAGGCGCTGTCGGAAGACATGCCGGAGGCCGGCCTGCTGGCGGTGACCTCCGCCGACGTCCTGCACCGCGACTGGACGGCTTCCGGCCGCTCGCGCTGGACCGGGGAGGGCGCGCGTGTCTCGACGATCGAGACCCTGCTGGCGCCGCTGGATCGCGACGCGGGCCTGGTCACCCTGACTGACGGCGCGCCTCTGGCGTTGTCGTGGCTGGGGTCGGTGCGCGGGCAGCGGGTGAGGGCGCTGGGCCTGGAGGTGTTCGGCCAGTCGGGCGATCTGCCTGATCTGTTCGGCAAGTACCGGCTGGACGCCGACGCCGTGCTGGACGCCTGCGCCGACCTGCTGGCCTAGAGGCCTTTCACCACCGTCAGCCGCCAGATGAGGCCGTCGCGGAAGCGATAGGCCAGCGTCACGCGGGTGTCGGACCACAGGCGGCCCTTTCGGCCGCGCACCGCGTACTGGATTTCGGCGATCAGCTGATCGGGCGGCGCGTCGCGGATATCGATCAGCCGCGCGTCGGCGCTCATCACCTCGAGCTGACGGTTGAAATAGTCGACGATCGCCGCGCGGCCCTCGATCTTGCCGCCTTCCATGAGGTCCGGCCATTCCGCGTCAGGGTGAAAGAACGC
Organism: Caulobacter sp. GW821-FHT10F06; assembly: GCF_058809215.1. NCBI lineage: Bacteria > Pseudomonadati > Pseudomonadota > Alphaproteobacteria > Caulobacterales > Caulobacteraceae > Caulobacter > Caulobacter sp. GW821-FHT10F06. The sequence goes on along the minus strand of NZ_JBXASK010000003.1, from coordinate 584,486 downwards.
CCCCATGGCCTCGATGTCGCGACGATTGAAGGCGTCGTAGACCTTGGTCAGCAGGGCCCGTTCGGCGTCCATGTCAGCCCCTCCGGTCTTCGTCCGGCGCGATTTCCATGTCCGCGATAAGGCCGTCGCGAAGACGGAAGGTGGCCGTCACCGGACCCTCCCACCAGAAGCCGCCGCCGGATCCGCGCACCAGCACGTGGATGGCCGCCTCGATGCGGTCGTCCGGCAGGCGCTTGGTCGATATCAGCGACGACGCCACCTGGATCGTCGCGAACTGGCGCAGATAATAGTCGCGGATCGCCGCGTGGCCTTGCACGGTGACGCCCTCGAGGTTGTCGGGCACGCGCGCGTCGGAATGGAAGACCGACAGCGCCGCCTCGACGTCCTTGCGCGCGATCGCGTCGTGCAGCGTTGTCAGCAGAGGCTCCAGGTCGTCCCCGCCGTCCGGCGCCGGATTGCGATCGGTGTCCATCCGCACCACCAAGCCGTCCCGGACCTCGTAGGTATGGCGAATGCGGGTGTTGGACCAGACGCTGTGGTCGGCGGTGCTGTAGACCACCTGCTGCGAGAGCACCGAGACCCGGCCGTCGTCCAGGGTCTTGGTCTGGATCGGCGCGTACTCGGCCCGCAGAGCTCCGGTGTCGTAGAGGATGTAGGCGCGCAGGGCGTCGTGCCCGATCAGCCGCGTGTCATCCGTGTCGTTGGGCCAGTCCACGTCCGGAGCGAGCAATTCGAAGAAGCCGTCGAAGTCCCGGCCATTGAAGGCGCGATAGAGCTTCAGAATACGGTCTTCGTCGGCGGTCATGGCGCGGCGCTTGGCTTGTCTTCTGTTTCCACATCCATGCGCGAGATCAGGCCTTCGCGAAGCGTGTAATACTGACGCACCTGGATGTCGGACCACAGGCTGCCGCTCAGGCCGCGCACCACCTGATTGACGTCCACCCGCACCCGGCCGTCGGGTTCGGGGGTGAAGGCGATGGGCGTCACCTCCACCCGGATGGACTGGTCGTTGGTCTCCCAATAGTCGCGCAGCGCCGCATGGCCGATCAGCCGACCGCCGAAGGTCTGGTTGGGCCAGTCGACATCGTCGCGCAGTCGGGCTGCGAAAGCTGTGAAGTCGCGGCGATTGTACGCTTCGAACAGATCGGTCAGCAGGGTCTCTGCGTCGCTCATGTCAGGGCGCCGGCTTGTAGCCCGTCTCGACCTTCAGATAGGCGATCAAATCGATCCGGTCCTTGGGATCCTTCAGGCCGGCGAAGGTCATCTTGGTGCCGGGCATGAAGCCGCGAGGATCGGCCAGCCACTTGTCCAGGTGTTCGCCGTCCCAGATGAAGCCGGCGGCCTTCACGGGCGCGGAATAGGCGTAGCCTGGTTTCGTGCCGACCTGCCTCCCGAAGACGCCGTGCAGGTTGGGACCGGTCAGGTCCGGCCCGCCCTCGGTGATGGTGTGGCACGAGCGGCAGAGCGCGAAGCGGCTCTGGCCGTTGGCGATGTCGCCGGTGTTGTAGGGCGCGGGCAGGGCGGCCACCAAGGCGGCCTTCTCGGCGTCGGTTGGCGCGGGCGCGGCCGGCGCCGAGGCGGGCTCGGAAGCCGGTGCGGATGCGTCGCCGGAGCCTCCGTCCTTGGAACAGGCGCCCAGAACGACGCAGGCCGTCGCGATGACGGCAAGTTTGAAACCACGCATTACGAACCCCAACTGCGACACCATGGCGAAGTTATGCGACCCCGCGCCGCATATTATTTCCAGGACGTTTCTGAGTGTAAAATTCTCGTATAACGCCGTTATCCGGTCAAGCTTCCGCCACGGTTCCAGCGGCGTCCCTGCGACAATTGTCGGTATCCACTGGATTGCAAAAGAGAATCGTGGAATCGCGAACCGTGGTTCTGCACATAAATATTTGACGCCCGTTAACCATGATCATACCCAAAAGAGGCGGAGGGGCTGCTCCGCGACTGGGTAGGGAAAAAGTCATGGACTGGAATGAAGAGCGCACGGCGGTTCTGAAGAAGCTGTGGCTGGAAGGACTTAGCGCCAGCCAGGTGGCTCGGCAGCTGGGCGGCGTCAGCCGCAGCGCCGTGATCGGCAAGGTTCACCGTCTGGGCATCACGGTTCGCGAGACGCCCGTCCGCCAACGCACCGCCTCGGTCCGCGCCCCCAGCCGCATGCAGGTCCGCGCCCGCACCGCCCGCGAAACGACCGCGCCGGCCGCGCCCCGCGCCCTGGCTCCGCGTCCGAGCCGTCCGACCGACGACCTGCTGCCGACCTCCGGCATCCTGGGTTTGGAGACCCACTCCTGCCGCTGGCCGATCGGCAATCCCGATCAGGACGATTTCGGCTTCTGCGGCCGTGAGAAGCCCAAGCGCGGATCCTATTGCGACCAGCACTCGCAGGGCGCCTTCCGCCGCTTCCAGTCCGCGGCCGACATCGAGGCCTGGACCCTGCAAAAAGTCCCTGAAAAACGCATCCAGCAGCGCTTGGTCTGAGCAACGCCTCGCCTAATATGCGCGTTTACACTTTTTCGCCACGTCGTCCTTAATCGTCCGTTCGAGTAGATCCCATGAACATGGTCCTCATCGAGAACACCGCCGGCAGCAGCCAGGTGATCACAATCATCGAAGAGTTCGCCGGCCATTCGGTGTCGCGCGATCTCAACCCCGGCGACCACGCCCGCATCCCCGTCAGCCAGTTCAAATCCATCACCGTACGCGAGACCTATCCCGACGATTGGTTGTCGCGCGGCCGGGCCCGCAACCGCGCCGCCAGCGACGCCTGACCGCCCTTCATTTCGAAGGTTACAAAAGCCCCGTGAGAGCCATCTCGCGGGGCTTTTTGCTGCGCTCGGAGCGTGTCGCATGCAAGCAAGCTCAATTAGACGTCGCGAACGCCGGGTACCGATTGCGCGCGTTAACACCTCATGACATGAAGGCGCCCACGCGCGATCCGGGGGCGAGATGCGGGTACAGGATATGGGGGGGGATCAAGCTTTGCCGTTGCCGAGCTATCTCAGCTATCTGCTCTACCAGACCGAGCAGCATCGCCGCGCCTTGGCGGCCGATTGCATCGCGCGCCACGGCCTGAGCTTCGCCAAGTGGGTGGCGATGGTGTCGCTTCGCCGGTTCGGCGAATGCTCGATGACGCGGCTGGCCAAGCTGTCGGCCAGCGACCGCACCACCCTGACCCGTTCGGTCGACGGCCTGATCCGCGACGGCCTCGTCGTGCGCGAAACCTCGTCGATCGACCGCCGCATCGTCGTGGTGCGCCTGACGCCTGCGGGCTTCGATCTGCTGGCCCGCATTCGCGAGGACATCCGCCCGCTGAACCAGGAGGTCTGCTCGGAGCTGACCGCCGAGGAGCAGGCCAACATGACCCGCTATCTGAAGAAGATGCTGACGGGCCTGATCGAGGAGCCCGAGTGGATCGGGGACGTCCTGTCGTTCAGCACCCAGGCCGAGGCGCTGACGGCCTAGTCGTCGCCCTCTAATCGTCGCCTTTCGGCTTGCCCCGCAGCGACTTGATCCCCGCGCGCTTGCCCTTGGTCTCCAGCCGCTTGAGCTTGCTGGAATAGGTCGGCTTGGTGGGCCGGCGGGCCTTGGGGCGCTCGGTGGCCTTCTTGATCAGCTCGACCAGCCGCTCGCGCGCCTCCTGCCGGTTCATCTCCTGCGAGCGGCTGCCTTGGGCGAACAGCACCAGCACGCCGTCCTGGGTCATGCGGCTGCCGCCCAGCGTCTCAAGGCGCGCCTTGACGTCCTCGGGCAGGACGGGGGAGTTGCGCACGTCGAAGCGCAGCTCGATGGCGGTGGAGGTCTTGTTGACGTGCTGGCCGCCGGGACCCGAGGCGCGCGTGGCCTTCCAGATGAGGTCGTCCTCGTCGATCCGCAGCCAGGACGTGATCTCGATCATCGTCGGCCCCGCGTGGCCTTGACCACCACGGTGTCCAGGGCCTGGAGGAACTTGCTGCGGTCGTTGGGCCCGAACGCCTTGGGACCGCTGGTCACCTCGCCCATCGAGCGCAGGTGTTCGCCGATCGACCGCGAGGCCAGGGCCGAGCCGATCATGTCGTGGGTGAAGATCCGGCCGTTGGGCGCCAGCGCCGCGGCGCCGGCCTTCAGCACCCGGTCGGCCAGGGGAATGTCGTTGGTCACCGCCACGTCGCCCGGCTGGGCGCGTTCGGCGATCCAGTCGTCGGCGATGTCGGGGCCGGCGTCGACCACGATCTGCTCGATGACCGGGGTCAGCGGCACGCGGATCCAGCTGTTGGAGACCACATAGGTCTTCAGACCATAGCGCGCGGCGACCTTGTACACCTCGTCCTTCACCGGACAGGCGTCGGCGTCGATGAAGATCACGGGCGGGCGAGGGGCGGCGTCGGTCACGTCCTGCCGATAGCACGGCGGCGGCGGGGTTCAACCCCGCCAACGCGCCTTCGAATGTTAGTTGCGCGCCTTGCGGGCGGCGTATTTGGCGTCGCGCTTGGCCTTGGCGTCGGCGGCGCTCAGGGCCTTGCGTTCCTTGCGCTCGCCGCGCTTGGCGGTGAGGGCTTCCAGGTCGATGGCGGCTTGGGCGGCCAGCTTGGCCTCGGCGCTGTCGGCGATGGCTTGCTTGGCGTCGGCGCGGGCCTGGCTGCGTTCAGCGCGGACCTGGGCCAGCTCGGCGGCCTTCATGGCCTCGCGCTCGGCGAACAGCGGATCGGTGGCGGCCGCCTTGGGGCGGAGCTTGTCGAGCAGAAGCTTCTTGGCGGCGGCGGCCGTTTCGAGGCGTTTGGAAAAGTTCGTGTCGTGCGCTGAGATCATGGAGCCTTCGGTGGAGGAGGGTGGGAGAATTTCGGGCAGGAATGCTGGGCGCGAAATCCGCACCCCGACCCGCACCGGAAAAACTCCACGCGCGCCGTCGCACCTTGGAGGTGCGCGGAGGAGGGCGCACCATAGAAGAAGGGCCGGGAAGCTTTCGCCGCCCGGCCCCTCAAATCGTCTTAGGCAGCGGTCAGCTGGCCAGCGGACATCTTGCCGCTGCGCTGGTCGCGCTCGAGCTCGAAGTTGACCTTCTGGCCTTCGTCGAGCGAGCCGAGGCCCGAACGTTCAACGGCCGAGATGTGCACGAACACGTCCGCGCCGCCGTCGTTGGGTTGAATGAAGCCAAAGCCCTTGGTGGAGTTGAACCACTTCACGGTGCCGGTAGCCATGTTTTGTATCTTTCAGTTCTAGTTTCGCGGAGCCCAAGAGCGGGCCACGTGATCAAATTGTCGGAGAGGATCGTGGTAGGTCCGGAGCTCGATCCGAAGAGCAAGCGAGGAGAGCAACCGAGCCAGTTCGATATTCAATAATGAGGCTTATGCGCCATTATAATTCGAAATGCAACGCCATTCGAAATGCAGCAAATTCTTGCGACAATATCCGAGAACATCGCGAGAAAATTTTAGCCGACGGTAGAGTTATTTTTGAAAACGGCGCCGTGCGCGCAAGCGGCGGCGTCGTTTTCTTTTTGACGATTAGATCTCGAGCGTCAGCAGAGCGAACAGCGCGCCTTCGGTGTCCGACAGGCGCCAGCCGCGATGCACGAACACCGCGCCGCGCCGGAAGTCCTGGGCCACGCGCTGGCGCAAGCCGGGCAGGGTGCTGTCGCCGCGCCCATCGGGGAACAGGCGCTTGGCCAGGTTTGGCGCGTTGACGCCCGGGTTCCGCGCCAGCCAGGCGCGGCCGATACGCTCGACGGCCGCATGGTCCAGGTCGTCGAAGGCCGGAGCGATCGCGGCGAAGGCGGGCAGTCCGGGACTGGCGGTCAGGGCGACGAGGGCGGCCAACAGGTCGCGGCGGGCGAGAACGCTCATCGGGCGGCTCCCATCTCGGATTTCAGATGATCGGCCAGGCGCATGACCAGGGCCAGGATCGTCAGGGTCGGGTTGGCGATGCCCGAGGTGGGGAACACCGAACTGCCGGCCACATAGAGATTGGCCGTGTCGTGCACGCGCCCGTCGGGATCGACCACGCCCTGGCTGGGATCGGCGCTCATCCGGGTCGTGCCCATGTGATGGCGCGAGGCGCTGGAGACCTTCAGATAGTTGGCGCGCTGGATCGGCCAGCACAGCCGCCCCTGGCCCGAAGCGCCCAGGGCGTCGCCCAGACCCGCGGTCGAGCGCTCGAAGCTGTCCCAGTCGCGATCGGAATAGACCCATTCCAGCCGGATGCGCGGCATGCCCAGCGGGTCGAGATGGTCGGGATCCAGGGTCACGCGGCTGTCGGAGTTGGGGAAGTGCTCGGTCATGGCGAAGCAGCCCAACAACTGGCCGTCGCCCTGGCCGCCGTCCGTGCGCGTGGCGGTCTGGCGGATGACCTTGGTCTCGGCCTGGGTCGGCGACCCTGATCCCGGCGGTCCGCCGTTGTAGAGCGTCAGGGTGAAGTTCCCGGTCTTCATCCGGACCTGGCCGGCAAGGCCGCTGCCGATCACGCAATGGGCGGCCGCCCGCCCGGGCGGAACGTACAGCGTCATCGGCTCGGCCCGCGAGACGTTGATGGCCGAACCTTCGGTCTCGGCGTCGCCGTCCATCGCATAGGTGACGTGGCCCTGGAAGAACCGGCCGACCAGGTCGTGGCGGTTGCCGATCCCGCCAGAGGCCAGCAGCAGCCGCACATTCTCGATGCCGCCCGTGGCCAGCACATAGGTCTTGCCCCTGGCCGTGTGGCGCTTGCCGTCCAGGCAGGCGACGTCCAGCCCCTCGACCTTGTCGCCTTTGGTCCGGATACGGGTGACGTTCGCGTAGAGGTAAACCGTGATGTTCGGCGCGCTGGCGAAGCTGTCGCGAAAGGCGTCGAACGCCTTCTTGTCCGCGCCGCCCGACAGGCGGGAGAAGTAGCGCGGGGCGGGGAAGAAGCCGTCGACCGGATCCAGCGCCAACGGCGTGCGTGCGGGGTCTTTCAGAACCGGCGTGTCGGGACCAAAGCGTGGAATTTCCAGCACGTCGCAGGCGCGGTCGTAGAAGGGCTGCATCTGCTCGCGGCTCATCGGCCAGCCGCTGTGCGGCGCCCAGTCGCGCTGGGCGAAGTCGGCGGGATCCAGCGGCGCGCACTTGCCGCCCCAGACATGGCCCGAGCCTCCATAGGCCCGGATGCGCGACTGCACCGGATAGTCGTTGAGCGGCTTGTCGGGATTGCCCGGCGCGCGGACCACGGCCGTGCCGGCGTAGAGCGCCTGGTTCTCCATGTCGATCTCGCGACCGCCGCTCTCCAGGATGGCGACCTTCAGTGGTCCGCCGGCCAGCTCCTTGGCCAGGGTGATCCCCGCCAAGCCGCCGCCGATGATGATCAGGTCGGCCTTGATGCGGCTGGCGTCAGGCAAGGCTCGGGCGTCGATGAAAGCCATCGTGTTTCAGGTCCGATTTTCGAGTGGGTGAGGGCGCGCGCCTAGCGCTGCGCGCCCTGGGCTTGGAGGTAGGCGGCGACGTCGGCATGACCGCGCTTGGTCGCCTCGCCGAGCGGCGAGCGCATCTCGCCGCGATCGGCCTTCACGGCGCGGCTGGGGTCGGCGCCCTTCTCGACCAGATAGCGCACGGTCGGCAGGTCGCCGGCCTGGGCGGCGTTGATCAGCGGGGTCTCGTCGCCGGGCACATAGGCCTCGACCGAGGCGCCGCGCTCGACCAGCATCCGCACGATATCGAGCTGGCCCGACTGCGCCGCCGCGATCAGCGGATTGCCGTCGCCGCGCACCGCCACGTCAGGATCGGCGCCCTTGTCCAGCAGCAGCTTGACCATATCGGCGTGACCCGAACGGGCCGCGGCGATCAGGGGCGAGCCGTCGCCCTGAGTGGTCTGGTTGAGGTCGGCGCCGTTGTCGACGAGGTAGCGCACCGTGGCGGCGTCGCCCGAACTGACGGCGTTGATCAGCGGGTCGCCGTCGCCGCGCGAGGCCTTGCTGGCGTCCGCGCCGTTGTCGATCAGCAGCTTGACCAGATCGGCGCGGCCGATGCGGGCGGCCAGGATCAGCGGCGTGCCGTCGGTCGTGCCCTGGTTGGCGTCCGCGCCGTTCTTCAGCAGATCGGCGACGATGTTCCGGTCGCCCGACAGGATGGCGTTGGTGAGAGGCGTGCCGTCGCCGCGGGTGATCTGGCCGGCGTCGGCCCCATTGCCCAGCAGCAGGTTGACGATGTCGGCCCGGCCGGCGCGGGCCGCCACGGTCAGGGCCGTGCCGTCGCTGGTGGCCGCGTCGACCTTGGCGCCGCCGGCGACGAGGGCGCGGGCCGTGTCCAGGTCGCCGCGACGGACGGCGGCCATCAGCGGGGTGTCGTCCGGCGTGCGGTCGATGCGGTGTACGACGCGGGCGGGCTGCGCGGCCCAGGCGGCGACGCCTGCGGTGAGGGCGAGGGCGGCGACGGCCGCGCCTCCGGCCAGGCGACGGGCGCGGCCCTGGCGATGTTCCTTCAGCATGACGAACCTCTCCTTGAGTTGGGTGTTGGCCGAGGCCGGCCAGTGGCAGCCGAGCGGTGGGGCGTGGGGCGCCAGCTGGGTCTTCAGCATCGCCTCGCCATAGGCGCGGCGGGCGACGGGGAAGCGGGTCAGCACGGCGGCGTCGCAGGCGATCTCCTGGTCGATCCGCAGCAGGCGGGCGCCCAGATGGACCAGCGGGTTGAACCAGAAGACGCACTGCAGCGTCGTGGTCAGGGCGTTGATCTGCGCGTCGCCGCCGCGCAGGTGATTGCGTTCGTGGGCGAGGATCAGGGCCTGCTCCTCGGTCGTGAAGCGCAGGGCGAAGTCGGCGGGCAGCACCACGCGAGGCCGCAGAGCCCCGATCACGGCCGGACCGACGCCGGCGTGTTCGGCGTGAAACAGGCCTTCCTTGCGATGCAGTCGTCCTAACGACTTCAGGAACCGCCGCTGACGCTCGGCCTGCACGCCGATGGCCAGCAGGGCGACCAGGGCCCAGCCGATGGCGAGGGTGTCGCGAAGGTGACGGGTTCGAACGCGGGTTCGCTGGGCCGTCTGAGGCATGGTCGTCGGGCCAGCGACCGGAGTGGGAGCGGTCGCCTGGACCGCAATAACTGGCTTGGGCGCGGCGGGCGGCGTCACCGTCACGGTCCGCGCGGGGGCCAGCACGGCCAGCACCGCCAGCGGCGCGACCAGCCACAGGGCGTAGGCGGCGCGAGCCCCGAATGCGGCGCGCACGGGCCTGCGCAGAACCATCACCAGCAGCACGGCGGCGGCGAGCGCGAGGTTGGCGCGCAGCAGAAAGGACAGCAGATCACTTGCCATCGTCGAGACGCTCCAGCAGCTGGCGCAACTCGGCGACGTCCTCGGGGCTCAGCTTTTCGCGCTGCGAGAAATGGGCGACCAACGGGGCCAACTTGCCGTCGAACAGCCGGTCGAGCAGGCCCTGGCTCTCGGCGTGGACATAGTCGCCCTGGGCCACCAGCGGGCGGTACAGGAACCGGCGGCCATCGCGCTCGGCGGCGATGGCGTCCTTCTTCAGCAGGCGGTTCAGCAGGGTCTTCACCGTGGCGTCGGCCCAGTCCTGGTCATCTGGCAGAGCGGCGATGATCTCCTCGGCGGTCAGCGGGCTCCTGGCCCACAGCGCCTTCATCACCTGACTTTCGGCCGTGCTGATCCGCATGGAAGATCTCCGTTCTGCCGCTAACGTTTACGCTCGTAATCGATCGAGTCAATCCAACGATTACGCTCGTAAACGAAATGTAATGGAGGGCCCTCTCGGGCCCGAAGCATTTCCAGCGAAGCGTGGCTTGAAAACAGATCGATAGGATGCTATCTAAAATAGATAGGAAGCTATCTATTGAAAATGATGAAACCTCGCATCCTCGACGAACGCACCTTCACCGGCTCGCTGCTGCGTCTGGCGCGCATCTATCGGCGCGAGGTTAATCGCGCCCTGGCCGAACACGGCCTGTCCGACGCCAAGGCTCTGCCGGTGCTGCACATCGCCCGCGCCGGCGGCGGTCTGCGCCAGGGCGTGCTGGCCGAGGAGCTCGGGGTAGAGGGGCCGTCGCTGGTCCGCATCCTCGACCAGCTATGCGCCGCCAACCTTGTCGAGCGCCGTGATGATCCCAACGACCGTCGCGCCAAGACCCTGCACCTGACCCCTGAAGGCGAGGCCTTGGCCGTCGTCGTCGAGGACGCCGTGCAGGTGGTCCGCACCCGCGTCCTCGCCGGCGTCAGCGACGTCAACCTGGCCACCACCTTGCGCACCTTCACCGCCTTCGAAACCGCCCTGGACGCGATGGCGCCAGGGCAGGGGAGCTAGGCCTCGCCGTCATGCCCAAGTTCGATCGGCATACGCTGCTGTTCTCGCTGAACAGCTTCGCGGCGGCGATGCTCGCCCTCTATATCGGCTTCGCCTTGGGCCTGCCGCGCCCGTACTGGGCGATGACCACGGCCTATATCGTCAGCCAGCCTCTGGCCGGGGCCGTGCGCTCCAAGGCGGTCTATCGCGTGCTCGGCACCATGCTGGGCGCGGCCGCCGCCGTGGCCCTGGTGCCCAATCTCGTCAACGCGCCGGTGCTGCTGAGCCTGGCCCTGGCCCTGTGGGTCGGCGCGTGCCTGACCGTCTCGCTGCTGGACCGCACACCGCGCAGCTACGTGCTGATGCTGGCCGGCTACACCGCCGCGATCATCGGCTTTCCGAGCGTCAATCAGCCGGGTGCGATCTTCGACGTCGCCGTCTCGCGCGTGGTCGAGATCGGCCTGGGAATCCTGTGCGCCACCCTGGTCCACAGCCTGGTCTTCCCGCGCCCGGTCGGGACCGTGCTCCAGACTCGTCTCGCCGCCTGGCTGGGCGAGGCCGATCGCTGGGCGCTGGACGTGCTGAGGGGCGAGGACGCCGAGGCCATCGCTCGTGACCGCCGGCACTTGGCCGCCGCCGCCAGCGAGATCCACATGATGGCCGTCCACCTGCCGTTCGACACATCGCGCCTGCGCGAGACCAGCGGCGCGGTGCGGGCCCTGCACGAACGTATGCTGCTGCTGATCCCGCTGCTGTCGGGCCTGGCCGACCGCATGGACGCCCTGCGCGACGCCCAGAACCCCAAGGTGCGCGCCGCCCTCAACGCCGTCATCGCCTGGATCGAGGCCGGTTCGCCGCGTGAGGAGGGCCTGGCCCTGATCGAGAGGCTCGAGACCCTGGCCGCCAAGCGCCGCAACGCCAGCTGGGACGCCCTGCTGATCGAGAGTCTGCTGGTGCGCCTGGCCGAGGCCGTGCAGGCCCTGGGCGAGAGCCACGCCCTGATGGCCCGCCTGTGCGATCCCGACGCGCCGCTGTCGCCGGCCCTGGAGGCTGTGGCCGCCAAGGCCGGCCGCCGCAAGTTGCACGCCGACCTGCCGCTGGCCCTGCTGTCGGGCGGCGCGGCGACGATCGCCATCCTGCTGTCCTGCGCCGCCTGGATCGTCGCCGGCTGGGGCGACGGCGCGGCCGCGCCGGTGATGGCGGCGGTGTTCTGCTGCTTCTTCGCGGCGATGGACGACCCGGTCCCGGCCATCAAGAGCTTTGGCCTGTTCTCGCTGCTCTCGCTGCCGCTCTCGGCGCTCTACATGTTCGCCGTGCTGCCGGCCATCGACGGCTTCCCGCTGCTGGTTCTGGTGATGGCCCCGCCGCTGCTGTTCCTGGGCCTCTACATTCCCAACCCCGCCACCATGGGCGCGGCCCTGGCCGTGCTGATGGGCTTCTGCAACGCCCTGGCCTTGCAGGAAACCTTCAGCGCCGACTTCGCCAGCTTCCTGAATGGCAATCTCGGCCAGTTCGTCGGCCTGCTGGCCGCGATCATGGTCACCGCTGGCCTGCGCTCGATGGAGGCCGACGCCAGCGCCCGCCGCCTGCTGGGCCGCACCTGGAAGGGCCTGGCCCGCCTGGCCCGCGCCCGCTCGGCCCCGGATCCTGCTGACTTCGCCGCTCTGCTGGTCGACCGCCTGGGCCTGCTCACCCCGAAGTTGGCCATGGTCGGCGACCGTCACGACCTGATCGGCGTCGACGCCCTGCGCGACCTGCGGGTCGGCATGAACCTGGTCGCCGTCCAGGCCGCCCGGTCGCCGACGCGGGGCGAGCGCCAAGCGGCGCTGGACCAGGCGCTCGACGGCGTCGGCGACCACTTCGCCGCCCTGGCCGCCGGTCGCGGCGGCGCCCCGAGCCCCGACCTGCTGAACCGCCTCGACACGGCCCTGCGCGGCCTGATCGACGCCGCCGCCAGCTCCACCACTCAAGGCGTCAGTGGTCTGGTCGGCCTGCGCCGCAACCTTTTCCCCGACGCCCCCGCCTTCATTCAGGAGCCCGTCCGATGATCGGCGAAGTCAATGTCAGCGGCGTCTTCCTGTCGTCGGTCCTCGTCTCGGCGGTCATCGCTCTGGTCGCCTCGTTCGCCTTGCGCCGCGTGCTGTCGAAGGTCGGAGCCTATCGTTTCGTCTGGCATCCGGCGCTGTTCGACACCGCCCTGTTCGTCATCCTGTGGGCCGCGGTGATCACAATTCCGCTGCCGTTAGCTCTGTGAATTCAATGCTCAATACCAAAATCCTCATCCCGCTCCTCGGCCGCGTCGCCGTCACCGGCGTCGTCGTGGCGGTCGCCATCGTCGGCGGTCGCGCCCTGTGGACCCACTATCAGGTGGACCCCTGGACCCGAGACGGCCGCGTCCGCGCCGACGTCGTCCAGGTGGCCCCCGACGTCTCGGGCCTGGTCACCCGGGTCGAGGTCGGCAACGACCAAGTGGTCAAGGCCGGCCAGCCCCTCTTCTATGTCGACCGCGAACGCTACGCCCTGGCGCAGCGCCAGGCCGAAGCCGCGGTCGCCGCCCAGCGGGCCGCCCTGGCCCAGGCCCGACGCGAGCTGGCCCGCAACCGCATCCTCGGCGATCTGGTCGCCGGCGAGGTGACCGAGCAGAGCCTGTCCAAGGTCGAACTGGCCAACGCCGCCCTGGCCCAGGCTGTGGCCGCCCGCGACGTCGCGGCGCTGAACCTGGAGCGCACCGTCATCACCGCGCCGACCGACGGCTTCCTGTCGGACCTCACCCTGCGCACCGGCGATTACGTCACCGCCGGCAAGCCGGTGCTGGCCCTGATCGACAGCCGCTCGTTCCGCGTCGAAGGCTATTTCGAGGAGACCAAGCTGGCGGGCCTGCATGTCGGCCAGCCGGTCAGCATCAAGGTGATGGGCGAGCCCGCCGCGATGAAGGGCCACATCCAGTCGATCGCCGCCGGCATCGAGGACCGCGACCGCGCGGCGGGCGGCAATCTGCTGCCCAACGTCAACCCGACCTTCAGCTGGGTTCGCCTGGCCCAGCGCGTACCGGTGCGCATCGCTCTGGACCAGACGCCCAAGGATCTTCGCCTGATCGCCGGCCGCACCGCGACCGTCGCCGTCCTAGGGATCGACCGGTGAGCCCGCTGCGCATCCTGACGGTCGCCGCCTCGCTGCTGACGCTGAGCGCCTGCACGACCGTCGGCCCGGACTACAAGGTCCCCGACGCCGCTAAGCTCAACGCACCGACCGCGCAAGGGGCGTTCATTGAGTCCAAGACCAAGGCCGTCAGCCAGGCGCCCGTGCCGGACGGCTGGTGGAAGCTCTATGACGATCCGACCCTGAACGGCCTCGTCGCCGAGGCCCTCGCGGCCAACACCGACCTGCGCGTCGCCGCCGCCAACCTGGCGAGGGCCCGCGCCGTGGCCGGGGAGGCCGATGACGCCGGCGGCTTCAGGGTGGGGGCCTCGGCCGCCGCCATGCACGCCCGCGAGTCCGGCGAGCAATATCTGATGGCCGAGCCGCTGCCGGTCGAGAACCTGGCCGACGCCGGGATCAAGGTCTCCTACCAGGTCGATCTGGTCGGCCGCCTCAAGCGCGCCGCCGAGGCCGCCCACGCCGACGCCGAGGCCAGCCAGGCCGCCCTGGACCTGGCCCGGATCAGCGTCGCCGCCGATGTCGCCCGCGCCTATGTCGACGCCTGCGCCAGTGGCCACGAACTGGCCGTCGCCCGTCACAATGTCGACCTGCAGGGCAGGAGCCTGGCGGTCACCGGCAAGCTGATCGCCGCCGGCCGGGGCACGAGCTTGGACGCCACCCGCTCGCGCGCCTTGCTCGAGCAGTCGCGCGCCGCCTTGCCGACCTTCGAGAGCCGCCGCCGCGCGGCGCTCTACCGGCTGGCCATGCTGACCGGCAAGACTCCGGCCGAGTTCCCTAAGGTGGTCGAGGCCTGCGCGAGCCCGCCGCGTCTGTCCCAGCCGATCCCGGTCGGCGATGGCGCGGCGCTGCTGAAGCGCCGTCCCGACATTCGCCAGGCCGAGCGAACCTTGGCCGGCGCCACCGCCCGGATCGGCGTGGCCACCGCCGCGCTCTATCCGAACATCAGCTTTGGCCTCGGCGCCGGCTCGACGGGTCTGCTCGCAGACATTGGCCAACCCGCCGCCAATCGCTGGAGCCTGTCGTCGCTGATCTCGTGGACCGTGCCGGGCGAGGGCGACCGGGCCCGCATTCGCGCCACCGAGGCCGGAGCCGACGCGGCCCTGGCGCGTTTCGACGGCGTGGTGCTGAACGCCCTGCGCGAGACCGAGACCAGCCTGGCCGTCTACGCCCACGAACTGGACCGCAACGCCGCTCTACGCGCCGCGCGGGACGAGGCGGTGAAGGCCGAGGTGCAGGCGCAGACGCTCTATCGCGGCGGCCGCAGTCCGTACCTGGCCAGCCTCGACGCCCAGCGCACCCTGGCCGGCGCCGACGCGGCCCTGGCGGCGTCGGACGGGCAGGTGGCCGCCGATCAGGTCAATCTGTTCCTGGCCTTGGGCGGCGGCTGGGCGAGCGGCGAGGCGGTTGCGGACTAAGTCTGATTGCCGACGTAAGCGTTTGTTTTTGCGAACATCTCTCAGGTTGAGTTCGGGGTGGAACGAAGCGCCGGGCGGCGGCTTCTTCCTGCAACCCGCATTGGAGAATTGCTCATGGCCACCGCCGCCCCCAAACTTGACGCCGTCGCTCTGCTGAAAGCCGATCACCGCAAGGTCGAAGACCTGTTCGCCAAGTTCGAAGCCGCCAAGGGCGACGGCAAGAAGAAGGCCCTGGCCGAGCAGATCTGCATGGAGCTGACCGTCCACACCAAGATCGAGGAGGACATCTTCTACCCGGCCTGCGAGGGCAAGGTTGAGGAAGACCTGCTGAAGGAAGCCTATGTCGAGCATGACGGCGCCAAGGTGCTGATCGCCGAGATCGAGGCGGGCGGCCCGGACGACGAATTCTACGACGCCAAGGTCAAGGTGCTGTCGGAGATGATCGAGCACCACGTCAAGGAAGAGGAACAGCGCGTCGAGGGCATGTTCGCCCAGGCCCGCAAGGCCGGCCTCGACATGGACGCCCTGGGCGAGCAGATGGCCGCCGAGAAGGAACAGCTGATCGCCACCTACAAGGTCAGCGGCCTGCCGCGTCCCGAGACCCCCACCTTCCAGGGCACCGCCCTGGCCTAGGCGTTTCGCCACAAGTCAAAGAGCCCGCCGATCCCCAAGGTCGGCGGGCTTTTTTTATCCAATCTTGGCGCTGGCGATCACCAGCGTGCAGACCAGGCCCGTGGCGGCGTAGTCGAACTGGACCTCGCCGGCCATTTCGCCCTTCAGGCTGGTGGCGATCAGCCGCGAGCCGAAGCCGGTCCGTTCGGGCGGCGAGACGGGCGGACCGCCGCTCTCGCGCCAGACGATCTCGATCCGCGCATCGTCCCGGCGACGCCACGTGACCTCGACTTTGCCCTGCGGCGCCGACAGGCCGCCATACTTGGAGGCGTTGGTGGCCAGTTCGTGGAAGATCATCGCCAGCGACAGGGCCGCATTGGGCGTCAGCGGCGTGGGCGGTCCTTTCATGACGGCTTGGGCGCTGTAGGGCTCCAGGGTTTCGACGAGCAGCTCGCCCAGATCAGCCCCTTCCCAGACGCTGCGTGTCAGCAGGTCGTGCGCCCGGGCCAGGGCGTGCAGGCGATCGTTGAACAGCGGCAGCCCCTCGGCGCCACCGTCGCGCAGGCTGTGACGCGCCAGCGACTGGACGATGACCAGCGTGTTTTTGACCCGGTGATTGAGCTCGTTGATCATCAGGTCCTGACGTTCCCGAGCCGCGCGCGCCTCGATCTCGCGTCGTCGCAGCTCTTCCGACGCCTCCAGCATCGAGCGCCGCACCTCGACGATCTCCTGCAGGCGATCCGGATTGGGCTCGATCGGCTGACCCGCCGCCAGGCGTCCCGCGTCAACGACCAGGGCCCGCACCTCGCGCGAGATCGGGGCCGCGAACAGCATCGCCGCCAGGACGCCTAAGGCCATCATCAGCGCCGCGGCGAGCGCCAGCGGAGCCAGGGACGACAGATTGGCGCGATTGAGTTCGGTGCGCGGCACGCCGACGATGAAGGTCCAGCCATAGTCCGGCGAGCGGCTGAACGCCGACAGGGTCTTGACCCCGTCGAGGGTGTGGGTGCGCACCACGCCTTCGTTGGCCTTCGCCATGGCCGCGCGCATGTCGACACTGGCTAGGCGGCCCAGCATCTTCTCCTGGTCTCGCGACCGCGCCACCAGGGCGGCGTTGCGGTCGACGATGCTGCCGGTCCAGGTCTTTGGCAGGTTCTGCGAGGCCAGCAGGCTGTGAAAGGCGGCCGGTCGCTGGATGTAGGCGAGGTCGTGCAGCCGGCCGTCGACGATGACCGGCATGTCAATGGCGATGATCGGCCCGCCCGCCACCGCGCCCTTGGCCAGGTTCGAGACGGTCACGCGACCTTTCTGGACGACCGCCCAGCGTTCGGGCGGCAGGGGCGCGACGGGCAGTTTCGCGCCGGGCGGCGACAGGGTGTTGATCACCTGACCGTCCGGCGCGATCAGCACGATCCAGGCGGACTTGCCGGCCATGGCGCGCCGGGCCTGGCCTTCGAACGCCTTGAGATCGCCGCTGGCCAGGGCCGGCGACACGGCCAGGCCTTGCAAGACGCTCTGGCCCTGACCGATCTGGCGATCGGTGGCCAGGGCCAAGGCGCGGGTCATGGCGATCAGCTGCGTGGAGAACCGGCGCTGGCCTTCGGCATACTGGCCGGCGGCCAGGACGATCATCAGCAGGATGGCCGGAGCGGCCAGGGCCAACGCCATCAGCAAGAGCCGTCCGGTCACGGTCGGATGGGCCTTCGCGGCGCTTTTGGTCGTCACTGTCAGTCGCGCCCCGGTGTCACGCCGCAAGCTGACCGGGGCGACGGTTGAAGGTCAAGTCGCGAAGCTTGAAAAGCCTTGAGGGAATGGTGCCGGTTACAGGAATCGAACCCGTGACCTTCGGTTTACAAAACCGCTGCTCTACCAGCTGAGCTAAACCGGCCTGGTCACCCGGCGCGCCGAGCGGACGCCTTCCTTAGCGTCGAGGCGCGAACCGGGCAATGGGGCAGCGCGGGGATTGGCGGCGTGACGGTCAGGGGAAGGGCGCCAAGATCCTCCCCTGAAGGGGTTGGAGATCGCTGAGCGATCGGAGGGGAAAGTCCCGCTGACTCAATGCGTTCTTCCCCACCGGCCTTCGGACGCCTCCCCCTTCAGGGAGAGGATCGCGCGGGGATACAGCCTTCCTTATCCAACGCGCCCAACCCTCCCGTATTCTCAACTCACCTCGTCGCGAGGAAAGGGCGCAAGGCCAGCGACCGATGCGGCGACGGGGGGTGATCGAGCGGGGTCGGTCGGAGTCGCGGAAGCGGGGCCGGTCGGCGTTGAGGGCGGGGGACGTAAACCTGCCCATCGGAGGTCTCGCTGAAGACCTCCGCCCGTCCGAAGGTTCGCTCCGGGTCCCTCCGGAATCGATGTGGCTTGCAGCCTTTGGGCTGGGTCCGTCGCGAGGAGGACTAGCCCGGGTGGGGCAAAGGGTTGAACCAGACCCGCGCGCCCCGGCCAGAGGGATAACGATCACGCGGAGCGCTCGTCTTCGTCGAAACGGTACTTAGAAACACACTCTCCCGGGCGAGGCCCGGGCGCTCCGCGACCCTTTCCCACCCATCGCAGCGAAAGCGCGAGGCGGCGAAGCCGTGCCTGGTGGATGCTCGTCTCCCAGACCACGAACTTAACAACGCTCACTTGACGCGATCGCCGGTGCGCCCGACGCTGGCCGAAAACAGGGAGGACGGCGTCGGCTTGGACAAGGCGCTGCTGATTCAGCTCATCGGTTCGGCGGTCGCGATCGCCGCGCTTGTCGGCATGGCGGCCTGGGCGGGCATTGCCCGGCCGACGCCGCCGCTCGACGCCGCGGGGCTAGAGGCGCTGCTCGCCGTCGAATTTCCCGATCATCATCCCACGGCGACCTGGATCTCGGCCGACGGCTCCGGGGCCCTGGCGCGCGAGGGCGACACGGTGCTGGTCCTGTGGCGACGCGGAGACGGCTATGTCGGACGTGATGTTTCCTGGACGAGCATCGCCGAAGCCAAATCGATCAATGGCCGGCTTGCCTTGAAGCTCGACGACGCCAAGCCTGTGTTCGCCGTCGCCGACGATGTCTGGCCTCCCCAAGCCCTGGTCGCCTAGAGGAACTCGCCGCGTGAAAGCCGACTTCGATCCCGTCCAGATGGCGATCCCGTTCTTCGTCATCGCGGTCATCCTGGAAATCGTCCTGGCTCGTCTGGGCAAGGCCAAGGCGCACTACGAGACCCGGGACACCGCCATGTCGCTGAGCATGGGCCTGGGCAGCACCATCGCGGGGGCCCTGCTGGGCGGCCTGTTCTTCGCCGTCACGGTCTGGGTCTGGCAGCATCGGATCTTCACGATCCCGATGACGGCGGTGTGGGCCTGGGTGGTGCTCTTCTTCGCCGAGGACCTGACCTACTACTGGTTCCACCGCCTGGCGCACGAGCGTCGGTTCTGGTGGGCCAGCCACGTCAATCACCACACCTCGACCCACTACAACCTGTCGACCGCCCTGCGTCAGACCTGGACCGGCGGTGTGGCGGGGACCTGGCTGCTGTGGCTGCCGCTGTCCTTCCTGGGCTTCCCGCCGGCCATGGTGGCGATCCAGAAGGGGATCAGCCTCGTCTACCAGTTCTGGATCCACACCGAGGTCATCAAGCGCATGCCGCGCTGGTTCGAGGCGGTGTTCAACACGCCCTCGCATCACCGGGTGCACCACGCCCGTAACGCCCGCTATCTGGACGCCAACTACGCCGGCATCCTGATCATCTGGGACCGGCTGTTCGGCACCTTCATCCCGGAAACGGACGAGGAGCCCTGTCGTTATGGCACGGTCAAGAACCTGGGCAACTTCAACCTGTTGCACAATGTTTTTCACGAGTGGATCGGCATCGGCAAGGATGTGGCGAGCGCCAAGTCGCCGCGCGAAGCGCTGGGCTATGTGTTCGGCCCGCCGGGCTGGAGTCCGGACGGGTCGCGCGACACGTCGCACACGCTGAAGGCCAAGTGGCGGGCGCGCATGGAGGCGGAAAACGATCCGCTGGCCTGACCCTTCACTGGCAGACGTCGCTCCACTTCTGGCTCACCGCGTCGCTGCCGTCGACTTCCTCGACCACCAACGCGCCTTCCGAAAAGACGTAGCGCTCCTCGCCGTCGAACGAGTCCTGGTCCTCGACGATGTCGACCTTGCCGCACACGGACGGGATCTCCTCGTCCCAATGCACGAAGGTCTGGCCGAAGGTGATGGTCTGGGCCTGAGGGAAGCGGTCGGTCACCGCGATCTTGGCGCCGGCGATGGCCAGATTGTCATCCTGGGTGCGGTCGACGTCCTCGGTGTGGACGTCCCGGGCCATGTAGACGAACAGCGCGGCTCCGAGGCCGCCCAGCAACAGCACGGCGAGGCCGCCGGCGATGATCGTGGTCTTCAGTTTCGCCATCTTGAGGCGAGCCTAACGGAGATATCGCCTCAGGCGAAGGGGCCCAGAAGCTTGCGCAACGAGATCATGGGATCGCCATTCAGACCCAGGGCGAACCCCATACCGGCGAGGCAGAAGACGATCATCGCGACCCGCGTGACGAAGCTCAGGACAAAGCCCAGCGGATTGGCGTCACGATGGTAGCTATAGGTCTCGCCCGCCAGCACGCCGGTCTTGACGCCCCGAAACAGCGTCCAGGTCACAAAGGCGGCCATCAGCATATAGCCGCAATAGATCAGGACGTTGTCCATCCCGCGCTCCTGTTGCGGGCGCAGTCTGGCATGGCGGAGGTTAAGGTCTGGCTTAGTCGCGCAGCAGGGGAAGGGAGAGGCCGGTGGCGGGGCGCGCCGTCAGCATCTCGCGGCGGAACCGGAACAGCTCGGCCGGGCGGCCGCCGGTCTCGGCGTCCAGGCGGCCCAGGCCTTCGACCAGCTCCTCGCGTTCGACCACGCGGCGGAAATTCTGCTTGTGCAAGGGCACGCCGGCGATGGCCTCGACCGTGCGCTGCAGGGTCGAGAGCGTGAATTCGTCGGGGGTGAGCTCGAACACGACGGGCCGATACTTGATCTTGCCCCGCAGCCGCGAAAGCCCGGTGGCGAGGATGCGGCGGTGATCCGAGATCATCGGCTCGCCCAAGGCCGCCGAAAGCGCGGCGGGTTCGGCGGGATCATCGCCGTCGGCGCGAGCCCGATCGCGAGCCGCCTCCGGGGCCAAGCCCGCCTCGTACAGAAGCTCGTAGCGCTCCAGCACGCGTTCCTCGTTCCACGGCGCGCCGTCCAGGGCGAAGGCCAGCCGGGCCCGCGACCACTTGCCGGCGTCGTCGCTCGCCCAGCGCTTCAGAGCCGGCGCCAGCACCTCATCCAGAAGGGCGGGACGACCCTGACGCCAGTCCTCCCAGGGAAAGAACCGCGACCAGGGCGCCCAGACGGTGTCGGGCGCGTCGGTGTCGATGGCCGCCGGGGTCAGGCCCAGATAGCCGACCGAGACAACCCGCGCCGCGCCGGCCCCCACCTCGGCCCGGGGCGCGTCGCGGCCCTTGTCGCCGAAGGTGTACAGCTGCTCGACATAGCCCAGCTGAAACCGCGTCTGTTCGGTGACGAAAGCGCGCAGCCCCAGCTCGAAGGTGCGGTGGCCCTCCGGGTCGAACGGACCGAACGGCAGGCCGGGCAGGGGAGAAGCGACGTCGGTGACGGCGTCATGCGGTCGTACGGTCAGAACTACGGCTTCGCCGTCGCGGATGGCGACGACCACGGCCGACAGTCCGATGACGACGGATGCGGTCATTCGGTCTCGAACGCCGCGTTGGGCGCCGACTCGAAGCCGGCGGCCTTGGACAGCACGTGGAAGCGCTGAACATAATGAGCCTGGGCCTCGAACGGCGGCTGCGGCTTGATGTGCAGGTCATAGCCGGCCGGCGGCGCGCCGAAGATGGCCAGGGACTCGGCGTGCTCGAACCCGGCCAGCTGCGTGGCCTCGAAGAAGGCGCAGGCCCGGTCGGCCTGCTTGATCAGCTTCTTGATCGCCGGCGGCGTCTTCACGGGCAGGCCGAAGCGGATGTGAATCGCGTCCTCCAGCCGAGCCTCAAAATCCTTGTAGCTGACGCCCAGAGCGGCCTTGAACGGGCTGATCATGTCGCCGATCACATATTCGCTGGCGTCATGCAGCAGGGCGGCCAGCCGCCACTTGGGCTCGAGGTCCGGCTTGATGTGCGCGGCGATCTCCTCGACTACCAGGCTGTGCTGGGCGACCGAAAAGCCATGTTCGCCAATGGTCTGGCCGTTCCAGCGCGCGACGCGGGCCAGGCCGTGGGCGATGTCCTCGATCTCGATGTCCATTGGCGACGGGTCGAGCAGATCTAGCCTCCGACCGGAGAGCATTCTCTGCCACGCGCGGGGCGGCGCGCCCCTATGCAGCCCTTTGGCCACGAGATCGTTCCTTACGGTGAAGGTGGATTGACTGGCCCATCGGTTGACAAAGATCAATGATGGGCCGGCCCTCATCTGTGGAAATGCGCTCCAAAGGAGTTCGATCATGAGTTGGGCGAGAATCATGGCTCCCCTCGCGGGAGCCCAGGCCGATCGGGAACTTTTGACCTCGGCGGCGACGCTGGCGAGCGCTTTCGACGCCGAATTGGCCTGCGTTCACGCCCCCGCCGACATGGCTGACCTGATGCCCTGGATGGGCGAGGGCTTCATGGGCGGCGTGCAGGTCACGGCCCTGGAGACCCTGAAGGAAGCCGCCGTCGAGGGTTCACGCGCCGTCGGCGCCCTTGCCGCGGACGTCGGCTATGCCCGAACCCGCGTGGTCACGCTGGATTCGCCCGTGTGGGCGGGTCTGGCGATGGAGGGGCGGCTCTCGGACGTCATCGTCTTCGACAGCGCTTCGGCGCGCGGCAAGGGCCCGCTGGCGGAAGCCTTCCAGCAACTGGTCGCCGACGAGCAGCGTCCCATCGTCGTGGCGCGGCCTGGCCTCAAGGTCGGCGGCGTCGCCCTGGTCGCCTGGGATGGCGGCAAGGAAGCCAGCCGCGCCATGCGCACGGCCCTGCCGCTGCTGCAGAAGGCGTCTTCGGTGATCGTCGCCGGCGCGCCCGGCGCCTCGTCGCGAAATTTCGACCTGCTGCGGTTGGTCGACTTCCTCGGCGCTCGTGGCGTGAGGGCGACGACCCGTATCCTGGAGGGTTCGGGCGACGCCGCCGGCCTGCTGCTCGGCGCGGCCGCCGACGTGGGCGCGGACTTCCTTGTGGCCGGCGCCTTCGGGCATCCGCGCCTGCAGGAGTTCATCTTCGGCGGCACCACGCGCAGCTTGCTGAGCGGTGACGGACCGTCGCTGTTCCTCTCCCACTAAGTCTCAGACATTCAGAACAGAGGGAGGACTCAATGTCCCTGTCTCGCATCGTCATGCGCCTTGCCCGCAATCCCGGCACCGAGTTCGCCGGCGGCGACGACCACCGAGGATACGCCCTGACCGCGCCGCTGACCGACGACGGTCATCTGGACGAGGCGGCCTACGCCAAGTCCAAGGCCTCGTGCAGCGTTCGCCGTTTCGCGCCGGACGAGGACGCCATCGACGGCCTGCTGGCGCGCAAGGGCAGCCGCTGGTTCTTCGACTATGACGACGCCGATAACACCGACGACGAACCGGTGCATCGCCTCGGCGAGCATCGCTTCGCCCTGGGCGAATATGTCACGGTCACCGACGAAGATGGCCGGCCTCTGACCTACAAGGTCATGGAAGTCGTGCCGGTCCGCGCCGACGCCTGAGGCCGATCAACCGCCGACGTTGTGGCGCACCAGGGCCTTCATGTCCTTGAAGACGTCGTGGTCGCCCTCGTCGCGGTTCTTGGCCTTGACGGTGGCCACGGCGATCGGACCGCCCTTGGGTCCGCGCGCCTCGTAGCCCACGACCTTGTAGCCGCTGGGCGCCTTGTCGCTGGCCAGGATTAGGGTCGAGCGGATGGAGTCGCCGCGCTTGGTGTGGCGGATTTCCGCGCCGCCGTCGTTGGCCCGGATGTTGACGTCGCCGTCGCCGTCCTCATCGTCGCGCGCCGAAACGCTGACGGTCTGATTGCCGTCGCCGCCGCGCGTGGTGACGTTCTTGTTGATCTTGACCTCGGACGCGCCGCCTTCGCTGGCGTTGATCGTGATGTGGCCGATCTTGATGTCCGCGCCGTCTTCGCTGGCGTCGATATGGACGCCGGGCAAATGGATGCTGGTCTTGTTCTTCTCGTGCTTGCCAGGCTGGCTGGAGGTCGCGGCGACTTTGACCGTAGGCATCAAGGCCTTCAGCTCGCTTTCGATCGGCGCCAGCGCGGTCTCGGCGTCCCCGCCGTTCAAGGACACCAGCCGCAGCACCACTTCGGCTTCGCCGGAATAGACGCAGGACAGACCGTCGGCCGCGACGCTGACGCGCTTCAACTGGCCTTGCTTCTCGGGGCAATCGAGCTTGGAGATGGCGCGGATGGGTTCATGCAACGGCGCGCGATCATGGCGCTCGACCTTGGCCGTCTCGCCGCGATGGCAGGCGCCCAGCGCCAAGGCGCTCCCGCCGACAACGAGCGCGACTGCGAGCCAATTCGAATGACGCATGACCAACCCTCCAGATTTGGCCGGAAGGTGAGGGCGGCGACACAAACCGTCCAGTGAAATCCCGGTAACGCCCGTTACTGACCCGGACGTCCCGCGCCTTCGCGACGCGCCAGGAAGGCCAAGCGCTCGAAAAGGTGGACGTCCTGTTCGTTCTTCAGCAGCGCGCCGTGCAGGGGCGGGATCAGCTTGGTCGGGTCCTTCTCGCGCAGCATGCTCTCGTCGATATCTTCGACCATCAGCAGCTTGAGCCAATCCAGCAGCTCGGAGGTGGACGGCTTCTTCTTCAGGCCCGGCACCTTGCGCATGTCGTAGAAGATGCGCAGCGCCTCGCCGACCAGCTTCTGCTTGATGCCCGGATAGTGGACGTCGACGATGGCCTGCATCGTCGCCTCCTCGGGGAAGCGGATGTAGTGGAAGAAACAGCGGCGCAGGAAGGCGTCCGGCAGTTCCTTCTCATTGTTCGAGGTGATGATGATGATCGGCCGGACCTTGGCCGAGATCGTCTCGCCGGTCTCGTAGACATAGAACTCCATTCGATCGAGCTCTTGCAGCAGATCGTTGGGGAACTCGATGTCAGCCTTGTCGATCTCGTCGATCAGCAAGACGGGGCGCACAGGGCTCTCGAAGGCTTCCCAGAGCTTGCCCTTCTTGATGTAGTTCTTGACGTCCTTGACGCGCTCGTCGCCCAGCTGGCTGTCGCGCAGGCGGGTGACGGCGTCATATTCATAGAGGCCCTGATGGGCCTTGGTGGTCGACTTGATGTGCCAGGTCAGCAGCGGCGCGCCCATGGCCTTGGCGACTTCATAGGCCAGCACGGTCTTGCCGGTGCCGGGCTCGCCCTTGATCAGCAGTGGACGCTCTAGCGCCACGGAAGCGTTCACCGCGACCTTCAGGTCCTCGGTGGCCACATAGTCGGAAGTGCCTTCAAAGCGCTGGCTCATGCCCACCCTCTGCCGGATCGCGCCGGTCTCGAACAACTGTTCTAATCGAGGGTCAAACTACTGGCGCCCGCGCGCTTGGCAAGAGCGCGGGGCCAACAGAGTGCGGATTAAAAACGCGATGGGGTCAGGCGAACCGCTCGGCCAAGGCTTCGGCGACCTCGTTCATGGTCGGCGACCAGTCGTAATAGTCGTTCGAGGAGAAGCCGCGAACCTGCGGATACCAGGGCAGGCGTTCGGTCCCCAGGCGGGTCCAGGACGCCGCGCCGCTGATCTGCCAGATGTTCGCGCCGCAGGCCGCGCCGAGGTTCATGGTGGCGTTCGAGAAGCCGATGGTCAGGTCCATGGCGCAGCACAGGGCCGCGACATCGTCGAGATCCTGCTTCAGGTCGATGCCCTCGGGCTGCCAGATGTCGACCCCGAACTCAGACTTGGCGTAGGCGATCTCCTCGGCGCAGTCGCCGTACTGGAGATTGACGAAGGTGATACCGGGCGTCTCCAGGATCGGACGCCACAGGTCGAAGGGCGAGAACTGTCGGGCGCGTTCGCCGTTCAGTTTCAAGCTCTTCCACAACAGAGCGACCTTCGGTCCCGCGGGGGCCTTTTCCAGTTCCTTGCGCCAGTGCGCGACCCGCTCGGGATCGGCGACCAGGAAGTTCGATCGGTCGGGGAAAGCTTCGACAGACGGACGCAGCGTCGACAGCATCGAGCCGATCGGCGTCCACAGGTCGATCTGGCTCCAGTCGGTGACGCCCGGCGCGGTGCGACGCACGCGGCCTTCCAGCGCGACCGTGCGGTGCGCGGTGACCTCGGCTTGCGGGAACGAACGCTGGAACAGCGGGACCAGACGATGCTCCACGGCGATCGCCAGCTTGCCGTCCGGGCCGAGGGCGTCGATCACGTCGGGCAGCATGTTTGCGAACATGACCTCGTCGCCCAGGCCCTGTTCGGCGCAGACCATCAGGCTCTTGCCCGACAGGTCCTGGCCGGGCGTCCAGCGCTCGGCGTTGATCAGGAAGCGCGGCGCGTCGGTCAGGTCGGGCGAGAAGCGCGATTCGTAGGCTTCCCAGCCTTCGCCCACGCGACCCAGGCACAGCAGGATCGTCGATCGGGCGAACTGCATCATCGCCATGTCTTCCCGCGAATCGGCGTTGGCGATGGCCAGCTCGCAGTCGATGAGGGCGCTTTGGACGTCGCCCAGATCGAGATGGGCATAGGCGCGATTATGGTAGCCCTTGCCGAAATCGGGAGCCAGGCGCAGGGCCTCGTCGAAGAAGGTGATCGCCTGCTGGCCGTCGCCCAGGCTGCACATCACCGTGCCCAGCGTGTTCCACAGGATCGGCTGGCCCTGATCCTTCATGATTGCAGGGCGCAGGATCTCGATCGCCTCGGCGCATTCGTTGAGATCGCGCAGGGCGCAAGCCAGGTTGTTGGTCGCTTCGACGCAGTCCGGGCGGGCGATGCGGTAATGGGCGAAGAACTTCGCCGCCAGCTCCGGCATGTCCATGCGATAAGCCAGGCGGCCCAGGTCGCCGGCAACGGGACCATGGTCCGAGATCAATTGCAGCGCTGCTTCATATGCGCGCATGGAAGATGCGAAGTCGCCGGTTTTCTCGCGCGCGATGGCCAGGACGTGCCAGGCGACGCCCAGGCGCTCGTCGTGTTCCAGGGCCTGCAGAGCCAGGGCGTCGGCGCCCGGATAGTCCCGCGAATGGATGGCGGCGACCGCCTGGGCCAGCAGGCGCGAGGCCTCGCGATTCTTGAGTTCGGCCGCAGCCTTATCAAGTCGCGCCAGGGCTTCGGCCGAGGCCGAATCGCCCATCGTCGTGCCGGCGATGCCGCGCTGGACGATGGCCGCCGCGGTGACTTCCTGTTGGGCCAGCGCGCTGCCGGAGCCCTCAAGGGCGCGTTTGCGGGACATGTTTAAAAGCCTTGCGGGTTTGGAGTTAACCATCCTGTGGGGCAGTATGCTTAATTGAGTCCTAAGCTGCGGCTCACGGTCACAGGGCCAGCAAGACGGCGTTAACCCACGTTGATCTAGCTTCCACCTTGCACCCGCCGATCGTGGCGGACCGGGTTTTCGTGGCGATGCAGAAAGGGAGCGGCATAACGTGCCTTTGAAGCTTTCGCTGAAACCCGGCGAGAAGTTCGTTCTGAATGGCGCGGTGGTCCAGAATGGCGACCGACGCGGCGTTCTCGTACTCCAGAACAAGGCTTCAGTCCTTCGCGAGAAAGACATCATGCAGCCGGATCAGGTCACGACGCCAGCGCGTCGGATCTATTTCCCGGTGATGATGATGTATCTCGAAGAGGGCGTCGCCGAACGGTTCTACGAAGATTTCGCCACGCGCTTGAACGAGTTCATGAGCGTGGTGCGTAACCCGGCCGTGCTTGGCGATTGCATCGCCATCTCAAAGCACGTCATGGCGCGCGAATACTACAAAGCGCTCATGTTGAGCCGAAAGTTGATTGAATACGAAGACGAGAGGTTGGGGCATGTCTCTTCGGGCGTATCAGCAGGCGGCGACGCGGGCTGAGAATCCTCGTGAGCTGGAATATCGTCTTTTCGGCCAGGTGACCCGCGCCCTCATGGACGCGGCCCAGGCGCCGGAAGACGACTTTGCCAAGCGTATCGACGCGCTCGACTGGAACCGTAGGGTCTGGTCGGCGATGGCGACGGATTGTTCTTTGCCGGAAAACTCGCTCTCGCCTGAGCTTCGGGCGAGCATCATCTCGCTCAGCCTTTGGGTCGGTCGTCACTCCAGCGCGGTCATGCGCAAGGAGGAGGATTTCGAGCCTCTGATCGACATCAACCGCACCATCATGCAGGGCCTAGCCGGGCGCGTCGAAGCCGCCTGATCCCGGGCGCGGAGTCCTTCGCGCCAAACTTGCCCAGCCCTTTAGGAACTTCCTGCCGCCCGGCGAATATTGCATTCGCCGGGCGGTTTTGTTTCCAGAGCTTGTCTGGAAAATATCCCGAAAAATCAATGGATTGCTAAGTGGCCTCGCGTGAGCGCGTTTGGCCCGCCGCTTGCGATGGGCATGGCAGGGCAAAACGCCCAGCCGGCCCTGCCGGAAAAATCCGACCAAAACGGTAGGTGATCCATGATGAACTCAATCAACACGAACGCCGGTGCGCTCATCGCGCTCCAAAACCTCAACTCGACCAACTCGGAGCTTGCAACAACTCAGGGCCGCATCAACACCGGCAAGAAGGTCGCCAACGCCAAGGATAACGGCGCGATCTGGTCGATGGCCAAAATGCAGAGCACTGCCTCGAGCTCGTTGAACGCCGTGAAGGATTCCCTCCAGCGCGGTCAGTCGACGATCGACGTGGCGCTCGCCGCTGGCGATACGATCACCGATCTGCTCAGCAAGATGAAGGAAAAGGCCCTGGCCGCTTCCGACACCTCGCTGAACACCGCCAGCTTCAACGCTCTGAAGGCCGATTTCGAGTCGCTCCGTGACCAAATCACGAAGGCGGCGACGAATGCCAAGTTCAACGGCGTCAGCATCGCTGACGGCTCGACGACTGGGCTGACCTTCCTGGCGAACTCGGATGGCGATGGTTTCACCGTTACCGCTCAGACCTTGTCGCTCGACGGCATCGGTCTGTCGGCCGCGACCACCTTCACCGACGCTGCTACGGCCAAGACCATGATTGCGACGATCACCACGTCACTCACCACGGCGACCAACAAGCTGTCGTCCCTGGGCACCAACTCCGTCGGTCTGGACACGCACCTGACCTTCGTTGGCAAGCTTCAGGACAGCCTGGAAACCGGTGTTGGCAACCTGATCGACGCGGATCTGGCGAAGGAAAGCGCCAAGCTCCAGTCGCTGCAGACCAAGCAGCAACTGGGTGTGCAGGCACTGTCGATTGCGAACCAAACCCCGCAAACGATCCTTTCGCTGTTCAAGTGATCCGACATGCCGGGCGACCTTCGGGTCGCCCGGCGCCTCCTTTGAGCTGGGCGCCATGTGCCCGGCAATAATTACCCATGACCAAAGCCTCCCGGCAGAATTTGCCGGGAGGCTTTGTCGTTAACAGAGCTATAACGCCATCTTTTCAAGAGTTTGCGGCGCGTGGCGAGGTGGGCAGGTTTGGCCCGGTCATTGCTTCACGCCTACCTGAGCAAAAAGCTCCCGGCAGTCAAAATGACGTCGGAACACCTTGAAAAGGATCATTCGTAATGGCGCTGAACAGCATCAACACGAACGCCGGCGCGCTCATCGCGCTGCAAAACCTCAACACCACGAACTCGGAACTCTCGACCGTCCAACAGCGCATCAACACCGGCAAAAAGGTGGGCAGCGCCAAGGACAACGGCGCCATCTGGGCGACCGCCAAGAACCAAGCCTCCACCGCTTCCTCGCTGAACGCCGTGAAGGACTCCCTGCAACGCGGTCAATCGACCATCGACGTGGCCCTCGCCGCGGGCGACACGATCACCGACCTGCTGGGCAAGATGAAGGAAAAGGCGCTCGCCGCTTCCGACACCTCGCTGAACACCGCCAGCTTCAACGCCCTGAAGGCCGACTTCGAGTCGCTGCGTGACCAGATCACGAAGGCGGCCACGAACGCCAAGTTCAACGGCGTCAGCATCGCCGACGGCACGACCGCTTCGCTGACCTTCCTGGCCAACGCGGACGGTTCAGGCTTCACGGTCAATGCTCAGACCCTGTCGCTCGCCGGCATCGGCCTGTCGTCGTCCTCGACCTTCGCCGACGCCGCCGCCGCCAAGACCATGATCACCACCGTGACCACTGCCCTGGGCACCGCGACCAACAAGCTGGCTTCGCTGGGCACCAACTCGACGGGTCTCGACACCCACCTGACCTTCGTCGGCAAGCTGCAAGACAGCCTCGACGCCGGCGTGGGCAATCTGGTCGACGCCGACCTGGCCAAGGAAAGCGCCAAGCTGCAATCGCTGCAAACCAAGCAACAGCTCGGTGTGCAGGCGCTGTCGATCGCGAACCAATCCACGTCGTCGATCCTGAGCCTGTTCCGCTAAGGAACGGAGGAGGCGGGTCCTCACGGATCCGCCTCCGCCTCATTCGGGCTGAGATCGAGGAGAGATCACACCAGAGGACGCCGCCGCGAAGGCGGAGGCGCAGGGAGAGATGGAAACCAAAATCGCACTCTCGGCCGTTCCGGCCGAACCGGCCCCCTCGGGGCAATATCCCAAGCCCAACGCCCCGGAGCCTTCCGCGGGCGTGATCGGCGTTCCCGAATCACCTGCGGATTCGTCCGAGCCCCAGCCCGGCGATTTACGTTTGGTGATCGAGCAGGACGAGGATTCAGGCGCGTTCATCTATAAGACGGTCGATCGCCGCACCGGTGAAACGCTGCAGATCCTGCCGCGCGAAGACGTGCTGAAACTCAAGCATGCCAAGGGTTACGGCCCCGGCGCTGTCTATGATGGGCTCACCTGAGACCCCATTCTGACGACCTGTGACGCACGGTCGCGGGGTGATCTTGTTATGGTTTATTTTTGTTAACCATAATCTTACCATCTGATCCTACGGTCGGTTCCGTTAGGGCTCGCTCGCTGTTGAGGCGTGCGAACCAAACCCGGAAAAAATTTCCGATCGGAGGCCGTAATGACGCTAAGCGTCAACACCAATCAGCCCGCGCTGATCGCACTGCAGAATCTGAACAAGACCAACGATGACATGCAGGGCGTTCAGACCCGCATCAACACGGGTCTGTCGATCTCCAGCGCCAAGGACAACGCGGCTGTCTGGTCTATCGCCCAGGAACAGCGCGCTGACATGAGCGCGCTCTCGGCCGTCAAGATGAGCCTCGATCGCGCCACCTCGGTGGCCGACGTCGCGCTGGCCGCCGGCGAGTCCGTCTCCGATCTTCTCAGCCTGATGCGGGAAAAGGTCGTCGCGGCCAAGGACGCCTCGCTGACGACCACCTCGCGCACGGCGCTGAACGCCGACTTTCAGGGGTTGGTCAAGAACCTCACCCAGGTGCTGTCCAGCGCGACCTTCGACGGCGCCAACCTGCTGAACGGCAGCCTGACCGCCGACATTTCGTTCCTGGCCGACGCCGACGCCGGCACGGCCATCACGCTGAACCTTCAGAACCTGTCGTTCGGCGGCACGATCAACACGCTGACGACGACGGACGACATCCTGGATGTCACCAACGCCACCGGCGTGCTCACTCGCCTTGACGCGACCATGAGCGCGGTCAACCAGGCCGTTGGCAACATCGGCACCCAGGCCAAGCAGATCGAGGCTCACAACAGCTTCGTCTCCAAGCTCTCGGACGTGCTCGAGACCGGCGTGGGCAACTTGGTCGACGCCGATCTGGCCAAGGAAAGCGCGCGACTGCAGGCCTTGCAGGTCAAGCAACAGCTAGGCGCCCAGGCCCTGTCGATCGCCAACAGCGCGCCGCAGATCATTCTGAAGCTCTTCAACGGCAGCTAACCCCCAAGCGCACTAGGCCCAAGGCTGTGCGCGGGTTAGTTTCCAGCCAGGGGTGCTTAGGGAATCGGGCCGAGATGATCGACCTTCGCGATTTGCGTGACGAAGACGAGGGCGTGCTGTTTCAGTGGCGTTCCGAGCCGGAAGTCGATCGCTGGATGTCCGACGCCGCCTTTCCCAGCCGTGACGCCCACGCCGCGTGGTTCGAAGGTCTTCGCAACGACCCCGACAAGCGCGGTTGGCTGATCACGCGGGGAGGGGGCGCCGCCGGCCTCCTGACTCTCACGGGCCTGCTCAGCCATCATCGCCGCGCCGGGTGGAACTGGTTCCTGGGTTCGGCCGAGGCGCGCGGACGCGGTGTGGGACGCGCCGCCCAGGTGCTAGGTCTCGACCGCGCCTTCAACGAGCTTGATCTGCACAAGGTGTTCGCCGAGGTGATGGCGGACAATGACGCGGCCTTGAAGGCTCAGGCCGCCTCGGGTTTCCGTCGCGAAGGCTATCTGCGCGGCCACGTACTGAAGAACGGCGCGCCGCGCGATGTCGTGTTGTTGGGAATACTGGCTTCCGAATGGAGCGACCTGCGTGAGGCGGCTCGTCGAAGCCTGACCGACGCTAACCTTATCGCCGCGTGAACCACAGGTCTTAACGAGTCCTAAGCGTTCCTGGGGCAAAACACAGTGGGGTGCTCCGTGTATCCCGACAGGACCCGCCGTGACCGTCACTTTCGACACAAGCGTACTGCTCGGTTACTACCAGGCTCGCACGGGCCAGACCGCTGCTGCCTCGACCACGACGACGTCCACCGCCAAGCCCAAGGCCGTCGTGCCGACCGCGCCATGGGCGTCGGGAACCACCACCGAGCCGAGCACGCTGGTCAAGGCCGCGCTCAACGGCCGCAAGTTCGTCGACGAAGGCGCCAACCAGACCACCCTCAAGGGCGCCAGCGGCGACTACAAGAAGCTCTTCGCGACCTATCAAGCCCTGAACACACTGTCGGCCATCGCGGCGCGCGCGTCAGAGAAGGGCGTCACCGACAGCGAAATGAAGCGCCTGCAAACGGCGTTGACCAAGGGGCTGTCGGAAATCACCACCTACACCCAGGGGCTGGACCTGGAGCAGGGGCGTCTGACGTCTGGCGCGGTGATGACCAGCGACAAGGCCACCGTCGGCGTGCCCAAGAACGTCTACGGCTACGTCACCGACAAGATCTACAGCGGCCAGGTCGACGATGAGGTGCCCAACTTCAAGGGCAACGTCAGCTTCAACATGGCGGTCAAGAAGTTTGGTGTGACCACCAACCTGACCATGGATCTGTCGGAAATGGGCTCGACGCCCAGGACGATGTCCAACGTCGTCAGCTTCATGAACAGCAAGCTCAAGGCGGAAGGGTTCGAGACCTCGTTCGCCGTCGAGCGCACGATCGGTGAGGCGCGGACGGTTCAGGTCAACGGCCAGAACGTCACCCTGCCGGCCACCGGCGACGACTTCGCGCTGCGCATCAAGGGCGACTCGACCGAGCAGCTGACCTTCACGGCGGCCACCACGACGCCGGCCGTCTACATCACGACGGCCGCCGGCGATCCCGATCCGGACGACGACAGCACCACCGATGACGCCGTCATCGAGAACACCCTGACCAAGTACAGCGCCGCCGCGGGCGGTCAGCCGGGCGGCAAGGTGTTTTCTGAAACGCTGCAGGGCACGATTTCCAGCGTCCGCAAGTCGATCACCGGCGCGGACGGTTCGGTCTATATGCTGGCCGACGTCACCAAGGACGTCAGCGGCCAAGTCATCAAGGGCGACCAGGACGTCGCCCTGTTGAAGTACGACTCGGCCGGACACCTGCTCTATGCGCGCAGCCTGGGTGCGACGGATTCTGCCAGCGGCTTGTCTCTGGCGGTCGCCGATGACGGCAGCGTCGCCGTGGCCGGTTCGGTCACAGGACGCCTGCAGGGGGCGGTCAACGGCCCGATCAATTCAGACTCCGCCTCAACCACCCTGACCGACAGCTTCGTCACCCGCTACGACGCCAAGGGCGACGAGCAGTGGACCGTGCGCCGGGGCGGCATGTTGGAAGACGAGGCCACGGCCCTGGCCTTCGGTTCGGACGGCGTTCTCTATGTCGGCGGACGATCGAAGTCGGACTTGCCGGGCTCGACCACCATCGCCGATGGCGGGGGCTACGACTCCTATCTCAGCGCCTTCGCCACCGACGTGAACGGCACGCCCAAGGCGTTGTTCACTCAGAAGTTCGGCACGTCCGAGAACGACTCGGTGTCCGGGATCGTGGTCAACGGCTCGCAGGTGATCGTGGGGGGCAAGGAGAACGGCAACGCCGTCCTGCGCAGCTTCACCGTCGCGCCGACGGTCGTCACCGAGAACGCCACGACGATGACCTCGACCGGCGTGCAGGTCACCACGCCCGTGACCTATACGAAGTCGGCCACCCTGACCGCCGGCGTCGTCCGCGACCTCGGCACCCTGAAGGGCGGCGATATCGCCGGGCTGAAGATCGATGGCGGTCAGCTCTATGTGGGCGGCTACACAACCAACGGCGCGCTCAGTGTCGGCAACACCACCACGGCCGCCTCGGGCGGTTCGGATGGTTTCGTGGGCCGCATGTCGCTGGACCTCTCGAACACCAGCGCCGACACCCTGGCCTATTATGGCGGGACGGGCGACGAGACCGTGACCGGCATGGACGTGGCCAACGGCTCGGCCTGGCTGGTCGGTTCCGCCGGCAAGAACCTCGATGGCCAGGAGACGGTCGGGACCAAGGACGGCTATGTCGCGCAGATCGATGTCGCAACTGGCGCGGTGTCATGGTCCCAGCGACTGACCGGCAAGGACGGCTATGCGACGCCGACCTCGGTCGCGGTCGACAAGTCGGGCTCCAGCAGCCTGGACGTCTTCGGCCTGCCCAAGGGCACGATGGACTTCACCCAGTCCGACCGCATCGTCTCGGCGACGGCGGCGCGGGCCGGTGACACCTTCCAGATCCGGACGCGCGAGCGTGGCCCGCTGACGACGATCACCATCGAAGCCAACGACACGCTCGAGACCCTGGCCGACAAGATCAAGCGCGCCTCGGGTTTCCGCGCCAAGGTCGAGATGTCCAGCGACGGCAATAGCCGCAAGCTGAAGATCAGCCCGGCCTACAGCACCTCGACGGTCGAGATCGTCTCGGGCAAGGGCGGCACCGACGTGCTTTCGGCCCTGGGTTTGGCCTCGGGCGTTGTGCGCGCCACCAAGACCGAGAGCGGCAAGACCGTTTCGGCCGACGGCAACGGGCCGGTCTATGGCCTGCAGCTGCCGCCCGAGCTCGACATCCTGGACGAGACCAACCGCAAGAACGCCACCTCCGTCATCACGCGGGCCATGTCGGCGGTGCGCACCGCCTATCGCGAAATCGCCGATATCGCCTTGGGCGTCGACAGCAGCGCGGCCTCGACCTCGGGCAAGACCGGCGGCACGGTGCCGACCTATCTGAAGAACCAGATTTCGAATTATCAGGCCGCTTTGGACCGTCTCACGGGCGGATAGTCGGCTCGACAACCCGGCAGCGCTTGAAAGCGTCATCTTCGCGTCGTAGCCAGTGGTCATGGAATTTCTGAAAGATCGACGGGTCCTTCTGGCGGGCGGCGCCGCGCTGGCGCTTCTCGCGGGCCTTGGCATTGCCATCGCGCTGCTAAGCGGGGGCGGCAAGCAGACCGAACCGCCTCCGGCCTCGCGCGCGGGCCTGATCGTCGAGACCGGCCGAGCCGACGACACCAAGCTGGACCCCGCCCGTCCGCTGCGCTGCTTCGTCGGCGGCCAGTTCATGGGCGAGACGACCTTGGCCGAATGCGCCAAGAAGAACGGCGTCGCCACCGGCGCGCTCGATGTCGGCGTGGACGAGACGGGCGCCCTGGCCGCGGCCGATCAGGCCGGCACGGTGCTGACCCCGCTGCCGCCGCCGACCACTGTCGTTCCTGCGCCCGCCAATGTTTCGCCCGGTCCCGCGCCGTCGCCGTCGCAGACGGTGTCCAACGCGCCGCTGGCGGCCTGCTGGCGCTACGCCGGCGGAGAGTGGCGTCGCCTGCCCGGCGACATCACCTTGAACGCCTGCGCCCAGACCCTTTTCGCCGGACGCTGCGAGAAGCCGGGCGGCGCCACCTATGGCCGCTGGGGCGAGGAAACCCTGCGCCTGGTGCCGGGTCGCGTCGAAGCCTCTTCCGACAATCGTTCCTTCCACGCCGTGATCGACCAGGGACCGAACTGCTCGATCCCGGCCGCCGGTTAAGCCGAGTGCCGCCCATGCGTCGTCCGATCCTGATCGCCGTCTCCGTCGCGGCCGCCGGCCTGGCCCTCACGGCCTGCGAGAAGCAGACCAAGGCCCCCTTCGAGAAGGGCGTCTGCTTCCACGTGGCCACCAACAAGGACAAGACCCTGCGCTTCAACCCCGTGGCGCGGAACGTCGAGTCGATGGAGCAATGCGCCGCGACGCTGGAAGGCATGCGCATCCGTTTCGTGCGCATGGGCAGCCCCAACCGCACCCTGACGGGGTCCTACCAGGGCAGTTTCATCTTCCTCGAGAAGGAGGGGATCTTCCTGGGTCAGACCTATGAAGGCGCGCGCTTCATGTCGCTGGTGCGTACCGGCGACGGCCGCCTGGCGGTCCCTGGCGCGGTGCGACAAGCGCCCAGCCAGTAGAACATCGGTCCGCACAAATCGCGCTCGGTCCACAAGAACGTATTGAGAACAAAATTGCGTTGACCGGAGCGCTCCGTTAACGTCTTGATCAGATTCCGGCGCATGGGTCGCCGGGCGTGAACAAGGTCGAAGCGATGGCGGGCAGCGTCAACAAGGTCATTCTGGTGGGCAACCTCGGGGCCGATCCCGAGATCCGCAGCCTGGGTTCCGGTGACCGCGTCGCCAACCTGCGCATCGCCACGTCGGAAAGCTGGCGCGACCGCACCTCGGGCGAGCGCAAGGAAAAGACCGAATGGCACCGGGTCGTGATCTTCAACGACAATCTGGTGAAGGTCGCCGAGCAGTACCTGCGCAAGGGCTCGACCGTCTACATCGAGGGCGCGATCCAGACCCGCAAGTGGACCGATAACACCGGCGCCGAGAAGTACTCCACCGAGATCGTGCTTCAGAAGTTCCGCGGCGAACTGACCATGCTGGGCGGTCGCGGCGACAGCGCCGGCATGTCCTCGGGCGGCGGCGATGACGGCTATTCCAGCGGCGGTGGCGGCGGTTACGGCGGCGGCGCGCCGCGCAGCCAGCCCAGCGGTCCCCGCGAGAGCTTTTCGGCCGATTTGGATGACGAAATCCCGTTCTAGAGCCGGCCCGTTTGTCGAATTGAAAGGGGCGGCGGCCGGAGGGGCGTCGCCCTTTTTCATGCCGGACTTAGCGCGCATCGCTGCGACTTGAGGTTGTCTCAGGCTCGTGTTTACCTGACGCGTTCGCCAAAAGCGACTGTGGGGTGCGTCATGAAGCGATTGGTTTCGATCCTGGCCGGCATAGGCGTGCTGTCCGGCGCCCCTTCGGCGTTCGCTCAGACGGTGTCGGCTTCGCCCGCGTCCGTCCAGGCCCCGCCGCCGGCGGCGCTTGAAGGGCAAGCGGCGATCGATCCCGTGACTG
The DNA here is from genome assembly GCF_058809215.1 of Caulobacter sp. GW821-FHT10F06. Classification (NCBI taxonomy): domain Bacteria; kingdom Pseudomonadati; phylum Pseudomonadota; class Alphaproteobacteria; order Caulobacterales; family Caulobacteraceae; genus Caulobacter; species Caulobacter sp. GW821-FHT10F06. Next base: position 547,565 of record NZ_JBXASK010000003.1, on the reverse strand, counting down.
TTCGGGCCGCCAACCGCAAGCGCCTGCTGACCTACGTGAAAGGCGTCTCGGCCCTGTCGTCGGACGGGCAGGTGGCGCGGCGGCCCAACAAGCTGTGCCCCTATGTTGTCGGCGCCCCGGCCGAGGTAAATACCTATGTCGCCTCGCGCCTGCGCCAGGTCGGCGAGACGGTCGGGGTTAAGTTCGAGACCAGGACGTGCCAGCCCAACCTGCTGGTGCTGTTCTCGGGTGAGCCCGATACCATGCTGAAACGGGCGCATCGCCTGCACAAGATCAGCTTCTCGCCGGCCTCGCCGACCCAGATCAATCGGTTCCTCGACAATGACCGGCCCGTTCGCTGGTGGCACAGCGTGGTTGTCGTGCCCGCGACGGCGACCTCGCCGGTCGCCGGAGCCGTCGATGGCCCGGCGATCGTCCGGATGGAGAACACGCGGATGCTGCCGGCCACCCGCAGCGTTATCCGAGGTTCGCTGATCGTCGTAGACGCCGGCCAGGCCAACGGCGTCGCGGTGGGCGCCTTGGCGGACTATATCGCCCTGGCGGCGCTCACCGACATGAAGCCGGATATCGAAATGCCCGGCCAGGACACGATATTGAACCTCTTTGCGCCGGGAGCCACACGCGACAACACGGCGCAAAGGCTTACCCCAATGGACATGGCCTATCTGCGCGGGGTCTATAAGGTCCGCGACACCGCGTTCGGCATGAACCAGTTGGGCAAGATCGCCACGGTCATGGCCGAGGAGCTTGAGCGCTAGCGACGGGCCTGTGGATCGCGACGTGGCCGGACTTGCGGCGCGAGGCCGGCTCGGTCTTGATGCCCGTTCAAGCAAGGAACGCCGATGTCGCCCTCATCCTGGATCGCCGCCGTCGGCGCGCTGACCGTTCTGGCGTTCGGCGCAAGCGCCCAAGCTGCGGCTCCCGAGTTCAAGCCCAAGGCCTGCGCCAGCGATTTCAAGAGCATCGCCCAGAAGGTCGACTGCGGCGACCTGATCGTCGACGAGGCGCGCGGCAAGGCCGGCAGTCGCCGGATCAGCGTCGCCGTGGCCATCGTCCGCGCCTCAGAACTCAAGGCGGGGCTGCCGCCGGTGATCTTCCTGCACGGCGGTCCAGGCGGCGCGGCGGTCGCCAATGTGCCGCGCCTGATGCAGCGCCCGGCGGCCAAGGAGTATGTGGCGGTCGATCAGGACTGGATCTTCATCGATCAGCGCGGCGGCGGGCTGAGTGATCCGTCGCTGGACTGCCCCGGGACCCATCTGACCGACGCGGGGCCGCCATCCGACAAGGACGCCGACGGCATCGTCGCCTGCCTGAAGGCTTTCAAGGCCCAGGGCGTGGACCTGTCACGCTACAACGCCATCGAGGTGGCCCGTGACGTCCAGGACCTGCGCCGGGCGCTGAAGCTGGACAGGATCGACCTGTTCGGCGGCTCGTACGGCACGCGGATCGAGGCCGCCATCCAGGCCAACGCGCCGCAGGGCGTGCGAGCCGTGGTCCAGGACTCGCCCTGGCCGCCCGAGGCCGACTGGACGGTGGGCGGGCCGGAGATGGTGTCGGCTCGATCGACATCGTTATGGCCAAGTGCGCGGTCGTGGCCGAGTGCGCCAAGCGCTATCCGGATCTGAAGGCCAAGCTTTCCCTGGTGGCCGAACGCTGGCTGGCCGGTCCCCAGACGATCGGCGGCAAGGTCTATACGGCCGACGATCTGGGCGGCTACCTGATGGACGCCAGCTATTTCAACGCCGCCTATCTGCCGCGCGACCTGTGGAAGATCATCCAGGGCGATGTCGGGCCGGTCGAGGAGTTCGTGGGGGCTCGCGATTACTATCGCGAGGGCCAGTTCATGACCCATCTCTGCAAGGAGGAGCTGCCGTTCGAGTCGCGGGCGGCGGTGGCCAAGGGCGCGGGCAAGGATCCGGTGGCCCGGCTGATGGTGGTCTCGATGCAGCGCATGCACGACATGTGCAGGAAGATCGACGTCGGCCCGCCCGTGCCCAGCGAGCAGAAGCCGGTCAAGACCAGCATCCCGACCCTGTTCCTGGCCGCCGAGATTGATCCGGGCTGTCCGCCCGACCTGACCCGCGCCGCCGCCAAGGGCTATGCGGGAAGCCAGGTGGTTATCGTCACCAACGCCACCCATGGCGTGACCAGCCGCAGCCCCTGCGCCCGCAAGATGGTCCGGGCTTTCTTCCAGGACCCGAGCAAGCCGGTCGACCGCACCTGCCTGCCCGCCGCCGACCAGCCGATGACCTTCGTCTACGATTGAGGCGCGAGCAGCGTGTCGGCCAGCGCCGTCGCGTCCCAGGTTTCGGCGCGGGGCCCGAGGACCAGCGGCGCGCGGGTCTCGAAAGCCCGCAGCATGTCGGCGGTCTGGATGAGGTCGGGCGCGTCCTGGCTCTCGCTCATCACCATGGCGGCGACGGTCAGGCCTCTGGCGCGGATGACCTCCAGCGCCGTCAGGACGTGGCTGACCGTGCCGAGATAGGAACCGGCGACCAGCAGGATCGGCAGGTCGAGGGCGACCATCAGGTCGAGATTGGTGGCCGTGTCGGTCAAGGGCGACATCACCCCGCCGGCGCCTTCGATCAGCAGCAGGTCGTGATCGGGGCGCGCCAGGCGGTCCCGGCAATCGGCCGTCAGGTCGTCCAGGCTCAGAGTCTCTCCCTCCAGCCGCGCGGCCAGGTTCGGAGCCAGCGGCGCGAGATAGCGGCGGGGCGAGATGCGGGGCAGGGCGTCCGGCTCGCCCAATGCCACGGCCAGCCGGCCGGGATCGCTAGAGCCTGGATCGGCGGGATCGAAACCGCTGACCACGGGCTTGAAGGCGTCGACGGTGAGGCCGCGCGCCCGGACGGTCTGGATCAGGGCGCAGGCGACGTGGGTCTTGCCGATGTCGGTGCCGGTCCCGGCGACGAACAGGCTCTTCATGTGATGAGGCCTCGGACCAGATCGGCTAGCTGCATCACGTCGGCGTCGGTGTGGGCGGCGCTGAAGGCGATGCGCAGGCGGGCGGTGCCTTCGGGCACCGTCGGCGGGCGGATGGCGACGACCAGGAAGCCCTCGGTCTCCAGCTTGGCCGAGGCGGCCAGCGCGGCGTCGGCCGTGCCGATGATCACCGGCACGATCGGGCTCTGGGCCGGCGGCAGGCCCAGGGCGTCGGTGAAGGCGCGGGCCTTGGCTAGGGGCAGGGCGGTCAGGGCCGGCTGGCTCTCGATGATGTCCAGCGAGGCCAGGGCGGCGGCGGCCGAGGCGGGCGGCAGGCCGGTGGCGTAGACGACGGTGCGGGCCCGCGTCTTCAGCAGGTCGATCACCGCCTGCGAGCCGCAGAGATAGCCGCCATAGGAGCCCAGCGCCTTGGACAGGGTGCCCATCTGCAGCGGGATGTCGGCGTCCGGGAACAGCGCCGCCGAGCCTCGGCCCTCGGCCAGCACGCCGACCCCGTGGGCGTCGTCCGACAGCAGCCAGGCGTTGTGCTCGGCGCACAGGGTCGAGAGCCGGTCCAGCGGGGCGATGTCGCCATCCATCGAGAACACGCCGTCGGTGGCGACCAGGGCGTGGCGGGCCGAGGGGCGTTCGGCCTTCAACAGGCGTTCCAGGTCGGCGAGGTCGTTGTGCTTGAAGGCGAGGGTCTTGGCGCCCGACAGCTTGGCGCCGGCCCAGATGCAGGCATGGGCCAGTTCGTCGACCAGGATCAGGTCGCCCGGCCCCGCGAAGGTGGGAATGACGCCGGTATTGGCCAGATAGCCCGAGCCGAACACGCAGGCGGCTTCCGTGCCCTTCAGCCGCGCCAGGCGCTTTTCCAGGTCGCCCAGCAGCGGATGGTCGCCAGTGACCAGCCGCGAAGCTGCCGCGCCGGCCCCGTAGTTCAGGGCGGCTTCGGCGGCGGCGGCGCGGACGGCGGGGTGGTGCGACAGGTCCAGATAGTCGTTGCAGGAAAACGAGATCAGCCGCCGGCCGTCGCGCTCGACGACTGCGCCTTCCAGGCGGCGGGTCGGCTTCAGCGTGCGGCGCAGGCTCCTGGCGTCGAGGGCGGCCAGCTTGTCGCCGGCGAAGGCGTCGAGGCTCTGCATGCTGTTTCCCGTTTGCGAAGCTAGGGCGCAGGGCATAGGCAAGGCGCCCTTTAGACGCAACGCAGGATCGCCATGACCCCCGATTGGATGAGCGCCGGCGCGCCCCATGTCTGGCGGCCCTATTGCCAGATGAAGACCGCTCGCCCGCCGCTGCCGGTGGTGGCGACCCACGGCTCGCGGCTGGTGCTGGCCGATGGACGCGAGCTGGTCGACGGCCTGGCCTCGTGGTGGACGGCCTGTCACGGCTATAATCATCCGCATATCGCTGAGGCTCTGCGGGACCAGATCGAGCGGATGCCGCATGTGATGTTCGGCGGGCTGGCGCACGAGCCGGCCTATCGCCTGGCCAAGCGGTTGGCCGATCTGCTGCCCGGCGACCTGAACCATGCCTTCTTCGCCGAGTCGGGCTCGGTGGCGGTCGAGATCGCGATGAAGATGGCCCTGCAGTTTCACATCAATCGCGGCGTTTCGGGGCGGACCAAGTTCCTGTCGTTCCGTGGCGGCTATCATGGCGACACCCTGGCGACGATGACGGTCTGCGATCCGGAGGAGGGCATGCACAGCCTGTTCTCGGGCGTCATGCCGGCCCAGGTCATTGCCGACCTGCCGCGCGACGCCGAGGGCGAAGCGTCGCTGGACGCGCTGCTCGCCGAGCGGGGCGGGGAGATCGCCGCCATCCTGGTCGAGCCCCTGGTGCAGGGTGCGGGCGGCATGCTGCTGCACGGCCCCGACACGCTGCGGGCTCTGCGCCGCCTGGCCGACGCCCATGGCGTGCTGCTGATCTTCGACGAGATCTTCACCGGCTTTGGCCGCACCGGAGCGATGTTCGCCATGCAGGCGGCGGGGATCGAGCCCGACATCGTCACCCTGTCCAAGGCCCTGACCGGCGGGACCCTGCCGCTGTCGGCCGCGGTGGCCTCGACCCAGGTGTTCGCGGCCTTCCTGTCCGACGATCCCGGCGCGGCTCTGATGCACGGCCCGACCTATATGGCCAATCCGCTGGCTTGCGCGGCGGCCAATGCGTCGCTGGACCTGTTCGAGGACGGATCGTGGAAGGCCGACGTCGCACGGGTTTCGCGGGCGTTGAGTGAGGGACTGGAGCGCTGCCGCAAGGCCTCGGGCGTGGTCGATGTGCGGGTGCTGGGCGCGATCGGCGTGGTGGAGTTCGAGGGAGCTGTGGCGGTCGGCGACCTGTGCGCCCGGTTCGCGGAGGAGGGCGTCTGGATCCGGCCGATGGGCAAGGTCATCTATCTGACGCCAGCCTTCACGACGCCGGACGCCGACCTGGCGCTGCTGACACGGGCTGTCCGCAAGGTCGTCGGCGTCGATTGACCCGAAAGGCCGGGTCTGGTCCAAGCGGCCATGCCCGCCAATTCGCCCCTGACCGGTCTGGAACGTCTCGCCATCCTGGCGATCATCCTGACCTGGGGTCTGAACAACGCCGCCGCCAAGGTGGCCACGGCCTATCTGCCGCCGATGATGGTGGGCGGACTGCGGTTCGCCCTGGCGCTGCTGTTCCTGTTTCCCTTCATCAAGCCGCCGTTCCCGCAGCCGAAGAAGCTGATCGGCATCATGCTGCTGTCGGGGCCGATCCATTTTGGCCTGATCTATGTGGCGTTCGGCATGGGAAAGTCGCTGAGTCCGCTGGTGGTGGCCAGCCAGCTGTGGATCCCGTTCACGGCCGTCGCGGCCTGGAAGATGCTGGGCGAGACCATGCGCCCGGCGGCGGTGATCGGCCTGGTCATCGCCTTCGTCGGCGTGGCCTGGATGAGCCTTGACCCGCACGGCGCCCAGGATCTGCCGGCCACGGGCCTGATCGTGCTGTCCAGCGCCTGCTGGGCCGTGGCCACGATCCTGGTGCGCCAGACGCCGGGCGTGAAGCCGCTGAAGATGCAGGGCATGACCGCCGTGATCGCCGCCCCAGCCCTGATCGCCCTGTCGTTCGCCTTCGAGCCTCGGGTGGTCGAGCGGGTGACCACGGCGCCGGCCATCGCCTGGGCCTGCGTGGCCTTTGCCGGCGTGGTTTCGACCATCGGGGCCAGCGCCTTGCTGTTCTGGCTGGTGCAGCGGCGCGAGGCGGGCCGGGTGACGCCGTACTTCCTGCTGACCCCGCTGGTCTCGTGCACGATCGGCATCCTGTTCATGGGCGATCGATTGTCGCCGCAGCTGGTGATCGGCGGGGCCGCGACCATGGTCGGGGTGGCGCTAGTGGCGTTGACCGAGAAGCGGGCGGTGAAGGCGGAGGCGATGGCGGGGGAGACGGTTTAGTCCGTGGAGGACCCCCTCCGGCCCTCTGGGCCACCTCCCCCAAAGGGGGAGGATCTACGCCGCGCTAGATGCTCCCCCCTTGGGGGAGCTGTCGCGGAGCGACTGAGGGGGTCCTCACGGGCTCGCAACCTCGCGCTTTCGCTGCGATGGTGATGGGAAGGCGCGGAGCGTCCGGACGACGTCCGGATGTGAGTTAGATGAGTACCGTTTCGACGAAGCCGTCCGCTCCGCGTGACCGTTTTCCCTCTGGCCGGGGCGCGCGGGTCTGATTCAACCCTTTGCCCCACCCGGACTTCCCCTGCCTCGCGACGGACCCAGCCCTGGGGCTGCAAGCCACGTCGATTCCGGAGGGATCCGGAGCGGACCTTCGGACGGGCGGGGACCTTGGCCGATCCCCGATGGATGGGTTTACGTCCCCCATCCTCGCTCCCGCGCGATCACCCCTGACAGCCGCCTCAGTCGCCGGCCGGACGCCCTTCCCGTGCCGTCAGGTGGGATTGAGTATGCGGGTGGTTTGCGGCGCATCGGAAAGCGCGATGCGAGAAAGCTACAAGTCTTTGATTTCACGACGTTCGACCTGGCGAACATCGGGGATAGAGCGGGCTCTATCCCCGTGCTTCGGCCCGACGGACCCTTACTTCACCACGCCGCACGCGGTGCGCGCGCCGGCGCCGCCGATGGGCTGGGTCTTGTAGTCGTCGGGGCTGGCGTGGACGACGATGGTCGAGCCGTCGGCGTCGAGCAGGGCGGGCCGGCCGCCGGCGCCCTTCAGCGAGACCAGAGGCGAATAGAACTCGGCCGTGGCCGAGCCGTCGGCGCCGGCGAACAGGTTGGGCAGGTCGCCGTTGTCGTTGCCGGCCGGGTTCAGCAGGCCGTGGACCACGGCGGTTGTGGTGTGGACGTGGGCGCCGGCCGACTTGAAGTCCGGCGCGCCGCAGTCGCCCTTCTCGTGGAAGTGCAGGCCGTGCCAGCCCGGGGTCAGGCCCTTGGCCTCGACGCGTAGCAGCACGCCGTGCGGCGCTTCGGTCAGGGTGGCGGTTCCCAGCACCTTGCCGTCGCCGGCCTTGATCTCGGCGGTCGCGGTCTGGGCGTCGGCCGCCTGGGCGGAAGCGACGCCGACACAGGCGAGGCTGGCGATCGCGAGGGCGGTCGCGGCGAGGTGTGAGCGCATGGGAAATCCTTCAAAAACAAGCGGACGAGGGCCTCGCCTATCCCGGAAAGGTGGCGCCGACCCTGGGGGAATGCTAACAGTTTTAGACAGTTCCGTGTTCGATTCTGACGGCGAAAAATCCCCTTGAGCGACGATCAAATCACTACCCCTCCCGAAGGGCCGCGAGGGGATATCGCCCCGATCTTTATCGAGGACGAACTGCGTCGTTCGTATCTCGACTACGCGATGAGCGTGATCGTCAGCCGCGCCCTGCCGGACGCGCGCGATGGTCTGAAGCCTGTTCACCGCCGCGTGCTGTTTTCGATGCACGAACAAGGCCATACGCCCGACCGCGCCTATGTGAAGTCGGCCCGCGTGGTCGGTGACGTGATGGGTAAGTATCACCCGCACGGCGACGCCTCGATCTACTTCACCCTGGTGCGGATGACCCAGTCGTTCTCGATGGGCCTGATCCTGATCGACGGCCAGGGCAACTTCGGCTCGGTCGACGGCGATATGCCCGCCGCCATGCGGTACACGGAATGTCGGATGGCGCCCCCGGCGCTGTCCCTGCTGGCCGATCTGGACAAGGACACGGTCGACTTCCAGGACAATTACGACGGCAAGGAACAGGAGCCGACGGTCCTGCCGTCGCGGATTCCGAACCTGCTGGTCAACGGCGCGGGCGGCATCGCCGTCGGCATGGCCACCAACATCCCGCCGCACAATCTGGGCGAGGTCATCGACGCCTGTCTGGCGCTGATCGACGATCCGGAGATCGGCACCGAAGCCCTGCTCGACATCGTGCCTGGCCCCGACTTCCCGACCGGCGGCGAGATCATCGGCCGCAGCGGTCCGCGTCAGGCGCTGCTGACCGGCCGCGGCTCGGTGATCATGCGCGGTCTGGCGACGGTGGAAGAGATCCGCGCCGGCCGCGAAGCCATCATCATCACCGCCATTCCGTTCCAGGTGAACAAGGCCACCCTGGTCGAGCACATCGCCGAGCTGGTGCGTGACAAGAAGATCGAGGGCGTCAGCGACATCCGCGACGAGTCCAACCGCGACGGCATGCGCATCGTGGTCGAGCTGAAGCGTGACGCCTCGGGCGACGTGATCCTCAACCAGCTGTACCGCTTCACGGCTCTGCAAAGTTCGTTCGGCGTCAACATGCTGGCCCTGAACCGCAAGCGCCCCGAGCAGATGGGCCTGCACCAGCTGATCGACATCTTCGTGAAATTCCGCGAGGAGGTCGTGGTCCGGCGCACCAAGTTCGAGCTGGGCAAGGCGCGCGATCGCGGCCACGTCCTGGTTGGCCTGACCATCGCCGTCGCCAATATCGACGAGTTCATCCACATCATCCGCTCGTCCAAGGACCCGGCCGAGGCGCGCGAGCGTCTGGTGGCCAAGGCCTGGCCGGCCGGCGACATGCTGCCTCTGGTCGAGCTGATCGCCGATCCGCGCACGCTCCAGGAGGGCGGCGACCTGATCCGCCTGACCGACGAGCAGGCCCGCGCCATCCTGGCCCTGACCCTGTCGCGTCTGACCGGCCTGGGCCGCGAGGAAATCGGCAATGAGGCCCAGGCCCTGGCCGAAGCCATCCGCGGCTTCCTGGAGCTGCTGTCGGACCGCGCCAACATCATGGCCGTGGTCCGCGAGGAGCTGGTCGAGGTGCGCGAGAAGTTCGCCGTGCCGCGCCGCTGCCAGATCGTCGACGGCGACGCCGACGTGGAAGACGAAGACCTGATCGTCCGCGAGGACATGGTCATCACCGTGACCATGGGCGGCTACGTCAAGCGCACGCCGCTGGCCAACTACCGCACCCAGCACCGGGGCGGCAAAGGCAAGTCGGGCATGGCGACGAAGACGGAAGACGCGGTCACCCGCGTGTTCTCGGCCTCGACCCACGCGCCGCTGCTGTTCTTCACCTCGGGCGGCAAGGTCTACAAGCTGAAGGTCTGGAGGCTGCCGCTGGGCGCCGCCAACTCGCGCGGCAAGGCGTTCGTGAACCTGCTGCCGATCGAGCCGGGCGAAACGATCACCTCGATCCTGACCCTGCCGGAGGACGAGGCCACCTGGGGCGGCCTGGACGTGATGTTCTCGACCCGCTCGGGCAGCGTGCGTCGCAACAAGCTCAGCGACTTCGTGGACGTGCGCCGCAACGGCAAGATCGCCATGAAGCTGGACGAAGGCGACGGCATCGTCGGGGTCGGCGTCTGCGGCGCCGAGAACGACATCCTGCTGACCACGGCCGTGGGCCGCTGCATCCGCTTCTCGGCCGACGAGGTGCGGGTGTTCGCCAGCCGTGATTCGACCGGCGTGCGCGGCGTGCGCCTGGCCGAGGGCGACAGCGTGATCTCGATGGCCATCCTGCGCGGCGTCGACGCCACGCCGGCCGAGCGCGCGGCCTATCTGAAGCACTCGCGCGCCATGCTGCGCGCCGCCACCGGCGAAGAGGGCGACGACGCCCCGGCGCCGGAGGAGACCGACGAGGAGGTCGGTGAGGCCAGCCTGACGCCGGAACGCATCGCCGAGCTGGGCGCGGCCGAGGAGTTCATCCTCACCGTGTCGTCTGAAGGCTTCGGCAAACGCACCAGCGCCTATGATTATCGCCGCACCGGCCGGGGCGGGCAGGGCCTGACTGCTCAGGACCTGACCAAGCGCGGCGGCCGTCTGGCGGCCTCGTTCCCGGTCGAGGACAGCGACGAAATCCTGTTGGTGACAGACGCTGGACAATTGATACGTTGCCCCGTCGCGCAAATTCGTGTTGCAGCGCGGAATACTCAGGGCGTAACCGTCTTCCGCACCGCGAAGGACGAGCATGTCGTGAGCGTGGAGCGGTTGGCCGACGCCGGTGGCGGCGAGGCCGACGATCAGGGCGACGCAAGCGGGGCGGACGAGACCCCGTAAGGCGCCGGCAGGCAGGGGGTTGCATGAGGGTCGGCCTTTATCCCGGAACGTTTGATCCGGTCACCAACGGCCATCTCGACATCATCGGTCGAGCCGTAAAGCTGGTGGACAAGCTGGTGATCGGCGTGGCGATGAACATCGGCAAGGGGCCGTTGTTCTCGCTGGACGAGCGGGTGTCGATCCTCGAGCGGGAAACCGCGCACTTGACCAAGATCGCCCAGATCGAGGTGCGGCCGTTCGACAGCCTGCTGATGCACTTCGCCCGGGACGTGAACGCCCAGATGATCGTGCGCGGCCTGCGGGCCGTGGCCGACTTCGAATACGAATTCCAGATGACGGCCATGAACCAGCAGCTGGATCGCGAGATCGAGACGGTGTTCCTGATGGCCGACCCTCGGCACCAGGCGATCGCCTCCAAGCTGGTCAAGGAGATCGCGGCCCTGGGCGGCGACATCTCCAAGTTCGTGCCGCCGGGCGTGGCCGGTTTGCTGCTGGACAAGGTTCGCAAGCCCTCGCCGTGAAGCTGTCTCATTCCTAAGCTTCAACACGTCGGACTTGTCGCGGGGGCGTGGTCGTTCTACCCCGCCTGATCTTTCTGTTCGGGGACGTTTATGAAGCTCGCCTTTTCCGCCGCCGCCCTGGCTCTGCTCGCCACGGCCGCCGCCGCCCCCATCGCCTGGGGGCAGACGCCGGCGGCTGGTGACTGGCGCACGCCCGATCCCCAGAACGTCATTGTCGTCGAGACCAACAAGGGCCGGATCATCGCCGAGCTCAATCCCGAGGCCGCGCCGGCCCACGTCGAGCGCATCCGCGAACTGGTCCACGCCAACTTCTACGACGGCCTGACCTTCTTCCGGGTCATCGACAGCTTCATGGCCCAGACCGGCGACCCGCAGAACACCGGCACCGGCGGCAGCGACAAGCCCGACCTGAAGGCCGAGTTCACCTTCCGTCGCGGCCTGGACCTGCCGCTGGGCGCGTCGGCCAAGGTCGGCAACACCGAGACCGGCTTCGTCGGCGCCCTGCCGGTGACCAGCCAGCCCGCCGCCCTGGCGGTGATGACCGCCGACCACAAGCTGGCGGCCTATGGCAACTTCTGCCAGGGCGTGCTGGGCATGGCGCGCGCCAACGATCCCGACAGCGCCAACAGCCAGTTCTTCTTCATGCGCCAGCACTACCCGTCGCTGGACAAGACCTACACCGCGTTCGGCCGGGTGCTGTCGGGCCTGGAGGTGGTGCGGGCCATCAAGGTGGGCGAGCCGCCGACCGACCCGCAGGACAAGATGGTCACCGTCCGGCTGCTGGCCGATCTGCCGGCCGACAAGCGCCCGACGATCCAGGTGATGGACACCCGCGGCGCGGCCTTCGCCGCCTTGGTCGCCAAGCGCCGGACCGAGGTTGGCCCCAGCTTCGTCAATTGCGATGTCGACATTCCGGTGCAGGTGAAATGATCCAAACGCGCGCTGTCGCCCTGGCCCTGAGCATGGCCGCCCTGACGGGGCCGGCCTTCGCGGCGGCTCCCGTGGTTCCCAAGCCGACGGCGGCGGACTGGCGCACGCCGGCTCTCGACACCGTGATGGTGATCGACACCAACAAGGGCCGGGTGCTGGTCGAGCTCTTGCCGCTGGTCGCGCCCGGTCACGTGGCGCGGCTGCAGGAACTGACCAAGGCCGGCGTCTATGACGGCCGCACCTTCTTCCGGGTCATCGACCGCTTCATGGCCCAGACCGGCGATCCCAAGGACACCGGCGACGGCGGGACCGACAAGCCCAACCTGAAGGCCGAGTTCACCTTCCGCCGCACGGCCGAGACGCCGTTCGTGGCCGCCGCCGCGCCGGCGGGGTTGGAGGTGGGGCTGATCGGCTCGTTCCCGGTGGTCAGCCAGAACTGGTCCTGGCATGAGGTCACCACCGACGGGAAGGTCTCGGCCTGGGGCACCTACTGCCCGGGCGTGATCGGCATGGCCCGCGACGACGACAACAACTCGGCCAACAGCCAGTTCTTCCTGATGCGCCAGCCCTATCCGTCGCTGGACAAGCGCTACACCGCGTTCGGCCGGGTGATCAGCGGTCTCGACGCCGTGCGCGCCATCAAGACCGGCGAGCCGGTGGCCGCGCCGCAGGACAAGATGGAAAAGGTGCGCCTGCTGTCCGACATCCCCGAGGCCGAGCGTCCGAAAATCCGGGTCATCGATCCCAAGGGGCCGTGGTTCGCGGCGGAGATCCGTCGCCAGCGCGCGGCCAAGGGCGCGGACTTTTCGGTCTGCGACCTGCAGATTCCCGTCGAGATCGACTGACCGCGTCTCCATTTCCGGGTGAGCGCAGGTTCACAGGCAGGGGGAAAGCGCGCTAGAAGCGCCATCACCTTTTGACATCCAAGGGATGACCATGGCGGCCGACCTCGAAAACACCCTGATCCTGACCCTCGAAAGCGGGCCGGTCACGATCCAGTTGCGCCCCGACCTGGCTCCTGGCCACGTGGACCGCATCAAGGAACTGGTCCGCGAGGGCTTCTACGACGGCGTGGTGTTCCACCGCGTGATCCCGGGCTTCATGGCCCAGGGCGGCGATCCGTCCGGCACCGGCCGCGGCGGCAGCGACAAGCCCGACATCAAGGCCGAGTTCTCCAAAGAGCCGCACGTGCGCGGCGTCTGCTCGATGGCCCGCACGCCCGATCCGAACTCGGCCAACAGCCAGTTCTTCATCGTCTTCGACGACGCCACCTTCCTCGACGGCCAGTACACCGTGTGGGGCCAGGTGACCGAAGGCATGGAACATGTCGACGCGCTGCCCAAGGGCGAGCCGCCGCGCGAACCGGGCAAGATCGTCAGCGCCAAGATCGCCGCCGACGCCTGATACGGCTTGAGCTGAATACGAGAACGGCCCCGGAGCGATCCGGGGCCGTTTTTTCTTTGCGCTAGTCCCGCCTCAACTTGACGATGACCGGGCGGTGATCCGAGCCGAGGGCGGGGCCGCGCTCGACGCTGACGGTCTTCCAGGCCTTGCCCGCATAGACTTGGTCGATCGGCAGGAAGGGCGCCGGCGCGTTGGCCAGGCGGGAGAACTTACCCGATGGCCAGGAGGCGAGGGCGCGGGTGCGTCGCTCCAGGCCGAAGGCCTTGTCCTGGCGCTTCATCGTGAACGACCAGGGCGTGGAGTTGAAATCGCCAGTAACGATGGTGGTGGTCTTGTCGAAGCGGGCGATGGCGTCGGTCATCCGCTTGCTCTGCTGCTGCTGCGGACCCGCCGGCACGGGCCAGACATAGTGGACGCCGGCGACGGTGAAGGGCCCCTTGGGATCGGCGAGTGTGGCCCAGGCGCCAGGCAGCTCGCGGCCTTCCTCGTACAGGCCGGCGCGGGCGATCATGCGCTTCTTGCTGAAGATGTAGGTGTCGCAGGACCGCTTGCCGGCGCAGGAGACGTTGAACGGATAATAGGCTTTCAGCGCCTGGACCACCGGCCAGGTCCGACCACCGCCTTCGACGAGGATGACCACATCGGCGTCTTGGGCGAGCAGCCAGCGGGTGGTCTTTTCGGGCGTCCGGTTGTCATGCCAGACGTTGAATTGAATGACCTTCAGGTCGTCCGGCTTGGGAGGCAGGCGCCGTGAACCCGCCGCGGCGAGCAGGTCAGGGCCCATCAGGACCATGCAGCTGACGATCGCGATCAGGCCAAGGGCCACCATCGCCTTGCGTTCGTCGCCACGAGCAAAGATCCCGCCCATGAGCGCGGCTGCGATGCCCATCCCGGCCCATAGGGGCGCGAAGTGGGTGAAGCCGTCCAGTCGATCGCTGAACGCACCGCCGAGACAGGCCAAGGCCACCGCCGCCCCGACGAGGCCGAGCATCAGCGCGGTGCCGCGGAACATCAGACTCAGGAGGCGAAGGAGCAGATCCATGTCCTGCCCATAGCATGTCAAAGCTTCCGGAAAATGACCTCAGTCGCCAGCGAAATAGAAGAAGCCGATGTTGCGTAGGCGTTCGGCGCCGACCTGCAATTGGCCCATCAGCACCGTCCTGGTCTCGCCGCCGGGCCCGCCCGCCTTGGCCGCCTTCAGCGCCGGCAGGTCGAAGCCGCCAGAGAACACCACCTCGCCGACGCGCGGATCGGTAGCGTGGAACGTGACCTGGCCGGCGCCGACCTTGTAGCGGTCGGGCATCAGGCGGAAGCTGACGGTGTGGTAGACCTGACCCAGTTCGTTTTCGGCCGTGGGGCTGGTGACGTCCTCGAACTCCAGGAAGAACGGGCCGAAATTGGCGGGACGCTTGCCGTCTTCCCACGACGCGAAGTCGCTGGGCGAGCCCAGGTTCATCGACGTCAGGACCCAGTCGCCCGACTTCACCGGCGTCTGGGTGAGATAATAGCCGAAGACGTCCAGTTTCGGATCGTGCTGGAACGCGACCTCGGCCGGCGTGGCGGCGACCGGGGTCTTGGGCGGGGCCGTCGGCTTGCCGTCGCAGGCGGAAAGCAGCAACAGCGGCGGTGCGATCAGCGCGACCAGGCGTTTCATGGCGGTCTTCCCCCCGAGACTTGTTCTTGAGGCACGTTGGTCCTGTCCGAACGGCGTTGTCCATCGCGCTCGCGCGGGCGGTGTGTCTTGACCTGCGGGCCGCCCCGTGTCCTTGAAGCCGCCCCATGCGCCTTTCCGACTTCGATTTCGTCCTGCCCGACGACAACATCGCCCTGCGCCCGGCCGAGCCGCGTGATTCCGCGCGCCTGCTGGTGGTGCGACCCGGCCAGGACCTCGCCGACCATGTCGTTCGCGAGCTGCCCGATTTCCTGCGTCCCGGCGACGCCCTGGTGTTCAACGACACGCGGGTGATCCCGGCGCGGCTGGCCGGCCTGCGCGACGCCCGCACCACCGGGGGCGGCGACGGATCGCCGGTGCCGGTCGAGGCCACCCTGCATCGCCGCGTCGCGCCTGATCGCTGGAAGGCCTTCATGCGTCCGGGCAAGCGGCTGAAGGTCGGTGATCGCGTGGCCTTCGGCTCGGACGAACATCGGCTGGACGCCACGATCCTGGAAAAGCACGACGGCGGCGAGGTGCTGCTGGCCTTCGACCTGTCCGGACCCGATCTGGACATCGGCGTCGCCCGGCACGGCGACATGCCGCTGCCGCCCTATATCGCCGCCAAGCGGGCGGAGGACGAGCGCGATCGCGCCGACTACCAGACCGTCTACGCTCGCGAGGACGGCTCGGTGGCGGCGCCCACCGCCGGCCTGCACTTCACGCCCGACTTGCTGGAGGCGCTGAAGGCGAGGGGCGTTTCGCTGCACTTCGTCACCCTGCACGTCGGGGCCGGCACCTTCCTGCCGGTCAAGACCGACGAGGTCTCCGAGCACAGGATGCACGCCGAATATGGCGAGGTGACCGCAGAGATCGCGGACGCCCTGAACGCCGTGCGCGCGGCCGGCGGACGGATCGTCTGCGTCGGCACCACGTCCCTGCGCCTGCTGGAAAGCGCCACGGGGGAGGATCGCGTCATCCGGCCGTTCGCCGACGAGACCGCCATCTTCATCACCCCCGGCTACCGCTTCCGCGCCGCCGACGTGCTGATGACCAACTTCCACCTGCCCAAGTCGACCCTGTTCATGCTGGTCAGCGCCTTCGCCGGCCAGAAGACCATGCGCGACGCCTATGAGCGGGCCATCGCCACGGGCTATCGCTTCTATTCCTATGGCGACAGCTCGCTGCTGTTTCCCGCCGACCCCAACGAGAGCCGCTGATGGCGTTCCCCTTCGAGATTTCCGCCACCGACGGCAAGGCCCGCACCGGCGTGCTGAAGACCCCGCGCGGCGACATCCGCACGCCGGCCTTCATGCCGGTGGGCACGGCCGCGACCGTCAAGGCCATGACCGTCGACCAGGTCAAGGACACCGGCGCCGACATCATCCTGGGCAACACCTACCACCTGATGCTGCGGCCCACGGCCGAGCGGGTGAAGCGCCTGGGCGGACTTCACAAGTTCATGCGCTGGGACAAGCCGATCCTGACCGACAGCGGCGGCTTCCAGGTGATGTCGCTCTCGGGGATCAGCAAGGTCACCGAGGAAGCCGTCACCTTCGCCAGCCATATCGACGGCTCCAAGCACGTGCTGAGCCCCGAGCGGTCGATGGAGATCCAGGCCGACCTGCTGGGCAGCGACATCGTCATGCAGCTGGACGAGTGCGTCGCCTGGCCGGCCGAGGAGAAGCGGGCCCGCGAGGGTATGGAGCTGTCGGCCCGCTGGGGCGCGCGCTCCAAGGCGGCGTTCGGGACGCGCGACGCCCAAGTGCTGTTCGGGATCCAGCAGGGCTCGACTTTCGAGACCCTGCGCCGCGAGTCTTCAGAGCGCCTGCAGGACATCGGGTTCGACGGCTATGCCATCGGCGGCTTGGCGGTGGGCGAGGGGCACCAGGCGATGTGCGAGGTGCTGGACTATGCGCCGGGCCTGCTGCCTGCCGACAAGCCGCGCTACCTGATGGGCGTGGGCAAGCCGATCGATCTGGTGGAAGCCGTCCATCGCGGCGTCGACATGTTCGACTGCGTGCTGCCGACGCGTTCAGGCCGACACGGTCAGGCCTGGACCTGGGACGGCGCGATCAACATCAAGAACGCCAAGTACGCCGAGGACGACACGCCGCTGGACCCGGCCAGCGACTGCCCGGCCAGCCGTGACTACTCGAAGGCCTATCTGCGCCACCTCTTCAAGGCCGAGGAAATCCTGGGTCAGGTGCTGCTGTCCTGGCACAACATCGCCTTCTTCCAGGCGCTGACGGCGGCCATGCGCGAGGCGATCGCCGAGGGGCGGTTCGAGCAGTTTCGCCGCGATTTCGCCGCGCGCCACGTCGGCGGCTAGTTCGGCTTGGGCGCCGGCGGCGTCTGGACGATCGGGAAGCGCGGGCGCTTGGGGCCGTTGGGATCGACCGGCGGCGGCATGCCCGGATCGACCACCGGGATCGGCTCGGGCGGCTTGTGCTGCGGCGTGGCCGGCGGATTGCAGCCGCGCGCCTCGCCCAGGCCCTTCAGATAGGCTCGGCGGACGTTGCCCGAGGTGATGGCGCTCTGGACCAGCCGGTCATGGCGCTCGGCCCCGCTCAGCTTGCGCACCCAACCGCGCATCGGGATCATGTCCTGAGCGGCGCTGGCCACGGCCCCCAGTGCAGCGACGCCGGCGGCCTTGCGGCCCCGATCCATCAGGTCCTCGTTCTCCTCGGGCGGATGCTGGTCGATGTCCTCGCCCAGGGCGGCGTCGAGCGGCCGGACCAGCGCGATCAGCGTATCGCAGTTGGAGCGGGAAGGGCGGGCGTAGGGGTCCTTCATCGCCTCGATCAGGGCGGGCGGGATCTTGGTGCGGACGATGTTGACGTCGCGCAGCGGCGCGCTGACCGCGCCGGAGATTCCGTCGCGATTGGCGTCCGAGGTCGTCTGAATCTTCTCCGAATCGGGCGGGGGAGGCGGCGGCGTCTGTTGCGCATGGACCGTCGCGCTCGCCAGCGAGAGCGGAAAAACCAGGGCCATGATCAACAGTCCGCGCATTCAACACCCTTATCTCACCAAAAGCGTCGCCGTCATCGGGGATAACCCGCGAAAGCCCGCTTGCGGCTCGCACAGCCCCCGACTATGTTCCGCGCCGCTTCCACCGGCGTCGCCGCGTCGTGAGCGGGCCGGTAGCTCAGTGGTAGAGCATTCGACTTTTAATCGAATGGTCGTGGGTTCGAACCCCACCCGGCCTACCAATTCACCTATCCGTACAGTGTGGCTTTCTCCGGTCCTCGAGCGAGGACGAAAACCATTTCCTGTCTGCAGGCCAAACGTCACCTTGGACGATGGTGTTCCCTGGCCGTCCTGGCGCGCGGTGAGTTTTTCTGGGAGCCTCGCCTCGGAATTCTCAATTGACCCCACTGGCGCGGTGGGGATTTAAGCTGCCTAGCTTGACGCCGCCATGGACCCGCTCGGGACCGGCGCGCGTTCCCCACCCGGACTTCGCCGGAACCAGGACGACGATCAGACCATGACCGCCGAGACCGCCGCCGCGATCCGACCCGGACCCAAGGCGCGCAGACCCCTATTCCGCCGCCGCTCGGCCATTCCCGGTTTCTCGATCACCCTTGGCGTCACCCTGACGATCCTGTCGCTGATCGTGCTGATCCCGCTGTCGGCCGTGGCCCTGAAGGCCGCCCAGCTGTCGCCGTCGCAGTTCGTGGCCGTGGCTTTCTCCGAGCGGGCCATGGCGGCTTATCGCCTGACCTTCGGAGCCGCCTTCGTCGCCGCTGCGGTGAACGGCGTGTTCGGCGTGCTGACCGCCTGGGCCCTGGTGCGCTACGAGTTCCCGGGCAAGACGCTGCTCAACGCCCTGGTCGACCTGCCGTTCGCCCTGCCGACCGCCGTGGCCGGCATCGCCCTGGCCACCCTCTATTCGCCCAATGGCTGGGTGGGCCAGTTCCTGACCCCCCTGGGCATCAAGGCCGCCTACAACCCGGTGGGCGTCACCATCGCCCTGATCTTCATCGGCCTGCCGTTCGTGGTGCGCACCATCGAGCCGGTGCTGCGCGACCTGTCCGACGACGTCGAGGAGGCCGCCGCCAGCCTGGGCGCCGGGCGCATCGCCACCATCGCCCGCATCGTGCTGCCGGCGCTCGGCCCGTCCTGGCTGACCGGCTTCGCCCTGGCCTTCGCCCGAGGCGTTGGCGAGTACGGCTCGGTGATCTTCATCGCCGGCAACATGCCCTACAAGTCCGAGATCGCGCCGCTGCTGATCATCATCCAGCTGGAGCAGTTCGAATACGCCCACGCCGCCGCCATCGCCGTGGTCATGCTGGCCGTGTCGTTCCTGATGCTGCTGGTGATCAACGCCGTCCAGGCCTGGTCGAGAAGGTTCGTCTGATGGCCGGTCCGCGTCTTTCCACCGACGATCCCGTCTGGGCCAAGGTCCTGATCGTCGGCGTCGTCATGGCGTTCCTGGGCCTGGTCCTGGTGCTGCCGCTGGTGGCGGTGTTCGCCGAGGCCTTGCGCAAGGGGCTGCAGCCGGCGCTGGACGCCATCGCCAATCCCGACGCGGTGGCGGCCGTGAAGCTCACCCTGATCACCGCCGCGATCACCGTCCCGTTCAACGTCGTCTTCGGCCTCTGCGCCGCCTGGGCGGTGGCCAAGCACGACTTCCCGGGCAAGAGCCTGCTGATCACCCTGATCGACCTGCCGTTCTCGGTCTCGCCCGTGGTGGCGGGCCTGATCTATGTGCTGGTGTTCGGACTGCAGGGCTGGTTCGGCGAGCGGCTGATCGACCACGACCTGAAGATCATCTTCGCCACGCCCGGCATCGTGCTGGCGACCATCTTCGTGACCTTCCCATTCATCGCCCGCGAGCTGATCCCGCTGATGCAGGAGCAGGGCGTCAGCGAGGAGGAGGCGGCCGTGTCGATGGGCGCCTCGGGCCTCTACACCTTCTGGCGGGTGACCGCCCCGAACGTGCGCTGGGGCCTGCTGTATGGCGTTCTGCTGTGCAACGCCCGCGCCATGGGCGAGTTCGGCGCCGTGTCGGTGGTCAGCGGCCACATCCGCGGCCTGACCAACACCATGCCGCTGCATGTCGAGATCCTCTACAACGAGTACGACTTCGTCGGCGCCTTCGCCGTCGCGGCCTTGCTCTGCCTGCTCGCCGTGGTCACCCTCATTCTCAAGACCGCGCTTGAAGTCGCCCAGCCCGGCTCGCGCCGGCGCGCCGGCCACTGATCGGAACGACAGACCTCATGACCATCTCCATCCGTTCCGTCGAAAAGCAGTTCGGCCGCTATCCGGCGCTCGACAAGGTCGACCTCGAGATCGCCGACGGCGAACTGCTGGCGCTGCTGGGCCCCTCGGGCTCGGGCAAGACGACGCTGCTGCGCGTGATCGCCGGCCTGGAATTCCCCGACGCCGGCCAGGTGCTGTTCCACGACCAGGACGTCACCTTCGCCTCGGCCGCGGCGCGCCGCGTGGGCTTCGTGTTCCAGCAATATGCGCTGTTCAAGCACATGACCGTGGCCAAGAACATCGCGTTCGGCCTGGACGTCCGCAAGGGCAAGGACAAGCCGTCCAAGGCCGAGATCACCAAGCGGGTCGACGAGCTGTTGAAGCTGGTCGAGCTGGACGGCCTGGGCAAGCGCTATCCCTCGCAGCTGTCGGGCGGCCAGCGCCAGCGGGTGGCGCTGTCGCGCGCCCTGGCCGTGCAGCCCAGCGTGCTGCTGCTGGACGAGCCGTTCGGCGCGCTGGACGCCACCGTCCGCAAGTCGCTGCGCAAGGAGCTGCGCCGCGTGCACGACGCCACAGGCGTCACCACCATCTTCGTCACCCACGATCAGGAAGAGGCCCTGGACCTCGCCGACCGCGTGGCCATCCTCAACCAGGGCCGCATCGAACAGGTCGGCACGCCGGCCCAGGTGCACGACAAGCCGGTCTCGCCGTTCGTCTGCGGCTTCGTGGGCGAGGCCAATCGGTTCGAGGGCGTCGTTTCCGGCGGTCGCTTCACCTCGGGCGCGGTGAGCCTGCCGGCTCAGGGCGTGGCCGACGGCAAGGCCGTGGGCTTCGTGCGACCGCACGACCTGGTGCTGGACGCCGGCGGTTTCGAGGTGCGGGTCAACCGCGTCCACATCCAGGGGCCGCTGGCCCTGGTTGATGGCGTCACACCCGACGGGGCTCGGATCGAGGTCACCGTGGCGCGGGATCAGGCGGACGCGTTCACGGGGGCGGTGAAGCTCTCTGCGCGCAAGGCGCACGTTTTCGCAGGCTAGGCCGCAGTGCGTCGCTCGCTACGGTAGGCGCTCAGCAACAGCAGGCCGATGCCCACGTCCACCGAGGCGTCGGCGACGTTGAAGATCCACACGAAGCCGATCTTGGTCGCGTCGAGGAAGTCGACGACAGCGCCGACAAAGATCCGGTCCAGGGCGTTACCGACGGCGCCCGCCAGGATCAGGGCCAGCCCAAAACGTGTCAGCGGCCGCAACGACTTGGCCACGATCCAGTAGAGGATCACGGCGGCGACGATGAGGTTGGCCGACATCAGGAACCAGCGGGTCGCGTCGCCGATCACGGGCGTCAGGCCGAACGCGTTGCTTTCGTTCAGGCTGAGCGTCAGGTCGATCGGTCCGGGCAGCGTCCGATGACCCCCGGCCTGACCCAACACCGTCAGCGCCCACCATTTCGTGGACTGATCAACCGCGATGGCGAAGAGCGCCACGAGCAGCGCGCTGACCTTGAGCTTGCGTTCCATGCTGAACCATAGCGGGTCCGGCCAGCGGTAGGAGGCCCTTATTGCTGCTGCTGTTGTTGCTGCTGATGCAGATCCTGGCGCAGCGCCGCTTCGTTGTTCGGACGACGACGGCCGCCGGCGAAGCTGGGGCGGGCCATGCGCAGGAACTCGGGTTCGGCCAGGGCCGCGCGGGCCCGGCGCACCGAGACGCCCACGGCCAGCTCGCTGTCGCTGTCGCCCTTGTAGACGCCGCGGGACGGGGTGACGTCGGCATAGTCGCGGCCGACGGCCACGGCCACGTGGCGCTCGCCGGTCATCATGTTGTTGGTCGGGTCGAAGCCCACCCAGCGCAGGCTGGGCAGGAACACCTCCACCCAGGCGTGGGTGGCGTCGGGGTCCGAGCGGTCGCCCGCGTCGCGGTCGGTGAAGAGGTAACCCGACACATAGCGGGCCGGCAGGCCCCACGAGCGGCACACGGCCAGCATGATGTGGGCGAAGTCCTGGCAGACCCCGCGTCCGGCGTTCAGCGCCTGGTCGATGGGGCTGTCGGCGTCGGTGACGCCGGGCTGATACTCGAACGCCTGGTAGATGGTCTCCGACAGCACGCGTATGGCCGTCAGCGGATCCTTGCGGCGCAGGTCCTCCAGGTCGTGAGCGGCGATGAACTGCTTGAGCGCGTCGGTCGTCTGGACGAAGCCGTGCGGCCGCAGGAAGTCGAAGCACTCGCCGCGCACGAACTCGCTGCGCAGGCGGTCCCATTCGCCCATATCCAGATGGTCGGGACGCTCGCCCGGCGACTCGGTCTCGACCGCCGAGCGGGCGACGATGGTCAGCTTGTCGTGCGGGTGCGGCACGTCGAAGTGATAGACGGCGTTGCCGAAGCTGTCGGCGTAGGAGAACACCTGCACCGCCGGCTCGATCTCCAGCTCGAAGCTGACCAGTCGCTGGCGGGCGGTCTTCTGGGGCTGCATCCACAGCTCCATGATGCTTTCGCGGACGGAGCGCTCGTAGTGGTACTGGGTGACGTGGCGGATCTCGAGAAGCACGCTGTTTACTCCTAGGCCGGCAGGCGCATTTCGAGCGGATAGGCCACGAAGGTTCCATAGATGGCTTCGTGGATGCGGGCGCACTCGTTGACGACCGTGGTCAGCAGGGCGCCGGCGCCCTGCGTTTCCAGTTCGTGGATGTCGGCGAACTCCAACCGGGCCTTCAGGCGGCCGGCGATGCGTTCGGGACCGCCGCGCTCCTCGTTGCGCCGGGCAAGCGCGCTGAGATTGGCCTCGATCTGCGAGGTCGCGAAGCGGATCGAGCGCGGGAAGTCCTCGTCGAAGACCAGGAACTCCAGGATGTGCCGGGGCTCGATCTCGGCGGTGTAGACCCGCAGATAGGGCTCCAGGGCGCAGGCCATGCGCAGCAGGCTGACCAGGGCGACATGGTCGTCGATATTGCGGCCTGGGGTCTCGGCGAAACACACCTCCAGCAGGCGCGAGACCAGCTGGGCGCGTTCCAGGTACATGCCCAGCATCATGAACCGCCAGCTCTCGCCGTGGCTCATGGTGGTGTCGGCCGCGCCCTTGAAGAGATGCAGGTCGGCGATCACGTCGTGCAGGAAGGTGGTCGAGCCGTCGGCGAATTCGCGCTTGGCGTTGACGTCGGTGACCTTGAGATAGAGCAGGTTCAACCGCTCCCAGGTCTCGGTGGTGATCTGGTCGCGCACCTGGCGGGCGTTCTCGCGGGCGCGAGCCAGGGACGAGACCACCGAATTGGGATCGGAGCGATCCAGCACCAGAGCCTCGGCGGCCTCGAACGAGCCGATGGCGTTGCTCATCTCCGGCTCGCCGACGGCGGAGAGGGCGATCCACACCGCCTGAACGCCGCTGTCGGTCTGGTCCAGGGTGGCGTTCAGCATCACGCTGGACAGCCGTGACAGGTGTTCGGCGCGTTCGATGTAACGGCCCAGCCAGTAGAGGCTGTCGGCGACGCGAGCGAGCATCATGGGCGGGCGCTCCCGTTGGCGTGGCCATTGCCGTTGGCGGGACCTTCCTCGGCCAGCACCCAGGTGTCCTTCGATCCGCCGCCTTGCGAGGAATTGACCACCAGCGAGCCGCGCTTGAGCGCCACGCGGGTCAGGGCGCCGGGGGTGACGATGGTCTTCTCGCCCGACAGGATGAAGGGACGCAGGTCGACGTGGCGCGGCTCGATGCGGCCGTCCACCAGGCAGGGCGCGGTCGACAGCTGGATAGTCGGCTGGGCGATGTAGTTGCCCGGATCGGCCTTGATCGCCACGGCGAAGTCGTCGCGCTCCTTCTGGCTGGCGTGCGGACCGACCAGCATGCCGTAGCCGCCGGAGGCGCCGACGGCCTTGACCACCAGCTTGTCCAGATTGGCCAGCACGTAGCTCAGCTGGGCCGGCTCGCGGCACAGGAAGGTCTCGATGTTGGGCAGGATGGCGTCTTCGCCGAGGTAGTATTTGATGATGTCGGGGACGTAGGCGTAGACGGCCTTGTCGTCGGCGACGCCGGTGCCGGGCGCGTTGCACATCACCACATTGCCGGCGCGGTAGGCGTTGAACAGGCCCGCGGCCCCCAGCGACGAATCCCGGCGGAAGGTGAGGGGGTCGATGAAGTCGTCGTCGACCCGGCGATAGATCACATCCACCCGCCGCAGGCCGGTGGTGGTGCGCATGTAGACCATGTTGTCGTGGACCACGAGATCGCGGCCCTCAACCAGCGGCACGCCCATCAGGCGCGCCAGATAGGCGTGCTCGTAATAGGCCGAGTTGTAGACGCCGGGCGTCAGCACCACGACCTGCGGATTGGGCCGCCACTCGGGGCTCATGCTCTTGAGGGTGGCCAGCAGCAGGTCGGGATAGCGCTCGACCGGACGCACGCCGGCGGCGCGATAGGTGCCCGGGAAGGTGCGCTTGGCCGCGTCGCGATTGGCCAGCATGTACGACACGCCGGACGGGACGCGGAGGTTGTCCTCCAGCACCGCGAACTGGCCGTCCTGGCAGCGAATCAGATCGCTGCCGCAGACATTGGCGTAGGCCTTGTGCGGCACATAGAGGTGCTGCATCTCGCGGCGATAGGACGGCGCGCCCAGCACCAGCTCGCGCGGCACGACGCCGTCCATCAGGATGCGCTGGTCGCCATAGATGTCGGACAGGAAGAGGTTCAGCGCCAGCAGGCGCTGGGTCAGGCCGGCCTCGATCTTGGCCCACTCGTTGGCCGGGATGATGCGCGGGAAGAGGTCGGTCGGAATGATCCGCTCGGTCGTGCTCTCGCCGCCATAGACAGTGAAGGTGATGCCCTGCAGCAGGAACGACCGCTCCAGCGTCTGCTGGCGTCCGGCCAGTTCGGCCGCGCCCAGGGTCGACATCCGGGCGTGCAGCGGATCGTAGTGCGACCGCACCTCGCCGCCGGGCGCGAACATCTCGTCATAGGCGATGCCGGGCAGGTAGGCCGCCTCGGTCATCGGCAGGGTGGGTGCTTCCAGATCTTGAATGTTCGCCGCCACGCCTTCGTCCACGCTTGTTCGCCTTGGGCCCCGTCGAGTCAGACGCGCCGGGGGTAACCCTAGAACGTCACGACGTCCGGCGTCGGCGATTTTCGTCATCGCCGCGTCGATGCGCACGACTGCTTATCATTTGGGCGCCTTTTATCCGGGCTGGGAAGCGGCGGCCTTCGTCTTTCCGCTGCATTTCCGACCGTGACAGCGGCGAGGGCGACGACTACAGGGGGTGCGGGGGCGCTCCGCGCGGGGAAGTACGGCTTGGTGCGTAGACGATTGGCCCTTGGGATCGCGACGGCGGCTCTGCTGACCGCTGGGCAAGCGCTGGCCGACGAGCCGTCCGCGACGATCACCGGGGTTGAAGACAAGGCGCTGCGCGAGGCCATCCAGCGCGTCCTGTCCGAATCCAAGGCGCCGCCGCAGAGCCGCGCCGAGGCCCGCCGCCGCGCTCGCGACGCCGCCGAGGACGTGGTGGCGGTGCTCAGGGCCGAGGGCTACTACGCCTATGCCGCCGAACCCGACATCACCGAGGGCGATCCGCCGCGCGGCGTGGTCAGGGTGACGCCTGGACCCGTCTTCGTGCTGGCCGACCCCAGGATCGACTGGAAGGGCGTCGCCCCCGACGAGGGCGTGGCCCAGCGCGCCACCGCCGCCATGCACCTGACCCCGGGCGACCCGGGCCGCGCCGCCGACATCCTGGGCGCCGAGGGCCGGGTGATCGCCCAGGTCCAGCAGCTGGGCTATGCCGACGTCGCCGCCGAGCCGCGCGAGGTCATCGTCGACCACGCCGATCACACGGTGCGGCCCACCTTCAACATCTCGGCCGGCGACCTGACCAAGCTGGACGGCGTCGAGGTGGTCACCAAGGGCCGCAGCAACCCGGCCTGGATCTATCATCTGGCTCCCTGGAAATCGGGCGACGTCTACGATCCTGAGGACGTGGCGGAGCTGGAGCGCCGGCTGCGCGACACCTCGGTCTATGATTCGGTCGCCGTTTCGCTGTCGCCGAAGGACAAGATCCGCCCGGACGGCCTGCGGCCGGTGATCGTCAACCTGACCGATCGACCCTCGCGGACGATCGAACTTGGCGCGGGCTATTCCACCAGCGAGGGCCCGGGCGTCGACGCGCGGTGGATCCGCTACAACCGTCTGCGCCGCGCCGACACCACGACCTACACCGCCAAGCTGGCCAAGCTGGAGCAGCGGTTCGAGACCGAGCTGGCCCTGCCGCACTGGCGGCGTCCGCAGCAGACCCTGAAGCTGAACGGCGCGCTCTTCCGCGAGACAACCGACGCCTATGACGAAACCGGCGCCACCATCAGCGCCAACCTGACCAAGCGCCGCCAGACGACCTCCTACCGCACCGTGGGCGTGTCCCTGGACCTGTCGCAGTCCGAGCAGCTTGAAGCCAACGCCGCCACCTCGGTGAAGGAAACCCTGAACCTGGCGACGCTGACCACCCTGGGCGCCTTCGCCTGGGACCAGTCGGACAACATCCTGGACCCCAAGCGCGGCTGGCGTCTGGAGGCGCGGGCTGAGCCGACGGCGATCACCGGCGACACGACGCTGGCCTATCTGCGCACCCAGGCGCAGGGCTCGGCCTATCTGCCGTTCGGCGAGAACGCTTCGACGGTGCTGGCCGGCCGGCTGAAGATCGGCGCGATCTTCGGAGCGCTGGTCTCCGAGGTGCCGGCCTCCCGCCGGTTCTTCTCCGGCGGCGGCGGTTCTGTGCGCGGCTACGCCTATCAGGCCATCGGCCCGCGCCTGGCGGACAACACGCCCCAAGGCGGCGTCTCGTTGGTCGAGACCTCGCTGGAGGTTCGCCACCGCTTCACCAGCAAGTGGGGCGGGGTGGCGTTCATCGACGCCGGCGCGATCGGGACCGAGCGCAAGCCCAAGCAGGAGGACTTCCGGGTCGGGGCCGGCTTCGGCGTCCGCTACGACCTGGGCTTTGGACCGATCCGCGCCGACATCGCCGTGCCGCTGGGCAAGCGCTCGGGCGATCCGGCCTTCCAGATCTATCTGAGTATCGGACAGAGCTTTTGACGGACGCGCCGGAACATCACGAGCCCGCCGCCGAAGCCGTCGAGACGGTGGTCAAGGTGGCCAAGAAGATCGGCGGTCCCGGCTGGCTGATGATCGTCTCGATGATCGTCGTGGTCGTCGTGGCCGTGTTCTTCGGCGGCCTGCGCTATGCGCCGATCACCCCGCAGGGCCGGATGTTCCTGGAGGCGCGGGCCAGCGGCCTGAAGCTGGGCCGCATCGGACGGCTGAAGATCGAGGGCCTGTCGGGCGACATCTGGAAGGACTTCTCGGTCCGCCGCCTGACCATCATCGACGAAAAGGGCGTCTGGCTGGAAGCGCACGAGGTTCGCGTGGCCTGGCGGCCCACCGAGCTGTTCGGCCGTCGCTTCCACGCCGAGCGGATCGACGCCCACGACGTGGTCGTGCTGCGCCGGCCCACCCTGACGCCTAAGGGCAAGTCCGGCGCGGCGCCGGTCTCGGTCGACCTCGACGCCTTCGCCCTGCGGCTGATCACTCGGCCGGCCTTCAGCGGCCAGGAAGGCGATTTCGACGTGTCCGGCGCATTCGAGATGGCCAGGTTGGGCGGCAAGAAGGGCAAGCTGGCCGTCGCCAGTCGCGTCCACCAGGGCGACCACCTCGATCTCGACTTCGACCTGGGCCGCAACGACAGCCTCAAGCTGAACGCCGACGCCCAAGAGGCCAATGGCGGGGCGATCGCTGGGGCCCTGGGCCTGCCCGTTGACCGGCCGTTCGACCTGAAGGCCCACGCCGATGGGGTGATGAGCAAGGGCGCGTTCAGCGTCGTGGCCCGCACTGGCAACCAGACCCCGCTGGACGCCACGGGCTCCTGGGCTCCCGAGGGCGGCTCGGCCAAGGGCCGGATCGAACTGGGCGCCTCGACCCTGACCCAGCGCCTGGCCCACATGTTCGGGCCCGAGGCGGCGTTCTCGATCAATGGCCGAAAGGCCGGCGCGCTCTACGACCTGACCGCCCAGGTGCGGGCCGAGAACCTGGTGCTGGACGCGCGCGGTCTGGCCGACATCGGCAAGAAGCAGACCGGGCCGGACGGCCTGCCGTTCACCGCCCGCGTCGGCAAGCTGTCGCGGATCGTGACCATCCCCGAGATGGGCCAGGGGCTGGCCACGGGCGTCTTCCGCCTCGAGCCCGGCGGCTTCTCGGTCGAGGGCGACGCCGACGTCTCCAACCTGTCGCTGCTGGGCTATCGCCTGGCGCGCGCCAAGGGGCCGGCCATGGTCCGCTGGTCCAACGGCGAGCTCACCATCAAGGCCTCGGCGGCGGCCCAGGGCGGCGGCGGGACCGGCGTGCTGGCCCTGCTGGGCGCCAGTCCCAAGGCCGAGTTCGAAGGCGCGCGCGTCAAGGGCGGTCGCTTCCTGATCCGCTCGGCCAAGATCACCGCGCCCAACCTGGTGGTCACCGGCGAAGGCGAGCGCGGCATCCTGGGCGGGCTCAGCTTCAAGGGCGAGGCCAAGGTGGCCAGCCTCGGCCCGGTTCGCCCCGGCGCCAGGGGCCGCCTGGCGGGGCGCTGGTCGGCCAGCAGCTCCAACGGCAAGCCCTGGGCCTTCACCTATGACGTCAAGGGCGAGGGTTTCGCGGCCGGGATCTCCGAGATCGACCGCCTGCTGGGCGCTTCGCCGCGCCTGACCGGCAAGGGAGCCTGGAACGCCGGCGTGCTGTCGATCGCCGACGCCAAGCTGGACGGCGCCAACGCCGGCGTCCGCGCCTCGGGCGCGATGAAACAAGGCGGCGCTCTGGGCTTCAAGCTCGACTGGAACGCCACCGGCCCCTTCCGCGCCGGCCCGATCGAGGTCACCGGCAAGGCCAAGGGCGACGGCGCGATCACCGGGACCCTGTCGGCGCCCAAGGCCGACCTGACCGCCGCCTTTGACTCCATCGACCTGCCCAGGCTGCCCCTGACCAACGCCAAGCTGGCCCTGACCTTCGCCCGCACGGCCAAGGGCGCGGACGGCGTCGCCAGGCTGGAGGGCGACAGCGCCTATGGTCGCGCGCGGGGCGCGGGCGCGTTCCGTTTCGCGTCGGGCGGCCTGGACCTCAGCGATCTCGACATCGACGCCGGCGGGGCCCAGGCCAAGGGCTTCGTTTCGCTGCGCGGTGGCCGGCCGGCCTCGGCCGACCTGACCCTGGCGGTCGGGCCCGGCGCCTTCCTGCCCCAGGGCAAGGTCTCGGGCGCGGCCAGGATCGTCGACGCGCCGGGCGGCGCGCGGGCGACCCTGGACCTGACCGCCGAGGACATCGCCAGCGGAACCTGGAAGGTTCGCACCGCGCGGATCAAGGCCGACGGGGCGCTGGCCAACCTGCCGTTCAACATCGACGCCCAAGGCGTCGCGCCCGGCGGTCGCTGGCGGCTGGCTGGCTCCGGAGCCCTGGCCCAGACGGCCAACGACTACGGCCTGACGCTCGACGCCTCGGGCCGCATGGGCCGCACCGAGGTCAAGACCCGCGAGACCGCCAGCATCCGGTTCGGCGGGCCCTCGACCCTGGCGCGGTTGCGTCTGCTGGTCGGCGACGGGCAGGTGGATGTCGACTCCGACCTGGGCGGCGAGACGGCCAGCCTGAAGGCCCGGCTGGCCGGCGTGAGCCTGACCGCCTTCGACCCCGACCTGGCCGGCGACATCGACGGAACCTTCAATCTGCACGGCCAGGGCGAGACCCTGCTGGGCGAGTTCGCCGCCAAGCTGACCGGGGCCCGCGAGCGGGGCTCCAAGATCGACCAGTCGCTGGACGCCCAGATCAGCGGCGATCTTCGTGACCGGATCCTGACGCTGGTCGCCACCGGCGCCAACCGGCAGGGCCTGAAGTCGGAAGCGCGCCTGACCCTGCCGACCGAGGCGTCCGCCAAGCCGCTGCACCTGGCGATCTCGCGCACCCTGCCGATGCAGGGGACCTTCCTGGCCCAGGGCGAGATCAAGCCGCTGTGGGACCTGCTGTTTGGTCCCGAACGCTCGCTGTCGGGCAAGATCGACGCCCAGGGCACCCTGGCCGGCACCCTGGCCGACCCCCGCGTGGTCGGCCGCGCCGCCCTGGACGGCGGCGGTTTCGAGGAAGGCCAGACGGGTCTGCGCCTGCGCAACATCACGCTGCGCATGGCCCTGGCCGACAACGCCATCGACGTCAGCCAGGCCTCGGCCGAGGACGGTCGCGGCGGCTCGATGAGCGGCGCCGGCCGCATCAGCCTGAACCGCGACGGCGTCAGCAGTTTCCGCATGGACCTCAAGGGCTTCCAACTTATCGACAACGACCTGGCCAGCGCCTCGGCGACCGGTCAGGCGACGATCAACCGCTCGGCCGAGGGCAAGGTGAAGATCAGCGGGGCCCTGACCATCGACCGCGCCGACGTCTCGGCCCAGTCCAAGACCCCCGCCGGCGTGGTCAGCATGGACGTCGTCGAGCGCAACCGGCCCGCAGACCTGGACCAGGGCGTGCAGCCGCGTCGGGTCA
Organism: Caulobacter sp. GW821-FHT10F06; assembly: GCF_058809215.1. Classification (NCBI taxonomy): domain Bacteria; kingdom Pseudomonadati; phylum Pseudomonadota; class Alphaproteobacteria; order Caulobacterales; family Caulobacteraceae; genus Caulobacter; species Caulobacter sp. GW821-FHT10F06. The sequence goes on along the minus strand of NZ_JBXASK010000003.1, from coordinate 516,955 downwards.
GCCCCGGCGGCGGCGTCGCGCTGGACATCGACCTGAAGGCGCCGCGCCGGGTGTTCGTGAGGGGCAGGGGGCTGGATGTCGAGCTGTCGCTGAACGCCCATGTCGGCGGCACCTCGTTCGCGCCCGACCTGACCGGCACGGCCCGGGTGGTGCGCGGCGAATACGACTTCGCCGGCAAGCGGTTCGAGTTCGACGACAATGGCGTGGTCACCCTGTCGACCCAGCTGGACCGCATCCGGCTGAACCTCAGCGCCACGCGACAGGACACCAACCTGACGGCCGTCGTGAAGATCCAGGGCACGGCCGCCAAGCCGGAGATCACCCTGACCTCGACCCCCGAGCTGCCCAGCGACGAGGTGCTCAGCCAGGTGCTGTTCGGGACCTCGGCGGCGCAACTGTCGCCGATCGAGGCGGCCCAGCTGGCCTCGGCCCTGGCGGCCCTGGCCGGCGGCGGCGGCTTTGACGTGATCGGCAACCTGCGCAGCCTGGCCCGCCTGGACCGCCTGGCCTTCGCCGAGACCACCACCGGCATGACGGTGGCGGGCGGCAAGTACGTCACCGACGACGTCTATCTGGAGATCATCGGCGGCGGTCGCGAAGGCCCCGAGGCCCAGGTCGAGTGGCGGATTCGCCGGACCCTGTCGCTGGTCTCGCGGATTGGCGGCGCGGGTGACGCCAAGCTTTCCGTCCGCTGGAGAAAGGACTACTAAAAGGGAAGGCTGTTGCGCGGGCGCCCGGTTACCTCCGTCGAGGTAAGCACGTTTTACCCGCGGCCCTTGGTTTATCGTGACTGAGGGAGGAACGGCATGTCCATGCGACTCGAAGACGAGGATCGCGCTGTCCTGGAGGCCATAGCCTCCGACGGCGGACGGATCGTCGACCGCGCCGTGGCCTGGTGCGCGATCAATTCCGGCAGTCGCCACTTGGCCGGCCTGGAGCGTCAGCGGCAGGTCCTGCTGGACGCCGTTTCGGTGCTGCCGGCCGCGCCGATGGAGATCCCGCTGGCCGCCTCCGAGGAGGTCGGTCCCGACGGCCGGATCGGCGAGCAGGCCCATACCCCCGCCATCGCCGTGGTCGTGCGCCCCGAGGCGCCGGTGCAGGTGGTGCTGACCGGCCACTACGACACCGTCTATCCCGAGGCCAGCCTGTTCCAGACGGTGACCACGCGCGCGGACGGCGCGCTGCACGGTCCGGGAATCGCCGACATGAAGGGCGGGATCAGCGTGATGCTGGCGGCGTTGCAAGCCTTCGAACGCCATCCCGAGGCGGCCCAGGTCGGCTACCGTGTTCTGCTGTCGCCCGACGAGGAGATCGGTTCGATCGCCTCGGCCCCGATCCTGGCCGACTTCGCGCGGCTGGGCCATGTGGGCCTGACCTATGAACCAGCCCTGGCCGATGGCTCCCTGGCCTCGGCGCGCAAGGGTTCGGGCAATTTCCACATCGTCGTGCACGGCAAAGCGGCCCATGCCGGCCGCGACTTCGCCGCCGGCCGCAACGCGGTGATCGGCGCGGCGCGGATCGCCGAGGCGCTGCACGGCCTGAACGGCCAGCGCGACGGGGTCACGGTCAATGTCGCCCGCATCGACGGCGGCTCGCCGCTGAACATGGTGCCCGACGTCGCCATCGCGCGCTTCAACGTGCGCTTCCCGGACGCGGCGGCCGCCGCCTGGTTCGAGGCGCAGGTGGCGCGCATCCTGGCCGAGCCGCGCGAGGGCCTGTATGTGCATCTGCACGGCCTGATCACCCGCGGCGCCAAGCCGTTCAACGCCGCCCAGCAGCGGCTGTTCGGGGCGGTGAGGGAAGCCGGCGCGCTGCTGGGGCAGGACATCGGCTGGAAGCCTTCCGGCGGTGTCTGCGAGGGCAACAACCTGTTCGCGTCCGGTCTTCCGAACGTCGACACCCTGGGGGTGCGCGGCGGCGACATCCACAGCGAGGCCGAGCACGCCTTTCCCGAAAGCTTCGTCGAGCGCGCGCAGCTGTCGGCCCTGATCCTGATGAAACTGGCCAGCGGCGAGATCGACGGCAGATCAATCCGAGCCGCCATGGAGACCGCTTGATGTTGGTTGTACGCCCGGCCGGTCCGTCCGACTTCGACGCCCTGATGGAGCTGGCCGTGCTGTCGGGCCGGGGCTTCACCAGCCTGCCCGAGGACGAGCCGACCCTGCGCTCGCGCTTGGCCCTGTCGGAGGCCAGCTTCCAGGCCGAGGTCGCCGCGCCCGAGGCCTGGTACACCCTGATGCTGGAGGACCTGGAGGCCGGCGACGTCATCGGCGTGGCCGGGGTCAAGGCGGGCGTGGGCCTGAAGCGTCCGCACTTTTCGTTCCGGGTCGTGACCTTGGCGCAGTCGTCGCCGACGCTGGACAAGCGCTTCGATCACCGGGCCCTGGTGCTGGTCAACGAATGCGCCGGCTGGTCGGAGGTCGGCTCGCTGTTCCTGCGGCCCGAGCGCCGCAAGGGCGGGGCGGGGCGCTTGCTGGCTCAGTCGCGCTACATGCTGATCGGGCTTGAGCCGCAGCGCTTCGCCGAGATGGTGCTGGCCGAGCTGCGCGGCTGGTTTGACGAGGACGGCGGCTGTCCGTTCTGGGACCACGTGGCCAACAAGTTCTTCCGCCTGGGCTTCGACGAGGCCGACATGATGAGCGCTTCTACAGACGGCCAATTCATTCTCGACCTGGCGCCCCGCCATCCGATCTATGCCGAGCTGCTGCCCAAGGAGGCGCGCGACGTGCTGGGCCGCGTGCACCGCGAGGGCGAGGCGGCGCGGGCCATGCTGGAGGCCGAAGGCTTCCGCTACCAGGGCCTGATCGACATCTTCGACGCGGGCCCGACGGTCGCGGCGCGACGCGACGACATCAAGACGGTCCGCGAGGCGCGGCGGCTGCGCGTGAAGATCGGCGAGGACGCCTTTGGCGAGGAGGCGCTGATCTCGACCGGCGCGATCGGCGCGTTCCGGGCCGTGCGGGCGCCGGTGCTGATCGACGGCGAGACGGCGCTCCTCAGCCGCGACGCGGTCGAGGCCTTGAGGCTTTCCGAGGGCGACATGGTGCGGGTGAAGGCATGAGCGGCGGCGTGTTCATCGACGGCGTCTGGCGTTCGGGCCAGAGCGGCGAGGCAATCTCGATCGACCCGACCACGGACGAGACGATCTGGCGCGAGGCGACCGCGTCTCAGGCCGACGTCGCCGCCGCCGTCGCCGCCGCGCGGGCGGCGTTCCCGGCCTGGGCCGACCAGCCGCGCGAGGCGCGGATCGCGGTCCTGCGCCGCTACAAGGAGATCCTGATCGAGCGCACGCCGGTCTTCGCCGAGGCCCTGAGCCGCGAGACCGGCAAGGCGCTGTGGGAGACCAAGGCCGAGCTGGGCTCGATGGCGGGCAAGGTCGATCTCTCCATCAAGGCCTATGACGAGCGCACCGGCGGGATCGAGAACGCCATGCCGTTCGGCAGAGCGGTGCTGCGCCACCGCGCCCATGGCGTGATGGCCGTGCTGGGCCCGTTCAACTTCCCGGGCCACCTGCCCAACGGCCACATCGTGCCGGCCTTGCTGGCCGGCGACACCGTGGTCTTCAAGCCGTCGGAAGAGACGCCGCTGGCCGGTCAGATGCTGGTCGAAGCCCTTGAAGCCGCTGGCGTTCCGGCCGGCGTCATCAACCTGGTCCAGGGCGGCCGCGAGACAGGGCAGGCGCTGATCAACGAAGAGATCAACGGCCTGTTGTTCACCGGCTCGGCGGCGGCCGGCGCCTTCTTCCGCCGCCACTTCGCGGACAAGCCCGACGTGATCCTGGCCCTGGAGCTGGGCGGCAACAATCCGCTCGTGGTCTGGGACGCGGGCGACGCGGAGGCGGCCGCCGCCCTGGTCGTACAGTCGGCCTTCATCACCACGGGCCAGCGCTGCTCGTGCGCGCGGCGGCTGATCGTCTCGGACGATGCGGCGGGCCGGGCGGTGATCGAGGCGGTGGCGGCCCTGTCGGATCGCTTGACGGCGGGTCCTTGGAATGGTCCCAGCGAGCCTTTCATGGGGCCGCTGATCTCGGCCCGCGCCGCTGCTCTGGCCAAGGCCGGCGCCGAGGCGCTGGGCGGGGAACGCATTCGGTCTTTGGGAGCCATCGACGGTTTGAGCGAGGCTTTCGTCTCGCCCGGCTTTGTCGACGTCACCGGCGTCGACGTCGCCGACGAGGAGTTGTTCGCGCCGCTGCTGCAGGTGCGCCGGGTGGGCAGCTTCGACGAAGCGATCGCCGCCGCCAACGCCACCCGCTACGGCCTGTCGGCGGGGCTGATCTCCAATGCGCCCGAGCACTGGCGGACCTTCCTGAACCGCATCCGCGCCGGCGTCGTGAACTGGAACCGGCCGACCACGGGGGCGGCCGGATCGATGCCGTTCGGCGGCCTGGGCGCGTCGGGCAACCACCGCCCCAGCGCTTACTACGCGGCCGACTATTGCGCCTATCCAGTGGCCAGTTTCGAGGCTGACGCGGTGCTCGACACCTTGAGCGATATCAAGGGTTTGCGGTCATGATCTCGGCGGTCGAGGCCAATTGCGACGGTCTGGTCGGGCCGACCCATTCCTATGTCGGCCTGTCGCCGGGCAACCTGGCCAGCCAGAAGAACGCCGGCGAGGTGTCCAACCCGCGCGGCGCGGCGCTGGAGGGCCTTACCAAGATGCGTCAGCTGGCCGACTGGGGCATCCCGCAGTTCGTGCTGGCGCCACATGAGCGTCCGGCCGTAAGCCTTCTGAAGTCGCTCGGCTTTTCGGGCTCGGATGAGGCGGTGATCGAACGGGCCTGGAAGGACGCGCCGGCCCTGGCCGCCGCCGCCTGCTCGGCCTCGCCGATGTGGGCCGCCAACGCCGCCACGGTAACGCCCAGCGCGGACGCGGCCGACGGCCGGGCCCACTTCACGCCCGCCAATCTGCTGACCAACCTGCATCGTAGCCTCGAGGGCCCGCAGACCACGCGGAGCCTGCGTCGGCTATTTCCGGACAAAGCCCGGTTCGCCGTCCACGACCCGCTGCCGGCCCAACCGCACTTCGCCGACGAGGGCGCGGCCAATCATGTGCGGCTGTGCGCCGAGCACGGCGCGCCGGGCGTCAACCTGTTCGTCTGGGGCCGCGAGGCCTGGGAGCACTGGGACGGCCGCTTTCCGGCCCGCCAGACCCGCGAAGCCTTCGAGGCCGTCGAGCGTCGCCACGGCGCCGCCCGCGCGTTGTTCCCGCGCCAGGGCCGGGCGGCGATCAACGGCGGGGCGTTCCACAACGACGTCGTCTGCGTGGGCACGCGCGAGTGCCTGTTCTTCCACGAGCGCGCTTTCGAGGATCGCGATGCGATGGAGGCCGAGGTCCGCCAAGCGGCCGAAGGCCTGTTCGAACCGGCCTTCGTAGAGGTCTCGGAAGCCGACCTGCCGATGGCCGATCTGGTGGCCAGCTATCTGTTCAATTCGCAGCTTCTCGTCGTGCCCGGCGAGGACCGGCTTGTGCTGTTGGCGCCCGCCGAGACGCGAGACAATCCGCGCGCTCATGCGGTGGCCGAAAGCCTGGCGTCGTCCAATGGCCCCGTCGGCCGGGTCGACTATGTCGACGTCCGCCAGAGCATGCGCAACGGCGGCGGCCCGGCCTGCCTGCGCCTGCGGGTTGTGCTGACGCCGGACGAACTGGCCGCGACCAACCCCGCCCAGCGGTTCGATGCGGCCCTGCACGCGCGCCTGGCCGACTGGGTCACGCGGCGCTATCGCGACCGTCTGGCGCCCGCCGATCTGGCCGATCCAGCCCTGCTGACCGAAAGCCGGGAGGCGCTGGACGAGCTGACCGCCATCCTCGACCTTGGCGGCGATTTCTATCCGTTCCAGAGGTCCGCATGACGTCGCCCGCCTACATGCTCGAAAGGTCGCGGCCCGAGGATCGCGACGCGGTGCTGGCGCTCTACAAGGCCGCGGCGGCGGGCGAGGGCGGTCTGGCGCGAACGCCCGACGAGATCACGCCCGCCTATGTCGAGGGCTTCCTGGCCAAGGCCGACACGCGGGGCCTTGGCCTGATCGCCTGGACGCCGGAGGGGCAGGCGGCCGGCGAGATCCACGTCTTCCATATGGACCCGGCCCAGTTCGCGCATGTGCTGACCGACCTGACCGTGGCGGTGGATCCCGACTGGCAGGGCAAGGGCGTCGGCTCGGCGTTGTTCAAGGGGCTGATCGCCAACGCCCGCCTGCTGAGCCCGAAGATCGAACGCATCGAACTGGTCGCCCGCTCGGGAAACGTCGGCGCGATCAGCCTCTACGAGCGTCTGGGTTTCAAGGCCGAGGGGCGCTTTGTCGGGCGCGTGCGCCTGCCTGACGGGACGGTCGAGGACGACATCCCCATGGCGCTTCGGCTCTAGCCGCGCAGCGCCGCCAGGGCTTGCGGAAAACGGCGCGAGACCGGCGCTTCCAGATCTCCCAGCGCGACGGTGTAGTCGCCCGAGCCCTCGGGCTTCAGGCCGGTCACCCGTCCGGTGTTGACCAGCCAGGAGCGGTGGGTGCGCACCAAGCCCAGCGGGGCCAGATCGGCCTCCAGCGCCGCCATCGACGAGCGCATCAGCAGCTTGCGGCCATCGGCCAGCACGAACTCGGCATAGTTGCCGGCCGCCGTTACCGCCAGGATCTCGGCGACGGGCACCCGGGTCAGGCGCGCGCCGTCCTGGATGTCGAAGGTGGCGGGCGGGGCTGGGGCCAGGGCCGCCGGGGCGGGCTGGGCGCTACGGCGCAGGGCCAGGTAGAAGATGATCGACGCCAGGCCGTAGGCCATCAGGTCCTTGCGGAATTCGTAGGGAAATTCGCTGGACAGCGGACCGTAGTCATAGGGCTCGTGGAAGAGGACGGCATAGGCCAGCTTGCGCAGCGCCAGGAAGCCGCCGACGTGCAGCACCGAATAGACGAAGGCCGTGGCCAGGTGGGCGGGAAGGGCGATCCACCACCGTGGCCGGTTCCGCACCATCCAGATCGCCATGACGGCGGGGATCAGGAAGATAACGAAAGTGACCAGAGCGCTGGTGCCCTCCCAGATGATCGGCGGCAGCACGCCATGGCTGGGCATGTCGTGTTGGATGGTCAGCACGTTGACGACGCAGATGCTGCCGATCAGGCATAGCCCCAGCAGCCAGGCTCGCAGCAGCCAGAGGCGCTCTTCGCCGTTCAGCCCGAAAACCGCGCCGCTCGTCCCTGGATCATTTCCGCTCGTCCCAGCCGCGCGCCGCTGATCCCGAGGCTCTTGGCCGACGGGATTGGCCTGGGTCACCACCGACACATCGCTTCTTGTCGGACGCTTATCCATGACCACGAACGTCTTATCCCCTGACCGCCGCTACGACCTCGACTGGATTCGGGTCGGCGCGTTCTTCCTGCTGATCCTGTATCACGTCGGCATGTTCTACGTGCCCTGGGACTGGCACGTGAAGACGGCGCATCCCGTGGATGGCGTCATGCCGTTCATGCTGCTGACCAATCCCTGGCGCCTGACTCTGCTGTTCCTGGTGTCCGGCGCGGCCACCCGGTTCTTGGTCGACAAGAGCACGGTCGGCAAATTCACCGGCGCGCGGATCGCGCGGCTCCTGCCGCCGCTGCTGTTCGCGATGTTCGTGATCGTGCCGCCGCAGTCCTACTACGAGATCGTCGAGGCCGCCGTCGCGACGCCCAGCATCGTCGTCGACGCCTATCCCGCCTTCTGGGTGAAGTACGTCACGGCCTCGGGCCATTGGTGCGACGCCGACGGCTGCCTGACCACCCCGACCTGGAACCACATGTGGTTCGTGGCCTATCTGCTGTTCTACACCCTGGTCCTGGCCCTGATCCTGCTGGTCTGGCGCAAGGCGGGCGAGCACATCCAGCGCGGCGCCGAGCAAGCTCTGAAGGGCGTGGGCCTTTTCGCCTGGCCGATCCTGTTCCTGGGCGCGATGAGGGCCTTGCTCTACAGCCGCTTTGGCGAGACCCATGCCCTGGTCGGCGACCATTATGTCCACGCCGTGTCGGGTAGCGCCTTTCTGCTGGGCTTTGGCCTGGCCAAGTCCGAGGTTCTGCGCCAGCGCCTGACCGCCGTACGCTGGCCGGCCCTGGCGCTGGCCGTCGCGGCCTGGGCCGGTTGGGCCAGCTATGTCTGGGTCTATCGCGCCGACGACGCCAACCCGCCGGAGTCGCTGCGGATGGTGATGCGCTTCGTGTTCGCCACCGACACCTGGTGCGCCATCGTCGCCATCCTGGGCTTCGGGGCCAAGCATCTGAACCGGGGCGGGCCGGCGCTGCGCTACCTGACCATCGGGGTCTTCCCGTTCTACCTGATCCACCAGACCTTGATCGTGGTCATGGCCCATCACCTGGCCAAGCTGGGCCTGCCGCAGGCGCTGGAGGCCACGATCCTGATCGTCGCCACCTTCGCGGGCTGTTTCGCGACCTACGAGATCGCCCGGCGCATCCCGGTGGTGTGCTGGCTGTTCGGGCTGAAGTCTCAGCCGCGGGCCGACGGCAGCCGGCCGCCGGTCCTGGCATAGGCCTGGGTCCCGCGCGTGAACACGGTGTCGCCGGGCAGGATCTCGGCGATGCCGATGTCGCTGGCGACCTCGAGGCGATCGTAGATCGGCGCGAAGTCCTGGAGGGTGACCTCCTGCAGCGTGCGGATCGAGTCGATGACGAAATAGGCCTGCTGGAAGTCGTCGATCCGATAGGGCGTGCGCATCACCCGCTCCAGGTCGAAGCCGAGGCGGTTGGGGGAGGGATCGTCGAGGGCGAAGATCGACTCGGCCCGCGACGAGACGATGCCCGCGCCGTAGATCCGCAGGCCCTCGGGCGTGTTCATCAGGCCGAACTCGACCGTGTACCAGTAGAGCCGCGCCAGGTTGGCCAGATGGCCGAGGCCCAGGGCGCGCTGGCCGCCTCGGCCATAGGCCTGCATGTAGTCGGCGAACACCGGATCGGTCAGCATCGGCACGTGGCCGAAGACGTCGTGGAAGACGTCGGGCTCCTGCAGGTAGTCCAGCTCGTCGGGCTTGCGGATGAACTGGCCGGCCGGGAAGCGGCGATTGGCCAGGTGGTCGAAGAAGACGTCGTCGGGCACCAGGCCCGGCACGGCCACCACGCTCCAGCCGGTCAGGCGGCGAAGCTCCTCATTGATGCGGTTGAAGTCGGGAATGCCCGAGCGGTGCAGGTCCAGCGCGTCCAGGCCGCGCAGGAAGGCGTCGCAGGCCCGGCCCGGCAGCATGGCCGTCTGGCGTTCGTAGAGCGTGATCCAGACGTCGTGCTCGGCTTGGGCATAGGCGTCCCAGCCCTGGTCGATGGTCCAGTCCGCCCGGGCTCCGGGTGGCGGCGAGGAGGAAAAACCGTCAGCGCTCATGCGACGACGCTACGCCCCGTTCGTCGCAAATATCGTTCGGAATTTGCGCGAAACCAGCGTTATGCCGGAGAGAACGTTCGCCTAGTGCGAGATCCGGGGACGAAGCTTGTAGGCGCCGTGATCGAAGGACTCGAAGATCACCTGCGTCTGCGGGTGCTGCACCGGCTCGCCGGTCTCGTCGGCCAGCAGGTTCTGCTCGGACACATAGGCGACATAGGTGTTGTCGTCGTTCTCGGCCAGCAGATGGTAGAACGGCTGGTCCTTGATCGGCCGTATGTCCTCGGGGATCGACTCCCACCACTCGTCGGTGTTGGCGAACACGGGGTCGACGTCGAACACCACGCCCCGGAACGGGAAGATCCGGTGCTTGACCACTTGGCCGATCGCGAATTTGGCGAATCTCGAATTCATGCCGTTAAGGATAGCAGCCCCACCTGACTGAAACCTGAACGTGGTTGGTCCGGAGTCGGATAACAAGTCCAAGCCGCCTTTCGGCGCGCGGACGGCATTGCTATGCTCGGCGTCGAAGTGGGGCGTCGCGCTTTTTGCGGCGTTCGCGAGACAGGTGAAAAGACCATGTCGGAGGCGCCGCGTGCGCCCGGCGCGTCCAGATCTCCGAGTGAGGAGAGCGGACGGCGTCGGAGGCCGCCGGGCGAGCAGTCGTGTTATGCGGCGCTCGATCTGGGGACCAATAACTGTCGCCTTCTGGTGGCGACGCCGTCTCCGCGCGGGTTCCGTGTCGTCGAGGCCTATTCCCGCATCGTGCGCCTGGGAGAGGGTCTGTCGCAGACCGGGCGACTATCTGACGCGGCCATGGACCGCTCGATGGCGGCCCTGAAGGTCTGCGCCGAGAAGATCCGCCGCCGCAAGGTGCTGCGTATAAAGGCCGTGGCCACGCAAGCCTGCCGGGGCGCCGACAATGGAGCCGAGTTCGTCCAGCGCGTGGCTGACGAGACCGGGCTGAAGCTGCAGATCATCACACCGCGCGAGGAAGCCCAGCTTTCAGTGGCCGGCTGCATGAGCCTGTTCGACCGCGACGCCGACGCGGCTCTGGTGGTCGATGTCGGCGGCGGCTCGACCGAGCTGTCCTGGGTCGACCTGAAGGGCGGCGGTCTCGACGCCAAGCCGCGGCAGTTCGCCGCCTGGAAGCTGCCGATCAAGGCCTGGCTGTCGATCCCGGTCGGCGTCGTGACCCTGGCCGAGCGCTTTCCCGAGGGCGAGCGGGCCGAGGAAGGCTGGTTCCGGGCCATGGTCGACGACGTCAAGGCGCGGATCGAGGCTTTCCCGCACGCCGAGCCGATGCGCGAGATGTTCGAGCAGGGCAGGGCCCATCTGGTCGGCACCTCTGGCGCGATCACCAGCCTGGCGGGCTTGCACCTGGGCCTCCAGCGCTACGACCGAAATGTCGTCGACGGCCTGTGGATGGATCGCACCGACTGCGAGGCCGCCGCCGACCGTCTGCTGGGCCTGACCGCCGCCGAGCGGGCCCAGGAGCCCTGTATAGGAGCCGATCGCGCCGACCTGGTCCTGGCGGGCGCTGCGATTCTTCAGGCCGTTCAGGAGCTTTGGCCGTGTTCGCGCGTGCGTGTCGCCGATCGAGGGCTTAGAGAGGGGCTTCTGATGTCCCTGATGTCCGATCAGCAGCGTCGCCCGCGTCGGCGACGCCGCGGCGGCGCGTCCAAGTCCAAACCGGTGTCCGAATGACCGACGAAGAACCCCCGCGCAAGCGCATGGTCAAGCCGCCCGCCGGCGGCACCGACGAAGGCCGCACCAAGCCCGCGCGCCTGAAGAAGACCTATGGCCGCACGCCCAGCCAGCAGGCCTGGCTGGAGCGGCAGATCAACGATCCGTTCTCGGCCAAGGCCCGCGCCATGGGCTATCGCAGCCGGGCGGCGTTCAAGATCAGCGAGATCGACGAGAAGTTCGGCTTCTTCAAGAAGGGCGCGCGGGTCATCGACCTGGGCTGCGCCCCAGGCGGCTGGCTGCAGGTCGCGGTGGAGCGCGGCGTGACCCAGCTGGTCGGCGTCGACCTGCTGCCGGTCGATCCCGTCGCCCCGGCCCACATCCTGGAGATGGACTTCACCGACGACGCCTGTCCACCCAAGCTGATCGAGCTCCTCGGCGGCGCGCCGGACGTGGTGCTGTCGGACATGGCCCCCAATACGGTCGGCCACCGCGAGACCGACCACCTGCGCATCGTCGGCCTGATCGAGATGGGCGCTGAGTTCGCCATCGAGGTGCTCAAGCCCGGCGGCGCCTTCGTGGCCAAGGCCTTTCAAGGCGGCGAGACCTCGGACGTCATCGCGCGGCTGAAGAAGCACTTCGACAAGGTGGTTCACTTCAAGCCCAAGGCCAGCCGGGCGGACAGCTCGGAGGTGTTCCTGGTGGCGACGGGGTTCCGAGGGCGGTAGGTCAGAACATCGAAGCGACGTCTTGGGCGCCATCCAGGATGCGAAGGACCTGCACGCCGGCTTCGTCCACGCGATAGCATATGAGGTATCGGCTGTATGGCGCACGCCTGACGCCTTTGTCTTCGCAGCCTTCAAGGAAGGCGTAGGCGCGCGGTCGCTCGCCGAGCGCCAAGCTGGCGGTGCGCAAGCCGCGAACCAGCTTGCGAGCCGCGTTTGGCCGTTCCGAAGCAACCCAATGGGCAATAGCTCTCAGGTCGCTGAGAGCAAGCGCGGTGAAGCGCGTCTTCATTCCTCGGCGAGGCCTTGAGGTCTGGCGAGCAGAAGCTCCAGTTCCGCTTCAACCGTGTCGAAGGCTTCTTCGAGTGAGACTGTGCGCCCCGCGTCCGCATCGGCAATGCCCGCGTTGATCGCGGCGTGGAGCGCCGCCAGCTTGGCTTCGCGTTCTTGAACGAGCCGCACGCCTTCCCTGAGCACTTCACTCTTCGATCCATATCGACCCTTTTCGATCAGGTCGCTGACGGTGGCTTCCAACTGCGGACCAAGATCAACACTTATCGCCATGACCCGATCTCCGAAAAATGAAACAATATCTATTATTGTTTCTTGATCGACAAGGCGGACCGGTCGCCACGCTCCGACAGACGGCGAAATTCATCCCCATTTATGCGGCGCGGCGGGTCGACACGGACCCCCTCCATAGGTATACGCGGCTCGCAAAATGGAGACTCCCATGGAGATTCGCGAAGGGCTCACCTTCGACGACGTTTTGCTCGAACCGGGTCCGTCCGACGTCATGCCGACGCAAGTGACGACCGAGACCAAGTTCACGCGTGAAATCAGTCTGAACATTCCGCTTGTGTCCGCCGCGATGGACACGGTGACCGAAAGCCGCCTCGCCATCGCCATGGCCCAGGCCGGCGGCATGGGCATCCTGCACCGCAATTTGACGGTCGACGAGCAGGCCGACCACGTGCGCGAAGTGAAGCGCTACGAAAGCGGCATGGTCATCAATCCGCTGACCATCAATCCCGACACCACCCTGGGCGAAATCCGCGAGATCACGGCCCGCCGCAAGATCTCGGGCTTCCCGGTGGTCGAGCGCGGTTCGGGCAAGCTGGTCGGCATCGTCACCAACCGCGACATGCGCTTCGAGGGCGACGAGAAGGTCCCGGCCTCGGCGATCATGACCCGCGAAAACCTGATCACGGTTTCGGAAGGCGTTGATCACCGCGAGGCGCGCGAGCTGCTGCGCAAGCACAAGATCGAGCGCCTGATCGTCGTCGACGACGCCTATCGCGCCGTCGGCCTGATCACCGTGAAGGATATCGAGAAGGCCCAGGCGCACCCCCTGGCCGCCAAGGACGACAAGGGCCGCCTGCTGGTCGGCGCGGCCTCGACCGTCGGCGACGCCGGCTTCGAGCGTTCGATGGGCCTGGTGGACGCCGGTGTCGACGTCGTCGTCATCGACACCGCCCACGGCCACTCCAGCCAGGTCGCGCAAGCGGTCTCGCGGCTGAAGCGCGAAGCCAACCGCGTCCAGATCGTCGCCGGCAACATCGCCACCTACGACGCCGCCCGCGCCCTGATCGACGCCGGCGCCGACGCGGTGAAGGTCGGCATCGGTCCCGGCTCGATCTGCACCACCCGCATCGTCGCGGGCGTGGGCGTGCCGCAGCTGACCGCGATCATGGAGGCCGTCCGCGCCGCCAAGGAAAGCGGCACCCCGGTCATCGCCGACGGCGGCATCAAGTATTCGGGCGACCTGGCGAAAGCCATCGCCGCCGGCGCCAGCACGGCCATGATGGGCTCGATGTTCGCCGGCACCGAAGAGGCTCCTGGCGAGGTGTTCCTGTACCAGGGCCGATCGTACAAGAGCTATCGTGGCATGGGCTCGGTGGGCGCCATGGCCCGCGGTTCGGCCGACCGGTACTTCCAGAAGGAAGTGACGGACAGCTTCAAGCTCGTGCCGGAAGGCATCGAGGGCCAGACGCCGTTCAAGGGCGCCATCGCCCCGGTGCTGCACCAGCTGGTCGGCGGCCTGCGCGCCGCCATGGGCTATGTCGGCGCGCCCACGATCGCCGAGTTCCAGGACCGCGCCCGCTTCGTGCGCATCACCGGCGCCGGCCTGCGCGAGAGCCACGTCCACGACGTGATGATCACGCGGGAAGCCCCCAACTATCCGAGCGCAGTCTAGGTCATGCGGATCGCCATCGAACTTCAGCTCCTCGCCGCCGCGGTCCTGATCGGACTGGTCCACCTGCTGTGGGCCGCCGCCGCCGCGCAACCGCAGCGGGGTCTGAAGTGGAATGTCGGCCCGCGCGACGAACCGGTGGTCCTGACGGGCATGGCGGGGCGCCTCGAACGCGCCTTCGCCAATTTCCGCGAGACCTTCCCCCTGTTCGCCGCCGCCGTGATCGTCGTCTACCTGTCGGGCCGGATCGGCTTTGTCTCGGCCCACGGCGCGCTGCTTTATGTCGTCGCGCGCCTGATCTACCTGCCGCTCTACGCGTTCGGCGTGCCGGTCGCGCGCAGCATCGTCTGGCTGCTGTCTCTCATCGGCATCGGGATGGTCCTCGCGGCCATGGTGGTCTGAGACCATGCGGGACGGAGGACGGGTTTCAGCAGCGATCGAGGTTCTGGCCGAGATCGAGGCGCGGCATTTTCCGGTGAAGATGGCGCTCAAGCGCTGGGGCGAGACCGCGCGCTACGCCGGCTCCAAGGACCGGGCGTTCGTCTCGGGCCTGGTGCTGGACGCCCTGCGCCGCAAGCGCTCGCTAGGCTTTTCGATGGGCGACGCCAGCCCGCGCGGCGTGGTGATCGGCGTCCTGGCCCAGGTCTGGAACTGGACGCCCGAGCGCATCGCCGAGGCCGCCGCCGAGGAGCACGGGTTCGGCGCGCTCAGCCAGCCTGAACTCGACCGACTGTCCGCTCCGTTCGACCTCGCCGACGCCCCCGCGCCGGTGGCCGGCGACTATCCCGACTGGCTGGAGCCGTTCCTGGCTCGCGCTTTCGGTGACGGCGTTCGCGACGAGATGGCGGCCCTGTCGCAGCGCGCGCCGGTCGACCTGCGGATCAACACCATCAAGACCGACGCCGAGCGCGGGGCCAAGGCCGTCGCGCTGATCGGCGCCGCACCCGCCGGCGTGCTCGACACCGCCTTCCGCATTCCTGCCCCCGAAGCGGCCGATCGCACGCCTTCGGTGGAAGCGGTCCCGGCCTTCTCCAAGGGCTGGTTCGAGGTGCAGGACCTGGGCTCGCAGATCGCCGCGGCCGTGGCCGGCGAGATCAAGGGCAAGCAGGTGCTGGACTTCTGCGCCGGCGGTGGCGGCAAGACCCTCGCGCTCGCCGCCGCGATGAACAACAGCGGCCAGATCTTCGCCCACGACAGCGACGCCCGCCGCCTGGCCGACACCATCCGGCGCGGCCAGAGGGCAGGGGTCCGCAACCTGCAGATCCGCTCGCCGATCGAGGCCGAGCCGCTGAAGGGCCTGGAAGCCAAGCTGGACCTGGTGTTCGTCGACGCGCCCTGCACGGGCTCGGGCACCTGGCGCCGGCACCCGGACGCCAAGTGGCGGCTGTCGCCCGACCAGCTGGCCAAGCGCCAGATCGAGCAGGACAGCGTGCTGATCGACGCCGCCGACTTCGTGAAGCCGGGCGGTCGGCTCGTCTTCGTGACCTGCTCGCTGCTGGTGGAGGAGAACGAGGACCGCGTCGCCGCCTTCCTGGCGCGCCGTTCCGACTTCGCCGTCAAGCCGATCGCCTTCGAGGCCATAGCCGAACACGTCAGCGCCCAGGGCTACCTGCGCCTGACCCCGCACACCGCTGGCACGGACGGCTTCTTCGCCGCCGTGCTGGAACGAACCTAACAACCCTTCTCCCCTTGCGGGAGAAGGTGGCCGCGTAGCGGTCGGATGAGGGGTTTCACGGCGCTCGACTAGTCGCCGACCGTCCGACACAGACGCGACCCCTCATCCGTCAGCCTGCGGCTGACACCTTCTCCCGCAAGGGGAGAAGGAAAGCTATTCGAACGCTGGAGACCCATCGCCATGACCGCCCCCGCCCATCACCAGCGCGTCCTGATCGTCGATTTCGGCAGCCAGGTCACCCAGCTGATCGCCCGCCGGGTGCGCGAGGCGGGCGTCTATTGCGAGATTCATCCGTTCGACAAGGCCGAGGCCATCGTCGACGACTACGCCCCCTCGGCGATCATCCTGTCGGGCGGCCCGGCCAGCGTGCTGGAGGCCGACAGCCCCCGCATCGGTCTGAAGCTCTTCGACCTGGGCGTGCCGATGCTGTGCGTCTGCTATGGCGAGCAGCTGCTGTGCGACGTGCTGGGCGGCAAGGTCGAGGGCGGCCACGCCGGCGAGTTCGGCCGCGCCGAACTGACCATCGGCAAGCAGAGCCCGCTGTTCGAAGGCCTGGCCGGCGTCGGCGAGCTGGAAACCGTGTGGATGAGCCACGGCGACCGCGTCACCGCCATTCCGGACGGCTTCGAGGTGATCGGCACCTCGACCGGCGCGCCCTTCGCCGCCATCGCCAACGA
Organism: Caulobacter sp. GW821-FHT10F06; assembly: GCF_058809215.1. Taxonomy (NCBI): domain Bacteria; kingdom Pseudomonadati; phylum Pseudomonadota; class Alphaproteobacteria; order Caulobacterales; family Caulobacteraceae; genus Caulobacter; species Caulobacter sp. GW821-FHT10F06. Next base: position 500,659 of record NZ_JBXASK010000003.1, on the reverse strand, counting down.
CGCCCGCAAGATCTACGGCGTGCAGTTCCACCCCGAGGTGATGCACACGGTCAACGGGGCCAGGATCTATCGCAACTTCCTGTTCAACATCGCCGGCCTGAAGGGCGACTGGACCATGGCGGCCTTCCGCCAGGAGATGGTCGAGAAGATTCGCGCCCAGGTCGGGACCGGCAAGGTGATCTGCGGCCTGTCGGGCGGCGTCGACAGCTCGGTGGCCGCCGTGCTGATCCACGAAGCCATCGGCGACCAGCTGACCTGCGTGTTCGTCGACACCGGCCTGCTGCGCAAGAACGAGGCCGACCAGGTCGTGACCCTGTTCCGCGATCACTACAATATTCCGCTGGTCCACGTGGACGCCGGCGAAGAGTTCCTGGGCGCCCTGGCCGGGGTCAGCGATCCGGAAACCAAGCGCAAGATCATCGGCGGCAAGTTCATCGACATCTTCGATCGGGAGGCCGCCAAGATCGACGGCGCTGACTTCCTGGCCCAAGGCACGCTTTATCCGGACGTGGTCGAGAGCGTGTCGGCCCGCGGCGGTCCGTCGGCGGTGATCAAGAGCCACCACAATGTCGGGGGCCTGCCGGACTTCATGAAGCTGAAGCTGGTCGAGCCGCTGCGCGAGCTCTTCAAGGACGAGGTCCGCGCCCTCGGCGTCGAGCTGGGCCTCGCCCCGGCCTTCGTCGGCCGCCACCCGTTCCCCGGCCCGGGCCTGGCCATTCGCATCCCCGGCGACATCACCCCCGACAAGGTCAAGGTCCTGCAGGACGCCGATGCGATCTATCTCGAGGAGATCCGCAACGCCGGCCTCTATGACAAGATCTGGCAGGCCTTCGCCGTGCTGCTGCCCGTCAAGACCGTCGGCGTCATGGGCGACGCCCGCACCTACGAAAACGTCCTGGCCCTGCGCGCGGTGACCTCGACCGACGGCATGACCGCCGACTTCTTCGAATTCCCGTGGGACGTCCTGGGCAAGACGGCCACGAGAATCATCAATGAAGTCAGAGGGGTTAACCGGGTCGTCTACGACGTGACCAGCAAGCCGCCGGGCACGATCGAGTGGGAGTAGGGGCGGTATAGCCCCGCCCTCGCCGGCGGCGGCCGCCGGCGGTCAGTCCAGTGCGGTCAGCGACTGAACCGGCGCGCCCGGGCCCTCAAAGACCAGGGTTCTGGTCGGCCCGCCGCGGCGAATGTTCACCTGGTTCACCTGGTCTGGATAGATGTCGGCGAACATGACGGCCTTGATGTCGATCCCGCCAAGCACGTCAGGCGGGGGAACTCGGCCCGCATAGACGATCCGGACCTCGTCCGCGCCGAGCGTGATGTCCTTCAGGACGAGATCGACGTCCGTGTCCTTCACCGTCACGGCGAAATGGGCGCCGACATAGGCCGTCAGCGCCTTGACCGCATCCGGATCATCCAGGCTGGATTGAGCGTCCGGCGCGATCTCGGCCAGGGCGGGCTCGGCGTCGTGGGTCTGGAACCGGTGGGTGACGGTGACGACGCCCGTGCGGGCGTCGATCTCGACGACGCTCAGGGCGCCGTGACCGCGATGGGCGGCGGCTGGAACGGGCGAGAGCAGGGCTCCCGCCGCCAGACCGGCCAGCAACGCCCGCCGGGCGCGGTCGATCACTTGTCGGCCTTCTTGGTCTCGTCAGCCTTCTTTTCGGCATTGGGCAGGGTCGACAGGCCGCCGGGCTCGATCTTCAGGTCGGCGTCCTTCATCCGGTTGGCGGCTTCGGGCGGTTTGGAGAACTTCAGCGTCGTGGGCGTGATCGCGCCGGCATAGACGTTGTTGCCGCGATTGGCGTCGGCGGTCTCCCACTGCGGATCCAGCTCGGCGCCCTTGACCTGCTTGGGCGAGACGTACTGCCAGGTCACGGTCTTGGCGTTCTTGCGCCAGATCTCGGCTGGAATGCGGATCGTCTCGGTCGTGCCGTCGGTGTAGTCCAGCTTCAGGATCACCGGCATCACCAGCCCGCCCTGATTGCTGAAGGTGAAGCGGTAGAAGTTGTCCTTCACCGCCTGGGCCTCGACCTCCTCCGGCGTCAGGTCCTCGCGCGCCGACTTGGCCTTCTTCTTGGCGCTCTCGGTGACCAGGAACTCGTCGGTTTCGGTGTAGAAGTCGCGGGTCTTGGGGTCGCGCTCGACCACCGTCTGGCCCTTGTTGCGGCTGGCGGTCAAGGACGCGGGTTCCTTGTCGCGCTCGCCGCGGCGCGTGGCGGCTTCCAGCTCCGGATCGCCGGTGTCGAGGCGGCCTTGCACCACCTTGTCCAGCGAAATGTCGACGTGGTCGGTCGAGTAGAACCAGCCGCGCCAGAACCAGTCCAGGTCAATGCCGGACGACTCTTCCATGGTGCGGAAGAAGTCGTACGGGGTGGGGTGCTTGAAGCGCCAGCGGTTGGCGTATTCCTTGAAGGCTCGGTCGAACAATTCGCGGCCCATGACGGTCTCGCGCAGGATCACCAGGGCGGTCGCGGGCTTGGCGTAGCCGTTGGCTCCGAACTGCAGCAGCGAATCCGACTGGGTCATCAGCGGCACCTGGTCCTGGCTGACCATGTACTCGACGATGTCCTTGGGCTCGCCGCGACGCGAGGGGAACTTGGCGTCCCACTGCTTCTCGGCCTGGAATTCCAGGAAGGTGTTGATGCCTTCGTCCATCCACGTCCACTGGCGCTCGTCGGAATTGACGATCATTGGGAAGTAGTTGTGGCCGACCTCGTGAATGACCACCCCGATCAGGCCGTTCTTGGCGCGGTCGGTGTAGGTCAGGGCGCCGGTCTTCTTGTCCTTGACCGGACGGCCGCCGTTGAAGGCGACCATCGGATATTCCATGCCGCCTTGCGGACCGTTGATCGACTGGGCGACGGGGTAGGGATAGGCGAAGGTGAAGTCCGAATAGACCTTCAGGGTGTGGGCGATCGACTTGGTCGAATAGGCGTCCCACAGGGGGCGGGCTTCCTTGGGGAAGAACGACATGGCCATGACCAGCGGATGCTCGGCCTTCGGATCGGCCTGCTTCACGCCCATGGCGTCCCAGATGAACTTGCGCGAGCTGGCCCAGCCGAAGTCGCGGACGTTCCTGGCCTTGAAGATCCAGGTCTTCTCGGTGGTGGCCTTGTTCTTCTCGGCGGCGGCGGCCTCCTCCGGCGTGACCACATAGACCGGCTCGCTGGCGGTGCGGGCCTTGGCCAGGCGCTCGCGCTGCGCGGGGCTCAGCACGGCGGCGGCGTTCTGCAGCTCGCCGGTGGCCGAGACCACGTGGTCGGACGGCACGGTCAGGGCGACGTTGTAGTCGCCGAACTCCAGGGTGAACTCACCGCCGCTGAGGAAGCTCTTGTTGTGCCAGCCCTCGTAGTCCGAATAGACGGCCAGGCGCGGGAACCACTGGGCGATTTCGAAGATGCAGTTGCCGTCTTCGTCCTTGGCGGTGAAGCACTCATAGCCGCTGCGTCCGCCGATGATCTTGGTCTCGATCACCGGAAACGACCATTCGATGGTCAGCTTGGTCTCGCCGCCGTTGGCCCGAACGTCCTGCGGCAGGTCGACCCGCAGCATGGTGTCGACGATGGTGAACTTCAGCGGCCGGCCCTGGGCGTCCTTGACCGACTTGATGGTCATGCCGCCTTCCCAGGTCTGGAAGCGCTTGGCGCGGCGCACCTGGCTGAGCCCGATGGTGTCGCCCGACACGGTCTCGGTCATGTGGCTGATCGAGTCGCGCTTGAAGTCGTTCTGGTCGAGCATCAGCCAGAGGTAGGGCAGGTCGTCGGGCGAGTTGTTGCGATAGGTGATCGCCGCCTTGCCGGTGATCGTGCTGGTCGCCTCGTCCAGCCGGGTCGAGATGTCGTAGTCGACCTTCTGCTGCCAATAGCGATAGCCCGGCGCGCCGGCGGCGTTGCGATAGTCGGTGGGCGAGGGCCAGTCTTCGCCTTCCAGCTGGCGGAACTTGTCCTCGAACGGAGCCTTGGTCTGACGAATGGCGTCGGCGTGGGCCGCCGTGAAACTCAGGGCCGCGGCGATGACGCCGGCCACGGCATAGCGAACTGAACTCTTCTTCAAGACCAAACTCCCCCGAACCAGGACGCGGACAATATCCAAACGCTAGCGATTGGCGAGAGGCGTAGTCGAAACGACCCCGTTTTTCGCCGAGCGCTCATAAATCGACCTTCAGCCCGATGCGGAACGTGCGCGGTTCGACGGGATGGAAGTGGATGTCCTCGACACCCGCGGCCGTCTCGCCTTTTAAGCGGGAGGCGTAGAGATAGGCGATGTCGTCGCGCCGGCTGGCCGTCAGGTTCAGGCCTTCCACCGTGATGGCCAGGCGCTCGAAACGCCGGGTCAGCAAGCCGTTGATCATGGCCGTGGGCCGCGAGCGCACCGAATTGTCCTCGACCAACGGGGCGGCGCCCAGGCGGCGATAGGTCAGGGCGAGGGTCGTGGTCTCGCCGACCGCCCAGCTGGCGCCGGCCGTCAGCACCGAGCCGACGGCGTTGGGGATGCGATCGCCGCCCGTCGGCTCGCCGGAAAAACGGGCCCGGGTTCCGGCATAGGCGGCCGTCAGGTTCAGCCGCGCGGTGGGACGCCAGTCGACCAGGGTCTCGACCCCGATCCGTCGCGTGGCGCCGCTGGCTTCGGTGAAGCCCGCGTCGCCGACATAGACCAGCTCCGACGCGACATTCAGCGCCCACAGCGCAGTGGTCAGGGTCACGCCATGGCCGCTCCAGCGCGCGCCCAGCTCCGCGCCCGTCGTCGGCGACAGCAGCGGCGCGCGATCGACCGCCGCTCCGCCGACCGGGTCGATCCGGATCGTCGCGCCCCGCGCATCATTGGAGTGGAAGCCTCGTCCGGCGTCGGCATAGAGCTCGAAGGTCTTGGACACGCGCCAGGCCAGGGTCAGCTTGGGGCTCAGCAGGGCGTCGTCGACGCGGCCCGCGTTGCGCGGATCGCCGGCCGAGACCGTCGCGCCCATCAGGTCGCCGCGCAGGCCCAGGGTGGCGTCGACCGGGCCGATGCGCCGCGAGGCCTCGCCCCAGACCGCCGCCGACCATTCCACGACCGCGTCGCGTCGCACGGTCTCGCGCCGCACGCGGGCGGTGGTGCGATAGAGGCCGACTTCGCCGATGTCGTCGACCCGGCCCGAGGCGCCGCTGCGCAGGGTCCAGCCGCCGGGCCTTGCGGCCCAGCGCTTTGTCAGCGAGCCGCCATAGACCCAGCGGTCGTCGACCTGCTCGAACTGGTCGCCATTCACCGGGTCATCGAGGAAGTAGGTGAAGTTTGACCACAGGTTCAGCCTGTAGCGCTGGACATAGACCACCGTATCCAGCCCGCGCAGCAGGTCGCGTCGGCGGGCCGAGGCGATGTAGCGGGTGGTGGTTCCGCCGTCTGTGGCGTCGACCGCGTCCAGGCGGCCCAGAGCGCCGCTCTGCACGGCGCGTCGGGGGATCTGGTCGGTGGCGTTCCAGCGGGCGTCGTAGGCGAGGGCGGTGATCGACCAGCCGCCGAGCACCATGCGGCCCAGCAGATTGATCTTCCGCAGGTCCTCGTCCGTCGTCCAGGGACCGCGCTGGGCGGTGATGTCGGCCGCGACGATGGCGTCCTCGTTCAGGTTCTTGGCGCCCAGCGCGCGATAGGTTTGATTCTGGCCGAGCCAGGCTTGCAGGCTTTCGCCGTGCAGATGGTCGGCGGTCTCGAACGCCACCGCGCCGGCCGTCGCGAAGTCGCCGTTCTCGGCCGCGTAGGGGCCTTTTCTGAAGGCGATGTCGTGGACGAATTCCGGCGTCAGCAGGTTCAGGTCGAGATAGCCCTGGCCGTGGCCATGCGAGGGCAGGTTCAGCGGCACGCCGTCCAGCGAGGCGGCGAGATCGGTGCCGTGGTCCAGGTTGAAGCCGCGCAGGAAGTACTGGTTGGCCTTGCCCGCCCCCGAATGCTGAGTGGCCGCCAGGCCCGGCACGGCCTCGATCAGTTCGCCGGGACGCAGCAGGGGCCGCACGGCGAAGTCGCTATAGGCCACGCGACCCTCGCTGGCCGAGGCGGCGTGGCCCAGGTCGTTGGTCCGCCGGCCCCAGACCGAGACGGCCTCGACCTCCTGCGCGCTCGCGATCCCGGCCACGGCCAGGAGGACGGCCGCCCACGGTGCGGCCGCGCCGCATCCACACTTAAATCCCATCGACGCGGCTGTCCCCGACCTGGCTCAAGCGCCTATAGTCGCCCTCGGTCTAAGCCTTGGCCAATGCGCTGGCCGTCTTGCCGTCATACTGGCCGCCGAAGCTCGCCTTCAGGTGGGCCATGATCATCCCGACGTTGGCGCCGGGGTTCTGGGCCCGGAAGTCGTCGATGGCCTCGCGCAGTTCCGATTCCGTCATTTGCTTCGGACCATACGAGGACAGGATCGCCAGTTCGGTTTCAGCCGCCTTCGTCCGCTCGTCCACCTTCGACGCATCGCCGCCGGCTTCGATCAAGCGCGCGCGTTCGGTCGCGAGGTTTTCCAGCGTCAGCTTCGTGTTCTTCAAGAACTTCGCGACGGTTGCGACGACCTTTTCGTCAGTGACTTCCGTCACGCCGCGCTTGAACTCTTCGGTCGTGATCTGCGTCGCCTCGCCGATCAGCGTGGTGAGCACGTCGGCTTTCAGACGATCGCCCAGCTTGCGCGCCGCGAGTTGGTCCGCTTTGAGCTCGTCGAGCAAAGCCATGTCGTCGTCCTTTCAGTTCACTCAATTCGATAGCTGTAGTGCATGGTGACCGCAGCTCTTCAAGAGCCCGGGCAAGGCATAAGTCACGGGGCGTCAGCCGGGCCAAATCACCGCCCCGTTAGCGCAACGATCTCCTATATCCCGGATAGGGCGGAGGCACCTGACTGAACGCATCTTGCCGCCAGCCCTCTCGCATGACGACTCTTCCCGCCGGCTCTCCACAACCCTAGTGTGCAGCGTGCGCCCATGGCTTGTGGGCGGGGTGGGGGTGTTCATGCGTGAAACTGTGCGGGCGGGCCTGACGGCCGGTCTCCTGAAGATCCTGCTCCTCGCGGGCGCTGTCCTGGCGGTCTCGACGCCGGCCTGGGCGCAGGCGGGGGCGCCGACAGCTGGCGCCGCCTCGACCGGCGAGCGGTTGTCGGACGCGGCCATTCGCCAGCTGCTGGTCCAGCGTATCGATGTCGACAGGCAAGCCGTCGGCATGGTGGTCGGGGTGATCGACGCCAAGGGGCGGCGGGTGATCGGCTATGGCGTCCGCGATCAGAAGGATCCGCGCCCTGTCGACGGCCAGACCCTGTTCGAGATCGGCTCGGTGACCAAGGCCTTCACGGGCCTGTTGCTGGCCGACATGGTCCGGCGCGGCGAGGTCAGTCTCGACGATCCCGTCGCTCGCTATCTGCCGCCCGGCGTCACGGCGCCCGAGCGGAACGGCAAGGCCATCACGCTGATCGACCTGGCCACGCACACCTCCGGCCTGCCGCGCCTGCCGGACAACATGGCGATGACCGATCCCAAGAACCCCTATGCCGACTATACCGAGGCCCAGCTCGACGACTTCCTGCGGCGCTATGCGCTGACCCGCGATATCGGCGCGACCTATGAGTATTCCAACTTGGGGGTCGGTCTCCTGGGACGCGCCCTGGCCCGTCGCGCGGGCGGCGGCTACGAAACGGTGCTGCGCCAGCGGGTGCTGGCTCCGCTGGGCCTCTCCAGCACCGCGATCACCCTCACGCCGGCCCTGTCCGGGCGCTTTTCGGCGGGTCATGACGCGGCTCTGACCGAGACCACGCACTGGGATTTGCCGACCCTAGCCGGAGCGGGCGGATTGCGCTCCTCCGCCGACGATCTCCTGACCCTGCTGGCCGCCGAGCTCGGCTATGTCGACACCCCGTTGAAGGGAGCGATGGCCGACCAGCTGACGCCGCGCCGGCCGGCCGGCGGCTCCGTGCAGGTGGCGCTGGGCTGGCATGTCGGCCAAGGTCCCAATGGCGAGATCGTCAGCCACGGCGGCGGCACGATGGGCTTTCTGACCTTCGTCGGCTTCGATCCCGAGGCCAGGCTGGGCGTCGTCGTGCTGAGCAACGCCGCCGGCCCGATGGGTGTCGACGACCTGGGCCTGCACCTGCTGATCGGAACGCCGCTGAAGGCCGCGCCCAAGGTGCGCCAGGCCAAGACCCTGGCGCCGGCGACGCTCGACGGCCTGACGGGCCGTTATGGTCTGGCTCCCGGCGCCGTGCTGACCATCACGCGCGACGGCGAGCGGATGTTCGCCCAGTTGAGCGGCCAGCCCCGCATCGAGATCTTCGCCGAGGGGCCGACCGACTTTTTCGCCAGGATCGTCGACGCGCAACTGACCTTCGCCGTCGACGCCGCCGGCCGGGCCACCGCACTGACTTTGCATCAGAACGGCCAGCACACGCCCGGACCCCGGTTGGCCGAAGACGCGGAGCCGCCAGCACCGTCGCCGTCCAAGGTGGCGGCCCTGTCCGCGGCGGCGCTGGACGCCTTGGCGGGGCGCTACGCCCTGGCGCCCCAGATGATCATGACGGTGACGCGGCAGGGCGATCGGCTCTTCGCCCAGCTGACCGGTCAGCCGATCTTCGAGATCTTCCCGCAAAGCCCGACGGAGGTGGTCTGGACCGTGGTCCCGGCCAGCGCCACCTTCGTGCTTGGCCCCGACGGCCAGGCGATCAGCCTGGTGCTGCATCAGAACGGCCGAGACCTGCCGGCGTCGCGCCTGCCTCAAGCGCCCAGATAGGCCGCGGCCAGGGCTGGGTCGTCGGCGATGCGGTTCGCGGGGCCTTGGGCGAGAATTTCGCCGTCGCCCAGGACGTAGGCGCGGTCCGAGATGGCCAGGGCCAGGCCGGCCATCTGGTCGACGATCAGCAGGGTCATGTCGCTGTCGCGCAGGGCGTGGAAGGCCTCGAAGATCTCGGCGATGATCTTGGGCGCGAGGCCCAGCGAGGGTTCGTCCAGCAGCAGCACCTTGGGCTGGCTCATCAGGGCGCGGGCCAGGGCCAGCATCTGCTGCTCGCCGCCCGACAGCAGGCCGGCCCGCTGGTGCAGGCGCTCGGCCAGACGCGGGAAGCGTTGCAGCATCTGGTCGAGGCGGGCGTCGAGGTCGCGGCGGTCGAGGAAGGCGCCCAGGCGGATGTTGTCGGCGACGGTCAGTTCGGGGAACACCTGGCGGCCTTCGGGGACCAGGACCACGCCCTTGCGGACCCGCTCGTGCGGGGCGAGACCGTTGAGCAGGGCGCCTTCGAAGGCCACCTCGCCCTCCGTCGCGCCGTGGAGGCCGGCGATGACGCGCATCAAGGTCGACTTGCCCGCGCCGTTGGCGCCCAGCAGGGCGACGGCCTCGCCCTGGCGGACCTCGATCTCGATTCCCTTGAGCACCGGGGCCGCGCCATAGCCGGCGGTCAGGTTGACCACCCGCAGGGCGTCCAGGCGGCTGACGGTGCGCGGCGGCGAAACGGCGACGGCGGAGGGGGCGACACCCAGATAGGCTTCGCGAACCTTGGGATCGTCCTGGATATGGCGGGGCGTTCCTGATGCGATCTGGGTTCCGGCGTTCAGCACCACGACGGTGTCGGAGACGCCCATGACCAGGCTCATGTCGTGCTCGATCAGGCCCACCCCGACGCCGGCCGTCGCGATGGCCTTCAGCAGGTCGCCCAGCTGGCGCTTGTCCTCGCGCGACAGGCCGGCGGCGGGCTCGTCCAGCAGCAGCACGTCCGGATCGGTGGCCAGGGCGCGGGCGATCTCGACCAGGCGGCGGTCGACATGGGCCAGGTCGCCGGCCGGAATGGCCGGGTCGCCGGCATAGCCGCAGGCGCGCAGCAGGGCGCGGGCGCGGCGGCGGTCGTCTTGCGAGGCGTCGGCGCCCAGCACGCCGCCCAGACGGCCTTTGCGCAGGGCGATCAGGACGTTGTCCTCGACGCTCATGCCCTCGAAGACCTGGGAGGTCTGGTAGGAGCGGGCGACGCCGCGCCGGGCGACCTTGAAGGCTTCACCGACGGGCAGGGGTGTTTCGCCCAGCAGGCGGCGGCCCTCGGTGGGGCGATAGAAGCCGCTCAGCAGGTTCATCACCGTCGACTTGCCCGCGCCGTTGGGGCCGATCAGGGCGGTGATACGGCCGGGCGGCAGCTCGAAGCTGGCGTCGTTGACGGCGCGCACGCCGCCGAAGGCCATGCTCAGCTTTTCGGCGCGCAGGGCCTGGCGAGGACGGACGCCCAGCACCGCGCCAAGCGAGGCGGCCGCGTCGTCGGCGTCGGGCGTGGTGGCGGCCTTGGCGGTCTCGCCCCACAGGCCGACCAGGCCGTTGGGCGCCATCCACAGCACCACCAGCAGCAGGGCGCCGAACACCAGTATGCGGTAGGCCTCGAGCGACGACAGCAGTTCGGGCAACAGGCCGACGACGATGGCGCCGACCACCGGGCCGAGGTTCGAGCGGGCTCCGCCCAGGGCGATGACCAGCACGAACAGGATCGACTGGGTCAGGTTGAAGGTCTGGGGCGTGACGAAGCCGGCCATCGGCGCGAAGAGGCCGCCGGCCAGCCCCGCCAGCACGGCCGAGGCGGCAAAGGCCACGGTGCGTACGACGGTGGCGTTGAGACCGATCGAGGCGGCGGCGACCTCGGAATCGCGCACGGCCCGCAGGGCCTGGCCCCAGGCGTTCTTCGACAGGCGCGCATAGAGGATCAGCGACACCGCGGCGGTCAGCACGGCCAGCATCGACAGGCTCTTGGCGTCCAGCGCGAGCGGGCCCAGGCGCGGGGTCGGAATGTCGAGGATGCCGCTCTGCCCGCCGGTCAGGTCGGCCAGTTCGACCAGGCCGTTCTCGACGATCAGGCCGAAGGCGATCGTCACCATCGCCAGATAGGGGCCCTTCAGTCGCAGGGCGGGTATGGCCAGCACTGCGCCGACGGCGCCGGCGATCAGCGCGCCCAGAGGCCAGGCGATCCAGAAGCTGACGCCCAGGCGGGTGGTCAGGATCGCCACCGCATAGGCGCCCAGGGCGTAGAGCCCGGCATGTCCGAACGACATCTGGCCGGCCAGGCCGATCAGCACGTTCAGGCCGACGCCGACGATGGTCAGCAGGGCGATCTGGCCCAGCACGAAGGCATAGTAGCTGTTGACCGATCCAACCAGGATCATGGCTGCGCCGGCCAGGACAAGGGTCCAGACGGTCGACATTGCGATCAGCGGTCGGCTGGCCGTCGGCGTCGCGGGGAGGGTCATGCTCATACCTTCCGCACCTGGGCCTTGCCCAACAGGCCGTCGGGACGCAGGGCCAGCGCCACGATCACCAGGCTGAAGGTCAGGATCTGGGTGTAGCCCGAGCCGAGGCCGGCGCTGATCAGCGACTCGCTGACCCCGAACAGTATGCCGGCGACCATCACGCCCCACGGATTGCGCAGTCCGCCCAGGATGGCGACGGCGAAGGCCTTCAGCCCCAGAACCACGCCCATGTCGGACTGGATGTTGAACAGCGGCGCGATCATCACGCCGGCGACGCCAGCCAGGGCCGACGAGGCGGCGAAGGCGGCGGCGATCATCGCCTTGACCGGAATGCCCATCAGGCTGGCGGCGTCGCGGTTCTGGGCGACGGCCAGCAGGGCCGTGCCCCACAGCGTCTTGCGGCTGGCCAGGTGCAGGAGCCCGGCGGTGGCCAGGCCGACGACCGGGATCAGCAGATGCAGCGGATAGACGCCGAGACTCAAGGTTCCAAGCGCGACCGGAGCCTGGGTCAGCATCGAGGTCAGGCTGCGCGGCTCGGTGCCGAACAGGAACATGGTGGCGTTGTCGGTCACCAGGCCCAGCGCGACGGTGGCCATCAGCCAGGCGTCGGACTTGCGGTCCAGGAACGGCCGCACCGCCAGGCGCTCGACCAGCAGGCCATAGACGGCGCACAACGCGATCGCCGCCGGCAGGGCCAGGGCGGTCGGCCAGCCCAGGGTGCGCTCCAGGGTGAAGGTCAGCACCGCGCCCAGCATGGCGCTGGAGCCCTGGGCGAAGTTCAGGGCGCCGCACACCGAATAAGTGATGTGGAAGCCCAAGGCGATCAGGCCGTACATGCTGCCCAGGGCCAGGCCGCTGATCAGGGGCGACAGCAGGTCCATGGCCTAGCCGCGCGGCGTCTGAGCGGCGGGCACGATGTGATCGCCTTCGAACTGGGCCCAGACATAGTCGGTCTCGACCAGGGCGTCGTGGCGGCCGTCGGCGAACGGCTTGGCGTAGCGCTTGATCAGGCCGTCATAGGAGTCGATGTCGGCGAAGCCTCGGCGGACGGCGTCGCCGTCGGTCGAGCCGGCCTTGGCGATGGCCAGGGCGGCCAGGTGCAGGGCGTCGTAGGCGTTGGCCACCCCGACCGCTGGCGTGACGTCGGCGGCTGACTTGATGTCGGGGTACTTGGCCTTCAGCGCCGCCATCACCCGCGTCTGCGCCGGCGTCGCCGGGCCCGAGAAGCTGTAGGTCTGGATGAACTTCACCCGCGAGGCGTTGGGGCCGGCCAGTTCGCCGAAACGGCCGCCGGCCGGGCCCCAGTGCGAGACCACCGGAACGTCCCAGCCCATGCGGTCCAGAGACTTCACCACCTGCGCCGACGGGCCGACCGTGCCGACGAGCATCAGCACATCGGCGCCTTGGGCGCGCAGGCGGCCCAGCTGCGGGGTGACGTCGACGTCGGAGACCTCGAACTTCTCCGATCCGGCCAGCGGCGAGCCGACGGCGGCGAGGGCGGCCTTCAGGCCCTTCTCGTTGGACTGGCCCCAGGGGTTGTTCAGCAGGATCAGGCCCGGCTTCTTGGCGGCGAAGGTCGAGCGGGCATAGGCGACCATGGCCTTGTCGACTTCCTCGTCGACGGCCGAGACCCGGAACACGAAGTTGGGATTGGTTTCGTTGTGGGTGATCGCCGTGCCGGCGGCCCACGGCACCATGAACGGGACCTTGGCCTCGGTGGCGATCGGCACGATGGCGCGGGCGACGGGCGTGTCGAGGCCGCCGAACAGGATGGCGACCTTGTCCTTGTAGATCAGTTCGCGGGCGGCGGTGACGCCCTTGGCCGGATTGCTCTCATCGTCGCGGCGGACCAGCTCCAGCTTGCGGCCGCCCAGCAGGCCGCCGGCGGCGTTGACCTCGTCGATGGCCACGGTCAGGCCCCGGGTGATGGCTTCGCCCGAGCGGGCCGACTGGCCGGAGAGGGCGGTGACCAGGCCGATCTTGATCGGATCCGAGCCGCCGCCCTTCTTGAGCGCGACGGCCGCGCCGGCGACGACGGCCAGCGCGCCAGCGCCGATGATCAGTTGGCGGCGGGAGGGTTGCGACACGGGCGTCACCTCTTGAAGCAAGGAGCACAGGCGCCTTTTGGCGACGTGCGGTGAGGCTAGCTAAGCGCGGGTGTCGGGAAGATCGATCGTAAAATCGTCGACGATCTGAAATAAAAGAAGTCGACAGTTGTGGTGTGCAGAAAGTCGACAAAACCGATTGCAAGTTTGCTCGCTATCGCGGCATTCTGCGTCTAACGGAGCCGGCGAGGGCGGTTCCGCGCTTGCGTCACCGGCGACGCAACGTCCTTACAACCTCAGTCTTCATTTTCGGCGCCCGACATGACCAAGCAACCCGCAATCGCCGCTTCGAAACCGCGCGGCAAGGCCAAGCGCGGTCCGGCCAAGACCGACATGGGCGGCATCGCGCCGGTCGATGCGGGTTCGGACGTCGAGCAGCGAATCTACCAGTCGGTGTTCGACGGCGTGCTGAACCAGCGCCTGCCGCCCGGCACCAAGCTGCCCGAGCCGGCCCTGTGCGCGCTGTTCGGCGTCAGTCGGGCGGTGGTGCGCAAGGTGCTGCAGCGGCTGGAGCACGACCACATCATCGAGTTGCGCCCCAACCGCGGCGCCGTGATCGCCGCGCCGACGCCGGAAGAGACCCGCAAGATCTTCGAGGCCCGCCGGGCCCTGGAAGCGGCGCTGGTCGAACTGGCCGTGCAGCGCCACAGCGGCAAGGACATCGACGAGCTGAACGCCCTGCTGCGCCAGGAGGAAGAGGCCATGGCCAACGCCTATCAGCCGGCCTGGGCCCAGACGGCGCGCAACTTCCACCTGCGCGTGGCGGCCCTGGGCGGCAACCCGATCCTGCTGGCCTACCTGACCGAACTGATCTCGCGTTGCTCGCTGATCGTCGCCCTCTACGAGCCCGCCGGCAACGCCGCCTGCGAGCACGAGGAGCATTGCGACATCGTCGACGCCATCTCCAAGGGCGACGCGCCGCGGGCCGTGGCGGCGATGAATTCTCACCTGGTCGGGCTCGAGGACCGCATCTGCCTGGAGCGGCCGTCCTCGGTGAAGACCCTGGCCCAGATGCTCAGCCTGGCGTGACCCTCTTGGACCGGACGGCTTCCATGCACGTCGATTTCGCGGCGCTGACCGCCTATCAACGCTACAAGTTGATGGCCAGCCTGATCGTGCCCCGGCCGATCGCCCTGGTGACGACGGTCAACGCCGACGGCGTCGTCAACGCCGCGCCCTTCAGCATGTTCAACATGCTAGGCGAGGATCCGCCCCTGGTGATGATCAGCGTCAACATGCTGGCCTCGGGCGCGCTGAAGGACACCGCCGCCAACATCACCGCCTCGGGGCAGTTCGTGGTCCACCTGACCGACGAGGCCATGGCCGCCAAGATGCACGCCTGCGGCGCGGCCATTCCCTCGCATCAGAGCGAACTGGACATGGCCGGCCTGACCGCCGCGCCGTCGTTCGAGGTGGTCCCGCCGCGCATCGTCGAGGCGCCCGTCGCCTTCGAGTGCTCGCTGTGGGAGACCATCCGCACCGACAGCCGGCTGATCTTCTTCGGCAAGGTGCTGCACCTGCACGCCCGCGAGGGTCTGGTGGACAGCCAGACCTGGCGGGTCAGCCTGCAGGACTATTTCCCGGTCGGGCGTTTCGGGGCCAGCTTCTACGTCACCACGCGCGACCGCTTCTCGCTGGAAGGCGGCGCCGCCCAGGTGCGCGAGACCGAGATCGACGAGATCTGAGCGGCCTCCCGTCGACGCTCAAATCGTCGACGATCTTGTTTCAGAGCGACGGCCTTCGGCCCAACAATCCTCCGCGAACGGCCGAAATTGCTCCAACCGCATGCACCGCCTCCAGGCATTCCGCTAAAATTTCCGGCAAAGCATAACGTCGACACATGAATATCAAATCGTCGACGATTTAGTTTTAGATCATCGACGAAACCTCTGGCTCCCTTGGCTCGTCCCTGGCGTGGGCGGTCGGCCAAGTCGATCCGGCGCGAGGGCGACGGCCGCGTGGGGATACGCGGTCGGGACTCGCACAGAGGGGATTTGGCGATGTCGTTTTCGAGAAGGCTTGCATCGGGTGTGGCGTTCGGGGTGATCGCCATGGCGGTCGCGTCCGCGCCGGTGGTGGTTCGCGCCCAGGTGATCACCGGGGCCATCCAAGGTCGGTTGACCGACGAGGCCGGCGCGCCGCTGGCGGGGGTGGCGGTCACCATCGTCCACGCGCCGTCGGGCACGACGACGACCTCGACCACCAGCGCCGACGGCGCCTTCGCGGCCCGCAACCTGCGTCCGGGCGGTCCCTACACCGTCACCGCGACCTCGCCGCAGTACGGGACCAAGACGGTGCAGGTGCCGTCGATCAACACCGGCGACGCTTTCCAGCTGAACTTCGCCCTCGACACCGGGGCGGTCGACGCCCTGGTCGTCACCGCCGCCTCGGTCGGCGCCAAGGACCTCAAGACCGGTCCCAGCTCCAACTTCAGCGCCGCTCAGATCCAGCTGGCCCCGTCGATCAGCCGGGACCTCAAGGACCTGGCCCGGATGAACCCATTCGTGGCCATCGACTCCACCAACAACAAGGCGCTGATCTGCGGCGGGGCCAACAACCGCTCCAACTCTCTGACCATCGACGGCGTGCGCCAGAACGACGACTTCGGCCTGCAGGCCAATGGCTATCCGACCCAGCGTTCGCCGATCTCGATGGACGTGGTGGAGACCCTGGGCGTGGAAATGGCGCCCTATGACGTCAACTACGGCTCGTTCGGCGGCTGCACGCTGAACGCCACCACCAAGTCGGGCGGCAATGAATTCCACGGCATGGCGTTCTTCGAGAACACCAACCAGAACATGCAGGGCAAGAAGTTCGAATACGACGACTTCCAGGACGGCACGCGCCAGAAGCGCACCCTGGGCGGCAAGTTCTCGGAGAAGACCTGGGGCGCCACCCTGATGGGTCCGATCATCAAGGACCGGCTGTTCTTCACGCTGAACTACGAGAAGTTCGAGCACCTGGAGCCGTCGCTGACCGGCCCCGTCGGTTCGGGCATGCCCAACGAGGTGCCCGGCGTCACCGTCGCCCAGGCCCAGCAGGTGCGCGACATCATCAAGTCGGTCTACGGCTACGATCCTCTGGGCTACACGGCCTCGGAGTTCCCGAACCTCGACGAGAAGTACTTCGTCAAGCTGGACTGGAACATCAACGACCGCCACCGCGCCACGGCCTCTTACCAGCGCACCCACGGCTCCAGCCTCAGCGCGTCGGGCAACACCCTGACCGGGACCTCGACCTCGCTGGGCCTGCTGTCCAAGTACATCGAGCGCGAGAACAATCTCGACGTCTACAAGGCCCAGCTGTTCTCGAACTGGACCGACAATTTCACCACCGAGCTCAGCGCCTCGTACAAGAAGATGGACAATCCCTCCACGCCGCTGGCGGGGACCGACTACGCCCAGTTCCGGGTCTATGTGAACGGCACGGGCTCCGGCCCCAGCATCTATGCCGGCACCGACGCCTCGTATCAGGCCAACGAACTGACGACCTACCTGCAGCAGTACCGGGCCAAGGGCATCTACACCCTGGGCGCCCACAAGATCACCGGCGGCTATGAGCGCGAGGCCCTGAAGATCTGGGACCTGTTCGTGCAGAACGCCAACGGCGCCTATACCTTCAACTCGATCGCCGACCTGCAGGCGCGACTGGCCTCGTCTCTGGCCTACGCCAACGCCGGCGACAACAACAAGGCCCATGGCGGGGCGACCATCCATTCGGCCATGAACACCGCCTATCTGCAGGACGAGTGGTCGATCCTGCCGAACCTGACCGTCAAGGCCGGCCTGCGCTACGACTGGTTCACCCAGAGCGACAGCCCGCAAGCCAACCCGGTGATCATGGCGCGCTATGGCCTCGACAACAGCGCCAATCTGGACGGCAAGCACCTGCTTCAGCCGCGCCTGGGCTTCAACTGGCAGCCCGATCCGACGCTGACCATCTACGGCGGCGTGGGCCTGTTCGGCGGCGGCTCGCCCACCGTGTGGACGGCCAACACCTTCTACAACACCGGCATCGTGCTGGGGAACGTCAACTGCTCGCGCACCGCCACGGCCAGCGCCGCCTGCCTGGCGGGCCTGAACAATGTCGACGCCAAGACCGTCAACGCGGCCGTCCAGGCGCTCAACACACAGAGCGCCGCGACGGGGCAGGGGATCACCAACATCCTCGACCCCGACTTCAAGCCGCAGTCGTCGTGGAAGGCCTCGATCGGCGTCCAGAAGAGCTTCGACCTGGGCCGCTTTGGCGGCGACGACTGGCGGGTCAGCGCCGAATACATCCGCACCGAGGTCAAGGACGCGGTCACCTGGGAGGACCTCTACAGCAAGGCCAATCCCGGTCCCGCCGCGCCCGACGGGCGCCCGACCTATCTGCGCTCGCGCGACAACCGCTACGATATCTTCGTGACCAATACGAGCCAGGGCCATACCGACCAACTGGGCGTCGCCCTGGGCAAGCACTGGTCCGAGGGTGTGCTGGACGGCTTGGACGCGCAGGTCTCGCACACCTACATCAACTCCAAGGACGTCAATCCGGGCGTTAGCACCGTGGCGGCCTCGAACTACAACGGCGTGGCCACCGACGACGCCAACGATCCCAGCCTGGCGACCTCGAACTACGAGTTCCGGCATCTGTCCAAGCTGTCGCTGAGCTATCGCCACGAGTTCTTCGAGGGCTATCGCACCGGGATCACCCTGTTCGCCCAGCGCCGCTCGGGTCTGCCCTTCAGCTACACCTTCGACGTCGGGGCCAGCTCGGCCCAGGCCGGCGACGTGCTGGTGGGCGAGAACGGGGCCAACGCCTCGCGCAATCGCCAGCTGCTCTACGTGCCCAAGACGTCGGGCGGGGTGGTCACCGCCAGCAGCGACCCGATCATCACCTATGCGCCGGGCTTCGACTTCGCCGCCTTCAACGCCTTCCTGACCAAGACCGGCCTCATCGACTACGCGGGCAAGATCACGCCGCGCAACGCCTTCAAGTCGCCCGAGGTGACCACGGTCGACATCCGGTTGAGCCAGGAGGCCCCGGCCTTCTTCCCGCACGCCGCCAAGGCCGAGATCTACATGGACATCGAGAACCTGGGGAACATGCTCAACAACAAGTGGGGCGTGATCCAGCAGGTGCCCAACCCGTACGTCTCGTCCAACATCGTGGCGCGAAACTGCCAGTTCACCGGGGTGTCGTGCTCGGCGGGGCAGGGCAATTTCTACCAGTTCGACAAGTTCACCTCGAAGGCCGCCACCAGCTTCAACGCTCAGTCCGTCTGGCAGGTGAAGCTGGGCGTCCGCTACAAGTTCTAGGGGCAGACATGACCGATCAAACCCAAGGCAAGACGACCATGACGCCTGATCTTTCCCGTCGCGCGCTCCTGGGCGCCGGCGGCCTGGCGGCGGGGGCTCTCGGCCTCGCCGCCGCTTCGCCCGGCGCCTCGGCGGCCCCTCAGCCCAAGGCGCCGGCGGCCGGCGGCCTCTATTACCTTCGCAACGTCCGCCTGGAGACGGGCTACGATCGCGAGGGCGACGAGGTCGTCGGCACCCGCACCGCGCTGAAGACCGTCAAGATCGACAAGGGCGTCATCGCCGCGATCCTGCCGGCCGACGCGCCGATTCCGAAAGGGGCAAAGGCCTATGACGCGGACGGCCTGCTGATGCTGCCGTCATTCCGCGACATGCACATCCACCTGGACAAGACCTTCTACAGCGCCCCCTGGCGCGCGCCGCGCAAGCGCAAGGGCGGCATCGCCGGCCAGATCGCGCTGGAGCACAAGCTCTTGCCGGAAATGCTGCCGACCCTGGAGCCGCGCGCCGAGGCGCTGGTGAAGCTGCTGCAGACCAATGGCACGACCTTCGCCCGCAGCCAGTGCAACGTCGACAAGGTGATCGGGACACAACATGTCGAGCACCTGAAGACGGCGCTGGACCGCCACAACGCCGACTTCGGCCACGAGATCGTCGCCTTCCCGCAACACGGCTTCGTCAGCATCGGTCTGGAGGATCTGATGCGCCAGGCGATCCGCGCCGGGGCCACCCATGTCGGCGGTATCGACCCCACGGCGGTCGACGGCGGCATGGAGAAGTCGGTCGACACCATGATGCAGATCGCGCTGGACGAAAAAGCCGGCGTCGACATCCACATCCACGAGCCGGGCGAGAGCGGGATCGCCGCCATCACCCGCATCGCCGACATCACGGCCAAGAACCCGGTGCTGAAGAACCGCGTGACCATCAGCCACGCCTTCTCGCTGATGTCGCTGGACAAGGCCGCCGCCGCCGACATGGCCGCGCGCCTGAACGAGGCTGGCGTCTCGATCGCCTCGACCATCCCGTTCGGGACCCGGATGATGCCGATCCCCACCTTGCAGGCCGGCGGCGTGAAGGTGTTCACAGGTACTGACAGTGTCGTCGACCACTGGTCCGTGTTCGGCAGCGGCGACGTGCTGGAAAAGGCCAAGCTGGCCTGCCAGCTCTATGGCTGGTCGGACGAGTACGGGCTGTCCCAGGCCCTGAAGATCCCGACCGGCGGGATCACGCCGCTGAACGCCGCTGGCGAGATGGTCTGGCCCAAGGTCGGCGACGCCGCCGACTGCGTTCTGGTCGCCGCCGCCTGTTCCGCCGAAACCGTCGCCCGCCTGCCGCCGCGAAAGACGGTGCTGCATCGGGGCGTGCTGGCGGCCGGCGCGTTCCCCAAGGCGGTCGCGAGCTAGGTCGGGTCCACACCCTGTAGCGCATTGGCGGTCGTCATTCCTCGCTGAGAGGGGGGCGTGACGACCGGTTCGGCTCCTCGCACGCCGCCCCTACGCCGCCATCTCGAACATCGACTGCTTGCGCCAGCGGCTGGGCGTGGCGCCGACCACCTGGTGGAAGATGCGGGACATGTGGGCCTGGTCGCAGAAGCCGCAGTCCAGGGCGATCTGGGACAGGGACGTCGAGGTCCGGGCGAGCAGGGTCTTGGCGCGCTCCAGCCGGGCGTGCATCACATAGTCGCGCGGGGTGACGCCGAAGCTGCGCTTGAAGACGCGCGAGAAGTGAGTGGTGCTGAGGCGCGCCAGGCTGGCCAGTTCCCCGACCACGATCGTCCGGTCGAGGTTTTCCGCGACGAACTGCTCGACCTTCCGCTCCTGCCACGGCGCCAGGCCGCTGAGCGCGCTGTCCGACGCCTCGACGGACGGCGCGGGGCTGAGCAGGACCGAAGCCCGATCGAGCAGGGACTTGGCTTGACCGGGATCGGCGCGCAGCACGCGCTGGGCTGCTTCCAGCATTTCCAGAATCGCCTGGGCCATTTGACCGGCGAGCGCGCCCTTGGCCGCCAGCTGGGTGTTCATCGCCGTCATGTCGTCGCCTCCCGTTTCAGCGACCGCCGTTCAGCCGCTCGCTAGGCACGACGCACGTCGTCGAAAACTCCCCATCGGCTCCTGAACGGCATTTTCGAGACCATCGGCGGGCGAGTTGGTGTGTTAAGTGGCTGTTTTGAAATGTGTTTCTTCTGAGGCGCCATGCGATCGCGGCTTTTCGCAAAAAAGATTCCGAATTTGATGGGGAGAATTTTTGGGCCTGCGTTCTGCCTTGTCGGACGGGGCGCGTGCGCGTCGTCGAGATGACGTCCACCGCCTCTTGGGCAAAGATCGGAATTGTGATGGGTATGGCTCTCGGAGAGACCATGACCGAGGCTGACGACAACGCCGCGCGCGCCCAGGCCTTCGCCCAGGCGGCGGGGTCGATGCGAGGGCCGTTGGCCGCCTATTTTCGGCGTCGCGTGCGAAACGCCTCCGAGGTTGAGGACCTTGTCCAGGAAGTGTTCCTGCGCCTGACGGTGCGCGGCACCCCGGACAATCTGGATCACGTCAGCGCCTATATCTTCCAGACGGCCGCCAGCGTGCTGACCGACCGTCATCGCCGGCGCACGGTGCGTCACGCCGAAGAGCATGTGGCGCTGGATCCCGAAATCTACGGTGAGCAGGATTTCGATCCGGCCCGCATCTATGCCGGCAAGCAGGCGCTGAACGCCGCCGCCGCTGCGCTGATGACCATGCCCGAACGGACGCGGGCGATCTTTCTCCTCAAGCGTCTGGACGGCATGCGGCACAAGTCCATCGCCC
Source organism: Caulobacter sp. GW821-FHT10F06 (assembly GCF_058809215.1). Lineage (NCBI taxonomy): Bacteria > Pseudomonadati > Pseudomonadota > Alphaproteobacteria > Caulobacterales > Caulobacteraceae > Caulobacter > Caulobacter sp. GW821-FHT10F06. Next base: position 479,252 of record NZ_JBXASK010000003.1, on the reverse strand, counting down.
TGCAGCTCGGCATCTCGGTGAGCGCCGTGGAAAAACACATGACCAAGGCGATCGAGCATCTGATGGCCCACGGGGGAGACGCCCGATGACCCGCGCCGTCCTGACCCTCGCCGACGTCCGCAACCTCAGCCCGGCGCAGGCCGCTGCGCGCTGGATGGCGATCGACGACCTGACCCAGTCGCCCGAGCGCGAGCAGCACCAGCAGTGGCTTGAGGCTGATCCGGCCAACCAGGCCGCCTGGGACGCCGTGCAGGAAATGTGGGGCGTCTTCGACGACGCCGAGGACAACGACCTGATCGCCGCCATGGGCCGCGCGGCGCGCCAGGCCAAGCCCGAGCCTGTCCGCGCGTTCTGGCCGCAGGCCATCGCCGCCTCGATCGCGGTGGTCGCGGTCTCGGCCACACTGCTGATCGGCGTCCAAGGCGGGTGGTTCAGCTCGTCCAGCAAACCGCGGCAAGTGGCCAGCAACAGCGTCTCGAGCGATCCCATGCGGACCGTCGGAACGGCGGACTACGTGACCGGCCGGGGCCAGAAGTCGATCGTCGACCTGGCCGACGGCACGCGGGTGACGCTGGACGCCGACAGCGCCGTCGACGTGGCCTTCTCGGACTCGCGCCGTGACGTGCGCCTGCTGAAGGGGCGCGCCTTCTTCGATGTCGCCCACGATCCGGCCCATCCCTTCGCGGTTCGGGCCGACAACCGGGTCGTCACCGCCTTGGGCACGCAGTTCGACGTCCGGCTGTCGCCTGACTCCGTGCGCGTGGTCCTCGCCCAGGGCAGCGTCTCGGTGGCGGGCGTGGCCAGCGGTGCGGGCGCGCCTTTGGTCAAGCTGCGCCCCGGCGAGGCCTTCGCCGCCCACGGCGCCGAGGCCGGCAAGGTCGTCCCGATCGATCTGGACGACGCCCTGGCCTGGAAGCAGGACGTCGTGGAGTTCGAGAACGAACCGCTGGCCGCAGCCGTGGCCAAGCTCAACCGCTATACGCGCGCCCAGATCGTCATCAAGGATCCGAAGGTGGCGGCGATGCGGATCACCGGCCTGTTCCGCACGGGCGACGTCGCCCGCTTCGGCCGTAACGTGTCCCAGGTGCTGCCGGTCAAGCTGGTGGCCCGGGACGCCGACACCTACGAACTGATCGCCACCAAGCGCTGATCGCGTCAAACCTCCTCGTCGACGGCCGCTTGGTGCAAGCGGCCGTCGACGTTTTTATTTGTACTGTATTCGCGTGCAAAACAACGCGAACGATTTCCGTAATGCTCATCCCGAGTGATGGGGATTTTCGGAAAAACTGCGTTTCCAAAATTAAGAGCATTCGGAAATATTCTCGAACAATATCGAGAACGGGTTCCGATCGACCGCTCTTCAACCCTTGGAGACGCCCGACATGACCTCGCCCCTGACTATCCGCGATCCGCTGGCCGACGCGCTTCTGACGCCGCAGAACGCCGCCCTCGTGATCATCGACTTCCAGCCCGTCCAGGTGTCCTCGATCGTGACGATGGAGAAGCGCCTGCTGATCGCCAACGTCGTGAACCTGGCCAAGACCGCCAGGCTCTATGACCTGCCTGTAGTCCTCACCACGGTCAATGTAGCGACCGGCCTGAACACCCCCACCATCACCCCGATAACCGACGTCCTGCCCGACGTGACGCCGATCGACCGCACCGCCATCAACGCCTGGGAGGACGCCGACTTCGTGGCCGCCGTGAAGGCCACGGGCCGCAAGAAGCTGATCATGGTGGCCCTGTGGACCGAGGTCTGCCTGGCGTTCCCGGCGCTGGACGCCCTGCGCGAAGGTTTCGACGTCTTCGCCGTCGTCGACGCGGTGGGCGGCACCTCGCAGCTGGCGCACCAGGCCGGCATCGACCGGGTCGTACAGGCCGGCGGCAAGCCGGTCAGCTGGATCCAGGTGGCCTGCGAACTGCAGCGCGACTGGAACCGCGCCGCGACGGCCCAGGGCTTCGCCGAAATCGTCCTGCGCTCCGTCGGCCACTGAACGGATCGCGCGACAAAAAAGGGGAGCAGGACCGGCGGGTCCCGCTCCCCTTTCGTTTGCGCGTCTTGGCTGCGGCTGATCAGGCGGGCTCGATCCGTGGACAGGGATGTCCTTGCGCAAAAAGAACCCCGCGCTGGCGGCCAGCGCGGGTGAGGGGGGAGGAGCCGTTTGTGGGGAAGGACGGGCGTGCCGGGGACCAGCGCGCCCGGAGAGATCAGGGCTTGGGCGTGTCCGCAGCCTCGACATAGTCGGTGCTCGTCGGGCCGAAGCCGAAGATGTAGACGCTAGCGCCTTCGGCCTTGGTCATGGCGAAATGGTCGACGCCGGCCGGCTCGCTGTAGAAGCTGCCGGGCGGCAGGGCCTTGACGAGGGTCTCGTCGGCCTTGCGGCCGTAACCGAACCACCAGGCTCCGGCGACGACAACGGCCGTGCGGCTGTCGCGATGGCCGTGGGCGGCGATCCGGGTGTTGGGCGGCACGCGAATCTCGATCGTATAGGGCCCGGCCTTGGTCGGGTCGCCATAGAGGATCGTGGTCCGGATGCCGGCCACGCCGGACGTGCCGGCTCCGGCCCCGCCCCTGGCCTGGGCGTCGATCTCGGTCGGGGTCAGGCGCAGCGCGCGATCCTGAGCCAGGGCGCCCCGCTGGATGGGACCCAGGGCGACCACCACCGTCAGCAGAGCGGCGGCGCTCGCCGTGAGGAACCGGCGGCTCATTGCTTGGCGTCCAGGAAGCCGCGCACCAAGGCGACGGTGGCCTTGGGGTTTTCTTCCATGATCCAGTGGCCCGAGTCGGGAACGACGCCCTCGGTCACGTTGGTGGCGGCGAAGCGCATCACCGTGGCCATCATCGGTCCGAACGACTTCTCGCCGCCCAGGGCCAGCACCGGCATGTTCAACTTGCCTTGGGCCACGAAGGCCTTGTTGTCGATGGCGTCCTGGTCGAAGGCGGCGAACTGCGAGAAGCCGCCGTGCATGGCGCCGGGCTGGGCGTAGAGCTTGGCGTAGTGCTCCCGCGACGCTTCGGTGAAGCGGGCGGGCGTGGCCGAGAACTCGTTCCAGAAGCGGTCCAGATAGATGCGCTCGCGACCGGCCACCAGACGCTCCATGTCGGGACCGCCGAACCGGAAGTGCCACAGCAGCGGGTTCTTGAGGATGTCCTCCCACGGGCCCACGCCGGGCAGCGGCGCGTCGATCAGCACGAAGCGGCCAACGCGGTCGCGGTGCTCGGCGGCGAAGGCATAGCCGACCATGTTGCCGATGTCGTGCGTGACCAGGTCGGCCTTGGCGATCTTCAGGCTGTCCAGGACGCCGGCGACATCTTCGCCCTGGTTCTTCTTGTCGTAGCCGCCGGCGGCGGGCTTGGACGACAAGCCCAGGCCGCGCAGGTCGGGCACGATCACGGTGTGGTCGTTGGCCAGATCGGCCGCCAGCGGCTCCCACATGTCGCCGGTTTCGCCATAGCCGTGCAGCAGCACGACGGCCGGACCCTTGCCGCCGACACGGACATGGATCGTCACGCCGTTGGTGGCGATTTCCTGGGTCTTGAAGTCGGCCGGGAACGGCTTGACCTGCGCCATGGCCGAGGTCGAGAGGAGTAGGGTCGCCAGCGCGACCGGAACGAACTTGAACATCTGCGGACCTCCGGAACGGCGCGGAACCGACCGCGCCACGACGTCCGACGGGACGCCTTCACTGGGCAGAACGCAGGTTTTTCAAGAACCCTCATCTGGCCGGAGCGGCGGCTAGAAAAGTCCCACGAAACTCACCTCGAACCGGCGCAGGCGCGGATCGCCATAGGGGCTGAAATTCGGTGCGATGCGGCTCACGATGATCGGCGGGCGGTGGTCCAGTATGTTCTGGACGCTGAAGCGGATCTCCATCGATCGAAATCCACGGCCCTCCGGCAGGGTCAGCCGCCGCGTGCCATAGAGGTCGAAATAGACCTGGGCGGGGATCCAGGCGGAGCCTTGCTGCAGAACCTTGGAGGCGGCGGCGCTGGGCAGAAGATCGGACGTCTGCGGTCGATACCGGTCGTAAAAGACAGCATTGAGGCCCAGCCCGAGCGGGCCGCGCGACCAGTCGAATCCGCCATTGGCGCGCCATTCCAGAGGTCCGTCCGACATCCCGACAAAGTTCACCCACGGACTTTCGGCGTTGGCGCGTCGGCGGAGGTTCAGCTGCCAGGTCGCCGCCGCGTGAAAGCCGAAATCGCCCAGGTCCCGCGTCGACAGGCGATAGTCGGCTTGGAAGTCCACCGCCTCGACCTGGGTGCGGCCGATGTTGAAGCTGGTGGTGTCGACGGCGGTCACGACGCCTGCGCTATAGCCTTTGGCGCGATCGGCGTCGGTCAGGGCCGCTCGGGTGACGCGGCTAGGGAACTGGTCCTCGTGCTGCAGGATGTAGACATAGTCTTGCTGATGATCCGAGACGATCTCCCGCTGCTTGAGGATACGGGTGTAGTCGATCGAGATCCTGAGGCCGCTGATCGCCGACGGCGCCAGCACCGCGCCGAGCGAGAGGCTCCTGGCGCGCTCGGCCTTGAGGTCGCCGCCGCCGCCCCAGATCAGCTTGAAAGCGCCTTCCGAGCCCAGCGAAGTCCCGCCGCGTTTGGGGTCCGATACCAGCAGGTCCATCAGGTACACGGGCGTGGCGTCCGAGGCCTGACCCGGATCGGCGGTCAGGAGATAGGAAAACAGGCCATAGCTCTGGAGCGGCGGCGGCAGGACGCCCGAGGCGACACTGGCCCGCACCATCAAGCCGTCCAGAGGAAACGCCTTCAGACCCGCAGTATAGACCGTCGAGTCGTAGTGGAGGCGGACGGGCGGCCCGGCCTCGCCGTCGAGGTTGAAATAGCTGCCCTCCAGGACCGGGCGGTTGCTGTCCCGTCGCAGCGCCAACTGGAGCTCCAGCCCCTTGAGCCCAGCGGGGCCGGTCCCGCGATCCGTGAGCGGCGCGCGCAGCTCGGCATAGGCCGAGCGCGTCTGCATCGAGACAGACGGCATGAGCGTCGCCAACGGTGTGTCCGAACCGCTGACGGTGAACAGGTAGGGCGCCGACGGTATGCGCTCGCGGCGCGACTCCGCCAGCAGCGACAGCGTGACGGGACCGCCCGGAGCGTCCAGCACGGGCCCCGCCAGTCTCAGCGAGAGATCGTCGAAGTGGTCTGTCTGGGATCCGGCGCTGTGGCTATCGAACAGATAGGGCGCGACGGCGGCCTGGAACGCCGCCCGACCAGCCAGGGGATCGATCGCCACGCCGCCGGTTGCCGAGGGCATGCCATCATGGATGGCGTCGGAGAAATCTGCGTTCAGATTGGCGCCGAACGCCCATTCCCGAAGCTGGGCGCGCGCCCAGGCGTAGTCGATGTCCGCCTTCCAGGCTCCGGGCAAGTCGACGATCAGGCCGCCGGTCAGGCGAAGGGTTCGGGTTCGGCTCAACTGGCGGCCGTCGATCCCTTCCAGAGGGTAACTGACCACGATGTCCTGCTGGAACGGATTGGTCGGAGCGTCCGCGGCGATCACCGGACTGCGCGGATTGCGCCGCAGCGTCGCCTCACCGACGTTCTGGAGGGCCATCACGTCGACATAGGCCTCGATCGAAGTCCCGAACTGGTGGCGACCGTTGGCGATGATCGAGGTCGTCGAAGGACGGGTCAGCAGGCTGTGGCGCGCGCCGGCGGCGTCCGGCGACAGCGACGTATCCGTCTGGCCGGCATGAGCCAGCAGCTGCGCGCCGCCGTCGGAGGCGATCCCGCGATAGTCGGCGTCCACGAACGTCGAGATCGCGCCCAGCGAAACGCCGCCATAGCGCGGGTCTAGAGTCAGATTTGCGCCCGAGAGGCTGACGATATTGATCGACGCGCTGATGGGCGAACTGCGCGCGAAGCCCGCTGGATCGTTGACCGCGCTGAGCTCGCGGGCGCGGGTGCTGACGTCGCGGTCCCCGTTGCGTAGGTCGGGGCCCCAGTAGCGGCTGAAGAAGATCGATCCGCGCGTGCGGCCGTCCTTCGACGTGAAGCCGACCTGTCCGTCGATCCGGGCGAGCCCGGCGTCGCCCCGACCGCTTAGGCCATAGGTCACGCCGAGGCGGGCGCCCTCGTAGTCGCGTTTCAGGACGATGTTGATGGCGCCGGCCGTCGCGCCGACGCCATGGATGCCGCCCGCAGTGGAGTTGAGCACCTCGACGCGGTCGATGGCGGCCGGCGGAATGCCGTTGAGATCCGCCTGCAGCAGGGTCAGCGTCGCATCCAGGGCGGGCAGGCTCGGCATCCGTCGTCCGTCGACCAGCACCAGCGTTTGGTTCGAGCCAAGGCCGCGCAGGTTGACCTCCGACCGGCTGCCGCCGCCGGCCTCGGCCATGCGTGTCGTCGACTGCCCGTTGGCCGTGACGCGGTTGCGCAGGAAATCGTCGATGTCCATCGAGTGCGCCTGCTCGATGTCGTGGCTGCTCCAGACCTTGTAGGGCTGGATGTCGTTCTCGGTGCGCTGGATGTCGCTGTTCTGGGAGCGGGCGGTGACCAGCAGCTCCGGCAGGGCCACCGGCGCGTCGGGCTCGGGCGTCGGAAGCGCCGGCGCCGCATGGATGATGTAGGTTCCGTCCGGGGTGCGCCGATAGGCCAGGCCCGATCCGGCCAGCAGCAGCGGCAGGACCTGGTCGATCGTATATTGGCCCCGCAGGCGCGGCGCGGCGCGTCCGCCGATCGTCGGCGCGGCCAGCAGCAGCTCGCGGTTCGACCGCCTGGCGATATCGGTCAGCGCCGCCGCCAGCGATTGCCCCGTCGTGTCGACCCGCACCCCGCGACTGCGCTGGGCGAGGGCGGGCGATCCCGGTGCGCTCGCGATCAGCGCCAGAGCTGCGAGACCCACACACGCCCTGTTTCCCCGCATCGGCGATTCCCCCTCGGCGTCGCCCACTAACAGTTGAGATATCGCCGATCAATCGGCGACGCCGCCAGAGCCCGTCGGGTGATCATCCAGCCTATTGAGCAGGCTTTGCCCGTTCGCCGGCGAGTGGCGGTTGTGACGCGACCGAACGTCATGAACCCTATGGGAGCTCTCGACGGCGCGGATGCCGGCCCGCCCCTGTGATGCGTATCGAAACGAAGGAACGCCCATGACCGCTTCCCCTGTCCGGACGTTGCAGAGTCGCTATCGCGCCGCCCTGGCCGTGAGCCTCGCCGCCGCCGCGGTGCTAGGGGTCTGCCAGGCGCGGGCCGCGACGTCGCCGACCCTGGCGATCGTCAACGCCGAGATCTTCGACGCCACAGGCGCGGCGCCCTATCGCGGCGCGCTGGTGGCGCGCGACGGGCGGATCGTCGAGGTCGGTCCCAAGGTCCGGCCGCCGAAGGGCGCGACCGTGGTCGACGCCAAGGGCGAGGCCCTGCTGCCGGGCTTCTTCGACGTCCACACCCATTGGACCCCGGCGGGCGTTCCGGCCATCACGCCGAAGATCGCCGACGCCTATGTCGCCTCCGGCGTCACGACGGTGAACGACTTCCACCAGCAGCCGGAGTCCTTCGCGCCGCGGCGGCGCTGGCTCGGGACCCTGACCGCGCCGCACGTCAACTTCGTCGCCCGGGTCAGTACGCCGGGCGGCCATGGCGCCGATTGGGCCGACGAGGCCACCACCCGCTGGGTCGACACGCCGGAAGCCGCCCGCGCCGCGATCGAGGGCCTGGCGCCCTACAAGCCCGACGCCATCAAGGCCTTCACCGACGGCTGGCGCTATGGCTCGGCGCCGGACAACACCAGCATGGACGGCTGGACGCTGAAGGCGCTCACCGAGACGGCCCACAAGTACAATCTGAAGGTCCTCACCCACACGGTCACCGTCGACCGCGGCGCCGTGGCGGCCGACTCCGGCGTCGACGTCATCGCCCACAGCCTGCAGGACCGGCCGCTCGACGCCGGGACCATCGCCAAGATCAAGGCCTCGGGCCTGTTCTATGCGCCGACCCTGGCGGTCTACGAGCCGGTCAAGCCGGGCCAGAAGCCGCCGGCCGATCCCGACAGTCCCCGCATCCAGCAGGCCGCGCGCAAGTTCGGCTACGCCCTGGCCAATGTGAAGACGTTGCAGGCGGCCGGCGTGCCGATCGTACTCGGCACCGACGCCGGCATGCCTGGAACGGTGCACGGCGCCTCGACGCTCCGCGAGATGGAATTGCTGGTCCAGGCCGGCCTGACGCCGGCCCAGGCGCTGATCGCGGGCACGGCGACCAGCGCCCAGGCCATGAACCTGCTGGTCGATCGCGGCACGCTCGAAAAGGGCAAGCGCGCCGACTTCGTGCTGATCGCCGGCAAGCCGTGGACCAGCATCGAGGACATCCGCAAGGTCGACCGGGTGTTCATCGACGGTCGCGCGGCTTTCGGACCGGGTTCGACGCGCTCGCCCGCCAACGACCAGCCGACACTGCCGGCCCTCAAGGCCAAGGCCCTGATCGACGACTTCGAGCGCGCCGACGGCCGCACCAGCCTGGACACCCTGCGCCTCAACGACTTCGACGGCGGTCGAGACCGCAGCGTGGAAGTCTCGCAGGTGTTGGACAAGGGCGACGGCCGCCGGGTCCTCAATGTCGCGGCCAAGATGGCCAACAAGGCCGAGCCGGACGCGGGCGTCCTGCTGCCGCTGAGCCGAGGTTCGGTGGAGCCGGTCGACGCGACGGCCTTCAAGGGATTGAGCTTCGCGCTTCGCGGCGACGCCGGTCCCTATGTGGTGACGATCAATACGGTCTCCGGTCCCTGGCAGGCCGAGGTCAAGGCCGATCCGACCTGGCGCAAGGTGGTCGTGCCGTTCTCGGCCTTCGCCCGTCCGGGCTCGACCCGGAGCGCCGCCGACGCCTGGAACGGTGGGGATCTGCTCGAGGTCGGCGTCTCCGGCTCACGCCCCGCTGGCCGCAAGCTGTGGTTCGAACTGGACGACGTGACGTTCTACTGACGCCGCCAGCATGGTGATCGACATCAGCCGGTCGGGCGCGCGCAAGGGCGCGACGCGTTCGGCGGACCCCGACTGGCGCAGCGTGGCGGCGAAAGTCATCACGAGAACTCGACCAGCACCTCATCGGCCGCGACGGGGTCGCCGGCCTTGGCGTTGACGGCTTTGACCGCGCCGTCGCGCTCGGCGCGGATGATGTTCTGCATCTTCATGGCCTCGAGCACGCAGACGACCTCGCCCTCGCGGACGGTTTGCCCCACCGCGACGTCCATGGAGACGACGAGGCCCGGCATCGGCGAGAGCACCAGCTTGGAGATGTCGGCGGCCTGCTTCTCGGGCAGCTTGTCGTGCAGTTCGGCCGAGCGCGGGGTGAGCACCAGCACCCGGGCCTTGGCGGCGCGGTGGCGGATGGTGAAGCCCTCGGCCGCCGGGGCGACCTGGACCGTGAAGGCCTGACCGTCCAGCGCGCCGCGGAAGGTCGCCAGGCCCGGCCGCCAGTCGATGGCCGACAGGGTCAGCGAGCGGCCCTCCGCCCTGCTGGGCGTGTCCGGCAGCTACCTGTCGCAGATTGAGGCCAACCAGCGGCCGGTGACGGCGCGGGTGTTGCTGGACCTGATGCGGGTGTTCGAGGTCGACGCTTCGGTGCTGGACGCCAGCGACGACGCGCGCCTGATCGCCGACCTGCGCGAGGCCAGCGCCGATCCGCTCGACCAGGCCTCGCCGCCCAGCCTGAGCGAGCTGAAGCAGGCGGCGGCCAGCACGCCCAATCTGGCGCGGTCGTATCTGGCGCTTCACCAGGCCTATCGGCGGCTGGACGAGCGCCTCAAGCAGACCGAGGAGGCCGTGTCGCTGGACGAGCGGGGCGCGGTCAGCGCGCTGCTGCCTTACGAGGAGGTGCGCGATTATTTCCACTACAGGAACAACTACATCCACACCCTGGACCTCGCATCGGAGGCCTTGGCCGAGCGCCTGGAGCTGGACGGGCCGGACTCGCTGGAATGGGCGCTGGAGCGTCACCTGCGGGATGGGCTGGGCGTGCGCGTGGAACGCGCCCCCGATCCGGACCTGATGCGCCGCTTCGATCCGGCCGAGGGCTTGCTGCTGCTGGGCGCGACCCAGGCGGCGGAGACGCGCTGCTTCCAGATGGCCTATCAGATCGTGGCGACCACCTTGTCCGACGCCGTCGAGACCGAGCTGGCCCAGGCCGGGTTTCTCAGCCAGGGCGCGGCCAAGGTCTGCCGGACCGGACTGATCAACTACGCCGCCGGAGCGCTGCTGCTGCCCTATGAGCGCTTCCGCGAGGCCGCCCGTGTCGCGCGGCACGACATCGAACACCTCAGCCAGACTTTCCAGACCAGCCTGGAGCAAGTGTTCCATCGGCTGAGCACCCTGCAGAGACCGGGCGCGCGCGGCGTGCCGTTCTACTTCGTGCGCCTCGACCAGGCGGGCAACATCACCAAGCGCCATAGCGCCACGCGCCTGCAGTTCGCACGGTTCGGCGGCACCTGTCCGCTGTGGAACGTCCACGACGCCTTCGCGCGTCCGGACGCCTGGCTGGTTCAACTGGCGGAGATGCCGGACGGCGTGCGCTATGTCAGCCTGGCCAAGGGCGTGTCCAAGCCGTCGGGGTCCTATCTGCGTCCGGACCGTCGCTACGCTCTGGGGCTGGGTTGCGAGGTCAAGTACGTGGGCGATCTGGTCTATGCGGCGGGGCTGGATTTGAACGGGCCGGCGACGCGGATCGGGGTCAGTTGCCGGATCTGCGAGCGCGACGACTGCTCCCAGCGCGCCTTCCCGCCGGTGGATCGGGGCTTCGATGTGCGCCTGACCGAGCGCCGCACGGTGCCCTTCGTGCTCCATCGGCGGGACTGAGGGCTGACGTCGCGGAAATCGCTTTGACGAATGTCTTCAAGCGATTAGCTACGAGATCGCGAGGGGATCCCGATAGACCGTCATGACGCGAGCCAAGGCCAAGAGCGCGACCCTTGAGCGGCGCGATTCCAGGACGATCCTGCTGGACGCCGCCGCCGCTGTGCTTTCGGAACGCTCCAACATCGACGTGTCGCTGAGCGAGATCGCCCAGCGTTCCGGACTGAACTCGGCGCTCATCAAGTACTATTTCGGCAGCAAGGACGGCTTGCTCCTGGCGCTGCTGGAACGCATGGCCGAAACGTCGATGGCCGATCTCGGCAGCCTCGTGAAGATGGACCTGTCGGCTGAGCAGAAGCTGCGCATCCACATCGGCGGCATCATCAACACCTATTATCGCTCGCCCTATATCAATCGCCTGATCAACTACATGATCGCCCAGGGCGATAAGGCGTCCAGCGGGCGGGTGGCCAAGATCTTCGTCGAGCCGATGGTGGCGGCCTATCGGTCGATCGTCGCTCAGGGCCTAGGGGAGGGCGCGTTCCGCGAGCTGGATCCGGGCTTGCTCTATTACAGCGTGGTCGGCGCCTGCGAGCACATCTTCTACGCCGGCTATTCGCTGCCGACGACGCTGGGCGCCGCCGACCTGACTGAGGACATCAAGCAACGCTATGTCCAGCACGTGCTAGACCTGTGTTTCCATGGCGTCCTGGCCCGCCCCAGCGCCGCTTGAGGCTTCCGCGACGTCCGCTTACGGGACGGGTTGACCGGGGCGTCCGATATCATTTAACCGATCAATTAAGACGCTCCGATCAACGGAGGTCTTGGGGGAAGCGCGCGTGAAAACGACCGAGCGCGAGACGGATCGTCCGCTGCGCGGGATCAGGGTCGCGGACGCGGTCGCCGGCCCGCTGGCGCCGATCACGCGCTATCTCGCCGAGCTCGGCGCCCAGGTGACGCGGCTGGTGGAGCCGTCCAGCGATGACATCGAGGACTTGGTCGCCAATATCGGCAAGGTCTGGTCGTCTGAAGCCGAAGCTGTCCTCGACATCGCGCATGTGATCGTCGCCGACGCCGGTCAGCCGATCGACCTGGCGGCGCTGCGCGCGGCCCGGCCGTCCTTGGTCACCATGACTGTCAGCGATTTCGGAACGCGGGGCGAGTGCGCCGGCTGGCAGGGCAGCGACCTCGTCCTGCACGCGCTGTCGGCCGAGCTGTCGCGGTCTGGCGTTCGCGGACGGCCGCCGCTGCCGCCGCCGGGCGACCTGGCCTATCAGTGCGCCGCGGCCCAGGCGGCCTACGCCCTGACGGTGTCGCTCTATCACGCCCTGCGCACCGGCGTAGGCGACCACATCGACTTCTCCGCCCTGGACGGCGCGGTGCAGGCGTTGGATCCGGGTTTCGGCATCGCCGGCAGCGCCACTCTGGGCAAGCCGGCCCACCTGCTGTCGCGCGACCGGCCGCCGAAGGGCTTCCAGTATCCGATCCTGCCCTGCGCCGACGGCCACGTGCGCATCTGCCTGCTGGCCCGGCGTCAGTGGCAGGGCATGTTCCGCTGGATGGGCCAGCCGGCCGCCTTCGCCTCGCCGGAGTTCGAAAAGACCGCCGTCCGCTACAAGTCGCCCGACCTGTTGCCGGCCATCGCCGCCTTCTTCGCCGATCGTACGCGGGACGAGCTTGAGGCCGAGGGGCAGAGCCACGGCGTGCCGATCTCGGCCGTGCTGACGCTGGAAGAGTTCATGGCCAGCGACCACGTCGCCGACCGCGAAGCTCTGACCGAAGTCCGCCTGCTCGACGGCGCTTTGGCCAAACTGCCCAACGGCGTGGCGTGTATCGACGGCGCGCGGATGGGACCCGGCGCGTCGACCGACGAAGATGTGGCGTTTCCCGCGCCCGCCGCCGTCGCCGTCGCCGGCCGGCGCGCCTTCGAAGGTCTGAAGGTGCTGGACCTGGGCGTGATCGTGGTCGGCGCGGAGCAGGGGCGGTTGCTGGGCGACCAGGGCGCGGATGTCGTCAAGGTCGAGAGCCGCGCCTTTCCGGACGGCAATCGCCAGTCCTACCTCTCCTATGGCCTCTCGGTCAGTTTCGCGGCCGGCCATCGCAACAAGCGCAGCCTGGGCCTTGATCTGCGCGAGCCGCGCGGCCGGGCGCTGTTCCTGGACTTAGCGGCCGAAGCCGATGTCATCCTGTCCAACTTCAAGCCCGGCACGCTGGAGAGCCTGGGCGTCGACCACGCCACGATCGCCAAGCTCAATCCGCGCATCATCATGGCCGACAGCTCGGCCTTCGGCTCGACGGGGCCTTGGGCCGGGCGGATGGGCTATGGACCGCTGGTCCGCGCCGCCACGGGGCTGACCCTGGCCTGGCGCTATCCGGACGATCCGGAGGGCTTCAGCGACTCGATCACCATCTATCCCGACCACGTCGCGGGGCGAATTGGGGCCATGGCCGTCGCCGCCCTGCTGATCCGGCGGCTCCGCACCGGGCTCGGCGGCCGCGCCAGTATCGCCCAGTCCGAGGTGATGCTGAGCCAGTTCGCCGCCCAGGTGGCGCGGACGTCGCTGGGACGATCTCGCAGCGATCCTGTCGACGCGTGGCAGGGCGTGTATCCCGCCGCCGGCGACGATGAATGGTGCGCGGTGACGGTGCGGGGCGCGCGGGATCTGCGAGCGTTGCGCGAGATGATCGGCTCGACCGAGAGCGCGGACGAGGGACTGGCCCAGTGGATCGCGGAGCGGTCGGCCGACGAGGCGATGCGAACCTTGCAGGCCAGGGGAATACCGGCGGGGCGCGTGCTGCGCGTCGCCGATCTGCCGGCGTTCGCGCCCTACCGCGACCGTGGCTTCTATCGCGTCGAACGCCATCCCTACCTGAGCGAGCCGGTCGTCGCCGAGCGCACCCACGCTCATGGCCTGGCCTTGGCGGACGCGCCACACGGGCCCGCGCCCTTGGCCGGCGAGCAGACGGCCGAGGTCGTTGGCGACTGGCTGGGTCTCGACGAGGCCGAAATCGCCCGGCTGATCGCCGACGGCGTCTTGGAGCCGACCCAAGAGCGCCTGCTCGCCGAGGCCCAAACGGCGACGCGGCCAGTAGACGTTTGACAGCCTGCATGACGGATGCGCCGAGTTCCGAAGCGGCAGCCTTGACCCGCGACGCGCCGAACTGTGCGGTGGGGCGGCGCGGTTCGTTCTCGACCGACGTCGTCAACATGCTGGAGCGCGCCTGATGGATATCGTCCACGGCCAAGGGGCCGAGATCGCCGAACGCGTCGAGGCCTTCGTGCGCGACGTCGTCGTACCCTACGAACGCGATCCGCGCCTGGGGGCGCACGGGCCGTCCGACGCGTTGATCGGGGAGCTTCGCGCCAAGGCCGATGCGTTCGGCGTGCTGACCCCGCACATCCTGCCGGATGGTCGCCACCTGTCGCACCTGGACACCGCCAAGGTGCTGCGCGCAGCCGGCCTGTCGCCGTTGGGCCCGCCGGCCGTCAATGTCGCCGCGCCGGACGAAGGCAACATGTTCCTGCTCGGCCGGGTCGCGACGCCCGCTCAGCGCGAGCGGTTCCTGGATCCGCTGGTCGCGGGCCGCGCGCGCTCGGCCTTCTTCATGACCGAGCCGGCCGATGAGGGCGGGGCGGGGTCCGACCCGTCGATGATGCGCACCACGGCGCGGCGCGACGGCGACGGCTGGATCATCGACGGCCGCAAGGCCTTCATCACCGGCGCCCAAGGCGCGGCGGTTGGCATCGTCATGGCCAAGGCTGAGGCGGGCGCGACGCTGTTCCTGGTCGACCTGCCCGACCCGGCGGTGCGGATCGAACGGGTGCTGGACACCATCGACAGCTCCATGCCCGGCGGTCACGCGATCGTGGCCATCGAAGGCTTGAGGGTTTCGAACGATCAGGTGCTGGGCGAGCCCGGCGACGGCTTCAAGCTGGCCCAGGTTCGCCTGGCGCCCGCGCGCCTGACCCACTGCATGCGTTGGCTGGGCGCCTGCACGCGGGCTCACGAGATCGCCACCGACTACGCCGTGCGCCGGCAGGCGTTCGGCAAGTCCCTGATCGACCACGAGGGCGTCGGCTTCATGCTGGCCGACAACCTGATCGAGTTGAAGCAGGCCGAGCTGATGATCGACTGGTGCGCCGGCGTGCTCGACAGTGGCGCGGCGGGCATCCCCGAAAGCTCGATGACCAAGGTCGCCGTCAGCGAGGCCCTGATGCGCATCGCGGATCGCTGCGTGCAGGTGATGGGCGGGACGGGCGTCAGCGGCGACACCATCGTCGAGCAGGTGTTCCGCGAGGTCCGGGCCTTCCGGATCTATGACGGGCCTACCGAGGTTCACAAATGGAGCCTGGCCAAGAAGATCAAGCGCGACGCGACCGCGTCCGCGCGGCCGATCGCCTAGACGTCCAGTCGGGACGAGATCAGCGTCCCTTCCACTGCGGTTTGCGCTTCTGCGCGAAGGCGAGCGGACCCTCGCGCACATCGGCCGAGCGGAACAGGGCCTTCACGGCGGGATAGGCCGACTGGTTGCGGTAGGCGTCGGCCAGCGTGGCCTCGTCGAGTCCGCGATGCACGGTCTGCTTGGACGCGCGGATCGACATTGGGCTGCAGGCGGCGATCTCTTCGGCCCAGCGGCGGGCCACGGCCATCACCTCGGCGGCAGGGGCGACCTCGTTGACGAAGCCGAACGCCAGACCTTCCTGGGCCGAGACCCGGCGGCCGGTCAGGATCATGCCCATGGCGCGCTTCAGGCCGATCAGGCGCGGCAAACGGTGCAGGCCGCCCGCCAGCGCCGCCAGCCCCACCTTGGGCTCTGGCAGGGCGAACACGGCGTCCTCCGAGGCGATGATCAGGTCGCAAGCCAGGGCGATCTCGAAGCCGCCGCCCATGGCCAGGCCGTTGACGGCGGCGATCACCGGCTTGTCCAGGTCGAACCGCGAGGTCAGGCCGCCGAACCCGGCCAGGGGCGGATCGACCGACTCTCCGCGCGCCATGGCCTCGGCGGTGAACTTCAGATCGTTGCCGGCCGAGAAGGCCTTGTCGCCGGCTCCCGTCAGGATCGCCACCCACTGATCGGGATCGGCCGCGAAGGCGTCGAAGATCTCGGCCAGTTCGGCGTTGGCGGCCGGGTGCACCGCGTTCATCACCTCGGCGCGGTTGATGGTCACGATGGTCAGATGGTCGATGCGCTCGACCTTGGCGAACGTCCAGTCGCGCGCGGTCCGGTCGCGCCGGGCGCCGGCCTCCCAGATCGACTTGCCGTAGACGTCGGTCCGCACATGGCCCGAGGTCCCGATCGCCGACCGCTCCATCGACAGCAGAAGGGCCATGGACTCCGCGTCGTCCGCCGCGACCTGGGCCATCAGGCGATCGCCGGCCGGCGTGAGCGCGACGACGACGCCGTCCTGGGGCGCGCCGTCGCGGGCGAAGCGCACCGTATAGGTCTCGATCGTGGCCTCGCCCTCGTGGCGCTCGACCAGGCGCGGAATGGGGCCCCGCCGGGCCTCCGCCTGGGCCTGCACCGAATAGTCGCCGGCTAGGTCGGCGACTGGAGGAGCGGTGCTGACGATCAGGGCGTGGTGCTTGTTGACGTAGCCGCCCTGGCCGTAGAGCAGGCCCAGTTCGCCGGGATTTTCCCGCAGCTTGCGGACCATCGCGACGGCGGCGTGGGTCATGTAGTTGTTCAGCGGCGCGCCGAAGAAGGTCAGGCCGCCGGTGACCGTGGGCGCAATGTCGGCGTCTTCCAGGCCAAGGGTTCGCAGGGCCATCTTCGGCACCACGGGGAAGCAGCTGTAGAGCTCGAGATGGTCGAACCGCGCGGCCGCGCCGACCGAGGCGGCGGCCGCCTCTAGCACGGCCTGCTGGGCGGTGCTGTGGGCGAAGCTGTCGCGCAGCAGATAGTCTTCCGGCTCGCTGGCCGCCGCGCCGCCCCAGAGGTGGACGATCCGATCCTCCGGCACACCGGCTTCGCGCGCCAAGGCCAGGCTGGTGACCAGGATCGCGGCGGCCTGGTTCACGGTGGGGTTGGCGACCATCAGCTTGGGATAGGGCCAGTTGATCATCCGGTTGCGATCGGAGACCTCGGCGATCTGGCCGGCGTCCGGCGCGGTCCGGATCCAGGCGTTCGGAGCCTGCGCCGCGACGCCGGCATAGCGCGCCCACAGGGCGGCGGACTCGGCCTGGGCCTCGGCGGGCGTCTGGCCCCAGCCATGCTGCGCCGCCATTTCGTAGAGCGGATAGATCTGCGCTGGGTCGTGCATGGCCAGCGCCTGGGCTGACTTGCTGAGCGCGTAGCGGCTGGACGGGAAGCGCACCGCGTCCTCGGGGGCGGCCAGGGGCGTCCAGTTCAGCGGCGTCTTGGTCTTGCGGGCGTTGGCGGCGCTGTGCATGGCCTCGCCGCCGACGATGGCCGCCGCGCGCTGCTCGCCGGCCGCGATCCGCAGGGCGGCGTCATGGATCAGGCGGATAGGAGTCTCGCCGCCCATGCTGGCGTTTGTCTTGCGCGCCGGCTGGATGCCCAGCTGCTCGGCGAGCAGGCCGACCGGATCGACGTAGCGCCAGGACACCAGGCCGACGAGGTCCAGCGAGTCCACCTGGTTCAGCAACCGACCGCCGCTGTCCTGCTCCGCGTCCCTGAGGGCCTGGGCCATCAGCGTCACCGGCTCCAGCGCCGCGCTCAGGTCGGCCGGGCGATCCAGCGCCTCGCCGACGCCGACGATCACGGGGATGAACTTGGGATCGCGCATGTGGGTCAGCTCCCGAACGGTCCGCTTGGTGCGGCTCTGGTTTCGAGACGAATCTTAATCGACCGACTAAAAGCTGGCGAGCGCTTTCGGGCCGCTTTCCCTTCCGTAAGCTCGTGAAATCGCGCAGGAATCCGTTCAGGTTAGGGCTGCGGACGCCTGCCGTCGCGTAACGCGCGTACGGGCCTTGGCGGCCTCGGCGGGCAAGCCGAGGCGGTCGTAGATGTCGGCGAGGGCGGTGTTGATCGGCACGCCGTCGGGGTCGAAACCTCGGCGCAGCTCCAGGGTCTGTTGCGCCTCGGACAAGCGGCCCGACCGGATCAGGGCGTCCAGCAAGATCTGGTCGAACAGGTCGCGTTGGGCATGGCTGCCGCCAATGTCGATCAGGCGGGGCAGGGCCGCGCGCAAGCCGCGAAGCGCCGCCTCGTGGTCGCCGCGGACATAGGCGACCAGGCCTTCCGCCGCGGGTACGGCGACGTCGCGCCAGGTCTCGCGGACGAACTCGGGCGCTTCATGCGCCGCGCTCCGGATCGCGGCGAGCAGGTCCGTCGCCTCCGGGCGACCGGCGCGGGCCAGGCCATAGAGATATTGCAGCGACAGGAATGGCTGGACGACGTCGTTTCCACGCGCGGCCAGGTGGTCGGCCACCTCCCGCCATCGCTCGCCGACGTCGACGCCGGCCAGCTCCAGCCGCGCCAGCAGCGAGACGGCGCCGATCTGGTCCTGCGAATAGTCCTTGGCCTGGGTCCAGCAGTGGTCGTCATAAACCGCCAGCGCCGCCTCGAACCGGCCCTGGCTCAGATAGAACAGCGCCAGGTGCCACCACAGGTGGGTGTCCATGAACGAGTTCAGGTCGATC
Organism: Caulobacter sp. GW821-FHT10F06; assembly: GCF_058809215.1. NCBI lineage: Bacteria > Pseudomonadati > Pseudomonadota > Alphaproteobacteria > Caulobacterales > Caulobacteraceae > Caulobacter > Caulobacter sp. GW821-FHT10F06. The sequence goes on along the minus strand of NZ_JBXASK010000003.1, from coordinate 460,854 downwards.
CAGGTGTCGCGCACCCCCTCGAGAAAGGCGACGCCTTCGTCGATGCGGCCCTGGGTCAGCAGCACATGGGCCAGGGCGTGCTGCGCCCACGGCTCCTTGCGCTGCAGGGACAAGGCCAGACGGGCGGCGGCCTCGGCCTCTTCCAGCAGGTGGCACTGCTCGTAGGCGAAGGCCAGCATGCCGTGCAGGTGGGGGACGTCTGACGCGGCCGGCGCGGCGCGGGCGGCCGCGCGCAGCATGGCGGGAAAGTCCCCGCGATTGAAGTCGTGGTACTGCCGCAGCTTCAGCATCAGCAGGTCGCGCGGCCAGGCCTCAAGAATGTCGTCGGCGATCGCCAGCGCGTGGGGGAGGTCGTCGCTCGACCAGGCCGAAACGAAGGATATGGTCTGGCGTTCGCGCGGATGGGCGCGGTCCAGCGCCCTGGTCGCACGGGACAGATAAGGCGCGGCGCGGGCCGCCGCCTCGGGCGCTTCCAGCAACAGCCAGAGGATGGCCGCATAGGCGTTAAGCAGGGGCTCGTCGGGCGCCGCGTCGGCCGCCGCCAGGATGTTGGCCGCGCGGGTCTCGTAGGCGAGGAAGCCGGCGACGAAATCGTCCACCGCCGCTTGGGCGGCGTGGCTGGCGCAGGAGGTCGGGTTTCCAAGATAGTCGACGCGCATGTCGCCACCTTAGCGAGGCTCGGCGGCCGCGTCCTCTGGTGACGTATGGGCCGGCGTCAGGTCGTCGGGTTCATCCAGTAGCGGTTCGCGCGGGCGCTGAGCGCCAGGTGCAGCAGGCGGCGAACGTTGCGAGCGATGTCCAGCATGGTCCGGCTCCATCCATGGCCTGCCCGCAACGTGCGGCCTCGCCTTGCGGAAGCCAAAGCCTTGCATCGCGTGGCGTCGGTGCTTCGGGAAACGGCGCGGGAAAGAGCATCGCCCCGCCGGACGGCCCGCTTTTTTGGCAGCCAGGGCCTCGCGGAACGGGCGGGGCGGGATGTTGCCAGTATTACGATTGCGCCAAATCGTAATATGCAGATCGTGGTTCTCAGGAAATTCGAGGGAGCCCGCTCATGAGTGCCTTGTTCACCCGCAAGCGTTTCATCGCCGCCATGGCCGTGTCCTGCCTGGCCCTGGCCTCATGCGGACCCAAGCCCGCAGAGAAGACTGCTGAGGCTCCCGCCGCGGCGGCGGTCAAGACTGACTACAAGATCGGCTGGACGATCTATGCCGGCTGGATGCCTTGGGCCTACGCGCAGCAGTCGGGCATCGTGAAGAAGTGGGCCGACAAGTACGGCCTGCAGATCGAGCTGGTGCAGATCAACGACTACGTGGAGTCCTTGAACCAGTTCTCGGCGGGCAAGCTAGACGGCGTCACCGCTACCAACATGGACGCCCTGACCGTGCCCGCCGCCGCCGGCAAGGACACCACCGTCCTGATGATCGGCGACTATTCCAACGGCAATGACGGCGTCATCCTGAAGAACGGCGCAACCCTGGCCGACATCAAGGGCCGGCCGGTCAACCTCGTGGAGCTGTCGGTCTCGCACTACCTGCTGGCCCGGGCCCTGGAAAAGGCCGGTCTGAAGATGGCCGACGTCAAGACGGTCAACACCTCCGACGCCGACATCGTCGCCGCCTACAGCGCCGCCGACACCAAGGCCCTGGTGACCTGGAACCCGCAGCTGTCGGAAGTGAAGAAGATGCCCGGCGCGACCGAGGTGTTCGACAGCTCCAAGATCCCCGGCGAGATCCTCGACGGCCTGATGGTCAGCACCGACGCGCTGAAGGCCAACCCGAACCTCGGCAAGGCCCTGACCGGCATCTGGTATGAGACCCTGGCCCTGACGGTGGCCCAGACCCCCGAGGGCAAGGCCGCCCGCGAGGCGATGGCCAAGCTGTCGGGGTCGGATCTCGCCAGCTTCGAGAGCCAGCTGAAGACTACCTATCTGTACGCCGACCCGAAGGCCGCCCTGGCCGCCACGGTCAGCCCGGATCTGGTCACCGCCAATGACCGGGTCCGCAAGTTCAGCTTCAGCATGGGCCTGTTCGGCCAGGGCGCGAAGTCGGTGGACGACATCGGCATCAGCTTCCCGGGCGGCAAGACCCTGGGCAATCCGGCCAATGTGAAGCTGCGCTTCGACACGACCTACGTGCAGCAGGCCGCCGACGGAAAGCTGTAGGAGGCAAAAGGCCGTGCATGGTCCTCGTCCTTCGATAGGCTCGGGATGAGGACCACTTCCAAGGCCCTGGCAGTCGAAACCCCATCCTGAGCTTGTCGAAGGATGAGGTTTTCGGGCCGCTCAAGGAACACGCAAGCCTGACCCCGGACGTTCCCGCCCAACACCGGGAGCGGCCCCTCTACAGAGACCAGGACCCAGACCCGCCCCATGCTTCGCTTGCTGAATGTCAGACCCCGGGGCGGCCTCAGCGTGCTGCTGGGCCTGCTGCCGCTGCTGGCCGTGGCGCTGGTCTATCTGATGGCCTCCCAGGCCCGTCACGCCGAGAACCCGCGCGACAAGCTGCTGCCGACCCCAACGGCCATGGTCGAGGCGGTTCAGATGATGGCCCGGGTCGACCCGCTGACCGGCGATGCGCCCCTGCTGGTCGACACCCTTGCCAGCCTGAAGCGGATCGGCGTCGCCCTGGTGATCTCGACGGGTGTCGCGCTGGTTCTTGGTCTCGGACTGGGGCTGCTGCCTCTGCTGAGGGCCAAGTTCGGGCCGCTGGTGGCGGCCGTCGCCGTGGTGCCGCCGATCGCGGTGCTGCCGATCCTGTTCATCGTCTTCGGTCTGGGCGAGACCGCCAAGATCGCCCTGATCGTCATCGGCATCACGCCGGTCATGGTCCGAGACCTGGCCGCTCAGGTGGCCGCCATTCCCGAGGAGCAGCTGGTCAAGGCCCAGACTCTGGGCTCCAGCACCTGGCAGTTGGCCCTGCGGGTCGCCCTGCCTCAAGCCATGCCGCGCCTGATCGACAGCCTGCGCCTGTCGCTGTGCCCGGCCTGGGTCTATCTGATCTCGGCTGAGGCGATCGCCGCCGACGTCGGTCTGGGTTACCGGATCTTCCTGGTCCGCCGCTATCTGTCGATGGACATCATACTGCCCTACGTCGTCTGGATCTCGATCCTGGCGGTGCTGATGGACGTGGTCCTGCGCCTGATCAGCCAGCGCGCCTATCCGTGGGCCCATCCGGTGCGGAGCCGCTGAGATGGCCTTGCTGACCTTCCGCGACGTCTGGGTGGAATATGGCGACAAGGTCGTGCTCGAGCGCGTCGACTTGTCGATCGTCCAGGGCAGCTTCGTCTCGATCGTCGGTCCGTCCGGAGCCGGCAAGAGCACTTTCCTGCGCCTGGCCCTGGGTCAGGAGGCCCCGACCAAGGGCGCGATCGATCTGGACGGCCGCAAGCTGCGCGCCGAACCGGGCCCCGACCGGGGCGTGGTGTTCCAGAAGTACTCGGTGTTTCCGCACCTGAACGCCCGCGACAACGTGGTGTTCGGCCTCGATTGCGAAGGCTCGCCGTTCCGGGGACGGCTGTCGGGCGCCAAGCGCCGGGCGGCGGAAGAGCAGGCCGACCGGATGCTGGCCGCCGTCGGCTTGGGTGACAGCGGCGACGTCTATCCGGCCCAGCTGTCTGGCGGCATGCAGCAGCGCCTGGCCATCGCCCAGGCGCTGATCAAGAAGCCGCGTATCCTGCTGCTGGACGAGCCGTTCGGCGCTCTCGATCCCGGCGTGCGCCTGGACATGCACGAGCTGCTCACCAGCCTTTGGCGCGAGCACGGCCTGACGATCATGATGGTCACGCACGACATCAAGGAGGCCTTCAAGCTGGGCACCCGGGTGCTGGCCTTCGACAAGCGTCGCCGCGATCCGCACGCGCCACACCGTTACGGCTCGACGGCGGTCTATGATTTCCCGCTCGACAAGCCGGGCGCTGTGGGGCCCGAGGCGTTGGTTGGATTGGGCGGCTGACCTGCGACGCTGCACCGCAGCATGACGTCTTGAACTGACAACGTTGTCATCTATATAGGCGGCATCGGGAGACGATCTTGTCTTCCGCCACGAAATTGGATTCAACGATGTTCAGCCTGATCGTCCTGACCTTTTCGGCCCTCAAGGCCGCTCGCGCCGCCGCTTAAGGCGTCGAAAAGTTCGAACAAGCCTTCATAGGCCTCGAAAAGCCCGCGAACTCAGTTCGCGGGCTTTTTCATTTTGCGATGCAGCAATCGAAGTCGCGGTCAGCCCGCCAGCGACGCGATATAGGCCCGCCAGCCGCCCAAGGCGGTGATGTCGGCGGCGCCGTCCAGCGCGCGCGGCTCGGCCACGAAGCCCTTGACCGAGGTTCCGTCCTCAAGGGTCACGGTGCCGATCGCCAGCGGCGCGGGGACCTCCGCCGTGAAGCTGCCGAAGGCTTCGAAATCCAGTTCATAGACCTCGACCAGGATCGACGCGCCGCCGTCGCCGACGTGGATCAACGCCGGCTTGGGCGGCGTGGTCTCGGCCATGGCGTAGAGCTTGTAGGCCCGGGCGGTCTTGGTCGCCGCGACCAGTCGGGCCTCGCGCGAGGTCAGCTGCCAATGCAGCGGCATGCCGGCGAGGTGGGCGCCGACCACGGCCAGCTTCACGCCCGGCTTGCGCGGCGTCAGGTCCAGGGGAGGCGTGTCGGCCATGGGAAAGGTCTCCAGGTAGCGCTCGGCCTGGGCCAGCAGCGCGCGGTCGGCGAAAGCCGGTCCGATCAGGGTGACGCCAAAGCCCGTGCCGTTCTCGCGGAAGCCGGCCGGAACGGCGAGGGCGCTCATGTCGAGCAGGTTCACGAAATTGGTGTAGAGGCCGAGATTGGCGTTCAGCGCGATCGGCTCTGCCAACACTTCCTTCAGGCGGTAGATGGTCGGGGCCGTGGGCAGCAGCATCACGTCGGCCACGTCCCAGATCGGCTCGGCGGCGCGGCGATAGGCCTCCAGGGCGTAGAGGCCCTTGAAGGTTTCGACGCCGCTGACCGCCACGCCGCCCTGGACGATGGACCGCACCGTCGGATGGATCGCGCCGGGCTTGTCGCGCAGCAGGTCCTCAACGGCGGCGGTGCGCTCGGCCACCCAGGGGCCGCTGTAGAGCAGCTTGGCGCAGTCCAGCAGCGGGGCGATGTCGATCTCGACGGCCATGCCGCCGGCCGCCGTCATGCGTTCGATGGCGGCGGCGTAGAGCGCGGCGGACTGCTCGTCGCCCATGAACAGGCGCTGGTCTGGACGAGGCACGGCGAAGCGGAAAGCTCCTGTCGGCGAGGTCGGGGTCGTGGCGGGCGCGCGGCGCGAATAGTCGTCCTCGACGTCGAAGCCAGTCAGCACCTCGTCGACGAGCGCCGCTCCGGCCAGATCGGCGGCGAACACGCTGATGCAATCCAGCGAGCGGCAGGCTGGCACGAGGCCGCGGGTGCTCCAGCGGCCTTTCGACGGCTTCAGTCCGATCAGGTGGTTGAAGGCGGCCGGCACCCGGCCCGAGCCGGCGGTGTCGGTGCCCAGCGCGAAGGCCACGAGACCCGCCGCCACGGCGACCGCCGAACCCGAGCTCGAGCCGCCGCTGACATAGTCCTGGTCGAACACGCACAGCGGCGCGCCATAGGGACTGCGGACGCCCACCAGGCCGGTGGCGAACTGGTCCAGATTGGTCTTGCCGATCAGCACCGCCCCGGCGGCGACTAGGCGCTCGACGACGGTCGCGGAGCGGTCGGGCGCATAGGCGAAGGCGGGGCAGGCGGCGCTGGTGGGCAGTTCGGCGACGTCGATATTGTCCTTCACCGCGAACGGAACGCCGGCCAGGGGCAAGGTCTCGCCCGCGGCGATGCGGGCCTCGACCGCGCGGGCCTTGGCCAGCACGGCTTCGGCGGGCAGGCGCAGAATCCAGGCCTGGGGCTGGATCAGATCATAGGCGGCGACGGCGTCCAGCGCGGCCTGGGCGACCTCGACTGCGCTGCCGCCGCCGTTGACGGCGCCGGCGATCGTGGTGACGGACAGGCGGGCGAAGTCGCTCATGCCGCCGCCTCCACATCCGCGATGATGGCCACGATCGGCGCGCCGGCGGCGATGGCCTGGCCGGGCTGGGCGTAGAGGGCGGTGACGACGCCGGCCGTCAGGCTGTTAACGTCGACCTCGGCTTTCATGGCCTCGATGACGGCGATCACCGCGCCGGCCTCGACCCGCTGGCCGGGCTCGACCAGCACCTTCCAGACGTTGCCGCCCAGCGGCGCCTCGACCAGATCGCTGCCGTCGGGGGCGACGATGGTCACCGTCTCGCCGGCGTCGTCGGCGACGCTGGACAGGGCCTCGACCCGGGCGAACTCGCCCTTGGCCTCCCAGTCGGCGCGCTCGGCGTCGAAGGCGGCTTGGCGCGTGGCCTGGAAGGCCTCGATGCTTGCGGCGTTATCGGCCAGCATCTTGCGGTAGTCGGAGAGGCGGAAGGTCTCTTCCTCGATCCGGATCTGCCGGCGGCCCAGCGGGAAGTCGCGCCGCCATTCGACCAGTTCGTCGGCGCTGACCGGGAAGAAGCGGATCTGGTCGAAGAAGCGCAGCAGCCAGGGCTTGCCGTCGGTGAAGGCCTCGGTCTGCCGCCAGGTGTTCCAGACCTGGATGGTGCGCCCGAACAGCTGGTAGCCGCCCGGACCCTCCATGCCGTAGATGCACATATAGGCCCCGCCGATGCCGACCACGTTGGGCGGGGTCCAGGTGCGGGCGGGGTTATACTTGGTGGTCACCAGCCGGTGGCGGGGATCGACCGGCGTGGCGACCGGCGCGCCCAGATAGACGTCGCCCAGGCCCATCACCAGGTAGCGGGCGTCGAAGACGATCTTCTGGACGTCGTCGATGCTCTCCAGGCCGTTGACCCGGCGGATGAACTCGATGTTGTCCGGACACCAGGGCGCGTCGTCGCGGACGGCCTGCATGTACTTGTCGATGGTCTGGTAGATCGCGGGATCCTTCCAGCTCAGCGGCAGGTCGACCACGCGCGACGGGATCTCGAAATCGTCGAGGCCGCCCAGTCGGTCCTCGGCGGCGGTGAGGGCGGTCAGCAGCGCGGCCTGGGTCAGGCGGCGACTGTCGTAGTGGACCTGCAGGGAGCGGATGCCGGGGGTCATGTCGATGACGCCAGGCAGGGCCAGGGCTTGCAACTCCAGCAGCAGGGCGTGGATGCGCAGGCGCAGTTCCAGGTCCAGCACGATGGGGCCGTATTCGACCAGCAGGTGCTGGTCGCCCTGGCGGCGGTAGAGCACGCGCGGGCGGTGACCGTCCTGCGGCAGCTCGGCCAGGATCGGGCTGTCGGCAGCGACCGTTTTCGAGACGGCCTTGCCGGCGGGGATGTCCAGGTCGGCCAGCAAACCTTCCTGCTCCTCCAGCGCCAGGGCCGCCGCCGCGTCATCGACGACCGCGAAGCGCACGGTGTCGCCCGGCGCCAGTTGTCCCGCCTTCCAGAGATCGGCCTGGATGATCACGAACGGGCAGACGAAGCCGCCCAGCGAAGGGCCGTCGGGACCCAGTATGATCGGCATGTCGCCGGTGAAGTCGACCGCGCCGATGGCATAGGCGTTGTCGTGGATGTTGGAGGGGTGCAGCCCGGCCTCGCCGCCATCGCGCCGCGCCCATTCGGGCTTGGGTCCGACCAGCCGCACGCCGGTGCGGTTGGAGTTGTAGTGGACCTTCCAATCCGTGCCGCCGATCATCGCGACGTCTTCGGCCGTGAAGAAGTCCGGCGCGCCGTGCGGGCCGGGCAGGACGCGGATGGTCCAGGCCTGGGTCGTTTCCGGCCGCAGTGGGAGAGCCAACGGGGAGGCCGTCTCGCCGTCGCCGTCCAGCAGGCGCAGGGCGTCGCCTGCCGTCAGGTTGCGGCCGGCATGGCCGCCGAAGCCGCCCAGGGTAAAGGTCGAGCGGCTGCCGAGATAGGTCGGCACGTCCAGCCCGCCTTGGAACAGCAGGTAGCCGCGCAGGCCAGAGCCGACTACGCGACCGATCTTGAGGGTTTGGCCGGCGGCGATCTTGAGGGGCGCATAGGCCTCGACAGGAATGCCATCGAGCTTGGCGTCGAATGTCGCGCCAGCCAGGCAGACCAAGGCGGGGCGATTGAACTTCAGCGTTGGGCCGAGGGCCGTGATCTCCAGCCCGGCGGCGTCCTCGCCATTGCCCAGCAGGCGGTTGCCCAGCCGGAAGGCCAGGGCGTCCATGGGGCCCGAAGGCGGCACGCCGACGTCCCAATAGCCCTGGCGGCCTGGCCAGTCCTGCACGGTGGTCGCCGGACCCCCGCTGAGCACCTGGATGGTGTCGGGCGTCCAGGTCACGGTCTCCAGGGCGCGGGTCGAGACCTGGCCGCTGGTGAAGGGCTCGCTGCGGACCACGGATCGCAGCCAGTCGAGATTGGTCTCGATCCCGGCCAGGCGGGTGTCGTCGAGCGCCGCCTGCAGCGCCGCCACAGCTGCTGGACGGTCGGCCGCGGTGACGATCAGCTTGGCCAGCAGCGGGTCATAGAACGCGCTGACCTCGGTCCCGTCGACCACCCAGCCGTCGGCGCGGACGCCCTCGGGAAACGACACCTCTGTCAGCACGCCGGAGCTGGGGCGATAGTCCTGGGCCGGATCCTCGGCATAGAGCCGCACCTGGATCGACGCGCCCTTGGGCTGGGGCGGCGGGGTGTCGAGGAAGGCGAAATCGCCGGCCGCGCCGCGCACCATCCATTCGACGAGGTCGACGCCCGTCACCTGCTCGGTGACGCCATGCTCGACCTGCAGACGGGTGTTGACTTCCAGGAAGAAGAAATCGTCGCGCTCGGCGTCGTAGAGGAACTCCACCGTGCCGGCCGAGCGGTAGTCGGCGGCCTGGGCCAGGCGCACGGCGGCGTCCAACAGGGCCGCGCGAGTGATCGCGGGCAGACCAGGGGCGGGGGTCTCCTCGACGACCTTCTGGTTACGACGTTGCAGGGAGCAGTCGCGCTCGCCCAGGGCCACGACCTTGCCGGCCCCATCGCCGAACACCTGCACCTCGACGTGTCGGGCCTGGCGCACATAGCGCTCGAGGAAGACGCCGCCGTCGCTGAAATTGCCGGTCGCCAGGCGCTGGACGGCCGCGAAGGCCTCGGTCACCGCCTCGGCGCTCTCGCAGACCCGCATGCCGATGCCGCCGCCACCGGCCGTGGCCTTCAGGATCACCGGGAAGCCGATGCGCTGCGCGGCCGCCAAGGCGGCTTGCGGATCGACCAGCAGGTCGGTGCCGGGCGCCAGGGGCACGCCGTGGGCCTGGGCCAGATCGCGGGCGGTGTGCTTGAGGCCGAAGGCGCGGATGTTGGCGGCGGTGGGGCCGATGAAGGCGATCCCCGCCGCTTCACAAGCTTCCGCGAAGCCCGCGTTTTCGCTGAGGAAGCCATAGCCCGGGTGAATGGCCTGCGCGCCGGTCGCCTTGGCCGCCGCCAGGATCAGGTCGCCGCGCAGATAGCTTTCGGCGGCTGGCGCGGGGCCGATCCGCGCCGCTTCGTCGGCCAGGCTGACGTGCAGCGATCCGGCGTCGGCGTCGCTGAACACCGCCACGGACTTCACGCCCATGGCTTTCAGGGTGCGGATGATCCGGCAGGCGATGGCGCCGCGATTGGCGATCAGGACCTTGTCGAACATGAGAACTACTCGGCCACGATCATGCGCACGGGCGTCGGGTTGAAGCCGTTGCAGGGGTTGTTGATCTGCGGGCAGTTGGACACCACCACCACGACGTCCATCTCCGCCCGCAGGTCGACATAGAGGCCGGGGGCCGAGATGCCGTCGACGATACCCAGGGCGCCATCGGCCTCGACCGGCACGTTCATGAACCAGTTGACGTTGCTGACCATGTCGCGCTTGCCGCGTCCGTGGCGGGCGTTGGCGATCAGGAAGTTCTCGACGCAGGCATGCTGGGCCTTGGTGTGGTGGCCATAGCGCAAGGTGTTGCTCTCGCACGAGCAGGCCCCGCCGATGGTGTCGTGATAGGCCACCGCCGTGGCGGTCACCGTCATCATCGGCGCGCCTTCGTTGGACACCAGCACCGAGCCCTCGCGCAAGAAGACGTTGCCCTGGGCGGCGATGGTGTCCTGGGCGCTGTAGCGTTCTGCGTCGTCGGCGGCGCTGTAGGCCAGGAAATCGACGGCCTGGTTGCCCTCCAGGTCGACGATCCGCAGGGTCTGGCCGGCCTTGACCGTGTGCAGCCAGGGTGCGCGAGCGGGCACCACTTCGTCGTGGACGACGGCGCCGGCGAGGGGAGGAGGTGAGGCGGTCATGGCGGCCCTCAGCGACGGTAATAGTCTTCGACGTTCAGGAAGGCGCGCAGGCCCTCCGGCGTCGCATTGCGGATCGGGTCGGCCTCGGGCGTGACCGGGCCGCGCCAGGCGGTGGCCCGCAGCGGGCTGACCGCGTATTCGGGGCGCGGGTCCAGCACATGCGGGCAATTGGCGACCACGACGATCAGGTCCATTTCGGCCCGCAGGGTCACGAATCGGCCGGGCGGATAGGGGCCGATGTCGATGATCGTCTCGCCGCCCTGGGCGACCCGCACCTCCTTGAAGAGGTTCAGGCAGGGATGGATGTCCTTGCGGCCCAGGCCGAACTTGGCGACGCCCAGCGAGAAGCGGTCGCGGGCGTTGGGATGGTCGCCGTGATTGAAGCCGTCGCCATACTTGCGGGCGTTGCTGGCCTGGTTGGACGCGCCGCAGAAGGCGTCGTGGGTCCCGGCGGTGTCCTCGACCAGGCTGGCCAGCACGCGGCCCATGTCGGACAGCAACAGGCGGCCCTGGCCCAGATAGCCGTTCCACTGGACCTTCAGCGTGTCGGCGATGTTCAGCCGCTCGATAGGGCGCTCGGCGTTGAGCAGCAGCAGCGACGGGCTGGAGTCGCCGAAGAGGTCCGTCAGGCGAAGACGGGTGCCGCGGGCGATCTGGCGGCTGGCGTAGCCGCCGGGCGCGATCGTTTCGTCCCAGACCACGTCGGCGGCCACCACGCCTTCCGGCAGGTCGACCGCCGAGGTCGCGGGGATGGTCGGCATGGCCTCGGCGCGCGTTCCGGCCTGGGCGCGGGCGTGGGCCTGGGCGGCGTAGGGGTTGGCGGTGCCGCTCATGCTCAGTCCTCGCCGTGGAAATGCAGCGGCGGCAGCAGGGCGGTGGTGGTGACCAGCTTGATCTGTTGCACGCCGCGCACCTTGCGCAGATCGTCGCACAGCTGCTGCAGGCGCTCGAACGGGCCCTGGACCAGCAACACCTCCATGGCCTGGTCATCTTCCAGGAAGACGTTCTGGGCCGAGATCACTTCCTTCACATAGCCCAGCTGGGTCTGGGCCAAGGCGTGGCGGACGCGGCCGTTCTCGGCGCGGTAGATCAGGGTGATGGTGCCGGCCAGGACGGCGTCGGGGCGTTCGGCGCTATGCTCGGCCAGTTCGTGGCGGATCAGTTCGGCGATCATCTGCGAACGGCTGGGCAGGCCGCGTTCGGCGACCATGGCGTCCAGCTGCGCGAAGAGTTCGGCCGGCAGGCTGATGCTCAGTCGCGCCAGGGCGGGGGACGGGGGCGTATCCATGCATCCCAGTTGAGATGGTATTACGCAATTCGCAAGTCGTAATAATTCCTCATGCAGATCGAAGCCGCCGGCGCCTGAAGATTGGGCGGAAGGGCGCCTCGCGGACGTCAGGTCGGCCGCGTGGCCGCCGGCGAGCGGGCTCGCACAAAAAGTTCCAGCGCCGGGAACCGGGCGCCCGACTCCACGTTCCGCTCCATGGTCAAGCTTGCCTTCGCGCGCCGTTGAGCGCCTTCGTTCGCTGCGACTCGAAGAACGCAATGCGCTCCGTCGGCGTGTGGCAGTATCAGTGGTGTACGGCGACTCTGTCGCCTTGGGGGGCGAACGATGGCTTTGGTGAAGACGACGATGTTGGCTTCGCGTTCGAAGACGCGGAAGAAGCCGCTCGCCGAGCCGACGGAGGCCGAGGCTCCGAAACGCCAGCCCGTTCGCAGGACGCTGTCTCGCCGCCAGAACGCCAGCGAGCGGATCGGCGCGGCGACCCTCGAACTGGCCGGCGGCATCACCGAGGCGTCCAGCGCGGTCGAGGAACTGCGCCGGGCCCTGGCTCAGATCGCCAGCGGGGCGGAGGAGGCGGCGGGCGCCGCGCATGAATCCCTGGCCGCCGTCACCGCCATGAGCGCCAATTTCGAACAGGCGCGTGAGCGGGCCGAGACCTCGCGCCAGCGCGCCGACCTTCTGCAGACCCTGCTGGCCGAGTCCGGCGTGGCCATCGACGCCGCGGTCCGGGCGGTCGACGCCAACGCCAAGCGGCAGCTGGCTAGCGTGGGCTTCATCGAAGCGCTGGAGCGGCACGCGGCGCGGATCGGCGAGATCACCAAGAGCGTGGCCGACATCGCCGACCAGACCAACCTCCTGGCCCTGAACGCCGCCATCGAGGCCGCGCGGGCCGGCGATGAGGGGCGCGGGTTCGCCGTGGTCGCCGACGAGGTGCGCGCCTTGGCCGAGTCTTCAGAAAAGCGGTCTCAGGACGTGCAAGCGCTCGCCGAACGGATCGCCCAGACCGTGCGGGACGCCGCCGATCGGCTGCGCGCCTCGGCGTCCACCGCCGAGTCTGAGGCCCTGGCCGGAGCCCAGGTCAGCGAGACCCTAGGGCTGGTGCGCCGGGAAATGGCGATCCTGGGCGAGGACAGCCAAGCGATCCTGATCTCCGCCGTGGAGGCCGTGGGCGCCGCGAATGAAACGCGACGCGGCGCCGAGAGCGTGTCCAGCGCCGCCGAGGAGCAGGCGTCGGCCGCCGCCGAGGCGCAGCGCGCGGTTCAGCAGCAGGGCCAGTCTCTTGAGCAGAGCCAGACGGCGTCCGACGCCCTGGCCGAGATGATCGAGATGCTCGTCGGCGGGCGGGCCGACGGCGAGGCGGCTCAGGAAGCGGCGGCGGCGTCCGAGGAGCTTTCGGCGACGGTGCAGGAGCTGTCCGGAGCGGCCGGCGAGATCCTCGTGGCGATCGACCAGATCAGCCGCGGGGCGCAGATCCAGGCGGCGGCCACTCAGCAGGCCAGCTCGGCCATGGAAGAGATCGAGAAGGCGGCGCGCAGCGCCAGCGCCAACGCCATTGGCACCGCCCAGCGGGTGGCGACGATGCAGGAGATGCTGGCCGCCAGTCGCGAGGCCGTCGAACGGCTGGCGGTCGGCGTGGAGACCTCGGTCGCCGAGAACGACGCGGTGCTGGCCACCATCGAGGAGTTGGAGGGGCTGGCCGGTTCGATCGGCAAGATCGTCGATGGCCTAGGTCTTGTCGCCGTGCAGACCACCATGCTGGCCACCAGCGGCGCCGTGGAAGCGGCGCGGGCCGGCGAGGCGGGACGCGGCTTCGCGGTGGTCTCCGGAGACATCCGCAGCCTGGCGCGCGACGCCTCGCACAACGCCGACACGGTCAAGGACCTGGTGTCCAGCATCGTCGGCCAGATCGCCAAGGTCCGTCGTGAAGTGGACCAGATCAGCGGCCTGGCCGCGGCCGAGCTCGACAAGAACCGGGCGATCGAGGCGCGCCTGGCCCAGGCCGCCGCCGACACCGCCACGCTGAAGGCGGGCGCCGACGATATCGCCAAGGGCGCCGAGGACATCCTCTCGGCCAGCACCCAGGTGCTGACCGGAATCAGCCAGATCGCGGCGGCCGCCGAGGAGGCCAGCAGCGCCGCCGCCCAGGCCGCGGCGGCAGCGCGACAGCAGTCGCAGAGCGCCGAGGATCTGGCGGCTGCGATCGAGGAAATCGCGCTTCTGGCCAGCGAGCTGCAGCAAGCCTCGGAAGGCTGAGGTGTCGGTCGCCGAGACCCATCAGCGTCTGACGGTCCGCGCCGGCGGCTCGCGGGTCGCCATAGCCGCCTCGGGCGTCGCCGAGGTGATCCGCGCGCCGCGCATCACGCGAATGCCCCATGGTCCGCCGGGGCTGCTGGGCGTGACGCACCTCCGGGGCGTTGTGCTGCCGATCGTGTCGCTGGGCGCCCTGCTGGGCGACGACACCCAGGCCGACACGACACGGGTGGTGGTGCTGCGCCGGGATCCGCCGATCGGCCTGGCCGTCAACGCCATTGAGGCTTTGAAGTCGACGAACGCCGACGACGCCGCGCCCGAGCATGGCAAGCTGCTGCTGGACGACGCCAGCGGCGCGCGATGGTTCGATCTCGACGCGGCGCTGCAGGCCCGTTTCGCGGCGTTCCGCACGTCGCGCCGGGCCCCCGATCGCGAGGTCGCCGCCGTCGCGGCCAAGGTCAGCGAGGATCTGGCATTCCTGGGTTTCACCCTGGCGGGACAGGACTACGCCCTGCCGCTGGATACGGTCGCGGAGGTGATGTCGGTCCCCAAGGCGATCGCCGCCCTGCCGCGCACCGAGGACATCCTGATCGGCGTCTTCGACCTGCGCGGCGCTGTGTTGCCTGTCGTCTCGCTGCGGGGGCTGCTGGGCTTGGCCGAGCGAGGCGTGCAAGCCGACGACCGGGTCGTGGTGGTGCGGATCGGCGCGCAGCGGCTGGCCCTGCTGGTCGATCGCGTCAGCATCATCCTGCGCGCGTCTCGCGACGCCGTCGGACCCGCGCCGAGCCTGTTCAATCGCGGTGGCGGCGAGGCGCGGATCGACCAGGTTCTGCGGTTGCCCGACGGACGGGGCTTGGTCTCGATCCTGTCGCCTGACCGCGTGCTCGCCGACGAGCGCATTTCGCGGCTGCTTCCCGAGGCGGCCGACCAGAAGGACATGGCCATGGCCAGCACCACCTCCGCGACGACGCGCGAGCGCTTCCTGGTGATCCGCCTGGGTGAGGAAAGTTATGGCCTGCCGATCGCCGCGGTCGACGAGGTGGTGCGGCTTCCCGAGACCCTGACGCGCCTGCCCAAGGCTCCCACCTACGTGCAGGGCGTCATGAACCTGCGTGGGACGGTGATCCCGGTGATCGACCAGCGCCAGCGCTTCTCGGTGGCCGGCGAGGTGACGGGCGAGGCGCGCCGGGTGGTGATCGTCACGCTGGGCCGCCTGCAGGCCGGGTTCGCGGTCGACGCGGTCTCGCGCATCCTCGAGGTCGAGGCGGAGGATCTGATGCCAGCCCCGGAACTGTCGGACGACGGCGACCGTTTGTTCGACCGCGCCGCCCGGGTGGAGCGCGAGGGGGACGTCATCTTGCTTATCGATCCGCGCGCCTTGCTCGATCGCGCCGAGGCCGATCTTCTGCGCGACCTGACGGCGAAGTCGCACGCCTCGTGACCCGACTGCTGGTTGTCGACGATTCAGCCCTGATGAGGCGCGTGCTGGGCGAGGTTTTCCAAGACCAGCCGGGGTTCGAGGTGGCCTTCGCGCGCGACGGTGTGGAGGCCCTGGAACAGGTTCACGCCTTCAAGCCGGATGTGATCACGCTGGACGTCCAGATGCCGCGCATGGACGGCCTCAGCTGCCTTGACCGGATCATGATCGAGCGGCCCTGTCCGGTCGTGATGGTGTCGTCGCTGACGGCGGAGGGGGCCGACGCGACGCTGGAAGCCCTGGAGCTCGGCGCGGTCGACTTCGTCGCCAAGCCGGGCGGGGCTGTGTCGCTGGCGATCGACGACTTCGCCCCGATCCTGATCGAGAAGGTCATGACGGCAGCGGCGTCGCGCCTGCGGCGATCGCATCGGCTGGCCGAACGCCTGCGGGCGCGCCACAACGCGATCGCGCGCGCCGCGCCGCCCCCAACGCCGCCGCGCGCCAAGGCTAAGGCCAAGGCGGCGTGGAAGCCCGCGCCGGCCGGAACGCCGCCGGGCCTGGTCATCATCGGCACGTCGACGGGCGGCCCCCCGGCGCTCGACACCGTGCTGTCCGAGATTCCGGCCGACTTTCCCTGGCCCGTCCTGGTGGCGCAGCACATGCCCGCCGCGTTTACCTCGTCCCTGGCGCGGCGCCTGGATGGCCTTTGTCCGCTGCGGGTCACCGAGGTCACCCGGCCGACCCCGCTGGTTCCCGGATGCGTCTATATCGCCAGAGGCGACGCCGACATGACCGTCAGCCGCCGAGCTACGGGTCCCGTGGCGCTCTCGACCCCGTCGAGCCCCGAGCATCGCTGGCATCCGAGCGTCGATCGTCTGGTCGCCAGCGCCGTCAGCGCCATGCCGCCCGAGCGGATCGTCGGCGTGCTGATGACCGGCATGGGCAATGACGGGGCGCGGACCATGGCCGACCTGCACGCGGCCGGCGGACGCACGATCGCCGAGGCTGAGGAGACCGCCGTGGTCTGGGGCATGCCGGGCGAGCTGGTCAGGGCTCACGGAGCCGACGTGGTGGCGCCGCTGGACGACATCGCCGGGCACATCCTGGACATGGTCGGGGCCGGGTGAGCCCGCCCCCGACATCCGAGCAGGCGCATCTGAGCGCCGACGACCTACAGAGGGTCTGCGAGGTGCTGTATCGCCTGACCGGCATGCAGTTTGGCGAGAACAAGCGATACTATATCGAGCGGCGACTGGCCGACCGGATCGTGGTCACGGGATGTCGGAACTTCGCGACCTATTTCAACCTGCTGCGCGCCGACGCCGACGAGCGGCAGACGCTGGTCAACGCCTTCACCGTCAACGAGACCTACTTCTATCGCGAAGAACATCAGTTGGCCTGCCTGAGCCGCTCATTGTTGCCGGACGTGATCATCTCACGCCGTCCGGGCGACAAGATCAGGATCTGGTCGGCGCCTTGCTCCACGGGCGAGGAAGCCTATTCGATCGCGATCTGGCTGCTTGAGAACTGGCGCATGGTCGACGCCTACAACGTCGAGATCGTCGGATCGGACATCGACACCCGCGCCTTGATATCCGCCCATGATGGCCTCTACGGCGAACGCGCGCTGTCGCGCCTGCCGTCCGAGGTCGTGGAAGCCTATTTCGAGCCCGTCCGCCGGCACCGCCGCAAGCTGATCAAAGATCTGCGGGAGTCGGTGACCTTCACCCAGGCCAATCTCATCGATGGATCGAGCCTGACGGAGCAGGGGAAGTTCGACGTCATCTTCTGCCGCAACGTATTGATCTATTTCGACGACGCCTCGCGGCTGGTGGCCGCCAACAACCTCTACGACCGGCTCAATCCCGGCGGCTATCTCTGCCTGGGCCATACGGAATCGATGAGCCGGATCAGCGACCGATTCCTGGTGCGAAGGTTCGAGGACGCCATCGTCTTCCAGCGTCCGGGAGGCGCCCCGTGACCGACGACCTGATGGCCCAATTCTTCAGCGAAGGCCGCGAACTGGTCGCCAGCGCCGAGCACGACCTGGCCACGCTGGCGCGCCGGCCCGACGACGCCAACGCCCTGGACGGCTGCTTCCGCGCGATCCACACGCTGAAGGGCTCTACGGGGCTCTTCGACCTGGCGCCGATGGGCCTGATGCTGCACGCGGCCGAGGATCTGCTGAGCCTGCTGCGCTCGGAACGGACCGGCGTGGCGGAGGATTTCGAGGCGCTGTTCAGCGTCGTGGACCACGTCGACCGCTGGCTGGACGCGCTGGAGCGCACCGGCGCGCTGCCCGCCGACGCCGAGCGCATCGGTGAGACGGAAGGCCGTCGCCTTCGGGATCTCGTTGCGTCGGTCAGCGCGTCCGTCGACGTCGCGCCGCCTGTGGCTCAGCCCAGCTGGAGCCCGCCGGCCGCGTTCCGGGCGAAGGGGTCTCTGGCCATCCGCTATACGCCGCGCGCCGACAGCTATTTCTCGGGCGACGATCCCGTGGCGATCATGGCGGCCGTCCCTGGACTGACGGGGCTGGAAATCTCGCCGCGCGAGCCTTGGGGACCGCTGGGCGACTACGATCCCTATGCCTGCAACCTGGTGCTTGAAGCCGTTTCGACGGCGACGCGCGCCGAGGTCGAGGCGGTGTTTCGGTTCGTGGCCGATCAGGTCGAGTTGCTCGACCTGGCCCCCAGCGAGCCCGTCGCGCCGTCGGGCGGCGACGCGGCCCGCAAGACGCTGCGGATCGACGCCGAACGGGTGGACCGGCTGGCCGACCTGGCCGACGACCTCGTCATCGCCAAGAACGGCCTTCTGGACCTCGCGGTTCAGGTCGAGGCCCTGCCGGGCGGCCTGGTTTTGGGCCAGGCGTTGCGCGGCCAGCAGGCCAGGCTGGACCGGCTGGTCGGCGACCTGCACGCGACCGTCGGCAAGGTGCGGCTGGTCGCGCTGGGTCCGCTGTTCGGTCGCTTCCATCGTCTGACGCGCGAGATCGCTGGAGCCCTGCGCAAGGATGTGCGGCTGGAAGTCTCCGGCGGCGAGATCGAGGTCGACAAGGCCATCGTCGATGGCCTGTTCGAGCCGTTGCTGCACGTCCTGCGCAACGCGATCGATCATGGCGTCGAACCCGCCGAGGCCCGCGCCCGGGCGGGCAAGCCCGCCGCTTCGGTCATCAGGCTGTCGGCCAGCGCCACGGCCGATCAGGTGATCATCGAGCTCCGCGACGATGGCGCGGGCGTCGATCCGGCCCGCATCCGCGCCATCGCGGTCGAACGGGGCCTTCTGAGCCAGGGAGACGCCGACGCGCTGGACGCCCAGGCGTCCATCGACCTGATCTTCACCCCCGGCTTCTCGACCGCCGCCGAGGTCAGCGCGGTGTCCGGTCGCGGGGTCGGCATGGACGTGGTCCGCGACGCGGCCGTCAAGCTGGGCGGACGGGTGGTCGTCGATAGCGCACCGGGCCAGGGCTCGGCGGTGCGGTTCATGCTGCCCATCACCATGGTCCTGACCAAGGTGATGATCGTGGCGTGTGGTCCCGAGCGCTACGGCCTGGCGCTGGACACGGTTGTCGAGACCGTTCGGCTGTCGGCCGAACGCATCGTGCCCGTGCGCGCTGGACGGGCGTTCCAGCTGCGCGACAAGGTGATCCCCCTGGTGGCGTTGGGAGAGCTTGTCGACGGAGCCGTGTCAGACGCGCGGTCCGCCGAGCGGGTCGTGGTGGCCCGCGCGCGCGGCGAACTGGTAGGTTTCTCGGTCGATGCGATCGTGGACCGGATGGACGCGGCGGTCAGGCCGATGACCGGGCTTCTGGCCGGCGCGCCGGGGGTCATGGGAACAACCCTGCTTGCGGACGGAGCCGTGCTGATGATCCTCGATCCGGGGGAGTTGATCCTATGACAATCGCCCGCGACGGTTTAATGATCCGCCTGCACGGCGTCTGTCGGGTGGAGGACGCAGAGCCGCTCACAGCTCTGCTACAAGGCGATCACGATTCCGCTTTGGATCTGTCCGCATGCGAAGGCCTGCATGCCGCGGTCGTCCAGGCGATCATGGCTTTCCAGCCACGGATCGTCGGGTTGCCGGACGATGATTTTCTGAGAAATCGGCTGTTGCCCGCCCTGGCCGGCGAGCGTCCTTCCGATAGAGCTGGACTATAGTTTTCATCGCGGCGCAGGGTGCGCGCGACATAGGGAGATGCAGATTCATGGGGACGACCGTTCTCATCGTGGATGACAGCAAGCTGGCGCGCATCGTCCTGGGCAAGGCCATCGCGGCGCTGCAGCCCGACTGGACTCGCGTCGAGGCCAGCAACGCTGACGAGGCGATCGCGGCGTTCGACGGCCAGTCCATCGACCTGGCGATCCTGGACTACAACATGCCTGGCCGCGACGGCCTGGCCCTGGCCGAGGAACTGCGCGAGCGCTTCCCGACCATGCCGATCGCAGTGGCCACGGCCAACGTGCAGGACGAGATCATCGCCCGCGCCCGGGCCGCCAACGCGACCTTCATCGCCAAGCCAGTGACCGAGGAGGGCATGCGCGGCTTCCTGTCCGGCGCCGCGCTGCGGCTGAAGTCGTCGACGCAATGAGCGGTCACGCCATCCTGCTCGACGATCTGGAACTCGACGCCCTGACCGAACTGGTCAATATCGGCGTCAGCCGGGCGGCGGCCAATCTGCGCAAGATGGTGGGCGAGCAAGTGCTGCTGTCGGTGCCGTCGGTCGAGGTCGTGACCCGCGAAGGCGCCACGATCCTGATCCACGAGCGCGAAAGCGGCGACCTCGTCGCGGTGCGCCAGGACTTCGAAGGCGTGTTCTCGGGCCGGGCTCTGCTGATCTTCCCGCAGTCCAACAGCATGGCGCTGGTCCACGCGGTGACGGGCGGCGTGCTGTCGGCCGACGACGCGGCCGACATGGAACAGGAGGCCCTGGCCGAGACCGGCAACGTGGTGCTCAACAGCTGCCTGGCGACCATGGCCAACATGCTGCAGCGGCCCCTGACGATGTCGCTGCCCGAGGTGATCCGAGGCGACGGCTCGACGCTGTTCAACCTGCTGCCCGGCAGTCCGACCGGCGGCGTGGTGCTGTTTCTCTACATCAACTTCGCCATCAACGACCGCGACATCCGCGGCTACATCGCCATGCTGATGGACCTGCCGTCGCTACAGGCGCTGAAGGGTCTGATCGCCGATTTCATCGAGCGGGTCGTTGGCGATGTCGGCTGATCCTGAACCTATTGCCAAGCTTGGCGTTATCTCTCGGTTATGACCGAAGTCGTCGAAGCCGGGGCGCGCCGAGAGGAGCCGGGGGCGAGCGGGGCGCTTAAAGCGCTGCGCGCGCTCGCCGGGCCGCTGTTCGACGCCTTGGGCAATTCCGGCGTCGCGGTCGCCGTGACCGATCCTCGCCTCGACGACGATCCCATCATCTATGTGAACGCCGCCTTCGAGACGCTGACCGGCTATTCGGCCGAGGAGGCGATCGGGCGCAATTGCCGTTTCCTGCAGCACGAGGCCAGCGATCCCGCCACGACCGCACGCGTCGCCGAGACTGTGCGCACCGACGGGGCGGTCACCGCCGACATCCTCAACCGCCGGCGTGACGGCTCGCCGTTCTGGAACCGCATCAACATCACCACCTTGCGGGACGAGCAGGGCGCGCCGGCCTTTCGCTTCGCGACCCAGGCCGACGTCACCGGCGAGTACTCCGACGAGGTCGTCGTCGAGCAGTTGCGGGTCAGCCGCCAGCGCCTGGGCGAGCTTCAGGAACGGCTTCGCATCGCCCAGTCCATCGCCGGAGCCGCTGGCGCGTGGGAGTGGGACATCGCCTCCGGTCTGCTGGTCGCCGACGTGCGCTTCGCCAATCTCTACGGCCTGGATCCGGTGGTCGCCGCCCGGGGCATGCCGACCACGGCGTTCTTCGAGCCCGTCCACGCCGACGATCGCCTGCGCCTGAAGATCGCTGTGGCCGGCGCCCTTCACGGGGCGGAAGTCTTCGCGCGCGACTATCGGGTGGTGGTCGACGGGGCCGTTCACTGGGTGTCGGCGCGGGGGCGCACCTATCTCGACGACCAGGACCGGCCGGTCCGGTTCTCGGGCGTGCTGGCCGACATCACCGACCAGAAGCGCGTCGAGGAGCAGCTCCTCATCGCCCAGACGGCGGGCGGCGTCGGCTCGTTCGAATATTTCAGCGGCTACGGCACGGCCGAGGTTTCCGAGCAGTTCTGCCGGCTGCTGGGCCTGCAGCCGACCAACAGCCTGCCGATCCGCACCATCAACGCTCTGGTCCACCCCGACGATCCGCCGATCATCCAGGGGCGCGACGGCCAGCACGCCCTGGGCCCGGCCTTCCACGAATTCCGCATCCATCGTGCGGACACCGGCGAAGAGCGCTGGCTGGTCTCGCGCGGCGAATACCGCAAGCACGGCCCCGGCGGCGTCAGTTTCATCGGCGTGATCTACGACATCACCACAACCAAGCGCTCGGAAGAGCAGCTGCGCGTGCTCACCGAGACGCTTGAGGTCCGGGTCGCGGCCAGGACCGAGGAGCGGGATCGGGTCTGGAACCTTTCGCGCGACCTGCTGCACGTGATCGGGCCGGACGGCCTCTATCGCGCCGCCAATCCGGCCTGGAAAACCCTGCTGGGGTATGACGAGGCCGAGCTGGTCGGACGGCGCGCGGGCAGCCTTGTCCATCCTGACGACCGCTTGGCCGGCCTGGAGCGGTACGCGGGCCTGTCGCGCGGCGAGCCGTTCGGCGACTTCGACTGCCGCATGCTGGCCAAGGACGGGCGGTATGTGTGGGTCAACTGGACCGCCGTATCCGAAGGCGACGCCGTCTATGGCGTCGGTCGCGACGTCACCCAGCGCAAGATGCTGGAAGACCAGCTGCGCCAGAGCCAGAAAATGGAAGCCGTCGGCCAGCTGACCGGCGGGCTGGCGCACGACTTCAACAACATGCTCACCGGCATACTCGGCGGCATCGACATGGTCCGCCGGCGCCTGTCGGAAGGCCGGCCCGATGACGTGCATCGCTTCCTCGACGCGGCCATGCAGTCGGGCCAGCGCGCCGCGGCGCTGACGCACCGCCTGCTGGCCTTCTCGCGCCGCCAGACCCTGGACAACCGTCCGTTGGACGTCGGCACGCTGGCGATTTCGATGGAGGATCTGCTGCGGCGGACCCTGGGCGAACAGGTCTCGCTGCGCATTGACGCGCCCGAGGACGTCTGGCCCGCCGTCGCCGACGACAACCAGCTCGAAAGCGCCATCCTCAACCTGGGCATCAATGCGCGCGACGCCATGCCCGAAGGCGGCGAGCTGACGATCAGCGTCCGCAACGTCTATTTGTCGGACGAGGAGCTGGCCAAGAGCGACCACGCCTCGGCCGGCGACTATGTGGCCATCAGCGTCACCGACACCGGCACGGGCATGCCGCCCGAGGTCGTCGAGAAGGCTTTCGATCCCTTCTACACCACCAAGCCACTAGGGCAGGGCACGGGCCTGGGCCTGTCGATGATCTACGGCTTCATCCAGCAGTCGCGCGGCCATGTGGTGATCGACAGCCAGGAAGGGCGCGGCACCACCATCCGCCTCTATCTGCCCCGGCACGTCGGCGTCATGGACGACGTGGGGATCGACAGCAACGAGATCGCGCCGGCCGGCACGGGCGAGACCGTCCTGGTCATCGAGGACGACGCCGCGGTGCGTTTGCTGGTGATGCAGGTGCTGGAGGAGCTGGGCTATCGCGGGATCGAGACCGCCGACGGCCGCCAGGCGGTGCCGATCTTGGAATCCTCGCGCCATATCGACCTGCTGATCAGCGATGTTGGTCTCCCGGGCCTGAACGGCCGGCAGCTGGCCGAGATCGCGCGAGAGCGCCGGCCCGATCTGCCCATCCTGTTCATGACCGGCTACGCCAAGCAGGCCGCCGACCAGGCCGAGTTTCTCGACGGCGGCATGGAGATCATCAGCAAGCCGTTCGCGATCGAGCAACTTGGGCGCCGCATCGGTGAGATCCTGCAGCGCAACGCGTCCTGAGCGATCTAGCGCCTAGCCCAGGCGTCGGGAAATCTCAGTGACGACTTCCGTCATGGCGTCCAGATTATAGGGCTTGGCCACGAAGCGGCCGTCGTCCGGCATCGGCACGTCCAGCGCACGGCCCGAGGTCACGACCAACCGAATGGCCGGCCAGCGCTCGTGGACCAGCGCGGCCAGGTCCAGCCCGTCCAGCGCGCCGGGCATGTTGACGTCGGTGAACAGCACCCTGACGTCGTCGCGCGTCTTGAGGATGTCTATGGCGCTCTGCGCGCAATCGGCCTCGACCACCTCGAATCCGGCGTCCTCCAGGCTCTGGCCCGCGACCATGCGAAGGATCGGCTCGTCGTCGACCAGAAGTACGAGGATGTTCTTGGGGGCGTCCATGGCAGAGGAACCGACGGCGCAGCAGAAGGTTCCGGCCAATTAGTCATGACAACGAATTGAACTTATTAAAGAAATTTTACGTTTGCGCGCGGTTCTATGCGTCTTTCCGTCAATTGCGTGATCGTCGAAGAATCTGATCGGAAGGCGTACACCCGGCGAACCCCCGCGCCGCGCCTCCGACCCGATGAAATGCAGTCTTTTCAAGCTCCTAGATTTCCGCTGCATCTAGGGATGCGAGGCTTTCTTGCGCGCTTCAGCGACCGCGTGCTCGAACAGCGGCCGCATGACCGCGTAGCCGCGTGTCGTCGGATGGACGCCGTCGTTGGTGAACTCTCCCTTCATGCCGCCGCCGTCCGTCGCGACCAGGGCGGTGTGGTAGTCGACATAGACCAGGTGATTGCGGGCCGCGTAGTCGCGCAGCCAGGCGTTCAGCGCCGAGATCTGGACGGACGGCTGGAGGTCGGGCCGCCAGGGAAAGCTGGCCGCCGGCGGGATGCTGGCGAGGACGACCGCGACGCCATTGCGGCGCGCCATGTCGACCATCGCGCGGATGTCGTTCTTGTAGTCCTCGGGGCTGCTGGGCCCGGTGTTGCCGGCCAGGTTGTTGGTCCCGGCCATGATGTGCACGACCTTGGGCTTCAGTGCGACGACGTCCTGCTGGAAGCGGACGACCATCTGCGGGGTCGTCTGCCCGCCGATGCCGCGATCGACGACGCGGGCCGAAAACAGGGTCGGGTCGCCGGGCTGCCAGTTCTCGGTGATGGAGTCGCCCATCAGCACGACGTCCGGCGAGCTGCTGGAGGCCTGGGCGGCGTTGGCCGCCTTGTACTTGCAGAGGTTGGCGAAGTCGCGGAGTTGGTCTTCGTCGCGCTTCTTCAGATAGGCCGCCAGGGCGGCGGCCGCGCCGGGGCCGTCCTGCGCCATCATCGCCGGCGGCTTGGCTCCGGGCTGCAACAGGGCCTGGATCATGCCCGGCGGCGGACCCGCGTCGGCGGTCGGACAGGGGCTGTCGCTCATTCGATTGCGAGTCATGTCCGGCGCCTGGGCGCTGGCCGAGGAACAGGCGCAGATCGCGAGGATGACGCCGCCAAGCCTGGCCATGTGTTCGTGGGTCATGGTCTCTGATCTCTCATTGAAGCGGTGAGGTTCGTGGTCTTCGGCGGCGTACTCACGCCACTTCCGTGACGGGGATGAGCGACTTGTGGGCCTTGCCGCCCTTCATGATCATCAGGAGGTTGGCGCGGTTCTGGAGGATCGAGACGTCCTGGGTGGGGTCGCCTTTGACCAGCAGCAGGTCGGCCAGGTAGCCCGGCTTGATCTGGCCCAGCTCGTGGGCCCGGCCCATCAGCTCGCCGCCCAGCTTGGTGGCGGCCACGAGGGCCTCGGTGGGCGTGTAGCCGAAGAGATCGACGAAGTGCTGCAGGTCGCGGGCGTTCGTGCCGTTCGGATTGAACGGGAAGCCGTAGTCGCCGCCCGGCAGGATGCGGACGCCGCGCCGCTTCAGCTCGGGAATGAGCTTTTTCGACAGCTCGATCACCGGCACGGCCGCTTCCTTCATGCCGCTCATGTCGATGTGCGGCGGGGGCTTGGCCTCCAGGGTGGCGACGATGACGCCGATGGCCGGGGCGACGAAAATCTCGTCCTTCTTGGCCTCCAGCATGTCGAGAGCTTCGGCGTCGGCGTAGGTGCAGTGGTAGAGCACGCGCACGCCGGCCCGCAGCGCCATCTTGATGGCCTCGCTGGCCTGGGTGTGGGCCGACAGCCAGATGTCGCTCTCGCGGGCCTGCTCGCCGGCCGCCTGGGCTTCTTCTTCCGTGTACAGAATGTGCTGGCTGCTGCCGGGCAGGAGAGCGTCCTCGCCGGAGATCTGCAGCTTGACCTGGTCGATCCCGATTTCCTTGCAGAACTTGACGAAGGCCTTCATCGCGTCGGGGCCGCGGCCGTGATGGATGTCGCCGGTGGCGATCGGGTCGCCCTCGGGGCTGCGCTCGATGGTCGAGGCGCGCAGGCGCGGACCGGGGGTCCAGCCGCCGTCGATCTCGTTGCGGACCACCACCTCGATGCGCTCGCCCAGGGCCCCGGCCGAATAGGCGCTGGTGAAGCCGCTCTCCAGCAGGATGCGGGCGTTGCGCACGGTGGCCAGCAGCTGCTCCTCGGGCGGCAGCACGAACTCGGGAATGAAGCGCTCGATCGACGAGGGCCAGGACAGGTGGGCGTGCGCCTCGACCATGCCCGGCATCAGGGTGGCGCCGCCGCCGTGAACGACGCGCCCGCCGGCGGGATCGATCCAGGGCTTTCCGGCCTGGGTGACCTGGACGATGCGGTCGTCCTGGACGAGCACCTCGCCCGGAAAGGGCGCGGCGCCGGAGCCGTCGAAGATCCGGACATCGGTGATGAGCATGCGCGACACGTCGGTTTCCACCCTTGTCCCGGCGTCGTCTGAGCGGCTGTGGCAGCCCGCGCGCCTTGGTGGAAATCTACGTACGGTCGAGATTGTTCGCGAAATTCAATCGTCGAATGCGACCCATCATTGCCGATGATGGATAGGGTGGGGTCGAGCTGTCAGTAGTGCGTATCATTTGGTTTGATACGATGTGTTCAACGATTGAATGAGGAGCTGTGCAATCCCCGCGTTAGCGTGACCGTCAACAACCGTGTGGGGCCAACCCACGCGTAGGGACGAAACGCAGGAACCGGCCGCGGCTTAGCCGACGGCCGGCCAACGAGGGGGAAGTCATGCTCAACAAGACCCATCTGACCGCCATCATGGTCACCAGCAGCGCCGTGGCCCTGGCCACGTCGGCGTTCGCGCAGGCCCCGGCCCAGGCGCCGGCCGCGCAGCAGGACAGCATCATTGCCGAGGTTGTGGTGACCGCGCAGAAGCGCGAGGAGCGCCTGCAAGAGGTTCCGCTGTCGATCACCGTGGCCGGCGCGGCCCAGCTGGAGCGCCAGCAGGTCAACACGCTGTCGGACCTGTCGCGCGTCGCGCCGTCCCTGGAAATCCAGCAGGCCCCCGGCCAAAGCGTCGGCGGCGGCGGCCAGATCCGCGGCGTCGGCACCCAGTCGTTCCAGCAGGGCGCGGTGGGCTCGGTGGGCGTCGTCGTCGACCAGGTCAGCCAGGGCAACGTCAATATCTCCGACCTTTTCGACATCGCGCGGGTCGAGGTGCTTAAGGGCCCACAAGGGACGCTATTCGGCCTGACGACCTCGGCCGGCGTCATCAACATCGCCACCAACAAGCCGGAGTTTGGCCGTTTCAGCGGTCGCGTCCGCACCGAATTGGCGGACGCCGGCACGGCGGGTTCGGAGTACGGCCAGCAGATCCTGCAAGGCCTGCTGAACATCCCCCTGAGCGAGAACGCCGCCCTGCGGGTGTCGGGCAATCTCAACCAGCGCCAGGGCGTGGACCGCAACGCCCTGACTGGCAAACTGGACGACCACGCCAGCTACAGCGCCCGGGCGCGCCTTCTGTGGGAGGCCAGCGACAAGCTGAGCTTCAACCTGATCGGCGACTACGGCCGCACCGACGACGACGGCACCGACTTCTTCGTGGTCTACAAGGCCAACAGCGGGCTGCAGGCTGAGCTGAACGCCTGTGGCGTGACCGCCAGCGAGGCCAACCGCGACTATTGCTCAAACAGCAAGCTGATCAACAAGAACACCAACTACGGCGCTTCTCTGCAGGCCGACTACGACCTGGGCGCGGTGACGCTCACCTCGATCACGGCTCTGCGCAAGCAGGACAACGGCCCGACCAACCTGGATATTTTCCGGATCGACCCCTACCACCTGCGCATCCAGCAAGGCCCGCAGAACGGCGAGGGGCAGCTGTTCACCCAGGAAGTCCGCATCGCGTCGCCGTCGAGCTCGGTGTTCGAATACACCGCCGGCGTGTTCTACTCGGAGCAGAAGACCGACACCGACCCGGTGCCGTTCTCGATCAAGCTGTTCCCGTTCCCGGGCGTGACCGTTCCGCTGGTCACGAACAAGGGCAGCCTCAATCACACGCTGGACACCTCCTACGCCATCTTCGGCCAGGGAACGCTGCATCTGGGCGAGCATCTGCGTCTGATCGCCGGCGCGCGGCAGACCTCCGAGAAGCTGAAGGTGGCCTATGTGTCGGCCGATAACGGCGCACGCGGCGGCGCCCGCTCGTCGATCGACAACTTCTCCTGGCGCATCGGGCCGCAGTACCAATTCAGCAAGGACACCATGGCCTATGCGACGGTGTCGCGCGGCTACAAGGGCCCGCAGGTGGCGCTGGGCGATCCGAGCCTCGTCGGTAACCAGCCCACGGTGATCCGCGCCGAAATCCCCACCAATTACGAAGCCGGCCTGAAGACCACGCTGCTGGACGGCCGCCTATTCGGCGACTTCAGCGCCTTCTACCTGGACCTGAAGGACTATCAGGGCCAGCTGTGCACGCCCAACGCCGCCGGCGGCCTCAACTGTGCGCCGCAGAACATCGGCAAGGTGGTGTCCAAGGGCTTCGAGCTGAACCTGTTCGGCCAGCCGATCCAGGGGCTCTCGCTCAACACCGGCCTGATCTACAACCCGGTCACCTATCCAGGCGGCTTCCTGGGGCAGGACGGCAGCAAGCTTGGCGGCAAGCAGCTGTCGAACGCGCCAAAATGGAAGTTCACCGTCTCCAGCGAATATCGCCACGGCGTCGGCGGCGGCGGGCTCGACGGCTTCATCGGCGGCGACGCCGCCTACAAGTCGGACATCCGCTACGCCGCCTCGACCGACCCGAACGTGGTCTTCGACGCCCACTGGGTGGTCGGCGGGCGGGTCGGCGTCCGCGATCCGGACAAGGGCTGGAGCGCCGCGGTCTTCGTGCGCAACCTCGGCAACAGCCACGAGCCTGTGGTCCGCTACGCCAATTTCCCCGACGGCGCGGCTGCCTCGTACGGCCAGATCCTGACGCCGCAATCCTTCCGCCTGGTCGGCGTCAGCCTCGACGCCCGGTTCTAGCGTCCCTTCAGATCCCGAGGATACGACATGACGAAACTGATCAACGCCCTGATCTCCCTGTCGCTGACGGCCGCTGCGCTGGCGCCGGTCCAGGCCTTGGCCCAGGACAAGCCGGCCTCTGCGCCGGCCGCCTCCGCCGCCAAGGCGACGCTGTCCAGCCAGAGCCTGGTCGGCGACCTGATGGCCGATCCGGACGCCAAGGCCGTGCTGACCGCCGACATCCCCGAGGTGGTGGCCAATCCGCAACTGACCATGGGCTACAGCATGAAACTGGCCGACATCGCCCAGTTCGAGCCGACCCTGACGCCCGCGACCTTGGCCAAGATCGACAAGGATCTGGCCGCCATGCAGGCCAAGCGCGGGCATTGATCGCCGTGAAAGCCACCTCATCCGCCGCGTTCGTCGACCAGGAGGCGGAGCCCTCGCGCGTCTCCTACGACGGCCTGGATCAGGTCCTGGGATTCCACCTTCGGCAGGCGCAGGGCGCGATGCACCGACGCATCATCGCCCTGTTGTCGGCGGTGGACCTGACCCAGAAGCAGGCGGCGGTGCTGTGGCTTACGGGCGCCAACCCCGGCGCGTCCCAACGCAGCATCGGCGGCGCGCTGCGGATGGACCGGGCCACGACCATGGCCATCATCGACCGCCTGGAGGCCGGCGACCTGCTGACGCGCGAGCGTTCGCGGGTCGACCGTCGCCGGCAGGAGCTTCGCCTGACGGCCGCCGGACAAGCCTTGCTGGTTCAGGTCAAGGGCTTGATCCAGGGCCACGAGGACCGTTTCGCTGCTCGCTTCACGGCGGCGGAGCTCGAGGTCCTCAAGGGCCTGCTGGGCCGGATCTATCTCGACGACGCCGAATAGACGTTCGGGCCTCGCCACGACGCGAGGCGCTTCCTTCTCCGATCAGGACGACCATCATGCGCACCTTCCTGCTCGCCGCCCTGGCGGCGACGACCTTCGCGGCCCCGGCCTTTGCCCGACCCGTCGATGCGGGCGCGCCCTCCATCGTCGCCGGGGCGGGGATCGCCGTCGCGCAGACCCATCAGGGAACCGTGCAGGGCTTCCGCGACCAGGGGATTTCGACCTTCCGCGGCGTGCCCTACGCCAAGGCCGAGCGCTTCATGCCGCCGTTGGCGGCCGCATCGTGGAAGGGCGTGCGCACGGCCCTGTCCTACGGCTCGATTTGCCCACAGCCGATCACGGCCCCGCCCAACGACATCCAGACCTTCATCTCGGATGGCCAGTACTGGCCCCAGGCGGAGGACTGCCAGAACCTGAACATCTGGACCCCGGCCTTGGACGGCAAGAAGCGTCCGGTGATGGTGTGGCTGCACGGCGGCGGCTTCTTCAGCGGCTCCTCGCACGAGAACAACGTCTATGACGGCCGCAATCTGAGCCAGGCCGGCGACGTGGTGGTGGTCAGCGTGAACCACCGTCTGAACATCCTGGGCTTCCTGGATCTGTCGGCCTATGGCGACCAGTACAAATCTTCGGGCGATGTGGGCATGATGGACATCGTCGCGGCCCTGCAATGGGTGCGGGACAACATCGCCGCGTTCGGCGGCGATCCGGCCAATGTCACGATCTTCGGCCAGTCGGGCGGCGGCGGAAAGGTCAGCACCCTGCTGGCAGCCCCCTCGGCCAAGGGTCTGTTCCAGAAGGCGGTGATCGAGAGCGGCATAGCCGGCGGGATCGAGCCCGACGACGGCGGCCAGGCCGTGACCCGCCGCGTGGCCGAAAAGGTATTTCAGAACGCGGGGCTCCAGCCCGGCGACGTCGCGGCGCTGCAGGCGCTGCCCTACGACCGCCTCTCGGCCGCCGGCGCCAAGGCTCTGATGGACGTCAGCCGCGAGAAGACCGGGGCAGGGGCGGGGCCGCTCGGCTTTCCCACCGTCAACTGGGGCCCCGTCGTCGACGGCGCCTTCCTGCCCAGCAAGCCGTTCGACGGCGTCGCCTCGCCGCTCTCGGCCGACGTGCCGCTGCTGATCGGCAGCACCCTCAATGAATTTCAGTTGCTTAATCCCCAACTGGCCGGACGTCGCGCCTGGACCCAGGACGACTTCGGCGCTTTTCTCAAGAAGACCCGAGGCGACAAGGCCGACGCCGTGCTGGCGGCGTACGGCAAGGCCTATCCGGACCTGAAGCCTGGCGACGCGGTCGTCGTCGATCCGATGTTCCGGGCCGGGGCGCTGAGGGCCGCTCGCCTCAAGGCCGCCCAGCCGGCGGCGGTCTACAACTATCTCTTTGCCTGGCAGTCGCCGGTGCTCGACGGCTTCTGGGGCGCGGGCCATTCGATGGATATCGCCTTCGTCTTCGACAATGTCGAGCGCGGCCGGCAATCGACCGGAGGTGGCGCGGCCGTTGCGGCCCTGTCCAAGCAGGTCAGCCAAGCCTGGATCAACTTCGCCCGCAGCGGCGATCCCAACCACAAGGGCTTACCTGCCTGGCCGCGCTTCACCGCCGCCCAGCCGGCCACCATGGTGTTCGACACCCAGTCCCGGGTGCGCATCGGCCATGACGCCGAACTGATCTCGCTCCTGTCACGGCCCTAATACACACCGCTCCTACGTCATCGAGGTCGCACCATGCTTGTCGCCGCTCTTCTCGCCAGCGCCGCCGTCGCGCCGGATCCCGCCGTCTTCGGTCAGGCCTGCGCGGCCCTGAAGGGCAAGACATTCGGCGACCTGGTGGTCACGGGCGCCCAAGAGGTGGCGGCGGGGCCGGCTCCGCCTCCTGTCCTGGCCTCGCCCAACGGCGGCCCGCCCGCCGCCCGCCCGGGCCTGCCGCGCCACTGCCTGGCCACCGCCGACATCGCCCGCCGCACCGGCGCCGATGGCCAGCCCTACGCCATCAAGATCGAGCTGCGCGTGCCGGCCGAGTGGAACGGACGCTTCCTCTACCAGGGGGGCGGCGGCATGAACGGGGTGGTGATGACGGCGTTGGGCGAGCCGACCCCGTCCGGCAGCCACGAACCGCCGGCCCTGGCGCGGGGCTTCGCCGTCGTTTCCACCGACAGCGGCCACCAGGCCCTCAACCCCGCCGACTCCCGCTTCGCCAAGGACCAGCAGGCCAAGCTCGACTATGGCTACGCCGCGATCGGCAAGGTTACGGCCGGCGCCAAGCTGCTGATCGGCGAGCTGACCGGCCGCGCGCCGGCCAAGAGCTATTTCATGGGTTGCTCGAACGGCGGTCGCGAGGCCCTGATCGCCGCCCAGCGCTATCCCACCGAGTTCGATGGCATCATCGCCGCCAACCCGGCCTTCGAGCTCAGCCATGCGGCGATCCTGTCGACCTATTCGGCCAATGTGTTCGCCGCCGCCGCCGCCAAGCGCCAGACCGACGCCTCGCGCCTGCTGACGCCTGCCGACGGCGTCTTGCTGCAAGGCGCGATCCTGCAGCAATGCGATGCGCTGGACGGCGCCAAGGACGGCATGATCTTCAATCGGGCCTGCCGCTTCGACATCCGCAAGATCGTCTGCAAGGGCAAGGCGACCGAGGGCTGTCTGGCGCCGGACAAGGCCGAGGCGGTCGACACGGCGTTCAGGGGGCCGCGCGACCGTGACGGCAAGGCCGTGGTCGGCAGCTGGTCCTACGACGCCAGCCAGTTCAGCCAGGGCTGGCGCATCTGGCAGACGGGCATGCCCACGCCAAACGGCGGGGCCTTCACCCTGCTGCGGGACCTGGTGACCAACTCCCTGAGCGACTATTTCGCGTTCCCCGCTCTCAAGCGGCCTATCGCGACCGACGACGTCACGCCGCTGTTGAAGGCGGTGGCGGCCACGGCGGCGATCACCGACGCCGACTCCACCGACTTCCGAACCTTCGAGGCGCGCGGCGGCAAGCTGGTCCTGGTCACCGGCTGGTCGGACCCGATCTTCTCGGCTCCGCAATTGGCCGCCTGGTACGGCCGGATGTCGTCGGACATGCAGGGTGCCACCGGACGCCCCGCCGCAGACTTCGCGCGACTGTTCGTCGTCCCAGGCATGGAGCACTGCGGCGGCGGGGCGGCGCTGGACGACTTCGACCCGCTGTCGGCGCTGACAGCCTGGACGGACGGCCAGCCCGGGCCCGATCTTTTCGTCGCCAGCGGCCGGGCGTTTCCGAACGTCACCCGCCCGATCTGCGCCTATCCGGCGAGCGCACGCTACGACGGCAAAGGCCCGCTGCAGAACGCCGCCAGCTTCCGCTGCGAGACCCCGAAGGCCGACGCGAAGGTCAGTTGAAGCTGTCGAGATCGGCGAGCCGCGAAGCGCGCCGATCTCTTCCAGCGGGTCAGAAGTGGTAGGAGATGCGTCCGACCAAGGTGCGCGGCGGGATCTTCTGTTCGAAGCTGGAGGCGACTCCGAAAGCGTCGGTGAAGCGCGAGGCCGTCGCGTCGCTGTCGAGCAGGTTCTGCACCGTCAGGTCGACACCCACGCCGTTCTCGAACGTCACGCCCGCGAACAGATTGACCTGGGCGTAGCTGGGGATTTTGTCCACCGCGGCGTTGTTGAACATCCGCGCCCACATCGCGCCGCGATAGATGACCGTCGCCGTCAGCGTCGCTTCCGCGCCGGGCGCGACGGTGGCGGAGTACTGGGCGTTCAAGGTTCCGGCGAACGGCGGGGTCTTGGCCAGTTCGTTTCCGTCCAGGTCGCGGATGACGGCGGCCCGGGCCAGCGTCACGGCCGGCGCGTACTGGTTGATCTTCTGATTGACCACCAGATTGTACTCGGCGGCGGTCGCGTCGACATTGTCCAGCGCCAGGAACTTGCCGTTGATCTTCGACTTCAGGGAGGTCAGCGATCCCGACAGCGAGAACTCGCGGGTGACTGCCCACTGCAGCTCGGCCTCAAGACCGTAGACCTCCGACTTGGGCACGTTGACGACGCCGCTGGCGGTGTTGCGGGGGTCGGTGCTCTGGGCCTGCAGGTTGCGGTAGTCGTAGTGGAAGGCCGCCACGTTGGTGCGGACCCTGCGATCGAAGAAGTCGCTCTTCAGGCCCAGCTCCAGCGCGTCGATGGTCTCGGACTTGAAGCTGGCGAAGACCAGGTCGTCGGCGACGTCGGCCTGGCCGAATGTCAGGTTGTTGCCGCCCGGCTTGAAGCCTCGCGTGTAGGACCCGAAGACCATCTGGTGCGGCGCGATGTCGTATTCCAGCGCGGCGCGGCCGGTCACGGCCTTGCTGATGTTGGTGATGTCGGCGGTGGGGCGGTCGCGCAGGATGTTGAAGAAGTTGTAGTTCAGGTTCGTGGCCTTATCGCGCGTATAGCGCAGGCCGCCGGTCGCGCGCAGCGCGTCGGACAGGTGATAGACGCCCTGGCCATAGATCGAATACGACTTCCGCGACGGGAAGAAATCGCTCTGGAAGCCGATGTCGGCGCCCGCCGGCGGAATGGCGAACACCACCGGATTGTAGGTTTCCACGAACGGGTCGAGCACGCCGTTGCGGTTCTGGTCGACGCGCTCGAACGAGTGGGCGTCGATGTCCTGCTTGAACCAGAACGCGCCGACCACCCAGTCGAGCCCGCCCAGGACAGGGTGGTTCGAGACCAGGTTGAACTCCGAGGTGTAGGACTTGTGCAGCTGGTCCTGCCGCTGCTCGAAGCTGCGGCGAAGGGTGAGAGGGCTGACCAGGTTGACGCTGGTAAAGTCGTTGTCGCGCGACCGGACGATCTTGGCGCGCTGGT
Organism: Caulobacter sp. GW821-FHT10F06; assembly: GCF_058809215.1. NCBI lineage: Bacteria > Pseudomonadati > Pseudomonadota > Alphaproteobacteria > Caulobacterales > Caulobacteraceae > Caulobacter > Caulobacter sp. GW821-FHT10F06. Next base: position 426,592 of record NZ_JBXASK010000003.1, on the reverse strand, counting down.
AGGAGCCCAGATATTTGGCGGTCGCGCCGGGCAGTTCCCATTGCACGATGGCGCTATAGAGCTGCGTGTCGAGCGCCAGCTTCGACGGATCGTCCTGTGACAGGCGGCGCTCGCCGACGGTGGGGTCATAGAGACCGAAGCGGGCCGCGCCGTTGGTGTCGCTGGTGTAGTTCTCCGCGTTCAGCGTCACCGAGAATTTCGACGTCGGTTGCCACAAGGCCTTGATGCGCCAGGCGGTCTGGTTGCGGTCGTCCAGGCGCTGGCCGTTGAAGACGTTCAAGGTCGAGCCGTCCTGGCGCAGGTCGTTGATCGCGGCCCGGATGGCGATCGTCTCGCCGAGCGGCACGTTCAGCGTCGCCTCCAGTTCGCGATAGTCGTACGAGCCGTAGGCGAAGGAGGCGCTGCCGCCATATTCGCCAAGCTTCGGCGTCTTGGTGATGACGTTGGTCGCGCCGCCGGTGGAGTTCTGGCCGAACAGCGTGCCCTGTGGCCCGCGAACCACCTCGACCCGATCGGCGTCCAGGAAACTGGCGCCCAGGGCGAACGGCGAGACGATGTAGACGCCGTCCTCATGGAACGACACCGACGGGGCGGCCACGTCGTTCTGGTTGGCCTCCTGCCCGACGCCGCGAATCGACACGGTGACGCGGTCGCCGCCTTCGGCCGGGCTGACCGTCAGGCCGGGCACGAAGCTGCTTAGCGAGACGAAGCTGCTGATGTTGTTCTTCTTCAGATAGTCGCCGGTCACGGCGGTGACGGCCTGGGGAATGTCCTGAAGGTTCTGCTCGCGCTTTTCGGCGGTGACGATGATTTCTTCCAGATAGGCGCTGGAGCTCTGGTCGCCGGCCTTCGCGGCGGATCCCGTCTGCGCGAAGGCCGGATAGGCTGAGGCCAGTATGGCGGTCGTCGTGATGAGATAGGCCGTGAACTTGGACATGAAATCGATCCCCCGATTGCAATGAAGCATCGCCCCGATCGCGGGGTGATACTGCGCGCTCCGCCGGCCCCTGGCGGCGGCGAGGTCTCACAGTGCTGTGGAGGGCGCCGGTTTTGAAGCTGCCGGTCTGGAAAGCTGCTTCAAACGATTTCGCAAACTCACGTCGTCCGAGTTTCCCGAAAATTCCGTGCGAATGATGATGGTGGAGCCGCAAGATCGCGGCGGCATTGGTGCTTGGGCGACGTTGCGGAGGTGCTTGGCGTTTCTCGCATCCGCCGCCGCGATTGCCTGGAACATCTCAGAAAATAAGGAGATTTCGCTGTCGCGCGAGTGCTAGGCCTCGTCGCCTTCGGCGCGCGGGACACCGTTGAGGAAGAGGTTGAGCAGCACCGCCGTGAGCGTCGCCAGCACGATGCCCGAGCCGAGCAGCGGCGACAGCGCGGCCGGGGCGCGCTGGAAGAAGTGCGGCGCGACCACCGGGATCAGGCCCACGCTGACCGAGACCGCCACGATCATCGTATTGTGCCGGCTCTTGTTCAGATCGGCGCCGGCCAGGATTCGCACGCCGGTGGCCAGCACCATGCCGAACATCACCAGCCCCGCGCCGCCCAGGACGTAGACCGGCACCGCTTCGACCAGGGCCGCCAGCTTGGGGCTGAAGCTCAGGGCCAGCAGGATGCATCCGGCCGCGACGCAGACATAGCGCGAGCGGACATTGGTCACGCCGACTAGGCCGATGTTCTGCGAGTAGGACGTGTAGGGGAAGGTGTTGAACACGCCGCCGACGATCGTGCCCAGGGCGTCGGCGCGAAAGCCGCGCACGACGTCCTCGCGGCTGACATGACTGTCGACCATTCGGCCCAAGGCATAGAACATGCCCAGGGACTCGATCATGATCACCAGCATCACCAGCGACATGGTGGCGGCCGAGACCGGCTCGAAGACCGGCAGGCCAAAGTGGAACGGATTGACGAAACCGGTCCACGGCGCGGCGAGGGTCTCGGTGAAATTCATCTGACCCAGCGCCGCCGATAGCGCCGCGCCAACCGCCACCCCGACCAGCACGCCCACATGGGCCAGCGGCCCCTTGGCGTACTTGGTGATGGCCAGGATCACCAGCAGCACCAGGGCGGCGATCGCCAGGTGCAGCGGCGCGCCGTAGTCGGGAGATCCGACGCCGCCCGCCGCCCAGTTGACGCCGACGCCCAGCAGCGAGGCGCCGATCACCAGGATCACCGTGCCCGTCACCACCGGCGGAAAGAGCCGGGTCAGGCGTCCGATCAGCGGCGCAGCCAGGAACCCGACGACGCCGGCGACGATCACCGCGCCATAGATCTCGTTGAGGGTCATGGCCTGGGACAGTCCCGAGGCCTTGCGCGAGGCGATCATCGCCAGGATCGGCGTGATGGACGCGAAGGTGACGCCCATCATCACCGGCAGGCGCACGCCGATCCCAGGCAGGCCCAGGGTCTGAACCAGAGTCGCCAGGCCGCAGGCGAAGAGGTCGGCGCTGACCAGGAAGGCGATCTGGTCGGCGGGCAGGTTCAGGGCCCGGCCGATGATCAGGGGCACGGCCACGGCGCCGGCGTACATCACCAGCACATGCTGCAGGCCCAGGGCCAGGAGCCGGGAGAAGGGTGGGATTTGGTCGACGGGATGGATGCTGACCGCCTCATCCATGCTGCTGAACGCCTTCACGCCGTACCATCCCCGATCCCGTCCTCGCCCGTCCCGGCGAAGGCCAAGCGACGACCATAGCTCGGGCCTTCGGCCGTGGCTGCATGCCGGTTCGCCAAAATGCGAAAGACAGCTTCAAAAGTTATGAGCGACTGTCGAGCAGTAAAACGTCCCGCGCCGCGAATGCTTTCTCGCGCTCTGAAATATCCGCGTGTTTCAGAACGCGCTCGTTACCATCCTGGCCGCCTGTTCTGTGAACCTTGCATGACGCCGGACGCTCAATCAGAGAGCATACAGGGCCGATCCGAGCTCGAACGCGTCTTGGTCGGCTTCCCACGCCGGCGCGACTGCTATTGCAAGCGAGTCTGATCGTCCGCCGGCGCATGATCGGGCCTCGCATCGGTTCGCCGGGCGAAGGAGGGGCGCGCCGGATCGGGGCCATCATCATGCGATCCTTCCATCGACGAACGCCGAACGTCCGATGATCAGCGAGATGAGCGTCTTCGTGCGGGCGGTCGAGCTGGGCAGCATTTCCGCCGCGGCCCGCAGCCTGCGCCTATCGGCCTCGGCCGCCAGCCATCGCCTGGCTCAGTTGGAGGAGCAGATCGGCGCACGACTGCTCAACCGCAACACCCGGGCGCTGCAGCCCACCGAGGCTGGCCACATCTTCTATGAGCACGCCATCGAGGTGCTGCGCGCGGTCGAGCGGGCCGAAAGCAGCATGGCCACGGCCAGTGGCGTTCCGACCGGCGCGCTGCGCATCACCGCGCCCCTGGGCTTTGGCCGTCGCATCCTCGCGCCGCTGGTCGCCGAGTTCAGCGCGCTCTATCCGAAGGTCCAGGTGCGACTGCGCCTGTCCGACCACAGCCTGGACCTGCTGTCCGAAGGCGTCGATATCGCACTGCGCATGTCGGTCCTGGCGGACTCGACCCTGGTGGCGCGCAAGCTCGTCGACTGCCCGCGCGTGCTCTGCGCTTCACCCGCTTATATCGCCGCGCACGGCGCGCCGGAGAGCCTTGAGGACCTGGCCGATCACAACTGCCTGGTCCTGCGGCTGCCCGGCAGCCTGGAATCGCGGTGGGGCTTCAATACGCCCCAGGGCGCTCAGATGATCTCGGTGGGCGGACGCTTCGACGTCGACGACGGCGAGGTGCTGACCGCCTGGGCGCTGCAAGGGCAGGGGATCGTCCTGAAGCCCTACTGGGAAGTGGCCGATCACCTGCGCGGCGGCGATCTGGTGCAGCTCCTGCCCTACGAGACCCCTGCGCCGGTGAGCCTGGCGCTGCTCTATCCCCATCGCCAGCAGATGCCGGCCAAGGTCCGGGTCTTCGCCGATTTCATGATCGAACGCGCCAAGGGCCTGATCGAGCAGCCGACGCGTCCGGCTTCGCCCTGGGCCTGACGTCGTCCGGGCTCGCCTGCCGACGACGCAGGCGCTGGACCAGTCTCAAGGAATTTCGAAAACTGTTGGGCGAGAGCTCATCAAGCGCCGGGCGCGCGCAGCGGGTAGCGTGTCGTGGAAAGTCGACTGGCGAACGGTCGCAAGCATGGGGCGTGGCGTGACGGACATGACGGATCGGAACTTCGGAGGCGCAGAGGGTTCGGCCGCGCCTCGTCCCGTCGACATCCACCCGGTGGACGCCTGCCCGCCGGCGCCGCAACTGGCGCTGCTGGGTTTCCAGCACGTGCTGGTCATGTACGCCGGCGCGGTGGCGGTGCCGCTGATCATTGGACGGGCCCTCGGGCTTTCCGCCCAAGAGGTCGGTCTGTTGATCAGCGCCGACCTCTTCGCCTGCGGCCTGGCCAGCATCATCCAGTGCCTGGGCCTGCCGGGCGTGGGCATCCGCCTTCCGGTGATGATGGGCGTCACCTTCGCCTCCGTCTCGCCGATGATGGCGATGATCGCCGCCAATCCTGGAGCCTCGGCCCACGCCAACCTGGGGATCATCTACGGATCGGTGATCGGGGCGGGGCTGCTGAGCCTGTTGGTCGCGCCCTTCGTGAGCCGCCTGTCGAAGCTGTTTCCGCCGGTGGTGACCGGCACGGTCATCCTGATGATCGGCGTCACCCTGATGCGGATCGGCATCAACTGGGCGGCGGGCGGCCAGCCTGGCGATCCCAGCTTCGGCGCGCCGTCTCACCTGCTGATCGCCGGACTGGTGCTGGCGGTGATCCTGCTGTTGTCGCGTTTCACGCGCGGCCTCCTCAACAACGCCGCGGTGCTGATCGGCATCGTGGTCGGCTGCGGCGTGGCGGTGGCGACGGGCCAGATGACCTTCGAGCACGTCGCCGCCGCGCCCTGGTTCGGCTGGGTGCGGCCTTTCCAGTTCGGCGTCCCACGGTTCGAGCTGGGTCCGATCCTGACCATGAGCCTGGTGATGGTCGTGGTGATGATCGAGTCGTTCGGCATGTTCCTGGCGGTCGGCGAGATGGTCGGCCGGCCCGCCACGCGGCAGGACATCACCCGGGGGCTACGCGCCGACGCGGTGGGCGCCGTTCTGGGCGGCGTGTTCAATACCTTCCCCTACACGTCCTACTCACAGAACGTCGGGCTGGTGGGCATGACCGGCGTGCGCTCGCGTTTCGTCTGCGTGATGGGCGGCGCGATGATGCTGCTTTTGGGGCTGAGCCCCAAGCTGGCGGCCGTCGTCGCCGCCGCGCCGGCCTTCGTCCTGGGCGGGGCGGGCGTCATCATGTTCGGCATGATCGCCGCCACTGGCGTGAAGATCCTCGGGACCGTCGACTACGCCGCCGACCGCAACAAGCTGATCGTCGTCGGAGCCTCCGCGACCATCGGCATGATCCCGCTGGTGTCCGAGCAGTTCTTCCAGTTTCTGCCCAAGGCCCTGACGCCGCTGCTGGGATCGGGCGTGCTCCTGGCGACCCTGTCGGCCGTGGTGCTGAACCTGTTCTTCAGCCTGGGTCGCGATGACGCCGCCGAGCCGTCGGCCTAGGGCGAGAGACGCTCGCCGTCACGAGACGGCCGCCAGCAGCGCGGGCCCGCAACGCTCGGCCAGCGCCTTAAACACCCGCTCGCGCGAAGCCCTCGGGTCTTCATCGCCGGAACAGGCAAACCACAGCGCCGAGGCGAAGCGCGAGATCAATCCCGAATACAGCGCCAGCGGACCGCCGCTCAGGCCGAACTGGCCGAGCATGTCGCGGGCCGTGCCGCCGTGGGAGAAGCGGATGATCGCGCCGGCGCCGGCCAGTTCGGGACGGCGCACGGCGGCCAGGAACAGGCGTCGCCGCAGCGGGCTGGCGGGCGGGTCGTCGACGACGTGGCGCGCGATGCCCTGGAACATGCGCTCGATGGTCATCGGCTCCTGGGCCGGTCCGGCCTCGGCATCGGACGTGTCGGTCAGCATCTGCACCTGTCCCCGGATCGCGCCGGTCACCAGGTCCTCGATGGTGCGGAAGTGGTGGGTGACCGAGCCCGTGGTCACGCCGGCCTGCCTGGCGACCGCCCGTTGGGTCAAGCCCGCGAAGCCCGAAGCCTCGACGATCTGCGCGGCGGCGACGGCGATGCGCATGGCGGCCGGCGGGATCGAAGTCGATGACGGCGAGCCGGCCTCGACCAGCGCTCTCGGCAGGGCCCCGGTGTCGATCCGGTGCGGCGCGCCGAGATAGACCGATCCGAAGTGGTCCAGCAGGTCGCGCAGAACCGCGCGCTCCAGTCCGGGCGACCAGGTCGACAGATGGTAGAGGGCCTCGGATTCGAAGGTCAGGTGCAGCAGCCGGCCGTCGATCTCTTGAAGGCCAAAGGCCTTGGCGGTCGTGACCCAGAAGTCGCGCCACTGCCGCGTCCAGCCCGCGCAGGGTTCGACGCCAGCCTGGGTGTTCAGGGCTTCCTGATACAGCAGGGCCAGCGGGCGCGCGTCTGTCGTCCACGCGACGATCACATGCTCCAGCGCCCGGACCGCGCCGTCGGCGGTGTGGGGCAGGGCGCGAATCTCGTCGCCGCGCGCCGCCAGCCACTCCGCCGTCTGCTCCGCGCCATAAGCATAGGCAGACGATAACAAGCGTTCTATTGCGCCAAAGTTGTAGTTGATCGCGCTGGGCGCGACTCCGGCCGCCGCCGCGATGGCGCGGGCCGAGGCCTCGGCTTCGCCCTGGCCCGAAATCACCGCCGCCGCCGCCAGAATCAGGCGGTTGCCGGGCCGATCATTGTCTTCGGAAAGCGACGTGGGGGCGAACGTTGGGGGCAATGGGCGCGCGGGGTGCGAGATAATGATCGCGCGATCATCTGCGGCCGACGTGTTTCGCGCAAGCGTGCGCTTCACCGAACGGTGACCTTCATGAAGCTGAAACATAACATTCGTTCTACGTTCACGGTCGAGGCCTAGCACCCCGCCTCGACGCCGACGGCTCGTCGGAGACATCAAAGGGGCATGTCATGGGACAAGGTATTCACCGGACCGCGCGCCGCGCGGCCCTGCTGGCCAGCGGCGCGGTCCTGGCTTTCGCCGGCCAGGCCTGGGCGGCCGATGCGACCGTCGCACCGGTGGAGGGCGAAGGCGTCAGCCTGGCCGAGATCGTGGTCACCGCCCAGAAGCGCAAGACCAACCTGCAGGACACCCCGATCGCCATCTCGGCCATGGACAGCGAGGCTCTGAAGGCCCGCCACGTCCAGTCGGTGGAAGATCTGGGCGACGGCACGATCCCGTCGCTGCGCGTGGCGCCGTTCTTCGCCCGCAAGTCGGCCCTGACCATCGGCATGCGCGGCGTCGGCTCGTCGGGCGACGCCAACCAGCCGGCCCGCGACCAGGCGGTCGGCGTCTATATCAACGGCGTCTATCTGGGCCGGGCCCAGGGCTTGGGCTCGGCGCTGTACGACGTCGAGCGCATCGAGGTGCTGAAGGGCCCGCAAGGCACGCTTTTTGGCCGCAATACCGAGGGCGGCGCGATCAGCATCGTCACCAAGGCCCCGACCGGCGTGTTCGGCGCCAACACCACCGTCGGCTACGGCAACTACGGAGCCTACAAGGCCGAGACCCATATCGACCTGCCGGAGATCAACGACGTCAGCATCAAGATCGACGGCCTGCTGAGCAAGCGCGACGGCACGGTCAAGAACCCGACCACCTCGGGTCAGCCGGACTTCAACTCGTACGACAAGCGCGGCTTCCAGGTCGAAGCGCTTTGGAAGCCGACCGACAAGGTCAGCGTCGGCTATGCGTTCGACGACTCCTACGACGCCACCACACCCTACTACGTGCAGCTGGTGTCCAAGGGCAGCCTGGCCTTGGCGCCTGCCTCGCCGCTACAGCCCGACCGCGCCAAGAGCGCCAATATCGGCGTGCCGCTGCGCTTGAGCGAGGGCTTCACCTTCGGCCACCGCCTGAACCTGAACTGGACGGTCTCGGACAATCTGGAACTGAAGTCGATCAGCTCGTACCGCAAGCTCAAGCAGGGCCAGTACGACAACGGCGCCGTGGCCCTGTCGGTGTTCGCGCCGAACGCCACCTTCGCCCGCTACAGCATCGCCAACTTCCACCAGAAGCAATACAGCCAGGAATTCCAGGCGATCGGTCACACCGACCGCGTCGAATACGTGCTGGGCGCTTTCTATTTCCACGAGAAGGTGGACGACAGCGCCCAGACGCCCAACACCCTGCAATGGAACGCCACGGGCACGGCCTATACGACGCTGTCATTGAACCTGAACGCCGTGTCGCTGGACCGGGCTTCCGAAGCCGACACCACCAGCTACGGCGTGTTCGGCCAGGCGGTGTGGACGCCCGCCATCCTCGACGACGCCCTGCACGTGACGGTCGGCGGCCGCCTGACCAAGGACGAGAAGACCGGCTCGCTCAACACCGTCAACGGCGCGACGCCCAGCTATGTCGACGCCAACAAGAACACCGTCGTCGGTGCGATCCCGCTGGACGCCTCGTGGAGCCGCTTCGATCCGCTGGTCACGCTGGCCTACCAGGTCGCCCCCAACGTCAACGTCTATGGCCGCTGGAGCACGGGCTACAAGGCCGGCGGCGCCAATTCGCGCTCGCTGACCTATCGAACCTTCGATCCGGAAACCGTGTCGATGTACGAACTGGGCGCCAAGAGCGAGTTCTGGGATCGCCGGGCCCGCCTGAACGTCGCGGCCTATAGCGGCGACATCAAGGACGCCCAGGTCGACTTCAACGTCCTGATCGTCAACAACAACCGCGGCACGCTGGAAACCACCAACGCCGCTACCGGCAAGACCAAGGGCCTGGAAGCCGACTTCACCCTGGCGCCGGTCGAGGGCCTGACCCTGACGGCGGGCTACGCCTACACCAAGGTGACCCTGTCCAAGGCGTTCAACCCGTTCACCAACGCCATGGCGACGATCTATCCGATCTACACGCCGGAGAACGCCTACAGCTTCGCGGCCGACTATCAGCGTCCGGCCTTCGGCGCGACGCTGAAGGCGCACCTGGACGCGGCCTATGCCGACGCCCAGCACACCTCGACGACCGACCCGACCTATGGCGACGACTCCTTCATCGTCAACGGCCGCCTGGCGCTGACGGACATCCGACCGACCGAAGACGGGCCGGCGCTGCAGGTGTCGCTGTGGTCGCGCAACCTGCTCAACGAGTCCCACGCCTTCCTGAAGAACTACAGCTCGGCGCTCGGGACCTACGCAATCTTCAACGAGCCGCGCACCTACGGCGTCGAGCTGAACGTCAAATTCTAAACCCCTCAAGGCCAGCGGACCGGGCGGGGATGGTACCCGCCCGGTCGCAACAGATCGGGAGACGAACCATGGATCGTCGTCATTTCCTGGCGGCCGTCGCCGCCAACACCGGCCTGGCGCTCGCGCCTCGGGCCTTCGCCGCCGAAGCCCTCGAGGGCAAGGCCACCCGCGTCGCGGGCAAGGGCGTCCAGCTGGAGTGGAACGCCAGGTCGGCTCGGACCGCGATCTACGTCTCGTCCGACCCCGCCGCGCCGCGCAAGGCCATGCGCCAGGTCAAGGCCGGCGTGACCGGCGGCCAGGTCGAGGTGCCGGCGGATGTCGCGCCGAGGCCTTATTATCTGCTGGCGGCCGACGGTCGCAAGACGCGGGTGGCCGAGCGCCTGCTGCCGCTGGAAGGCGGTCGCAATTTCCGCGACCTGGGCGGCTATCGCGGCGCCGAGGGCAAGCAGGTGCGCTGGGGCCGGATCTATCGCTCGGGCGTGATGAGCAGCCTGACCAACGCCGATCTCGACTACCTGTCGAAGCTGGGCGTCAAGGTGATCTGCGACCTGCGCAATCCCAAGGAGCGCCAGGAAGAGCCCAATCCGTTCCTGAAGGCGAACTATCCGGAAGTCGTGGCCTTCGACTACGACATGAACGCCTCGATGGCGCTGCTGGCCTCGGCCCGGACGCGCGAGCAGGCCGTGGATGTCTTCGCCGCCGCCTATGTGCAGTTCCTCGATATCCTGACCCCGCACTATACCGACCTCTTTGCCAGGCTGGCGGCCGGCGAGGCGCCCCTGGCGTTCAACTGCAGCGCCGGCAAGGACCGCACGGGCATGGCCTCGGCCCTGATCCTGTCGGTGCTGGGTGTTTCCAGAGACACCGTCGTGGCCGACTACGCCCTGACCCAGGTCTACACCCCGCCGTCGCTCTACAAGGCGCAGATGGCGCAGGGCGGCCGGGTGTCGGGCGGCGGTCTGACGGCTGAACAGGCCCAGGCCTTCGCGCGCATGCCGCCCGAGGTTCTGGACATCATCATGGGCTCGGACCCCGAGGTGATGCGCAAGGCGCTGGCCCAGGTCGACGCCAAGTTCGGCGGTCCCGCCGCTTTGGCCAAGGCTCGCTTCGGCCTGACCGACGCCAAGCTCGCGACATTGCGGAAGACCTATCTCGTTTGAAGCAACGGGCTCGCCTCGATGCGGGGCGAGCCCGGTCAGACGCGTCGACGGGGAGCGCCTAAGGGCGGGACAGCGCGCTCAGGAAGTTGCTCACGACCAGGGTGGCGTCCACGGAAAGGCAAATCTCCTGGGCGGGTCCCTGACCGGCCTCCGCCCAGCGGGTCTGGCCCCGCCGTTCGCCATCCCGATCGACAATGACGCCGCCGCGTCGGGTCGTGAAGAGCGCGGGGTCGATGATGAAGGCCACCGCGGCCACGTCGTGCAGGCAGCAGCCGTCCAAGCCTTCATGTTCAGCATAGGCTGCTGCGTAGGACCGCGAGACCTCGCGCGCGAACTGGCCGGCCTCGCCGCCGGACGCGGCCAAGGCTTCGGCCTGGTCGTTGGTCATTACGCATCGCGTCGTGACGTCCAGGCCCACCAGGGTCACCGGCCAGGCGGCCGCCAGGACCTCGGCGGCGGCTTCGGGATCGTTGTGGATATTGGCCTCGGCGAACGGCGTGACGTTGCCGGACTTGCCGCCAGTCCCGAACGCTCCGCCCATGACCACCACCTGGTCAACCAGGTCGGCGATGTCGGGCGCTGCGCGCAGGGCCAGCGCCAGGTTGGTCAGCGGGCCTATGGCCAGCAGGGTGATCTGGCGGGGATGGGCCCGGACGAGATCGACGATGCGCTCATGTGCGACGCCCGGCTCGACGGCGCTCACGACCGGCGGAATGTCGATATCGCCCAGACCGTTCTGACCATGCACATGGGTCGGCGACGGGCCGCGTGGGGAGGCCAGGGGCGCGGATGCGCCGCGATGGACCGGCGCGTCGGGGCAGAAGCGGTAGCGAAGATAGAGGGCGTTGCGGGTGGTGGTCTCGATGTCGGCGTTGCCGAACACCGTGGTCATGGCCAGCAGGCGCAGGGCCGGACTGGCGCGCAGATAGAGCAGGGCCAGGGCGTCGTCGACGCCCGGATCGGTGTCGAGGATGACCAGCTTCGGCGACGCGACGCTCATCCATAGACCGCGCGGCAGACGGCTTCGCACTTGGCCAGGTCGAAGGCGCCGTCGGTGCGGACGCCCGACTCCATGTCGATCCAGTAGAGGGCCCCGTCGGGCGCGGCGATGCGCTGAAGGATGTCGCTGACCGTCGCCGGGCCGATGCCGCCGGAATAGCCGCAGAACGGGCCGCCAGGCGTAAGGGGCGGCCAGTCCTTGGGTTTGACGCCCGTGCCGAACGACACGTCGTACAGCCAGTCGACGCCGGCCTCGTCCGGAAAGGCGCCGGCGCATTGCAGGACCGTGCGCACGCCCATCCGGCGGCCATAGTCGCGGGCGGCGGCGATCTGGTCGGCGTTGCTGCCCTGGAAGCTGTGATTGACCTGGATGCGTTGGACGCCGCCCACCGCAACGGCGGTCGTCAGCGGCGCGGCGACGATGTCGCGCGCCCCGGCTCCGCAGATATGGGCCGCCCAGCGCAGGCCCGGCTCGGCCAGCAGGCCGGCGCGAACCGCGGTGTCGGGGAACAACGCCTTGTCCTCCTGGTCGGGATCGACCAGCACGCCCCACTCGATCGGATAGCGGGCCGACAGGCTCTTCAGGCCGGGGAGCAGGTCGAGGCGATCGACGCCGGTGAAGGCGATGAAGGTGGGCGGCTGCATGAGGAAATCCGGAGACGTGTCGAACGTGAAAGTCCTTGCAAACTAGCAAGTGAAACGTTTCAGTCAATCTTCATCTCCGCAGTGGTGCGGGGTGTCGCCGGAGACGGGCATGGCGCGGATATCGGTGGTGGTCTCGGGCTTCGCGACCCTGGACTATGTCGTCAGGGCGCAGGGCGTGTTCACCGGTCAGGGCACGCTGACCATGCGCCAGGGCGTTCACGACGCCTGGCCGCGCGCCGGCGGCGCGGCGCTCTATGCCGGCCTGGCCCTGGCCAAGGCCGGCGTGCCGACCGCGCCCTTGACCTGGGTCGGCGACGACGGCGATGGCTGGAGCTATCGACGCGTCTGCCTGGAAGGCGGCCTGTCACTGGACGGGATCGCCGTCGCCCAGGGCGCGCCCTCGACCCGTTGTCTGCTGATCTACAACACCGACGGGACCTATGGCTGCCTGCTGCGGCCGGGCCCAGCCGTGCTGGGCCCGGCGCAGCGGGCCTTGGCGGCGCGCGCCGAATGGCTGGCGATCTCGGCCGGACCGGCGGAGATCGCCCAGGCCTTGCTGGACGACCTCGCGCCCGCCACGCGCTTGGCCTGGATCGCCAAGTTCGACCCGGCCTGCTTCCCGCCCGACCTCGTGGCGCGGCTGACGGCGCGCGCTGACGTGATCTTCTGCAATGGCGGCGAGCGCGCCTGGTTGGAAGGCGAGCGGCGGGGCGCGCCCTCCGCCGGCCAGATCCTGTTCGAGACGCGCGGCGCGGAAGGGGTGTTCGTCGAAGGCTCGGGCGGCGTCGTCCATCATCCCGTCCAGCCCGTGGCGGTCGACGACGCCACCGGCGCGGGCGACACCTTCGCCGGCGCGGCGCTGGCCGTCCTGGCGCGGGGCGGGGCTGCGGACGCGGCGGCGCGAGCGGGCCTGGACGCCGCGCACGCCCTGCTCGCGGCTAGGGCAGGGCGCTGAGCAGGCCCATGATCGTCGCGGTCAGGCAGGTGGTCAGGAAGGCCGCCGCCAGAGCCTTGAAGCCCAGTTCCACGACCTCGCCGACCTTTTCCGGGGCCATGGCTGAGAGGCTGCCGATCAGGATGGCGACGCTGCCGACATTGCCGAAGCTGCCCAGAGCGTAGGTCAGGATCAGTAGGCTCTTGGCCTGCAGCGCGCCGGCCGGCAGGGCCATCATGTCGCTATAGGCCACGACCTCGTTGGCGGCGACCTTGGTGCCCAGCAGCGCGCCGACCGTCTGCAGGTCGCTGAGCGGCGTTCCGGTCAGCCAGACGATCGGCGTCAGCAGCTTGCCCAGGAGAAAGCCCAGCGTGATGGGGGCGCCCGTGTGGGGAAGGGCGGCCAGGCCCATGTTGATCAGGGCGATCAGCCCGACGAAGACGATCAGCAGGCCGGCGATGTTCAGCACCATCTTCACCGCATCGAGCGTGCCGAAGGTCAGGGCTTCCAGGCTGCTGCGATAGGGGCTGGCCAGGACGATCGGCTCATGCGCCTCGGAGGGCGCATCACCGGGAATGATCAATCTCGCCATGCCGATCGCCATCGGCGTGCTGATCAGCGAGGCGATCAGCAGGTGGCTGAAGGCGTTGGGCATCTTGGCCGAGATCAGCGCGCCCAGCACGATCATCATGGAGCCGCCGATCACCGACAGGCCGTCGACCATGATGATGAACAGCTCGCCGCGCGACAGCTTGGGCAGGAACGGTTTGACCAGCAGCGGGGCCTCGATCATGCCCAGGAATACGCAGGCCGAGGTCGAGACGCCGACCGGGCCGCTGACGCCGAACAGCTTGCCGAACACCCAGGCCGCGCCGCGCACGATCCAGATCAGGATCTTCCAGTGCCAGAGCAGGGCCGAGAGCGCTCCGACCAAAAGGATGGCCGGCAGGGCCTGGAAGGCGAAGATGAAGGCGGCGCTGGGGTCGGCGACGCTGAACGGCGCGCGGCCGCCGCCCAGATAGCCGAACATGAAGCTGGAGCCAGCGCGCGAGGCGGCTTGCAAGGCGTCCATGCCATGGGTGGCGGCGGCGAAGGCGGCGGTGATAGCCGGTACGCGGGTCAGCAGGATCGCCAGGCCGATCTGGCAGGCCAGGCCGACCAGCACCGGCTTGACCGGAAAGGCGCGCTTGTTCTCAGACAGCAGCCAGCCGATGCCGATGAAGGCGACGACGCCGCACAGGCCGCGGGCGATTTCCCCTGGGGCGATTTCACTGGCGATCATGAGACGGTGTCCGGGCGAGCGATCTTGCGGGTGTATAGAGTGAAACGTTTCAATGAAAGGGCTTCAAATCCGCCTATAGTGTCATCGGCAGGATGGAGGCGCACGAAAACATATTGAAGCGGGTTCTTACCCGGTCGCTATTGAGAAGACAGGGTTTGCCGCGCAATCGGGCGCCGATGCGCCTCGTCGCCATCGTGATGAAAATGTCATTGAACTCGAATATGAAACGTTTCACTAAATGACATCGACATCCGCGCAGGCGGGTCGCCTAAGGGGGCTTGAGCATGAAGACGTCCATCTGGCTGGTTTCGAGCGCGCTGTGTTCGGTGCTGGCGACCGGCCCGGCCATCGCCCAGGAAGCGGCCAAGCCGGTCGCCGCGCCGAGCGAGACCATCGACGAAGTGGTGGTCACCGCCGAGCGCTTCGGCTCGGGCCTGACCCGCGCCACCTTCACCCTGGGCGCCGAGGACATCCAGCAGCGCCCCCTGGGCGCGGAGATCACCCAGGCCCTGGTCAAGGTTCCCGGCATCCAGGTCTCCACCGGCGACACCCGCGGCGGCAGCTTCTCGTTCGAGATCTATATGCGCGGTCTCAGCGACGAGCAGATCGGCCTGACCCTGGACGGCGTGCCGACCGGCGACTCCCGCTTCAACGGCGGCTCGCCGCCGGCGCGGTTCATCGAGTCCAACAATGTCGGCAAGATCGTCGTCTCGCAGAGCGCCGGCGACATCGGCGCGCCGTCGCGCTTCGCCCTGGGCGGCTTCATCGATTTCATCACCGACGCGCCGCGCAAGGACTTCGGCGTCACCGTCGAGGGCGGGGCCGGCTCGTTCGACTTCACGGGCCTCTATGCTCGCGTCGACAGCGGCGAGATCGCGCCGGGCCTCTCGGGATATCTGAGCTACTCCACCCAGAAGAACGACATCTGGGCCGGCCGCGACAGCCGCCACTCCAAGCGCGATCACTACGAGTTCAAGGCGCTGAAAGAGTTCGACGACGGCTCGTCGATCCAGGCCCGCGTCTCCTACAACGACCAGACCGACAACGACTTCAACATCGTCACCAAGGGCGAGTTCGAGGCCGCGCCGCGCAGCGATCGGGCGCTGGACGCCATCACCGGCATTCCGGCCAAGGACATCGATTTCGGCGGCGCCCTGGGCGGCACGCGCAAGGATTGGCTGGCCTATGTCAACGGCCGCTTCAAGCTGAGCGACAGGGTCATGCTGAGCGTCAATCCATACTACCAGACGCTGAAGGGCGAATCCTTCCGTTACCAGGACCGCCAGCGCATCCTGACCGGCGGCGATCCGCGCGCGGTGACCAGCTACAACGCCAATGGCGGCGCGGTGCGCCCGACCCTCACGACCCTGCGCAACAGCAACGTGGTCGGCGGTCCGGCTGACATGCGGGTGACCCCGCGCGATCGCGAGCGCTATGGCGTGACCAGCGAGATCAAGGCCGACGACCTGATCGCCGGCCACAGCTTCCGGGCCGGCGCCTGGTACGAGGGCGGTGACTCCACCGAGAAGCGCAACTTCTACCCGATCATCAATTCAGCCACGAGCATCGCCTATGACCGCTCCAAGCTGAACTATGTGGAATACGAGCGCACGGCCTCGGTCGAGACGGTGATGCTTTACGCGCAGGACCAGATCAAGCTGCTGGACGAGCGGCTGAAGATCGACCTGGGCGTCACCTGGTACGACGTCAAATACGACGCCAAATCGCCGCTGGAATACAAGGCCAACGTCAAGTTCTCACAGCACTCGGACGTCAATCCCAAGCTGGGCGCGACCTTCAAGCTGGCCGACGCGCTGGAGGCGTTCGGCGGCTACGCCAAGAACTTCGCCGGCATCCCGGAGGACGCCTTCCTCGGCTCCACGGCGGTGATCAATCCCAACGACCTGACGCCGGTCTCGACCGAGAACGTCGACCTGGGTCTGCGCTATGTGAAGCCGAACCTGGCCTTCTCGATCCAGGCCTATGACGTCGAGCTGAAGAACAATGTCGGCATCGTGCCGCGCGACTCGACCGCCGCTCTCGATCCGCAGGAAGTGGTGCGCGGCAATGTGGCGACCAAGGCCGCCAACATCGCCGGCATCAAGACCAAGGGCGTCGAGCTCACCGGCTATTACGACTTCGGCGCGGTCGATCTCTACGGCTCCTATTCGCACCAGGACGCCAAGCACGACAACCCGGCTGTCGGCAGTGCGGCGCGCAAGGCCCTGGCCTCGGTGGGCGTGATCGGCGGCGCCGGCGTGCGCGACATCCCCAAGGACTCGTTCTTCGGCCAGGTTGGCTGGAAGCCCTTTTCGGGCCTGAAGCTGGAGGCCAACGCCCGCTATGTCGGCGATCGCGTCGGCGGTCACATCATCGCGCCGGTCACCTTCCAGGAGCTCGGGGTCGAGATGATCGACGGCTACACCCTGGTGGGGCTGACGGCGACCTATGACGTCAAGCGCGAGGGCGTTCCGGATCTGCGGCTGCAGTTCAACGTCGATAACCTGTTCGACGAAGAATATATCGGCGCGGTCAGCGGCTCGACGGCCACCCAGCCGGAGTTCGGCTACACCGCCGCGACGCCCAACGCCCGCACCCTTGACCGCTACTTCGTCGGCGCGCCGCGCACCTACACCGTTTCGGTGCGGGCCCGTTTCTGACGCTCGGATGCGATGGCCTCGTGACCCTCATTCCGGGGCTTTCGCAGGGGCGGGCCGCAAGGTCCGCCCCGCTTTCTTGACGCGCGAGCTGAAAGGTTTCACGTGCTGAACGGCAAACGGGACCGACGCATGGCCAAGAACGATCCGCCGCAGAACGACACGGGCCGCCGCGCCACCTTGAAAGAGGTCGCCAAGGCGGCGGGCGTGTCCCTGGCCAGCGCGTCCTATGCGATCAACGGCGCCGGATCGGTGGGCGAGGCGACCCGCGAGCACATACTCAAGGTCGCCGCCCAGCTGGGCTATCGCCCCAACCAGAGCGCCAAGGCGATGAAGACCGGCCGCACCGGCGCCATCGGCCTGATCCTGCCCGACCTGACCAACCCCTTCTTCCCCAGCCTGGCCCAGGGCGTGATCCAGGCGGCGCGCAGCTATGGCTACAGCGTCTTCCTGACCGACACCGAAGGCTCGCCCGAGGCCGAGCAGCGCTCGGTCAGCCTGCTGATCGACCATGGCGTCGACGGTGTGGTCTGGTTCCCGATCGCCGACACCGACACGGTGGGCAAGATGATCGGCAATACGCCGACCGTGGTGCTGGACCGCAATCTGCCGGGCTATGACGTGATCCAGGCCGACTACGCTGACGGCGGCCGGCTGGCGGCCGAACACCTGATCGAGGCTGGCCACGTGAACATCGGGGTGATCTCGGGTCCGCACGCGGCGTCCAGCGCCCGGCAACGGGCGGAAGCGGCGATCGCCGTGGTGCAAGAGCGCGCCAACCTGACCTGGCACGTCCACAACGCCTTCGCGCTCGATCTCGAACCGCAGGTGACGGCGGCGCTGGAGGGGCGCGCCGCCACGGCTGTGATCGCGGGCGCCGACCTGATCGCCATCGGCGCCATCCGACACATCCAGTCGATGGGTCTGTCGGTGCCGGGCGACGTCTCGGTGATCGGCTTCGACGACATCCCCTGGGCCGAGTTGAACAGCCCGGCCCTGACCACGATCGACATGCCGGTCGAGGACATGGCCGCCGCCGCCGTAGAGACCCTGGTGCGGCGCATGGCCAACAAGACCGAGCCTCGTCGCCGGGTGATGTTCAATGTCGAACTGATCGCGCGCGACTCCGTGCGTCGCCTGGGTTGAACATGCGCGCCGTCGCGGTCCTATGGCTGTGGCTGGCCCTGGCCGGCGCCGCACAGGCCGCGCTCCGGATCAGCCTGATCGGCGCTTATGACGTCCCCAAGACCCTGGCGATCGACGGCGCGCCGTTCGGCGGGGTGTCGGGCGTCGACTACGATCCGAGGACCGGCGAATGGCTGATGATCTCGGACGACCGGTCCGACAAGGCCCCGGCGCGGTTCTATGCGGGGCGCCTGACCTATGACGTCCGGGGCGTGTCGGCCTTCGCCCTGACGCGCCGCGTTATCCTGCGTCGCGAGACCGGCGAGCCGTTTCCACCAACCGACGGCCGTGACGGCGAGCGCGCCGACGCCGAGGCCCTGCGGCTGGATCCCCTCAACGGCGAGGTCGTCTGGGCCAGCGAGGGCGATCCGACCCGCGGCTTCGATCCGGCGGTGCGTCGCGCCGGCGCCGACGGCGCGCCTCTGAGCCGGCTCGCCTTGCCGGCCGGTCTGGCGTTCGATCCGGAAGGCCGGTCCGGCGCGAGGGCCAACCTGACCCTCGAGGGGCTGAGCTTCTCGCCAGACGGCCGATCGCTGTGGATGTCGATGGAGGCGCCGTTGATCCAGGACGGGCCGGTCAGTTCGGCGACGGCCGGCGGCCTGATCCGCATCACCCGTCTGGACCGCCGGGGCGCGATGCGAGCCCAGTTCGCCTATCGCCTGGATCCGATCCAGGTCGCGCCCGGCGCCGGCCTGCGCGCCGACAATGGCGTGAGCGAGATCCTGGCTGTGGACGATCACCGCCTGCTGGTGCTGGAGCGGTCCGGCGTCGAGATCCGCAAGGGCCACTTCGCCTTCCACTGCCGGCTCTACCTGGTCGACACCCGCCGTGGGCAGGATGTCGCCGGCCGCGAGAGCCTCTCGGGCGCGCCGGTCCGGCCGCTGGCCAAACGACTGCTGGTCAATTTCGCCAAGCTCGAACAGATCGACGCCGGCAATCTGGAAGCCATGACCTGGGGGCCTTCGCTGAAGGACAGGCGGCGGACCCTGGTCCTGATGGCCGACGACAATTTCGATCCCGACAGCCCCGGCGCGCTGCTGGTGCTGGCTGTGGCGGGACTTTAGACGGTCCGTCTTGGCTAGGGGCAGTTTCCGCGCCGCCTTGCGCGGGATCAACGTGCTGGAGACGCGTCGGCCATTTTGGCGTATCAGGGCGCGCCGATTGCCGGACGGAAGTTTTTGGCGTGTGCGCCTTGTGTTCAGCGCGCCGTCGTAGGATGGCCAGAGGCGTCGTAGAGCAGCATACGAAGGACGAAGTCGAGCACGTTTCGACGTGTCGAAAAACTGTCGGAACATGAAGCAATTTCAACCGCATAGATTTTCCGTCGCGCCGATGATGGATTGGAGCGACCGGCATTGCCGCTCGTTGCATCGGGTGCTGTCGGGCCGGGCGCTGCTGTATTCGGAGATGGTGACCAGCGGGGCCGTGGTGAACGGTGATTGCGAGAAGCTGCTGGGCTTCGACGCCGATCAGCATCCGGTGGCGCTGCAACTGGGCGGGTCGGATCCGGCCGAGTTGGCGCTGGCGGCGAAGATCGGCGAGGACTTCGGCTATGACGAGATCAACCTGAACGTTGGCTGTCCGTCGGACCGGGTGCAGAGCGGCCGGTTCGGGGCCTGCCTGATGCGCGAGCCGCAGCTGGTCGCCGAGTGCATGGCCGCGATCCAGGATGCGGTCTCGGTTCCCGCCACGGTGAAGTGCCGGATCGGCGTCGACGACCAAGACCCCGAGGAAAGCCTGTTCACCCTCGTCGACGCCAGCGCGGCCGCGGGGATCGATAGTTTCGTCGTCCACGCCCGCAAGGCCTGGCTGAAGGGTCTGTCGCCCAAGGAGAACCGGGACATTCCGCCGCTGGACTACGACCTGGTCTATCGGCTCAAGCGCGATCGGCCCGACCTGACCATCGTCATCAACGGTGGCGTCACCGATCTCGACGCCGTCGAAACCCATCTCCAGCACGTCGACGGCGTAATGCTGGGCCGCTCGGCCTATCACGAGCCGGGGCTGCTGGGGGCGGTGGACCGGCGGGTGTTCGGGGCGTCGGGGCCGGACGTGTCGGAGTTCGAGGCGGTCGAGCGCTTCAAGCCCTATATCGCCGAGAAGCTGGCGGCGGGCGTGCATCTGGCGGCCATGAGCCGGCACATGCTGGGCCTGTTCCATGGCCTGCCGGGCGCGCGCGCCTGGCGGCGGATCCTGACCGTCGAGGGCGTGAAGTCTGGAGCCGGTCTCGATGTCGTCGAGCGCGCGCTTGACGCGGTGCGCGAGGCGCTGGCGGCTCGCGAGGCGAAGGTCGCCGAGAGCGTCTGATCCTACGGGTGCAGGATCAGCGCCTGGGGCGTGGCCTCGAAGCGCGACAGCCGGCCCAGATAGCTCATGCCCAGGAGCGAGGTCTCCAGGCCCTTTTCGATGACCAGGGCGTCGACGTCGCGGACGCGGGCGCCGGCGATGGCGACGCTGGCCAGCTTGACCGACGCGGCGCGGGTGCGCCCGTCAGCGGTGATGACGCTGTAGTCGTAGTTCAGCTTGCCGGTGTCGATGCCCAGGCGCTGGGCGTCGGCCATGCTCAGCGAGACGGCGGTGGCGCCGGTGTCGACCAGGAACTTCACGGCCTTGCCGTCCACGGCCGCCTCGGCCCAGAAGTGGCCGTCGGCGTCCTTGGTGATCTGGGCCGCGCCTTCCGATCCGCCCAGCGTGGCGCTGGCGGCGGTCGGGGCGCGCAGCTCCGGATGACGCAGATCGTCCAGGGAAACCACGGCCTTGGCGGCTCCCACCGCCGAGAGCGCGCCCACCATCGCGATCATCGCGAACTTGAACATCGAAGACATCCTGCCTTGTAGGCTTTGTGACCGTTTCTACGGCCGTTGAGCGCCACCTTAGCGCGGCAGGCGTTTGCAAGGCGTGAATCGGAGCGTTGATTTATTGCGCATAGTTAATGATTACATAATCGTGACGGTGGGCGTTCGGAAAAGACTGTGATTAAACTTGTGTAATGAAATTGATGTCCTCGAATTAACTTCAGGTCTGTTTTAGGCGGCAGTATCTCTCGCGCACAGAAAGTTGCTTATCGAGGGAACAACGCACATGAAGACGATCATCATCGCCGCCGTGGCCGCCACGGCGCTGGCGGGCGTCGCGCAAGCGGCTCCGCTGTCGGACAGCCAGTTCCTGCAAGCCGCGCGCTGCCGGGGTCTGGCGGCTTCGGAAGGTCTCGGAAAACTGGACACCGCCGGCATCGACGCGGTCCTGCGCGCCGAAGGTGACGGACGCGACCAGCCGGTCCGCGCTTCGGCCGGCCGCAAGATCGCCGAAGGCCAAGCCCAGGGCGACAAGGCCGACGGCGCCAAGAAGGAAAAGCTGCTGGCCGAGCGTCAGTCGGCGTGCGGCGAGTGGCTGGCCGCGGGCAAGTAGGCCGTCAGGTCCGGCCGGCCATCAGGCTGGCCATCGGATCGGGGCGACCGGGGAGGGCGGCCATGATGTCGGCTCTCTCCTGGTCGCTCAGCTTCGCCCAGCCGGCGATCTCCGGAAGGGTGCGGCGACAGCCAAGGCAGTAACCAGTGACGCCGTCCACGGCGCAGACCTTCACGCAAGGCGTGACGATCGGTCGGGGCGGTCTGGCGTCGGAATTCATCGTTTCAATCTCTTCGTTCGACCGCCGGGACGCAAGTCTCGGCGGCCCGGCGAAGCCATGTCTCAAACCTGGAGAGCTCCCGTCATGCGCAAGATCATCCTTTCGACCATCGCCGCCGCCGCCCTTTCCGCCAGCGTTGCGCCGGCGTTCGCCGCCGAGCCTCGCTGGACCGACGCGCAATATCTGCGGGCCAGCCGCTGCGTGGGCCTGGCCCAGTCCGAAGCCCTGGGCGCGGTCGACGCCACGGCGCTGGTCACCGTGCTGAAGAGCCAGGCGCGCGGTCGCGAGAGCTCGATCACCGATCGCGGCGTGTCGCTGCGCGCCGAGGCCCTGCGCCAGGGCAAGACCAAGGACGAGGCCCGCAAGGCCTCGCTGGTCGCCGAGCGCGCCGACGCCTGCAAGACCTATCTGGCCAGCTGATCTAGCAATTGGGCGCGGGCCTCTTTAAGTCCGCGCCCATGACCGCTTCTCCCTTCGACGACATCCGCGCCCTGGCCTACGGCCTTCCGTCGGCCGGCCCGACGCCTGTGCTCGACCAGGCCAACCGTCTCGCCGAGATCTCGGCCTGGCTCACCACCTGGACCGGCAAGACGCCGCCGGCGGTGAACCGTCCGGTCGTGGCGCTCTATGCGGGCGCGCGTCAGGGCGTGGGGCCGCGGGGCTATGCGCGCGACAGGCTGGAGGCCGTGGCTTCGGGCGGCGCGACCGTCTGCCGGCTGGCTGGCGTTCAAGGCGCGGGCCTGGAAGCCTTTGATCTAGCCGTTGATCGCCCGACGCCCAACGCCGTCGACAAGCCGGCGATGAGCGAGAAGGAATGCGCCGCCACCATGGCCTTCGGCATGGAGGCCCTGGCCAAGCAGCCCGACCTGCTGGTCCCCGGCGTCATCGCCGCCGAGACCGACATGATCGCCTCGTCGATCGCCCTGGCTCTGTTCGGCGGCGAGGCCGGCGACTGGACCGACGCACCCGATCTCGTGGTCGCCGCCGTGACGCGGGCCCGGGAGGAGGGCGATCTTTCCGATCCGCTGGAGGTCCTTCGCCAACTGGGCGGACGCGAGACGGCCGCCGTGGCCGGCGCGATCCTGGCCGCGCGCGTGCAAAAGATCCCGGTGCTGCTGGACGGCTACGCCGCCTGCGCCGCCGCCGCCGTGTTGATGAAGATCGATCCCGACCTCGTCGCCCATTGCCTGGCCGCCCATGTCGGCGCTTCGAAGGGCCATGCGCGCCTGTTGGCGGCTCTCGACAAGCGGCCGCTTCTGGCGCTCGATATCGCCGTCGAGGAAGGGGTGGGCGGCGCCAGCGCTCTCGCCCTCGTCAAGCTGGCCTGCGAGGCGCGGTAGGCGTCGAAAGACGCGCTAACTGAACGCGGATCATATTCGCTTCCGTTGACGCTAACGTCATCTTTCCAAACGCTCGTTCGACATCTATCGTGGCGCCCGACACAACAAATCGGCCCTCAGTCAAAGAGGCCGGAACCGGGAGCCCGCCATGAATCTCGACTTCTCGCCCGAGGACGTCGCCTTCCGCGACGAAGTCCGCGCCTTCATCGCCGAGAACTATCCGGCTGGCCTGCGTGAAAAGCAGGAAGAGGGCGAGGAAATGGCCAAGGAGGACTTCCTCTCCTGGCACCGCACCCTGGCGAAAAAGGGCTGGGTCGCCCCGGCCTGGCCCGAGAAGTTCGGCGGCCCCGGCTGGACCTCGGTTCAGCGCTACATCTGGTCGGAAGAGACCGCCCGCGCCGACTGCGTGCCGATCCTGCCCTTCGGCATCAACATGGTCGGGCCGGTGATCTACACCTTCGCCACGCCCGAACAGAAGGAGCGGTTCCTGCCGCAGACCCTGTCGGGCGACATCTGGTGGTGCCAGGGCTATTCCGAGCCGGGCGCGGGCTCGGACCTGGCCTCGCTGAAGACCAAGGCCGAGCGCTTCACCGGCGACGACGGCAAGGAATACTACCTGGTCAACGGCCAGAAGACCTGGACCACCCTGGCTCAGCACGCCGACTGGATCTTCTGCCTGGTCCGCACCGATCCGACCGCCAAGATCCAGGAAGGCATCTCGTTCCTGCTGATCGACATGAGGTCGCCGGGCGTCACCGTGCGTCCGATCATCACCCTGGGCGGCGAGCACGAGGTCAACGAGGTCTGGCTCGAGAACGTCAAGGTGCCGGTCGAGAACCGCATCTTCGACGAGAACAAGGGCTGGACCTGCGCCAAGTTCCTGCTGGCCCACGAGCGCTCCGGCATCGCCGGCGTCGCCCGCTCCAAGCGCGGCATCGAGCGCATCCGCGCCATCGCATCGACCGAGCTGTCGGATGACGGCGAGACCCTGATCAAGGACCCGCAGTTCAAGCGCAAGATCGCCGAACTGGAGATCGACCTGACCGCCCTGGAGTTCACCGAGCTGCGCACCCTGGCGGGCGAGGCGGCCGGCAAGGGGCCCGGTCCGGAGTCCAGCGTCCTGAAGATCAAGGGTACAGAGATCCAGCAGC
This sequence comes from Caulobacter sp. GW821-FHT10F06, assembly GCF_058809215.1. Classification (NCBI taxonomy): domain Bacteria; kingdom Pseudomonadati; phylum Pseudomonadota; class Alphaproteobacteria; order Caulobacterales; family Caulobacteraceae; genus Caulobacter; species Caulobacter sp. GW821-FHT10F06. The sequence goes on along the minus strand of NZ_JBXASK010000003.1, from coordinate 402,318 downwards.
GGATCACCGAGCTGGTCCTGGAAGCGGCCGGCCACTACGGCGCGCCGTATTTCCGCGGCTTCCCGACCGACGGCGACAACGCCCATCCGATCGGCCCGGACTTCAGCCACCGCGCGGCTCCGACCTATTTCAACGTCCGCAAGACGTCGATCTACGGCGGTTCCAACGAGATCCAGCGCAACATCATCGCCAAGATGGTGCTGGGGCTCTAGCCCACACTTGTCATCCCGGGCGCGCCAACGGCGCGACCCGGGACCGCCAATTCACAGACCTTGAAGGTCCCGGCTCTCCGCTACGCTACGGCCGGGATGACAGAACAAAAAGAACGGAAACCCTGGGATGGATTTCAACTTCACCGAAGAGCAGTCGATGGTCCGCGACACGGTCGCGAGCTTCCTGCAGGACAAGTACGACTTCGAGACCCGCCGCAAGATCGTCGCTTCCGACGCCGGCTGGCGCGCCGACTACTGGAAGACCTTCGCCGAGGAGCTTGGCATCTTGGGCGCGCCGTTCAGCGAGGAGCTGGGCGGCCTGGGCGGCGGCGCCATCGACAACATGATCATCATGGAAGAGTTCGGCAAAGCCCTGGTCATCGAGCCCTATCTGGGCACGGTCGTGATCGGCGGCGGCTTCATGAAGCACTCGGGCTACGCCCACGCCGCCTCGGTCATCGAGGGCATCGTCGGCGGGACCACCACCATCGCCTTCGCCTATGCCGAGCCTCAGGGCCGCTACACCTGGCGTGACCTGAAGACGACCGCCAAGAAGGAAGGCTCCGGCTATGTCCTGAACGGCCACAAGGCCGTGGTGGTCGGCGCGCCGTTCGCCAGCCACCTGATCGTCACGGCCCGCACCGGCGGCGCCCAGCGCGACGCCGGCGGCGTGTCGGTGTTCCTGATCGACAAGAGCCTGCCGGGCGTCGTCACCCGCGACTATCCCACGGTCGACGGCGGTCGCGCCTCGGAAGTCTATTTTGAGAACGTCTCGATCCCGGCCGACGCCCTGATCGGCGGCGAGGGCGAGGGCCTGCCGCTGGTCGACAAGATCATCGACGAGGCCACGGCCGCCGTCGGCGCCGAAGCCGTCGGCGTGCTGCGCAAGCTGCACGAAGGCACGCTGGACTATGCCCGCCAGCGCAAGCAGTTCGGCACCGCCATCGCCAACTTCCAGGTGCTGCAACACCGGATGGTCGACATGTTCATCAATGTCGAGCAGGCCGTGTCGATGACCTACATGGCCACCATCAAGATCGACGAGGACGACGCCACGCGCGCCAAGGCCGTCTCGTCGATGAAGGTCCAGATCGGCCGGGCCTGCAAGTTCGTGGGCCAGAACGCCATCCAGATCCACGGCGGCATGGGCATGACAGACGAGCTGGCCATCGGCCACTATTTCAAGCGCGCCTCGCTGATCGAAGGCCTGTTCGGCTCGGTCGATCACCACCTCAAGCGCTACGAATCCCTGGCGTTCGACGCCGCCGCCTGAGGTCTGAGGGCGGCGACGCCCACGGAACATCGGCCCTGAAATGAAGGAGCCGCCTGCGTCACGCCGACGCGGGCGGCTTTTTCTTCGCCCCATCCCAGATTCACCGCCCAAGCCCGACCGGGACAGTCGTTCAACCCTTCGACCACACCGAAGGAGGCAAGCGGATGACCGGCGAGAACAGCGGCGACGAGCGGATCATGACCGACGAAGCGGTCGCCCTGGTGGAAGCCAATGCGCGCCTGCTGATCGATCAGATCCGCGCCGCCAAGCTGACGGCGTCGCAGCTCGAGGCCGCTCTGGCCCTGGTGGTGGGCGTGGTCGCCAACGACCCTGACCTGCAGGGAGGCGTTGTGCTGCAACGGATTGCGGGCCAGGTACGGCTGTGCGCCGACGTGCCGGAGCTGGCCGCCGAGACCATCGGCTGCGACATCGAGCGGGTGAACCCGGCCATCCTGCGCGCCGCCGCAGGCGTGCTGTGCGACGTCGAGAACGCCATCGAGATCTTTGAGGCCCAGGGCGAGCAGGTCACGCTCCACTAGGGCTAATAACGACCGTGTGCGGATCAAAACGTCGGTCGACCGATCGGCGCGAAATCGGCATGTTCCGTGCGCTGATATAGTCTGTATGCGGAATAAAAATGCTTGCGACCCGGTCTGTTCGGCGCATGCTTGGCCTCGACGCGCTGACGACTAGGAGGGTGGGAGCCCCTGTAAGCCGCGCGCGTCTCCTGGTCCAACGGCCTGTCTGGGAGACGCCGCCATGAACGTATCGAAGATGAACCACGCCATGCTGTCCTTCGCCTTGATCGGCGGGATGCTGGTGGGATCCAAGTCGGGTTCGACGCCGAAGACGCCCAAGTCGTCTTCCAGGCCCTCGAACCGGAAGTAGCGTAAAGAGGGCGATCCGCGCCAAGCGGATCGCCCTTTGCGTCTTACGGCTTGGCGGCCGTGTTGCAGTCGGTGATGCCGGCGTCGTCCAGGGCTTCGCCGCGATAGTTGAACGAGACGACTGCGCCGAGTTCGGCGGCGACCTTGCGGCAGGCCCGGCCGATCGGCAGGGACTTCACCTGCGGCGCGGCGCAGACATCGCCGTTGCAGCGCCAGGCCGCGCCATCCTGGATCAGGCTGGGAACCTTGGCCGGAGCCTTGAGCTTCAGAACCGCGCCTTCGGCGGCGAACGCGCCAGTCGACAGGGCGGAGGCCGCGACGAGCGCGGTCACGAAAATACGCATGACTGTTTCCTTTATCCCCTTGGTCGACGGGGAGGCCGACCAACTGGGAAAGTGCGTTGCGTTTGGAAACTAAGTCAATAGGCGAACGCTCGTTTGAGGGCCGCTTTGATAGAATTCCGCGTCCCATGACAAGAGCATTGGCGTCACATCCTCAGCTTTCTCGACCGAGCGCCAGGTTTCGGCCAGGGCCGGAGGGGTCAGGCCCTCGTCGATGGTGTGCTTGAGCAAGGCGAACAGCGGGTCCCAGAAGCCGCGCGGATTGTGGAAGACGATCGGCTTCTGGTGCAGGTCCAAGCGACGCCAGGACAAGAGCTCAATGATCTCTTCCAACGTGCCGATGCCGCCGGGCAGCACGACGAAGGCGTCGGCCTTCTCGAACATCATCATCTTCCGCTCGTGCATGTTGTCGACGACGATGGTCTCGACGTCGTCGAAGGGCTGCTCGCGGCCGGTCAGGAACTTGGGGATGATGCCCAGCACTCGACCGCCGGCGCCATGCGCGCCCCGGGCCGTCGCGCCCATCAGGCCCACGCCGCCGCCGCCATAGATCAGCTTCAGCCCCGCCTTGGCGAAGCTGGCGCCGATCTCGCCGGCGGCCTGGATGAAGGCGGGATCGGCGTCGTTGGAGGAGCCGCAATAGACGCAGACGGAGTCCAGGCGGCTAGACTCATCGGACATCGTCGTTCACTCCAGCAAAAGAAAAGGCGCGCCTTGGCGGCGCGCCACCTATGTAAAGCCCGGCGCGGTTCGTCGCGCCGACATGAGCGCCGCATGATCAGGATTCGCACCGCCCCTTTCAAGTCGCTGCTCGCCCGGGGCGTCCTCGCGGCGGCCTTGATGGGGACGAGCGCCGTGCTGACGGGCTGCGGCGACGCCCACAAGGACGAATGGCGGCCCGGCAAGCAGCCGACCGCGGCCTCGACCCAGGCCGACGCGGCCGAGGCGGGCTATGTCGCGCCGCCGCGCGTCGAGCAGGCCTCACGCGTGCCGGCTGGCCTGCTGCTGACCGGCGTCGGCGCCCCCGGCGCCAGCATTCGCCTTGGCGCGCCCACCGGCGAGACGGTGGTGGGCCAAGCCGACTCGGGCGGCAAGTGGAGCCTGACGGTGCCGCTGGGCCAGGGCGTTCGGCTGTATGGCCTGTCGATGACCCGCGAGGGACGCACCGTCCAGGCCGAGGGCTATGTGATGATTACGCCGGAGGGTGCGGTGGCGCTGTTGCGGGCGGGGGCGGGCGCCTGGCGGCTGGCTCCTGGGTCGAGCTCGCCCCACATCCTGGCCGTCGACGTCGATCCCGAAGGCGGCGCGGTGATCTCGGGCATGGCCGCGCCAGGCGCGGGCCTGGGCGTCCGTGTGGACCGCACGCCGCGCGCCGTGGGCCAGGCGGCCGACGACGGGCGCTTCTTCCTGTCGCTCAGCGAACCCCTGGGCCCCGGCGCGCACGACATCCAGGTCAGCGGCGAGGGCGGCGAGCAGCGGATCACCATCGAGACCTCGCCCGCCGCGCGGCTGGTCGACGGTCCGGTGCGCACTCAGAGGCTGGACAGCGCCTGGCGCGCCGACTGGATGACGCCCGGCGGCGGCCTTCAGACCACCTTCCTCATCCTGTCCGCGAGCCGATGAGGGGTTTCGGCTCTTCGCCCTCGTCGCGCGAGGCGGTGTCCGGCGCGATCGCCGCGCCGACGGTGCGGGTGCGCTTCTGGAGCGCGATGGGCGACCTTTTCCGGCTGGTGCTGCGCTCCGACGCGCCCGGCCTGCGTTGGCGGGTCGCACTTGCGCTAGGCTTCACCCTGGTCGGCAAGGCCCTGGGCGTGCTGGCGCCGCTGCTGCTGGGCGCGGCGGTCAACCGACTGGCGGCCGGGCAGGGCGCGGCGGCGACCGTGACCTGGGCCTTTGCGGGACTGGCGGCCGGCTGGGCCCTGGTGCGGTTCATCTCGGCGGCGGCGCCCCAGGCCCGGGACGCGGTCTTTACGCCCGTCGCCCAGGCGGCCCAGAACCGCGCGGCGGTCGAAACCTTCTCGCACGCCCTGTCGCTGTCGATCGACTTCCACCAGTCCAAGCGCACCGGATCGCTGTCGCGGGTGATCGATCGCGGCGCGCGGTCTATGGACTTCCTGTTGCGCAGCCTGGTGTTCAACCTTGCCCCTACGGCGATCGAGCTGGTTATGGCCGCTGTCGTCCTGGCCAAGGCCTATGACTGGCGTTTCGCCGCCATCGCCCTCGTGACCGTCGGCGTCTACGGCTACATCACCTTCGCCATCTCCGACTGGCGCATCGGTCACCGCCGCGCCCTCAACGAGGCCGACGCCGAGGCCGCCGGCCGGGCCGTCGACGCGCTGATCAACTACGAGACCGTCAAGTCGTTCGGCGGCGAGGAGCGGGCGGTCGGCGGCTACCAAGGCGCGCTCGACATCTATGGCCGCGCCCAGATCCAGGCGACCAACTCCCTGACCGTGCTCAATGTCGTTCAGTCGGCGGTGATGAGTCTGGGTCTGGGCGTCATGGCGGTGCTGGCCGGGACCGAGGCCTCGGCCGGGCGCATGGGGCCGGGCGACGTCACGGCCGCCGTGCTGATCCTGATCAATCTCTACGCCCCGCTGAACATTCTCGGCTTCGCCTATCGCGAAATCCGCCAGTCCTTCATCGACATGGAGGCCATGCTCGACCTGCGCCGGCAGAGCGCCGACGTGGCCGACGCTCCGGGGGCTGTCGACCTGCCGCCCTGCGCCGACCAGAGGGGCGGGGCCGTGGTGTTCGATGCGGTGTCCTTCACCCACGGCGCGCGGTCGGAGGGTCTCAAGGAGGTCAGCTTCTCGATCCCGCCCGGCAACACCGTCGCCATCGTCGGACCGTCCGGGGCGGGCAAGACCACCTTGGTGCGGCTGGCGCTGCGGATGATCGACCCGCAGTCGGGCCGCGTCACGTTGGATGGCCACGACCTGAAGGACCTGCGCCAGGCCTCCCTGCGCCGCGCCGTGGCGCTGGTGCCGCAGGACGTGGCGCTCTTCAACGACACCGTGATGGGCAACATCGTCTTCGCGCGTCCCGGCGCGACCGAGGCCGAAGTCTGGGCCGCCGCCGAAGCCGCCGAGCTGGGCGAGTTCATCCGCAACCTGCCGGACGGCATGGCCACCAAGGTCGGCGAGCGCGGGCTGAAGCTATCGGGCGGCGAGCGCCAGCGGGTCGGCATCGCCCGGGCCCTGCTGGCTCAGCCGCGCGTGCTGATCCTCGACGAGGCCACCAGTGCGCTGGACAGCCGCACCGAGGCGGCGATCCAGGAAACCCTGCGCAAGGCCCGAGCGGGGCGGACGACGCTGGTGGTGGCCCACCGTCTGTCGACCATCGCCGACGCCGACGAGATCGTGGTGCTGCGACGCGGCCGGATCGTCGAGCGCGGCGCCCACGCGGCCCTGCTGGAAGCGGGCGGCGAGTACGCGGCGCTGTGGCGGCGGCAGACCCGGGACAAGGCGCCGGCCTGACCGGGCTTTCGTCCTGTCGCATCGAGGCGTTATATCCAGGCCATCCAGTCTGGGAGTCTCGCCTTGCGCTATCTGCACACCATGGTCCGCGTCCGTGATCTGGACGCCTCGCTGCGGTTCTATTGCGAAGGCCTGGGCCTGACCGAGATGTACCGGATGGAAAACGATAAGGGCCGCTTCACCTTGGTGTTCCTGGCCGCGCCGGAAGACGTCGAACTGGCCAAGGAGCGCCGCGCGCCTCTGGTCGAGCTGACCTACAACTGGGATCCCGAGGACTATCAGGGCGGTCGCAACTTCGGTCACCTGGCCTATCGGGTCGACGACATCTACGAGACCTGCCAGCGCCTGATGGACATGGGCGTGACCATCAACCGTCCGCCGCGCGACGGCCACATGGCCTTTGTGCGCTCGCCGGACAACATCTCGGTGGAGCTGCTGCAGGACGGCAGCCTGGAGCCGGCCGAGCCTTGGGCCTCGATGCCCAACACCGGCGCCTGGTAGGGTCTATTTCCGCATGGCGGCCAGCTCTTCGAGCCGGCGGCGGGGGTGATCGGCGATGGCCTTCCACATCAGCTCCTCCAGACGCAGCCGATAGGCCGCGTCATAGCCGGCGGTGAACGGCGAACGGATGCTGCCTGCGGGATCGGCGGCGACGGCCCGGGCCAGACTCTTGCGCGCCAACACCGCCTCGCGATCGACGGGAGCCTCCGTCCGCTCGGCGGCGATCCAGCTGTCGATCTCGAGCGTGGCCTTCACGGCCGTCTGGATCAGGGCGGGCAGGGAGTGGATGTCCTGGCGAATCTCGGCCGTCATCTGCGGTCGAATGGCCAGCGGGTCGATCACCTTGAAGTCCAGGGTGGCGACCACGCGCTGGAGGGTCGCGGGCCAATGGTCGTCTGCGGTGATCATGCTCAAGCCATAGTCCCGAGGGACGCGTCGGAGAAGGTCGCGTACCGCTGTTCGCTACCCGGTGAAACCCGGCGTAAGGCCGCACCCAGGCTACAATCCTCAAATTGGGGAAGCTTGGCCGTGCGTGCGCGGCAAGCATCGGGCGGCGAGCCGCCAAACAAGGCAAGACTATGAGAAGGAAGGCCAAGCTTAGGCCGTCCGGAGGTGGCTCCGCGGGTAGGATTCGAACCTACGACCAGCCGGTTAACAGCCGGCTGCTCTACCACTGAGCTACCGCGGAACAGGTCGCCTCAGGAAGAGGCGGGGTGATAGCCGCCTCGACGACTCGATGCAAGGCGCGAGAACGCTTCGAGGCGAACTAAATATTGGAAGGTTGTGGAGAATTTCGCCGGCGACGCTCCCTCGGAAATCCGAAGGAGCGAGTGGCTCCGCGGGTAGGATTCGAACCTACGACCAGCCGGTTAACAGCCGGCTGCTCTACCACTGAGCTACCGCGGAACAGGTCGCCTCAGGAAGAGGCCGGGTGATAGCCGCCTCGACGACTCGACGCAAGCAACTTCGAACAAAAAAACAGCCCGGCTTGTGACCGGGCTGTGGAAGTCAGTGATGGTGGGTGCCTTCAAAGAAGACCCGTTAAAATTGGGCCTTTATGGTTAATTGGGCCTTAATTTCCGAAGGCGCCAAAAGGTCGCAACCGCCCGTGTTCCTTGCGAAGGTTGGCTTCGGCGCCACGCGAGGCGGACAAAGCCGAGGCCTTGGCGCGCTTCCGCGCCGTTCGCATTGCGTTGAGGGGAGGGGCGGACCTATAAGCCTGCTCTCGAACGTCCAAGTCCGCCGAGGGATTCCATGAGCACCGATTTCGCCGCCGCGCGGCTGAACATGGTGGAAAGTCAGATTCGCACCGCTGACGTGACGGATCTGCCGCTTCAGGACGCCCTGCGCGTCGTGGCGCGCGAGGCCGTGGTGCCGGCCGGCAAGGCCTACCTGGCCTATGCCGAGACCGAGATCGAATACGCGCCGGGCCGCTGGCTGCTGCGTCCGCGCGACGTGGGCAAGCTCCTGCAGTTCCTCAAGCCCCGCGCGGGCGAGAAGGCCCTGGCCATCGCCGCGCCCTACGCCGCGGCCGTGCTGGAGGCGATGGGCCTTTCGGTCGAGCGTCTCGACGGCGACGACCTGAGCGCGCCGACGGGCGAGGGCTATGATGTCATCATCTGCGAAGGCGCAGTCGGCGCGGCTCCGGCCGCCTGGACCAAGGCCCTGGCCGTCGGCGGACGCCTGGGCGTCGTCGAGCGCGGCGGGCCGGTCGGTCGCGCCACGATCTATGTGAAGGCCGAGGACGGCGTGGGCCGTCGCGCGGTGTTCGACTCCACTCCGCCCGTCCTGGCCGGCTTCACGGCCGAGCCTGGGTTCGCGTTCTAGGTCCGGCCCGAAGGTTTCACCGACGGGTCGGTTTGTCGTTTTGGAAACATGCGCGCAACGTGTGCGTGAAAAAAGCTTAACTGGCGGCCAGTGGCGGTCGGCCCTACACGCGCTCATATAGTGCGGGCGCCAGCTTCGCGTGTCTTGGGGATAAAGAACTTGATGTCGAATAGCCGCCGGGCCGCTTTGCTGGCCGCCGCTTGCAGCCTGAGCCTGATGGCCGGCTTCGCCTCCGCCGCCCAGGCCGAGACGCTGACCGACGCCATCGCCCTGGCCTACCAGACCAACCCCTCGCTCCAGCAGCAGCGTGCGTCGCAGCGCGCCACCGACGAGACGGTGGTCCAGGCCAAGACCGCGTTCCGCCCCACCGCCACGCTCTCGGCCGACGTGACCGGCACCCGCACCGATCCCTCCGGCAGCAGCCGCCACATCGACACCGCCGGCAGCGGCGCGACGCTCAGTGTCAGCCAGACGCTCTACACCGGCGGCAAGGCCAGCGCGAACCTGACCGCAGCCGAAGGCGACGTGTTCGCCGCCCGCGAGAACCTGCGCACCGTCGAGCAGAACGTGTTGATCGCCGTCATCCAGGCCTATGTGGACGTGCGTCGCGACCAGGAACGCCTGCGCATCTCACAAGAGAACGTCGCGGTGCTGAACCGTCAGCTCGAGGAATCCAACGCCCGCTTCGACGTGGGCGAGATCACCCGCACCGACGTGGCTCAGTCGCAAGCCCGTCTGGCCGCCGCCCAGGCCCTGTTGACCTCGGCCGAGGCTCAGCTGGCGATCAGCCGCGCCAGCTATGCGGCGGTGATCGGCCAGAACCCGACCGACCTCGCGCCCGAGCCCTCGATGGCCTCGCTGCTGCCGCCGACGGTGGAGCAGGCCTTCGACGCCGCGGAGAACAACAACCCGGCCGTCCAGGCCGCGCGCTACAACGAAGCCGCCGCCGCCGCCCGCGTGGCCTCGGCCCGCGCCTCGCGCCGCCCGACCGTCGCGGCCCGCGCGACCCTGGGCTACAGCGCCAGCGAAGTCGCCGGCGTCGGCGACCAGTTCAAGGACTACGACCAGGCCCTGTCCGGCGCGGTGACCGCTTCGGTTCCGCTGTTTACCGGCGGCCTGACCTCGTCGCAGATCCGCGCCGCTCTCGAGCGCGAGAACGCCGCCCACATGGCGGTCGAGGTCGCCAAGCGCTCGGCCCTGCAGTCGGTCTCGAACGCCTGGGCCAACCTGCTGGCCTCGCGATCGAACCTGGTGTCGAACGAAGAACAGGTCCGCGCGACCCGCATCGCCTTCGAAGGCGTGCGTCAGGAGCAGCAAGTCGGCCTGCGCACCACCCTGGACGTGCTGAACGCCCAGCAGGAGCTGCGCGCCGCCGAGCTGGCCCTGGTCGGCGCCCGTCGCGACGAATATGTCGCCAGCGCCGGCGTCCTGCAGGCCATGGGCGCTCTGAACATCACCTCCCTGGCGCCGTCGGTCGAGAAGTACGACGCCAAGACGTCGTTCAACCGCGTCAATCACGCCCTGGGCTGGGTGCCCTGGGAGCCCGTGATCCAACTGGTCGACAAGATCGGCGCGCCGTCGACGAAGCCGAACTCCAAGTAGGTTCAGCCGCGTCCATTTGGCCCATGTGGAATCCTTGCGCTTGCTTAAGCGGCGCAAGGTCTGCACCATCAAAGGCTAGCGCCCCCTGGGGCGCATTAGGATTCGTACCTCTTTTCGACGGCCCCGCACATGTCCGACCAGAGCTCTCAAGAACCGACGATGGAGGAGATCCTCGCCTCCATCCGGCGCATCATCTCCGAAGATGACGCTCCGGCGGAGCCCGAGGCCGAACCCGCGCCGCCGCCGCCCGCGCCCGAGCCGGCGTATGAGGCGCCGCCGGAAGACGACGTTCTCGAACTGACCGATCCGATCGCGCCGGAGCCCGAGCCCGAGCCGGAACCCGTCGAGAGCGTCGGCGACCTGGACGTCTATTCGCCCGCGCCCGAGCCGGAACCCGCGCCCTACGTCCCGCCGCCGCCGGTCTTCGACCGCGACGACGTGGCCGACAAGCTGGTCGGTGATCATGCGTCGACCCTGGCCGCCAGCGCGTTCGGCAGCCTGAGCTCGGCCCTGCTGATGCCCAAGGACGCCCGCACGCTGGAAGACGTCGTGCGCGAGCTGCTGCGCCCGCTGCTCAAGGAGTGGCTCGACCAGAACCTGCCGCGCATCGTCGAGACCAAGGTGGAAGAAGAAGTCCACCGCATCGCCCGCGGTCGCGGCGTATAAAGCTCTGCGTCATCCCCCGCTTCATACGGGGGACCCAAGCCGTGCTGGCCAGTTTCGTTTTGGAAACGCCGCCTGGGTCACCCGGACAAGCCGGGTGATGACGATGAAATGGAAAAGGCGGTCGCTCGAGCGGCCGCCTTTTTCCGTTCGAAATCCCCTTGAAATCCAGGTCGCCCGGTTTCGCGCGGCGGCCGCAGATGGCATACCCGCAGCGCCATGCTTGATAAGACCTTCGATCCCAAATCCGTCGAACCCCGCCTGTACGCCGCCTGGGAGGCCTCCGGGGCCTTCAAGCCGAGCGAGGATCCGAACGCCGAGCCGTTCGTCATCGTGATCCCGCCGCCGAACGTCACGGGCAGCCTGCACATCGGCCACGCCCTGAACAACACGCTGCAGGACGTGCTGACCCGCTTCCACCGCATGCGCGGCAAGGCCGCCCTGTGGCTGCCGGGCACCGACCACGCGGGCATCGCCACCCAGATGGTGGTCGAGCGCCAGCTGGCCGCCGCCGGCAATATCGGCCGCCGCGACCTGGGTCGCGAAGCCTTCGTCGACAAGGTCTGGGAATGGAAGGCCGAGAGCGGCGGCGCGATCACCAACCAGCTGCGTCGCCTGGGCGCCAGCTGCGACTGGTCGCGCGAACGCTTCACCCTGGACGAGGGCCTGTCGGCCGCCGTCCGCAAGGTGTTCGTCCAGCTCTACAAGCAGAACCTGCTTTATCGCGACAAGCGCCTGGTCAACTGGGACCCGCAGTTCCAGACCGCCATCTCCGATCTCGAGGTCGAGCAGAAGGAGGTCGACGGCGCCTATTGGCACTTCGCCTACCCGCTGGCCGACGGCGTGACCTTCCAATACCCGGTCGCCTTCGACGAAGAGGGCAAGGCCACCGAATTCGAGACCCGCGACTTCATCGTCGTGGCCACCACGCGTCCCGAGACGATGCTGGGCGACACCGCCGTGGCCGTCCATCCGTCGGACGAGCGCTACAAAGACTTGGTCGGCAAGCACGTCGTGCTGCCGATCGTCGGCCGCCGCATCCCGATCGTCGCCGACGACTACGCCGACCCGACCAAGGGCTCGGGCGCGGTGAAGATCACGCCCGCCCACGATTTCAACGACTTCGGCGTCGGCAAGCGTCACGGCCTGGAAGCCATCAACATCCTGACCCCCGACGCGCGCCTGAACGAGAACGTTCCGGCCGAGTACCAGGGCATGGAGCGCTTCGCGGCCCGCAAGGCGATCATCGCCAAGGCCGAGGAAGAGGGCTGGCTGAAGGAGATCGAGAAGACCAAGCACATGGTCCCGCACGGCGACCGTTCGGGCGTGGTCATCGAGCCCTATCTGACCGACCAGTGGTACGTCGACGCCAAGACCCTGGCTCAGCCGGCCCTGAAGGCCGTCGAAAACGGCGACACCGTCTTCGAGCCCCGCCACTGGGAAAAGACCTATTTCGAGTGGTTGCGCAACATCGAGCCCTGGTGCGTCTCGCGCCAGCTCTGGTGGGGTCACCGCATCCCGGCCTGGTTCGGCGAGGACGGCCACATCTTCGTCGAGGAGACCGAGGAAGAGGCCCTGGCCGCCGCCATCCTGCATTACGGCCACGAGGCCCCGGTCCTGAAGCGCGACGAGGACGTCCTCGACACCTGGTTCAGCTCGGCCCTGTGGCCGTTCTCGACCCTGGGCTGGCCCGAGAAGACTAGCGACGTGGCGCGCTTCTATCCGACCAGCACCCTGGTCACCGGCTTCGACATCATCTTCTTCTGGGTCGCCCGGATGATGATGATGGGCATCCACTTCATGGGCGAAGTCCCGTTCAAGCAGGTGTTCATCAACGCTCTCGTCCGTGACGAGAAGGGCGCCAAGATGAGCAAGTCCAAGGGCAACGTGATGGACCCGCTGGTCCTGATCGACGAGCTGGGCTGCGACGCGGTGCGCTTCACGATGACGGCGATGTCGGGCCAGGCGCGCGACATCAAGCTGTCGAAGCAACGCATTGAAGGCTATCGCAACTTCGGCACCAAGCTGTGGAACGCCTCGCGCTTCGCCCAGATGAACGAGTGCGTCCGCGTCGAGGGCTTCGATCCCTCGACCGTCCAGCAGCCGATCAACAAGTGGATCCGGGGCGAGACGGTCAAGACCGTCGCCGAGGTGACCCGCGCTCTGGAGGAGCCGTCTTTCGACGCCGCCGCCACCGCGCTCTACAAGTTCATCTGGAACGTCTTCTGCGACTGGTACCTCGAGCTGGCCAAGCCGATCCTGAACGGCGACGACGCGGCGGCCAAGGCCGAGACCCGCGCCACCGCTGCCTGGGCGCTGGACGTGATCCTGAAGCTGCTGCACCCGGTGATGCCCTTCATCACCGAGGAGCTGTGGGAGAAGACGGCCGAGTTCGGCGCGCCCCGCAAGGGCATGCTGATCGTCGAGCAGTGGCCGCAGCTGCCGGAAAGCTGGATCGACGCCGACGCCGAGGCCGAGATCGGCTGGCTGGTCGACACCGTCAGCGAGATCCGTTCGGTCCGCGCCGAGATGAACGTGCCGCCGGGCGCCAAGCCGCCGCTGACCGTGATCGGCGCCAGCGCCGAGACCAAGGCGCGCCTGGCCCGGCACCGCGACCTGCTGCTGACCCTGGCTCGCCTGGACAGCGCCCGCGAGGCCGACGCGGCCCCGACCGGCGCGGTGCCGTTCGTGCTGGGCGAGGCCACGGGCGCCCTGGCCATCGCCGAGTTCATCGACCTGGCGGCCGAGAAGGCCCGCCTGACCAAGGAGATCGCCGGCCATGTCGGCGAGATCGAGAAGACCAACAAGAAGCTGAACAACCCCGACTTCCTGGCCCGCGCCAAGGAAGAGGTGGTCGAGGAAAACCGCGAACGCCTGGCCGAAGCCGAAGCCGCCAAGGCCAAGCTGGAAGCGGCGCTGAGCCGTCTGGCGGCGGTCGGCTAAGGCGCTGGATCGGCTCTATTCCCGTTCTTTATGGGGATAGAGCCGTCTTGCCTTCAAACAATTCAATGTCTTACGCTTTTCTCGTGTTTTTCTATCCCCGGCTCCCGGGGCGGCCCGATAATGCTCGTCACCTGAAGGCACGGGGAGGGCGCACGTACGGCGACCGAGGCGGCTTTCGGGTGTGGTCGAGCGGGACTAGGGCGCGGGCTGAAATCGCCCGCGCGGTCCGGAGAGCGCCAACTCTCCGCCCGCCGGGGGCCTCATTCGGGGCGGGTTAAAACCCCGCGATCCGAAGGCTTCCGTCTGAAGGCCACGCGAAGCGTCTGTCTTCGTCGAAACTGTGCTCAACACTGCAAATTATCCGGGCGAGGCCCGGGCGCTTCGCACCCTCCCCATCGGCTCAGCGGTCGAACCGCGTGAGGGCGAGAGCCCGTATCCATGTGCCTGTTTCCGCCGCGCGGGTCTCGAAGCTTCCCTTCCGGAAGCCGTCTAACTTATCAATGTTCCCCTAGGGTCAAACAGACGTTTGCATCCCGCTCGCGGCTGTGCTTTCTCGCTGTTGAACGCGCTCGACCAACAAGGCGCGACACACCGGGAGAGTAAACATGACCCAGGCCGCCGCCACCCCCGCGTCCGTTCCGTGGCCCGCCATGTCGGTGCAGCAGGCCTACGCCCTGATCACCCAGCCCGGCACGCCCGGCGAGATGGAAGAGATCGAGATCCGGGGCGTGAAGACGCGCACCTGGAAGAACGCGCCGCCGACCCTGCGCGACACTCTGGTTTTGGGGCGCGCCCACGGCGAGAAGATCTTCCTGGTCCACGAGGACGAGCGGGTCAGTTTCGAAGCCTTCTATCGCGCCGCCGGCGTGTTCGCCGCCGAGCTGGCCGCCAAGGGCGTTCAGAAGGGCGACCGTGTCGCCATCGTCATGCGTAACCTGCCCGAATGGCCCGTGGCCTTCTACGGCGCGCTGTCGATCGGTGCGATCGTCACGCCGCTGAACGCCTGGTGGACCGGTCCGGAACTGGAATACGGCCTGATCGATTCCGGGGCCAAGACCCTGATCGTCGACATCGAGCGCTACGAGCGCCTGGCCGAGCATTTCGACAACTGCCCCGAGCTGGAGCGGGTCTATGTCAGCCGCGCCAAGGAGGAGATCGCCCATCCGTACGTCTCGCGCCTGGAGACGGTGATCGGCTGTCCCAACGACTGGATCAAGCTGGACGAGGCGCCGCTGTCGACCGTGGCGATCTCGCCCGACGACGACGCGACGATCTTCTACACCTCGGGCACGACCGGTAAGCCCAAGGGCGCGATCGGCACCCATCGCAACGTCAACAGCAACATCTTCGCCGCCGCCGCCGCAGGGGCCCGCAGCTTCCTGCGCCGCGGTGAAGCTCCGCCCGAGCCCGATCCCAACGGCCCGCAACGCGGCTCGTTGATCTCGGTGCCGTTCTTCCACGCCACCGGCTGTTTCGCGGTGCTGAATCCGTCGCTGTTTGGCGGCGCCAAGCTGGCCATGATCCGCAAGTGGGATCCCGACAAGGCCATGCAGCTGATCCAGGACGAGCGCCTGACCCAGATGGGCGGCGTGCCGACCATCGCCTGGCAGATCATCGAGCATCCCAACCGCGAGAAGTATGACCTCTCGTCGATCGAGGCCGTGGCCTATGGCGGCGCGCCGTCGGCCCCGGAACTGGTGCGCAAGATCAAGGAAATCTGGCCCAAGGCCTCGCCCGGCAACGGCTGGGGCATGACCGAGACCTCGGCCACCGCCACCAGCAACTCGGCCGAGGACTACGAGAACCGCCCCGACAGCTGCGGCCCCGCCGTGCCGGTCACCGACCTGAAGATCATGACCGTCGAGGAGCCGCACCGCGAGCTGCCGATCGGCGAGGTCGGCGAGCTGTGGTGCCGGGGCCCGCAGGTGGTGCGCGGCTACTGGAACAAGCCCGAAGCCACCGCCCAGACCTTCATCGACGGCTGGGTGAAGACCGGCGACCTGGCGCGTCTCGACGCCGAGGGCTTCTGCTTCATCATCGACCGCGCCAAGGACATGCTGATCCGCGGCGGCGAGAACATCTACTGCATCGAGGTCGAGAACTGCCTCTACGATCACCCGGCGGTGATGGACGCGGCCCTGGTCGGCATCGAGCACAAGACCCTGGGCGAAGAACCCGCCGCCGTCGTCACCCTCAAGCCGGGCGCGGAAGCCACGGAGGCCGAGCTGCGCGCCTTCGTCGCCGATCGCCTGGCGGCCTTCAAGGTGCCGGTGAAGGTGGTGTTCTGGCATGAGACCTTGCCGCGCAACGCCAATGGCAAGATCATGAAGAACGAACTCAAGAAGGTTTTCGTCGAGGGGTAGGGCGAGAGATGGTCCAGTCGAAGGCGGCCAGCGTGGACGACTTCATGGTCGAGGTCTCGCCCGACCGCCGCCCGGCGCTGGACCGCCTTCGGGCCCTCTGCCGCGAGACCTTCGGGCCCGAGCACGAGCTGATGGCCTTCGGCATGCCGGCTTATGGCGATCCCAAGACGCCCTGGATCGCCTTCAACAGCCAGAAGCAGTACATCGCGCTCTATGCCGGGCAGGGGGCGATCGAGACCTTTGGCGACCGTTTGGGCGGCGCCAGCTGCGGCAAGGGCTGCATCCGCTGGCGCAAGCCCGAGGCCATAGACTTCGCGGTCGTCGCCGACATCCTGGCCGACGTGAAGGCGCGCAAGGTCCCAGCCTAGCGCGCCTCCAGATCTAGGCGCTGACCGGCGGCTTGCGATGGGCCCAAGGCTGTGCCGCCTCCAGCTGATAGGCCAGCTCGAACAACAGCGTCTCGCCGCCGGCTCTCGCGGCGAAGTGGGCCCCGACCGGCAAGCCGTCGGCGGTCCAGTGCAGCGGCACGCTCATGGCCGGCGCGCCGGCCACGTTCTGCACCGGGGTATAGCCGACATAGTTCATCAGCCGGACCTGCAGCTCTTCGAATGGAACCGAGCCGCTGACGAAGCCCAGTTCGACCGGCGGGCTGCCCAGCACCGGCGACAGGATGACGTCGTACTTGGTCAGCCAAGCGTCATAGGCCTGCGATGCGGCCTTCAGGCGGCCGACGGCGGCCTCCAGCTGGCCGGGCTTCAGGCCGCCGACCAGCTCCGCCATGCCCAGGCTGAAGGGCTCCAGCACGTTGGCGTCGGCCTTGCGGCCCAGGGCCTTGCTGACCCCGGCGACCAGCTCGGCCGCGCCGGTGGACCACAGGGCGGTGAAGTCGGCGCCGAACTGGGCGCCGTCCATCGGCCAGTCGGTGGGCTCGACGCGGTGGCCGAGGCTGGCCATCAGCTTGGCCGCCCCTTCGATGGCGGCGACCACCTCGGGATCGGGCTTGTGGCCCGTGCCGGTGTTCATCACCAGGCCGACCTTCAGCGTCTTCACCTTGCCCGGACCGACCACGCCGATCGGCGCGAAGGGCGAGCCGGCGGCGGTGCGTTCGCTGATCGCGAAGAGGGCGGCGCTGTCGCGAACGCTGTGGGCCACGCAGTGCGCCACTGACAGGTCGATGCCCCGACTGCTGGGTCGGCCCTCGATCATCCGTCCACGCGACGGCTTCAGACCGAACAGGCCGCAGTTGGAGGAGGGAATGCGGATCGAGCCGCCGCCATCGCTGGCGTGGGCGAAGGGGACGACGCCCGCCGAGGTCGCCGCCGCCGCGCCGCCCGACGAGCCGCCGGACGAGCGCTTCAGGTTCCACGGATTGCGCGTCGGCAGGAAGCCGAGGGGTTCGGTGGTCGGCAGGAAGCCATATTCCGGCGTCGACGACTTGCCGATCACCACCAGACCCGCCTGGTCATAGGCGTCGATGAAGGCGGTCTGGGCCTTCTCGGGCCGGGCGCCCATGGTGGCGCGCGAGCCGTAGCGGGTGGGCAGGCCCTTGTAGGGATCCAGGTCCTTGATCAGGAACGGCACGCCGGCGAAGGGACCCGTCAGCTGGCCCGACCTGGCCTTGTCCATCGCCCGGTCGAAGTCCGACGTGACCAGCGCGCCGATCTTCGGCTGCAGCGCCTCGGCCTTGCGGATGGCGTCCTCGACCAGCTCGGCGGCGGTGACCTCCTTGCGGCGCACGCGGCCGGCCAGCTCGGTGGCGTCGGGCGTCCAGGGGGCGGGCGCGCTTGCCTTGGGCTTGGCGTCGGCGGACGAGGCGGCGGCGATCGCGGCCGAGGCGGCCAGCAGGCCGCGGCGACTGAAGTTCATGAGGTCCCTCCCGAGCGACCGGCGTCTTGGCGCGCCGGTGAACGGTGTTCAGTTGAACCTGAAGCGACCTGGGCCGCAAGTCCGTGCTAGACCGCGCCGATGAAACGCAAACGTATCGATGTCGTCCTGATGGAGCGCGGCCTGTTCGACAGCCGCGCCAAGGCCCGAGCGGCCATCGAGGCCGGCCTGGTGACGGTCGGCGGCAAGCTCCTGCGCAAGGCGGCCGACATGGTCGACGACGACGCCGAGATCGAGTCGTCCGCCGCCCACCCCTGGGTCGGGCGCGGCGCGCTCAAGCTGGTGCACGCCCTGGACCTCTGGCCGGTCACCGTCGAGGGCAAGGTCGTCATCGACGTCGGCGCCTCGACGGGCGGCTTCACCGAGGTGCTGCTGTCGCGCGGCGCGGCCAAGGTGTTCGCCGTGGATGTCGGACGCGACCAGCTGCACGCCAGCCTGGCCGATCATCCGAAGGTCGTCGAGCTGTCGGGCACCGATGCCCGGGCGCTGGACGGCGATCTGATCGATGAAGAACCGCAGCTGATCGTCAGCGACGTCAGCTTCATCTCGATGACCAAGGCCCTCCCGGCCGCCATGGCGCTGGCGCCGTCGGGCGCGGACCTAGTGGCCCTGGTCAAGCCGCAGTTCGAGGCCGGCCGCGAACACGTGGGCAAGGGCGGACTGGTCAAGGATCCCGAGACCATCGCCCGCGTCCATCGCGAGGTCGTCGCCTTCCTGGAAGACGCCGACTGGACAGTCATGGGCCAGGCCGAAAGCCCGATCACCGGCGGCGACGGCCAGGTCGAGGGCCTGATCTGGGCCCGCCGGAAATAGAAACGGCCGCCGGCTTCCGCCGGCGGCCGTCTGATCTCTTCAAGTCAGGTCGGTCTTAGTCGACGACCTGGTACTTGCCCTGGGCGTCGGGGCAGACGCGCACGAAGCGCTTCTGGACGCGGCCGTCCGGCAGGTAGATCGGGCTTTCGGCCAGGGTGCAGCCGTTGATGTCGGTCGAGGAACGCTGCTCGACGCGGTACGAATAGCTGTCGCGGCGATAGGCGTCGCGGTCGGCCTCGCGGCGGGTGTCCTCGTAGCGTTGGTCGGCATAACGATCGTCGTAACGGTCGTCATAGGTGTTGTAGGCGTTCGACGGCGGCGGGGGAGGCGGCGGCGGGGTCGCGCCCGGGCTGCAGGCCGCCGAGTTCTTGCCGATGTTGCTGCCGATCACGGCGCCGAGCAGGCCGCCCAGGACGGCGCCTTCGGTGCGGGCGCCGTTGCCCGACACGCCGCTGCCGATGGCCGCGCCGATGCCGGCGCCGGCCAGACCGCCGCCCGTGCCGCGCTGCGTCGTGCTGCGGCGGCAGGGATCGTAGTAATAGCCGTTGTTGTCGTAGGCGCCGCCGCTGCGATAGGCGGGCTGGCCGTAGGCCTGGGCGCTGGCGACGGTGGGGGCCAGAGCGCCGGCGGTGACGGCGGCGGCGAGGGCGCACAGGGCAAGCTTCATGTTCGGCGTCCTATTGGTCATGGTTCAACGCTATCCCAACCAGAGATGTCTTTTTTGGGTCAGCCGAAACAAGCTTGGCCTACCCGACATTGGCACTTTCGTCGCGCGAACATGAACGGTCCCTGAGCGAAGGGTTCATCTTCGTTCACGCCAAATCCCACATTTGATGTATGGACACGCGCGAGACGCGTCGTTCGACGCGCGCCCGACCTCGGTCCTGGGCTTGAAAGGCTGGAACGCGTGAAGGTTCCGCCGCCAGATATTGGAATACGGAATGCGTGAAGTGATCATCGACGCGGTCGGCGCCCAGGGCGACGGCATCGCCAGGGGCGAGGCTTTCGTGCCGCTCACCCTGCCGGGCGAACGCGTCTCGGCCCAGATGGAAGGCTCGCGCGGCGAACTGATCGAGGTGCTGGATGCCAGCCCCGACCGCGTCACGCCGCCTTGCAAGCACTTCGGCCACTGCGGTGGCTGCGCGTTGCAGCACTGGTCGGCCGAGCCTTACCTGGCCTGGAAGGGGGACCAGATCCGCTTCCAGCTGTCGCGCGAGGGCCTGGAGACCGAGATCCTGCCGACCTTCGCCGCGCCGCCGGCCTCGCGTCGTCGGGTGGCCCTGCACGCCCGGGGCGGCAAGGGTGGCGTGCGCCTGGGCTTCAAGGAGCGCCGCTCCTGGAATCTGGTGAAGATCGAGGAGTGCCCGGTCAGCGATCCGCGCCTGGTCGCGGCCTTCCCGGCCCTGGCCCGCCTGGCCCAGCCGTTCCTGGAGCATCCGAAGTCGGCGCCGACCCTGCACGTCACCCTGACCGCGACTGGCCTGGACATCGACGTCACCGGCGTCGAGGCCAAGAGCGGCGGGCTGTCGGCCGACGCTCGCATGGTCGCGGCCATGGCGGCCAGCGAAGGCGACTTCGCCAGGGTCACCATGTCCGGCGAAGTGATCTACATGGCCCGCCAGCCGATCGTGAAGCTCGGTCCCGCCGTCGTCGCCCTGCCGCCCGGCAGCTTCCTTCAGGCCGTGCCGCAGGCCGAGCGCGCCATGGTCGCCTTCGCGCTGGAGCACGCCCAAGGCGCCAGCAAGATCGCCGATCTCTATTGCGGGGCGGGCACCTTCACCTTCCGCCTGGCCGAGATCGCCGCGGTCCACGCCGCCGATTCCGCGGCTCCCGCCATCGCGGCCCTTAAGGGCGCGATCGGCGCCGCGCCGGGCCTCAAGCCGATCACCGCCGAGGCTCGCGACCTGGTGCGCCGCCCGGTGCTGTCGACCGAACTGGCCAAGACAGACGTGGTGGTCATCGACCCGCCGCGCGCCGGCGCGCTGGAGCAGACCGTCGAGATCGCAAAGTCCAAGGTAAGCAAGGTGATCAGCGTCTCGTGCAACCCGGCCACCTTCGCCCGCGACGCCAAGATGCTGGTCGAGGCCGGCTTCAAACTCGACAAGGTGCTGCCTGTGGACCAGTTCGTCTGGTCGCCCCATATTGAGCTCGTCGGGGTCTTCTCGCGATGAGGCAGGCATGGACGAGCGAGAGCGGAGCGCCTTCGCGCTAGACGCGGTCGGACAACGCGCCAAGGCGGCGGCCAAGGCTGCGTGGTGGAGCGCCGCCGGCGGCTTGGCCCGGGCCATCACCCGGCCCACCCACGGCGAGACCGCCCGGAGCTTCGCGCCGGAAGGGCCGCCGGTCTCCAAGGCGCGCCTGCGGCGATCCTATCTGGAAGCCTTCGAGAAGGACGCTCGCGATGTCGCCGCCGGGCTCTATCCCGCCGTCGAGGACGCGCCGAGCCAGCCCGTCAAGTCGCTGCTGCGGGCCCTGGACTTCCTGGTCGACGCCCGCGTGGTCGACCAGCGTCGCCGCCGGGGTGACGGCGTTGAGGTGAGGCGGGAGCCTGAAACCGAAGCCTATCCAAACTATTATCGCCAGAATTTCCATTACCAGTCGGGCGGCTGGTTCACCGCCGAGAGCGCCCGCCGCTACGACGCTCAGGTCGAAGCGCTGTTCGCGGGCACGGCCGGAGCGATGCGCCGGCGAGGCCTGGCCCCGCTGGCCCGGCATTGGCGTGGGCGTGACCAGCGCGACCTCAGGCTGGTCGACGCGGCCTGCGGCTCCGGCGCCTTCCTGCGCGACCTGAAGTCGGCGTTCCCGCGCGCCGCCATCGCCGGCCTCGACCTCTCGTCGGCATATCTCGCCAAGGCGCGTCGCCGGTCGGGCGCGGGCACGGTGCAGGCCAATATCGAGACCCTGCCGTTCGCCGACGGATCGTTGGACGCGGTGTCTTGTGTCTACCTGTTCCACGAACTGCCGCCGCGCGTTCGGCCGGTGGTCGCCGCAGCTATCGCCCGCGTCCTGAAGCCGGGCGGCGTGCTGGTCTTCGTCGACTCGGTTCAGCCCATCGACGAGCCGGATCTGGCGCGACTGCTGGAAGCCTTCCCGGCCTATTTCCACGAGCCCTACTATTCGACCTATGCCCAGACCGACCTGCCGGCCCTGTTCAGCGGCGCGGGCCTGCGGCTGGTCGATCAGGATCAGGCGTTCCTGACCAAGGCCATGCTGTTCGAGAAGGCCTGAGGCTGGACGGACGCGCCGGGGCGCGGCACTAACGCCCTCTGTGTCGGGGGCGAGCGCGTTGGGGCAAGCGATCGAGGGCGGGCGTCGCTATGAGGCCCTGGACGGGCTGCGCGGCGTCGCGGCTCTGGGCGTGCTGCTCTACCATCTGGGCGGCTGGACCTATCGCCCCTGGCTGATGGCCCACGGCTATCTGGCCGTCGACTTCTTCTTCTGCCTGAGCGGCTTTGTGTTGGCCCACGCCTACGGGACGCGCCGGATCGGCTGGCTGGGCTTCATGCGCGCCCGTCTGATCCGGGTCTGGCCGCTGATCGCCCTGTCGATGGTCGCCGGCGCGCTGGTGATGATCGGCCACCGCGACAACATCCTGATCTGCCTGCTTATGGGCCTTCTGGTCCTGCCCCGGATCTGGGTGAAGTCGGAAGACAGCTTCTCACCGCTTTTCCCTTTGAATCCGCCGGCCTGGTCGCTGTTCCTGGAGTTGTTCGCCAGCGTCCTGTGGTTCCCCGCAAGGCGATTCTCGACCCTTTGGCTGGTGCTGGTGATCCTGGTGTCCGGCGGGGTGCTGATCCCGATCGCCTATGGCATGGGCGGGGTGCAGACCGGTTGGGATCGGGCGACCTATTGGATCGGGATTGTCCGCACCATCTTCCCGTTCGCCCTGGGCTGGGGGATCTATCGGATCCAGGCCTATATCCAGGTCAGCCTGCCGGCCTGGCTGCTGGCCGTGGTGCTGCTGGCGGCCCTAGCCGTGCCGCCGATGGACTACACCGCGACGTATGACCTGGTCTGCCTCGGCGTCGTGTTTCCGTTGATCGTCCTGCTCGGCCATCGCGACCCCGACGGCTGGATCGGGAAGATCTGTCGATTCAGCGGCGAGGTGTCCTATCCCCTCTACGCCCTGCACTGGGTGGTCTGGGAGTTGCTGCTGCGGACGTTCCGCCTGATGGGCGGCAAGCGCTATCCGGACGCCTTCGTGGCCGTGTCGGTGGTGCTGATCATCGTCGCCGTCTGGGGCGTCCTGAAGCTGTACGACGAACCCGTCCGCCGCTGGCTGAAGGCGCGTCTGGTCCGCACCTGAGATTTTTCACGCATCCGATGTCGGACGGCGGCATGCTCATCCGTCCTGGGATCAAGACGAGGGACCGCCCATGCTCTACGCCATCCTCTGCTACAACGACGAAGACGCCGTCTGCGCCTGGTCGCAGGAGCACAACGACAAGGTCATGGCCGACCTCGGCGTGGTCGAGGCGAAGCTGGCCAAGGCCGGCCGCCTGGGTCCTGTCGCGCGCCTGATGCCGACCACGGCCGCCACCACCCTGCGTAAGGACCGCGAGCCGCCGCTGGTGCTGGACGGTCCGTTCGCCGAGACCAAGGAACAGCTGCTGGGCTTCTTCGTCGTCGAGTGCGTCGATCTCGACCAGGCCATCGAGACGGCCAAGGAATTAGGCGCGGTCAATCCGGGCGGTTCGTACGAGATCCGGCCGATGGCCCTGATGCGTCCGGGCGTGCTGCCGGCATGACCGACCCCGCCTGGATCGACGCGACGCTGGCCGGCGCCCGTCCCCAGGCGGTCGCGGCCCTGCTGCGCTAT
This sequence comes from Caulobacter sp. GW821-FHT10F06, assembly GCF_058809215.1. NCBI lineage: Bacteria > Pseudomonadati > Pseudomonadota > Alphaproteobacteria > Caulobacterales > Caulobacteraceae > Caulobacter > Caulobacter sp. GW821-FHT10F06. Next base: position 378,711 of record NZ_JBXASK010000003.1, on the reverse strand, counting down.
TTTCGTGACCTGGACGCGGCCGAGGAGGCCTTCCAGGACGCCTGCCTGCGGGCTCTGAAGAACTGGCCCGAGAAGGGGCCGCCGCGCGATCCGACCGCCTGGCTGATCTTGGTGGGCCGCAACGCCGCCATCGACGCCAGCCGTCGGCAAGGCCGCTATCAGGCGCTGCCGCCCGAGGAGCTGCTGTCGGATTTGGAAGACGCCGAGACCGACCTGGCCGAACGGCTGGACGGCTCGCACTATCGCGACGACGTGCTGCGGCTGCTGTTCATCTGCTGCCATCCCGACCTGCCGGCCACCCAGCAGATCGCCCTGGCGCTTCGGGTGATCTCCGGCCTGTCGGTCAAGCAGATCGCCAAGGCCTTCCTGGTCGGCGAGGCGGCCATGGAGCAGCGGATCACCCGCGCCAAGGCCCGCGTGGCCGGCGGCGACGCGCCGTTCGAGACGCCGGGACCGGTCGAGCGGGCCGAGCGGCTCGCGGCTGTGGCGGCGATGATCTACCTGGTCTTCAACGAAGGCTATTCCGCCAGCGGCGCTGCGGTGGAGGCGAGGGGGGCGCTGTGCGACGAGGCCATCCGCCTGGCCCGTCTGCTGCTGCGCCTGTTCCCGGCCGAGCCGGAGATCATGGGGCTCACGGCGCTGATGCTGCTGCAGCACGCCCGCGCGCCGGCCCGTTTCGACGCCGCGGGCCAGGCGATCCTGCTGGAGGACCAGGACCGCACGCTGTGGCGGCCGCGCCTGATCGGCGAGGGCCTGGCCCTGATCGACAAGGCGATGTGGCGACGCCGGCCCGGGCCCTATCAGGTCCAGGCGGCCATCGCGGCGCTGCACGCCCGCGCCGCCCGACCCGAGGACACCGACTGGGTCGAGATCGACCAGCTCTACGCGACGCTGGAGCGCATGCAGCCTTCACCGGTGGTGACCCTGAACCGCGCCGTGGCGGTGTCGAAGGTTCGCGGACCCGAGGCGGCCCTGGCGATGATCGAGCCGCTGGAGCCGCGCCTGGGCGGCTATTTCCACTTCCATGGCGCGCGCGGGGCGTTCCTGCTGGGGCTGGGCCGCAAGGACGAGGCCCGTGAGGCTTTCGACCGCGCCATCGCCCTGGCCGGCACCGCCGCCGAGGCCGCCCATATTCGCCAGCATCTGGATCGCTTGGTCGCGGAGAACGCGGCGAAGGCCTGACGTAACGTTAGAAATCGGTGTTTTCTATCCGACAGGCGGCGACTCGAGCGCCGGAACCCAGGGGGACTAAATGGCCGTCGCCATCGCACTGATCGCCGTGTTCATCAGCCTGTTCGTGGTCTTCATCGGGACACGGCCCAACAGCTTCCGCATCGAACGCAGCGCGACCATCGCCGCGTCCCCCGAAAAGATCGTGGCGTTGATCGACGACTTTCATGCCTGGAGCCAGTGGTCGCCCTGGGAGAAGGTCGATCCCACCATGACCCGCACCTACGAAGGTCCCGAGCGCGGCGTCGGCGCCGTCTATGGCTGGACGGGCAACGGCAAGGCCGGCACGGGAAGGATGGAGATCCTCGAGGACACGTCCTCCAAGGTGCTGATCAAGCTGGACTTCCTCAAGCCGTTCGAGGCCCACAACACCGCCATCTTCACCCTGGAGCCGCAGGGCGAGGCGACCCGCTTGGTGTGGGCGATGGAGGGCGATCGGCCCTTTATCGGCAAGCTGATGGGTCTGGTTTTCGACATGGACAAGCTTGTCGGCGGGGACTTCGAGAAGGGCCTGGCCGATCTGAAGCGGGCGGCGGAAGCCTAGTGCGCCAGCGCCTTGGCCAGCTGGTCCAATAGCAGCCGCCAGCCGGCCTCGCGCCGCCTGGGTCCGTTCGCGCCCACGAAGAACGCGCCCTGGTGCGCGCAGGTCAGGGCCGTTCCGTTGGTCATGGGCGTCAGGGTGATCGTAACCAGCGCGGCCGAAATCCGGCGTCCGCCCAGGGCCATGGTCGAGGCCTCGACGATGCGGCGGCCGGGCGTGATGTCCAGATAGGTCCCGTCACTGGCCAGGACCGCGCCCTCGAACGGTCCGCCGGGCTTGAAGCGATAGCGGGTCCGCGTGAGGCCGCCGACCTTGAAGTCGGTCTCGAAGACCTCGACGTCGTGGTTCGGGCTCTCGGCGAACCAGCGGCGCTTGACTTCGGCGTCGGCGAAGGCGGCGAACACCCGCTCGGGCGTCGCCGAAAGGACGCGCTCGATCACGAAGGTGTCGTGGAGGGCGCCGGTCTCCGCTGCCTCCGGACTTGCAATCAGCGAGGTGATGACCTCGCGCAGGCGCCGAAGGCTCTCGCCATCCAGGGCCGGGGCCGTCATCAGAACAGGCTCAGCTGATCGCCAGCCTTGGCCGGGACCTTGAACGCGCCGACGTCCATCTTCTGCGAAGGGCGTTCGAGGTCGAGCTTGCGCACCGCCACCTGAAAGCGCTGGCCCATCACCTCGGCCACGGGACCTTCGCCGGTCATCCGCTTGCCCCACTCGGAATCGTAGGCCGCCCCGCCGCGCATCTGCCGCACCAGCGACATCACGCGCTTGGCGCGGTCGGGGTGGTCGGTCTTCAGCCATTGCTGAAACAGATCATTGATCTCCAACGGCAGGCGCAGGGCGACGTAGCCGGCCGAGGTGGCCCCGGCCTCGGCGGCGCGTTGCAGCACCGCCTCCATCTCATGATCGTTCAGAGACGGGATCGAGGGCGCGAACATCACCGTCACCGGCACGCCGGCGGCGGCCAGTTGGCGGATGGCGTCGATGCGGCGCTCAGGCGTGGCGGCGCGCGGCTCCATGCTGCGCGCCAGCCGTCTGTCGAGCGTGGTGACCGAAACCGCCGCCCGCACCAGCCCGGCCTTGGCCATCGGTCCCAGGATGTCGAGATCGCGGGTGATCAGCGCCGACTTGGTGATGATCGTGAAGGGGTGGCTGAACCGGCTCAGCGTCTCCAGGATCGCCCGGGTGACGCGCAGGGTCTTTTCCTGCGGCTGATAGGGGTCGGTGTCGCCGCCGATATGGATGACCTGCGGCCTGTAGGTCGGCTTGGACAGCTCCCGCTCCAGCAGCTTTCCGGCCTCGGGCTTGAAGAACAGCTTGGACTCGAAGTCGAGGCCCGGCGACAGGCCCAGATAGGCATGGGCCGGGCGGGCGTAGCAGTAGATGCAGCCGTGCTCGCAGCCCCGATAGGGATTGATCGAGCGGTTGAAGCTGATGTCGGGGCTGTCGTTCTTGGCGATGATGGTCTTGGATTTCATCGGCTGGATGGTGGTGACCAGCGGCCGCGCCGCTTCGTCATCCTCGGTCCAGCCGTCCTCGAAGGCTTCGGATTTGAAAGTCTCGAAGCGTCCGGTGTCGTTGGTGCGCGCCCCGCGACCGCGAAGAGCGACCCTGTGCATGTTCTGAGGAGCGACCATGAGCGAACTCTAGTCGCGCAATGAGAACGTATCAAGAACATAAGCGTGCTTCGCCTTGACCGCGAGGCCGCGTCCGTCGAAGCAGAGACCATGATCACCGTCGTCGTTCCGGTTCTGCGTCACGCGCCGCCCCTCGTAGCGCTGCTCTCCGATCTGGTGCCTGCCGCAGTGGATGGCCTGGTCAAGGCCGTGGTCCTGGCCGGCGATGACGGCGAGGCGCTGCGCAGCCTGTGCGACGACAGCGGCGCGGTGCTGGTCAGCATCTCCGGCGATCGTGGACGACAGCTGGCGGCCGGCTGCGCGGCGGTGCGGAGCGACTGGATTATGACGCTCGATCCCGAGACCGTGTTGCCGGAAGGCTGGCGCGCGCCAATCGAGAAGCATCTGACCGGCGGCGCGGGCGCGGCGGCCTGGTTGTCGAAACCGGGTCTGGCTGCGCGCCTGTTCGGCCCGCCGCTGGGCGTGCTGGTCCGCAGGCTCGACTACGAGGCGGCCGGCGGTTTCGGTCCGGGCGATGGCGCTGAGAAGGCGCTTACCCGCAGGCTAGGGGCCAGGCGGATCGGCTACTGACGACCTAGAGGTCCAGCCGGAAGTCGATCTCGCGCGCGCCGCTCGCGGCGGCGTCCAGGGTGCGGGTCTCGGCGCCCATAAGCCGGCGATAGGTCCAGTACGAGGCCACGACCTTCTCGACGTAGTTGCGGGTCTCGACGGCGGGCAGGCTCTCGATCAGCAGCAGGCTGTCGCAGTCGGCGCCCAGCTGGGCCTGGGTCTTCAGCAGGGTGCCCGGACCGCCGTTATAAGCGGCCACGGCGCGCAGCATGTCGTTGCTCTGCAGGCCGCGATCCATCAGCCAGGTGAAATAGTCCTGGCCGACCCTCAGGTTGAAGGCGGGGTCGAGCAGCGGGGTGTTGTCGGCCAACAGCTTGTCGTCGCCGGCGGCGCGGGCGGCGGCGATCGGCATCAGCTGCATCAGGCCAACGGCGCCGGCGCCGGAGACCGCCATCGGATCGAAGCGGCTCTCCTGGCGCACCAGGGCGTAGACCATGGCCTTGTGGATTGTGAAGCCGCCCTTGGGCTCCAGCGGGGGCAGGGGATATTCCTCCGTTCCCAGGCGGGCCACGGGCCGGCCGCCGTTCAGCGGAGCGCGGGCGTTCAGGGCCAGGGTCAGGGCCATCCAGTCGCCGCGCTGCTTCTCGTCCGAAGCCAGCGACAGGCCGGTGCGCAGTTCCAGGCCCGCTTCGGTCCAGCGGCCGATCTGGGCGAGAGCGGCGGCGCGGCGGGCGCGCTCATCGCTGCTCATCAGGTGGCTCAGCGAGGCGACATCGGGGCCGTCATAGCTGAAGCGGCTGATCAGGGCGGCGATCGGATCATCGGGATCGTCGGGCAGGGCCACGCCGGCCAGGGCCAGTTGGCGGGCGGCGATCATGCCGTAGAAGGTGTTGGGCGAATGGGCGGCCTGGATCAGGAAGGTCCGGGCGTCGGTCCCACGTCCGGCGGCGCTGGCGGCGCGTGCGGCCCAGAACGAGCCGGCGGCCCGCAGCCAGTCGTCCTGGCCTTCGTCGCGGGCGACTTGGTCGAAATAGTCCTGGGCCTGGGCCAGCTGGCCCATGCGGTACGACGACAGACCCGCGATCCAACGCTCGCCGCTGGCCTTGGCCAGGGTCAGGGCCTTGGCGACGTCGCCGGAATAATAGGCCTCGCGGGCGCCGCGCGCCTTATCGGCCGGCGGCGGGCCCTTGTCGGAGGCCACGAACAGGGCCGGAGCCTTGGGCGCGGGGGCCTTGCCGGGCTTGCGCTTGACGGCCAGCGTGTAGACCCGATCCGCCCCGGCCTCGTCGCCATAGGCCTTCAGCCAGCCGGTCAGGTCGTCGTAGTCGGCGGTGTAGGCGCTGGGGTGCATGACCTTGGCGTAGGCGAGGCGGCCAGCCAGGCTCTTGTCGCGGGTGTTGGCGAAGGCGGCCTCGGCGGCGTCGAAATCGCCGCGCTCGGTGGCTGCAAAGGCCGCGCGATAGAAGCGGACGTCATCCTTGGACAGCGGCTCGAGACTGGCCGCTTGGACGCCAAAGCTGGCGCACAGGCAAAGCGCGACGGCCGCGAGAACGGCCAGAGGGCGAGCGATGAGCTGCAATGCGTATCCGCGCGTCTCCGAGAGTCGCGCGTCCCCGTTCCGACTGGTCGGCAGAAGGTCTAGTGGGGACGGTCCGGCCGATCAAGCCTTTCGGTCAGCGTCAGCAAATCCTGCCACGCCTTCTTTTTGGCTGCCGGTTGCCTGAGCAAGAAGGCCGGATGCAGGGTCGGTAAGCTGGGCAATTCCATCTTCTGGTCGGCCGAGGTCCATTCGAACCAGCGGCCGCGCAGGGACAGAATGCCTTCCTCGCGCTTCAGCATCGCCTTGGCCGAGGCGCCGCCGACCAGCATCAGCATCCTGGGGTTCACCAGGGCGATGGCGCGCTCGACGAAGGGCGCGCAGATCGCCTGCTCCTGCGGCGTTGGCGTGCGGTTGCCCGGCGGACGCCAGAAGACGGTGTTGGTGATGAAGGCGCGGTCGGTCAGGCCGGCGGCCTTCAGCATGCGATCCAGAAGCTGGCCGGCGCGGCCGACGAACGGCGCGCCTTGCGCATCCTCGTCCGCGCCAGGGCCTTCGCCGATGATCATCAGCGGCGCGTCGCCTGGACCGCGCGAGAACACCGCCTGCTTGGCCCCTTGGGTCTTTAGCGGACAGCCGTCGAAGGCGGCGATGGCGGCGGCCAGCTGCTCCAGATCCTGGCAGGCGGCCGCGACGGCTCTGGCCTGGGCGACCGCCGCCGAGACGTCGGCCGAACCGCCGGACACCAAAACAGGGCGGGGCGGCGGGGCGATGGGCTGAGGCTGGCTCTTGGCGCGCAGCAGGGCCGCGCCCTCGGCCAGGCGGTCGATCGGCGCCTCGGCATAGGTGGCGTCGACGCCCGCATCCGCCCAGAAGGCGAGCAGGCTTTCGACGGCGCGCGGATCCACGGCGAGGCTCATGGCCGTATCCATAGCGCGATCTTCTTCGTCTCTCCACGCTGCGGCGCAACAAAAGTCGGCTCTTTATCCTTGACCACCACCGCGTCACGTTCGGATAAGGTCAGATTCAAACAGTCATAAGACGGGCTCCATCCAAGCAGCGATGGGCCCGGGGCGGGAGATCCCATGAGCGAAGTCCTCGAACGCGAGTCGATGGAATACGACGTCGTAATCGTCGGCGGCGGTCCCGCGGGCCTCTCGGCCGCGATCCGACTCAAGCAGCTGGCCGCCGAGGCCGGGACCGAGGTTTCGGTGGCCGTGCTGGAAAAGGGCTCCGAAGTCGGCGCGCACATCCTGTCGGGCGCGGTGATCGATCCCAAGGCCCTGAACGAGCTCTTCCCCAACTGGAAGGAAGAGGGCGCGCCGCTCGAGACGCCGGTCACCAAGGACCGCTTCCTGATCCTGGGCCCGCAAGGCGAAGCCTCGCTGCCGATGTTCGCCCTGCCGCCGTTCATGCACAATCACGGCTGCTACATCGCCTCGCTGGGCAATGTGACCCGCTGGCTGGCCGGCAAGGCCGAGGAGCTGGGCGTCGAGATCTATCCAGGCTTCGCCGCCTCGGACATGGTCTGGAATGACGACGGTTCGCTGAAGGGCGTCGTCGTCGGCGTCGTGGGCATCGCCAAGGACGGCCATCACAAGGGCGACTATCAGCCCGGCATGGAGTTGCACGGCAAATACGTGTTCATCGCCGAGGGCGTGCGCGGCTCGCTGGCCAAGCAGCTGATCGCCAAGTTCGACCTGTCGGCCGGCAAGTCGCCGCAGAAGTTCGGCATCGGCATCAAGGAGCTGTGGCAGGTCCCGCCCGAGAAGCATCAGCCGGGTCTGGCTGAACACACGACAGGCTGGCCGCTGGACGACAAGACCGGCGGCGGCAGCTTCATGTATCACTTCGGCGATAACTACGTGTCGATCGGTTACGTGACGCACCTGAACTACAAGAATCCCTGGCTGTCGCCGTTCGACGAGTTCCAGCGGTTCAAGCACCATCCGTCGGTCAAGCCGCACCTGGAAGGCGGCCGTCGTATCTCGTACGGGGCGCGGGCCATCACCGAGGGCGGGTATCAGTCGATCCCCAAGCTGACCTTCCCGGGCGGCGCGCTGATCGGCTGCTCGGCCGGCTTCGTCAACGTGCCGCGCATCAAGGGCAGCCACAACGCCATGAAGACCGGCATGCTGGCCGCCGAGCAGGCGTTCAAGGCCCTGGCCGCCGGCCGCGCCAGCGACGAGTTGGTCGAATACCAGACCGCGTTCGAGAAGAGCTGGGTCGCCAAGGAGCTGAAGATCGTCCGCAACGCCAAGCCGTTGCTGGGCAAGCTGGGCACCTTCTTCGGCGGCGCTGTCGGCATGTTCGACATGTGGGTCACCCACCTGACGGGCGGCTTCTCGTTCTTCGGCACGATGCAGCACGACAAGACCGACGCAGCCTCGACGGGCCTGGCCAAGGACTACAAGCCGATCGTCTATCCCAAGCCGGACGGCGTGATCAGCTTCGACAAGCTCTCCTCGGTGTTCATCTCGGCCACCAACCACGAGGAAGACCAGCCGGCCCACCTGAGGCTGAAGGATCCGTCGATCCCGATCGCGGTGAACCTGCCCAAGTACGGCGAGCCGGCGCGTCTCTACTGCCCGGCCGGCGTCTATGAGGTGCTGTACAACGAGCAGGGGACCGATCCGCGCTTCCAGATCAACGCCCAGAATTGCGTCCACTGCAAAACCTGCGACATCAAGGACCCGTCACAGAACATCGTCTGGACCACGCCGGAAGGCGGCGGCGGCCCGAACTATCCCAACATGTAGAGATCAGGGCCTTCCGTTCGATGTGAGCGGAAGGCCTTCTTCTTGCGGTGCGGCGCGATGCGTTTTCGCGCGCTGCCGCTTGCGGCGCGGATCGAAACCCAACAGGGTGGCGGGATGCGTTTCAAAGTCCTTCTCGCCGCCGCTTCGCTCCTGACCCTGACGGCCTGCGCCACCGCCGGTCCCGAAGGCTCCGGCCTGCGGGGCTCCGTCGGGTCCGGCTATTCCGTGTTCGACGCGCGCACCTCCTATGGTCAGTTCCTGGCCGGGCAGGCGGCGCTGCGCGACGGGCGCACCAAGGAAGCGGCCGACTATTTCGGCGTCGCCGGCGTGCTGGGCGACGACCCGGGCGTCATCGGCGAACGCAGCTTCACCGCCTTGCTGCTGTCGGGCGAGGTGAGCCGGGCCGCTTCGGTCGCGCCGCGCGGCGAGGACGCCACCGAAGCCGTCAAGCGCCTGGGGACCCTGACTCGCGTGGTCGAGTTCCTTGCCACGGGCAAGGGCAAGGAAGCCCAGGCCCTGCTGAAGGCCGAACCGATCGGCTTCCCGCATCGCCAGGCCACCACCCTGCTGGCCCCGTGGGCCGCCGCCGCGGCCGGCGACGCCGAAGGCGCGATCGTCCAGCCGGTGCTGCAGAACGATCGACTGGTGCAGTATTTCGGCCAGTTGGGCCAGGCCCGGCTCTACGAGCGGGCCCGGCGCTATGACGAGGCCGAGACTGACTACAAGGCCCTGACCGGCTCGTCGGCGACGGCGGGTCTGTTCGTCCTCGACTACGGCGCGTTCCTGGAGCGTCGCAAGCGCGGGGCCGACGCCGTGGCGCTGTACGACCAGGCCCTGGCCGCCAATCCCGACGACGCGGCGCTGCGCAAGGCGCGCGCACGGGCGGCCGCCAAGGGATCGGCCCCCGCCGCTCCGAGCCTGAAGGAAGGCGCGGCCCAGAACCTGGTCGCCTGCGCGGCCACCTTCGCCGGCGACCGCCAGACCCAGTTCGCCCTGGCCTATCTGCGCCTGGCCCTGCGGCTGGACCCCCAGCGCGACGAGGCCTGGCTGCTGGTCGGCGACCTGCTGAACCAGGGCGACGACCACAAGGGCGCGATCGAGGCCTTCAACCATATCCCGGCCAGCTCGCCGCAGTACCAGTCGGCCCAGGGCAAGCTGGCCTGGACCTATCAGGAGAGCGGCGACAAGGCCCGCGCGTTGGAGATCGCCCGCGCGGCCCTGACCGCCGCGCCGACCGACCGCGACGCCCAGATGGCCCTGGCCGACCTGCTGCGCGCCAACGAGCGCTGGGACGAGTCCGCCGCCGTGCTGGACAAGCTGGTCGCCCAGGAGGCCAGCCGGCCAGACTGGCGCGTGCTCTATCTGCGCGGCATCGCCCTGGAGCGGGCCGGGCGCTGGTCCGAGGCCGAGCGCGATCTCGGCGCGGCCCTGAAGCTCAACCCGGACGAGCCCGAACTGCTGAACTTCCTGGGCTATTCGTGGATCGACCGGAACGAGAAGCTGCCCGAGGCCTTGGCCATGGTCCAGAAGGCCGTCGACGCGCGACCGCAGTCGGGCGCGATGCTCGATTCGCTGGGCTGGGCCTATTACCGCCTGGGCGACTACAAGAAGGCGGTCGAGAAGCTGGAAGGCGCGGCTGAACTCGAACCCGGTGATCCCGACGTCAACGACCACCTCGGCGACGCCTACTGGCGCGCCGGACGGCGGACCGAGGCCCAGTTCCAATGGCGGCGCGTGCTGAGTCTGGAGCCCAGCGACAAGCAGAAGGCCGCCGCCGAGACCAAGCTGAAGACCGGCCTGGCCGCCAACGGTCCCGCGCCCGCGTCGACGCTCGCCAATAACTGAGCTATCGGACGGGCGTTCGCTCGTCAGTGGGGCCCTCCATGCGCCTTTCCGCCTTCGCCCCGGCCAAGGTCAATCTGTTTCTGCATGTCGGCGGGCCCGACTCCGAGGGCTATCATCCGGTCTCGAGCCTGATGGTGTTCGCCGACGTCGGCGACGAGGTCTCGATCCAAGCCGCCGACGCCCTCAGCTTCGAGACCACCGGCCTGTTCGGCGCGGCCATTCCGGCGGGCGACGACAATCTGGTGATGCGGGCCGCGCGCGCCTTCCACGCGACCGCCGCCACGCCTCTGCCGCCGTTCCGCCTGCTGCTGGACAAGCGCCTGCCGATCGCGGCGGGCCTGGGCGGCGGGTCCAGCGACGCGGGGGCGGCCCTGCGCCTGCTGCGCGACGCGCTGGCGCCCGCGCTTTCCGACGCCAGCCTGGAAGCGATGGCGGCCAGCCTGGGCGCGGACGGCGCGGCCTGCCTGTGGGGGCGGGCGGTGATGGCCGAGGGGCGGGGAGAGCGGCTGTCGTCCGCGCCGGGCCTGCCGTCGCTGAACGCGGTGCTGGTCAATCCGCTGGTCCCGTCGCCGACCGGCGCGGTCTACCGCGCCTACGACGCCGCCGTCGCGCCGGAGGGCGAGGCCCGACCCTGGATGCCCGACGCCTTCGAGAGCGCCGAGGAGGTCGCCGCCTGGTTGGCCGCCGCCACCCGCAACGACCTGGAAGCGCCGGCCGTCGCCCTGGAGCCGCGTATCGGCGAAGTGCTGGACGTGCTGCGGGACGAACCCGAAACTTTGCTGCCCCGCATGTCAGGCTCAGGCGCGACCTGCTTCGCCCTCTGCGCGGGCGACATCGAGGCCGAGGGCCTGGCGGAACGGCTGCAGAGCATGCGGCCTGACTGGTGGGTCCGGCGTTGCAGGCTGGATGGCCAGGGGAATGGATAAGGAGACGGTGATGTTCAAGCGACGCGACCTTCTGGCCCTGGCTCTAGCCCTTTCGGCGACCTCGGCCCTGGCCCAGACCGCTCCGGCGCCCGCCGCGCCGCCGCCCGCTGCCAAGCCTGCCACGGTGCGGGTCAATCTGGACACCGGCCAGGGCCGGATCGTCATCGATCTGGAGGTCGAGCGCGCGCCGATCACCGCCGGCAATTTCCTGCGCTATGTCGACCAGAAGCGCTATGATGGCGCCAACTTCTTCCGCGCCTCTCGCGCGCCAGGTTCGGTGGACTACGGCCTGATCCAGGGCGGGGTGCAGAACGACCCGGCCAAGGTGCTGCCGCCGATCAAGCACGAGCCGACCACCAAGACCGGCATCAAGCACACAGACGGCACGCTCTCGATCGGCCGCAACGCGCCGGGTTCGGCGACCTCTGACTTCTTCATCTGCGTGGGCGACGCGCCCTATCTCGACGCCGATCCGGCCGCGCCGGGCGACAATCTGGGCTTCGCGGCCTTCGGCCACGTGGTCGAGGGCATGGACGTGGTGCGCAAGATCCTGGCCCTGCCGACGCCGGGCAAGGCCAATAATCCGGTGATGAAGGGCCAGATCCTGGATCCGCCCGTGCCGATCCTGCGCGCGCGTCGCGCGCCGATCGCGCCGACGCCGGCCGCGCCCTAGATCATCCGAGCCAGCAACGCCACGCCGGCCGCGGCCGGGACAAGCATGGTCTGGGCCAGCACCGTGCCGACGGCGCGGCTGGCGGCGAACCACACCACGGCCCGGCGGAAGCTGGCCTCGCTGGTGCGCCCGTCCATGACGTCGTCGGTCATGACCGACAGGTGCGGGTCGATGAACACGAACAGCAGGATGGTGGCCACGCCGTTGATCACCGACGACAGGCTGACCGCCGTCACCCGATATTGCGGGTCGAGATAGCCAGCGTAGAGCGATGCGAAGACGCCGACGGTCAACAGCGCCTGGGCGGCGATGTTCAGCACGATGATGCGGATCGGCGCGCCGGCGGTCTTGGTCAGGCCGACCAGATGCCCGGCCGACGGCGCTGTCGCCGCGTCCCGGATGTAGGAAATCCCGCCCTTGGCGAAGGCGTGCAGCAGCAGCTTCGGGATCGAGCGGTTGATCTGGAAGTGAGCCACCGCCCCGGTGAACAGCCGCTGGAAGGTCGGGATGGCCAGGGCGCCGACAATGGCGGCGGCGCTGGCCGACATCAGCAGCCAGCGGAAGTCCGACAGCAGGTGATCGCCGACGCCGTGGACCAGGCTGGTCTCGATCCGCTTTGACAGGAAAGGACCCTGGAAGGCGTTGGAGGCGCGCGACAGCAGCACCAGCACGTTGAACAGGGCGAATGACATGGCGATGCGCCGGGTCCGCACACCGGCGATCCGCACCGCATAGGCCAACGCGCCCACGAGGTGGATCACGAAGGTCAGGGCGCAGAGGAGGGCGAGTTGAATGTCCATGCCGACCGGGTCTGGAAGAGGATCCGCAAGTCGTAGTCGAGCTTTGGGTCTCGCGCACGAAAAAGGCGCGGAAGCCGAAGCTTCCGCGCCCTCGTCTTGTGGCCGAGCCGTAAGGCTTAGCTGTGGTAGGCGCGTTCGCCGTGCTCGGAGATGTCCAGGCCTTCTTCTTCGGCTTCAGGCGAGGCCTTCAGACCGATGATCAGCTTTATCACGAAGAACACGATGGCCGAGGCGATGGCCGACCAGACGATGGTCAGGCCGACGGCCTTCACTTGGGCCAGCACCTGGGTGCCCAGGCTGTAGACGGCGGTGTCGCAGGTCGACAGGTCGCCGTCCTTGGCGCAGCTGGTGTAGTCGACGACGCCGGCGCCGCCCCAGGCGGGGTTGACCAGCAGGCCGGTGCCGATGGCGCCGACGATGCCGCCGATGCCGTGGATGCCGAAGGCGTCCAGGCTGTCATCGTACTTCAGCGCGTTCTTCACGACCGAGCAGAAGAAGATGCAGATCGGCGAGACGACCAGACCCAGGATGACCGCGCCCATCGGACCGGCGAAGCCGGCGGCCGGGGTGACGGCCACGAGGCCGGCGACGACGCCCGAAGCCAGGCCCAGGGCCGACGGCTTCTTCTTGGTGACCCACTCGACGACGATCCAGGACAGGCCGGCGGCGGCGGTGGCGACGAAGGTGTTGATCATCGCCAGCGAGGCGTAGCCGTTCGATTCCAGGTTGGAGCCGGCGTTGAAGCCGAACCAGCCCACCCACAGCAGGCCAGCGCCCACGAGGGTCAGGGTCAGCGAGTGCGGGGGCATCGGCTCCTTGCCGTAGCCTTGACGCTTGCCGAGGATCAGGGCGCCGACGAGGGCCGCGATGCCGGCGTTGATGTGAACCACGGTGCCGCCGGCGAAGTCGAGCGCGCCCCAGGTCCAGATCTGACCGGCCTTGATCGGCGCGGTCGGAGCCAGAGCGATGGCGTCAGGACCCGGCCACCACCAGACCATGTGGGCCATCGGGTAGTAGGAGAGCAGGGGCCACAGGACCGCGAAGGCCACGATGGCGGCGAACTTCATGCGCTCGACCAGCGAGCCGACCACGAGGGCGGCGGTGATGGCGGCGAAGGTCGCCTGGAACGAGATGAAGGTCAGTTCGGGGATCACGACGCCGGTCGAGAACGTCGCGACGTTGCTGGCCGGGGTCACGTCCTTGAGGAACAGGCGACCCAGGCCGCCGACGAAGAGATCCCAGCCGCCGCCGTCGGTGAAGGCGAAGCTGTAGCCCCACAGCACCCAGGCGATGAAGCCGATGATGGCGACGGTCGAAACCTGCATCATCACCGACAGCATGTTCTTGGAGCGGACCAGACCGCCGTAGAACAGGGCCAGGCCGGGCAGGATCATCAGCAGGACCAGGACGGTCGAGACGAGCATCCAGGCGTTGTCGCCCTTGTCCACCGTGTCGGTGATCGTCGGGGCGGCGGCGGGCGCGGCTTCAGCCGGCGCAGCGGCCGGAGCCGGAGCGGCCTCGGCGGGCGCGGCGGCGGCCGGCGCGGGCGCGGCCTCCTGGGCGAAGGCCATCGACCCCAGCGGAGCTCCGGCCAGTGTCGCGGCGAGCACAAGCCCCGCCAGCGGTTTGAAGGTCAATTTCATCGTCGGTTATCCCCTGTTCCCGATGAGCACTAAAGAGCGGCCGGGCCGGTCTCGCCGGTCCGGATGCGAACGGCTTCTTCCACGTTGAGGACGAAGATCTTGCCGTCGCCGATCTTGCCCGTGGCCGCGGCGGCTTTCACCGCTTCGACCGCCTTGGCCGCCGAAGCGTCGTCCACGACCGCTTCCAGCTTCACCTTGGGAACGAAGTTCACTTGGTACTCCGCGCCCCGATAGATCTCGGTCTGGCCCTTCTGGCGGCCGTAACCCTTGACTTCGGACACCGTCAAACCTTCGACCCCAGCCGCGACGAGCGCCTCGCGGACCTCGTCGAGCTTGAAGGGTTTGACGACCGCTATGATCAGTTTCATCCGCCTTGCTCCGGCCCGCCTTGTTCGCGGGCTCCCCTTGCTTGGTTGGCGGGCGCTTGCGCCCGATGATCACCGCCGACGCGGCACACTCAGCGCTGCATCGTTTTCCCCGGCGATGGCCACGCTATCGGGCGGGGGTCTTTGCGTGCGGGCGACGATCAAGGAATTGGAAAGGAAATAGGCAAGCTGCGCGTTTTGTGAGCAAAGCGCGCGATCCTTGCGCTAAAAACCAGCGATCTTGACCCTGACGCCTGAGGTGGCGGGAGAGGAGCCCGTTGGTCTAGACTGAGCCTCTTCCAGTTCGATCGTCCCACGAGGTTTCCGTATGCCTGCTGCCTGGCTGAAGTTCGCGCCCTGGCTGATGCTGATCGCCTCGAACGTGTTTATGACCTTCGCCTGGTACGGCCATCTGAAGAACAAGAGCCTGACCCTGCCTCTGGCCATCGTCAGCAGCTGGTTGATCGCTCTGCCCGAATATATGCTGGCGGTTCCGGCCAATCGGCTTGGCCATCAAGTCTATTCGACAGCACAGTTGAAGACGGGCCAAGAAGCCATAACCTTGATCGTCTTCACGCTGTTCTCGTATTTCTATCTTGGCGAAGCGATGAAGTGGACGACATTTCTAGGTTTCGCCCTGATCGTCGCCGGCGCAGCCCTGGTGTTCTTCTTCAAGTAGTCGAACAACTGATCACGAGCCCGTGAGCTTGGAACCGAGTCGACGTCTCAGGCGTAGACCCTGCCAAGGAACAGGAGCTCCGCCATGATCATCCGTCTTCTCTCCGCCGCCGCCGTCGCCGCCTTGATGTCCGGCGCCGCCCTCGCCCAGACCGCCCCCTCCGCCGCCGACCAGACGCCCGCGCCGGCCAGCGCCGCCGCCGCGCCCGTCGTCGCCAAGGGCGACCTGGTCGAGACCGCCCGCGCCTCGGGCCAGTTCACCACCTTTATCAAGGCGCTGGACGCCACGAACCTGACCAGCGTGTTGAAGACCAACCAGAACCTGACGCTGTTCCTGCCCACCGACGCGGCCTTCGCGGCCCTGCCGGCTGGCGAGCTCGACAAGCTGATGCTGCCGGAGAACGGCCCGCAGCTGCAGAAGGTGCTGACCTATCACCTGATCAACGCCAAGGTGGACTCGGCCAAGATCAAGGGCGCCAAGGGTGAGGTGAAGTCGGTCGAGGGTTCGCCCCTGGTCCTCGACGGCAGCGGCCCGACCGCCATGGTCGACGGCGCCACGATCGTCCAGGCCGACGTGATGGCCAGCAACGGCGTGCTGCACGTGGTCGACAAGGTGCTGCTGCCCAAGGACCTGCCGGGCGTGCAGGCCAGCGCCGCGACGGATGAGGCCGCCACCGCCAATGTCTCGGCCACCGAGCAGATGGCCCAGACGACGCCCGCGCCGGCGCCCGCCGACTCGCTGACCAATCCGGCCATGCCGCCGGCCGCGGTCAATGATCCGAGCGCCCTGAACACCAACCCCGCCACCACGCCGTCGGCCTCGACCACGGCCAGCGACACCGCCGGCGTCGTGCCGATGTCGTCCCAACCGGCGGACGCCCAGGCCACCCTGAAGGCCGGCGACACCAACGTCGTCACCAACGGCCCGGTCGCCGACACCCCCGAGAACCGCGCCAAGTACGGCCTGCCCGACAGCAACGCCGGCAAGCGCACCAAGGCCAAGGGCAACTAAGCCCTTTCCGCGTCCCAACTTTGCTTGAAGCACATGTCGGCGGGCCCTATGGTCCGCCGACTTTTTTCTGGCCCTGTTCGGACACTGATGTCGCGCCCCAAGCCCACTTCGTTCCAAGCTCTGATCCTGACGCTCCATAACTACTGGAGCGAGCATGGCTGCGTGATCCTGCAGCCGCACGACGTCGAGGTTGGGGCGGGAACCCTGCACCCGGCCACCGTCCTGCGCGCCCTGGGTCCCAAGCCTTGGAACGCGGCCTATGTGCAGCCTTCGCGCCGTCCCAGCGACGGCCGCTACGGCGACAACCCCAACCGCCTGCAGCACTATTACCAGTACCAGGTGATCCTGAAGCCGAACCCGGCCAACATGCAGGATCTCTATCTGGGCTCACTGGAAGCCATCGGCCTGGACCTGCGAATCCACGACATCCGCTTCGTCGAGGACGACTGGGAAAACCCCACCGTCGGCGCCTGGGGCCTGGGTTGGGAAGTCTGGTGCGACGGCATGGAAGTCAGCCAGTACACCTACTTCCAGCAGGTGGGTGGCCTGGACGTCTCGCCGGTGGCCGGCGAGTTGACCTACGGCCTGGAACGTCTGGCGATGTACGTGTTCGGCGTCGACAACGTCTACGACCTGCCGTTCAACGATTCCGGCGTCAGCTATGGCGACGTGTTCCTGGAAAACGAGCGCCAGCACTCGGAAGCCAACTTCCACGGCTATGACGTCGCCGTTCTGAAGGGTCAGTTCGAGGACATGGAGCGCCAGGTCCCGCTGATGCTGGCCCGCCAATACCAAGGCAAGGCCCTGGTGCTGCCCGCCTACGACATGGTCCTCAAGGCCAGCCACCTTTTCAACCTGATGAACGCCCGCGGCGCGATCGCCGTCGCCGAGCGCGCCAGCTACATCGGACGCATCCGCGATCTTTGTAAGATGTGCGCCTCCGAGTGGGTGAAGCAGCAGGAAGCCGCGTAAATCACATGCCCCAGCTTCTCCTCGAACTGTTTTCCGAAGAAATCCCCGCGCGCATGCAGGCCAACGCCGCGCGCGACTTGGAGCGCATGGCGCGCGAACACCTGGCCGCCGCCGGCTTCCTGCCCGAGGCCCTGAAGACCTTCGCCGGTCCGCGCCGCCTGACCCTGGTGGTCGAAGGGCTGCCGATCGCCCAGGCCGACCGCAAGGAAGAGCTGAAGGGCCCGCGCGTCGGCGCCCCGCCGCAGGCCATGGAAGGCTTCCTGCGCAAGGCCGGCCTGACCCAGGACCAGCTGGTCGAGCGTGACGGCGTCTACATGGCCTTCATCGAGAAGAAGGGCCGGGCCACCGCCGAGATCGTCGCCGAGATGGTGGAAGCCATCGTTCGCGGCTTCCCGTGGCCCAAGTCGATGACCTGGGGCAGCGGCAAGCTGCGCTGGGTGCGTCCGCTCAAGCGCATCCTGTGCGTGCTGGATCGCGAGGTTGTGCCGTTCAGCATCGACGGCATAGAGAGCGGCGACGTCAGCGAAGGCCACCGCTTCATGCGCGTCGGCTATGGCTGGGGCGGCCAGCCCTTCAAGGCGCGCGACTTCGACGAGTACGAGAAGGGCCTCAACGACCACTTCGTCGTGCTGGACGTCGAGGAGCGCAAGGCGCGCATCCTGGAAGGCTGCAAGACGCTGTGCTTCGCCCGCAACCTGGAACTGGTCGAGGACCAGGGCCTGCTGGAAGAAGTCGCCGGCCTGGCCGAATGGCCCTCGCCGGTGCTGGGCGACATGGACCCGTCGTTCCTGGACCTGCCGGCCGAGGTGATCCGCACCTCGATGCGCACGCACCAGAAGTATTTCGCGGTGAAGAAGCAGGGCGAGGCCGGCCTGGCCCCGCACTTCATCACCATCGCCAACATCCAGGCCGCCGACGGCGGCAAGGTGATCGCCGAGGGCAACGCCAAGGTGCTGAGCTCGCGCCTGTCGGACGCCCGCTTCTTCTGGGACGAGGACGTCAAGGTCGGCTTCGAGGCCTGGCTGACGAAGCTGAACGGCGTGACCTTCCACGCCAAGCTCGGGACCATGGCGGAGCGCGTCGAGCGCATCGTCGCCCTGGCCGGCGAGATCGCCCCGCTGGTCGGCGCCGATGTCGAAAAAACCAAGGAAGCCGCGCGCCTGGCCAAGGCCGACCTTACCTCGGAAATGGTCGGCGAGTTCCCCGAGTTGCAGGGCGTCATGGGCGGCTATTACGCTCGCGCCGCCGGCCTGAACCTCGAGATCGCCGACGCGATCCGCGACCACTACCGCCCGCAAGGCCCCGGCGACGCGGTGCCTAACGCGACGGTCTCGGTGGCCGTGGCGCTGGCGGACAAGCTGGATACGCTGGTCGGCTTCTTCGCCATCGACGAGAAGCCGACGGGGTCGAAGGATCCCTTCGCGCTGCGTCGCGCGGCCTTGGGTGTGATCCGGATTATTCTCGACGCACAGAAGCGCCTCCCGCTCGAACACGTTCTCAAGCCCGTGCACTTGAGGGCTCATGAGGCCGCCCACGGCAATCAAACGGTTTTCGATGTCTCTGACGATGGTAGTTTGACGAACCCGCGATCAGTCGCGCTGAACCCTGCCGTTGTCAGCGACTTGCTGGTCTTCTTCGCCGACCGCCTGAAGGTCACCCTCAAGGACCAAGGCAAGCGCCACGATCTCGTCGACGCCGTGTTCGCGCTCGGCGATGACGACCTCGTGCGTATCGTCGCCCGGGTCGAGGCGCTGGACGGGTTCCTGAAGACCGACGACGGCAAGAACCTGCTGGCCGGCTACAAGCGCGCCTCCAACATCCTCAAGGCCGAGGAGAAGAAGGGCTGGAAGGCCGAAGGCGAACGCGACCTGCTGGACGACGCCTCGGCGCCGGAAGTGGCGCTGAACGACGCCCTGCGGATGGTCGAGCCGGCCCTGGCCGCGGCTTTGGCCAAGGAAGACTTCACCGGCGCGATGACCGAGTTGGCCGGCCTGCGTGGTCCGGTCGACGCGTTCCTTGATGGCGTTTTCGTCAATTCCGAGGTCGCCGCCGAACGCGACAACCGCCTCAAGACCCTGGCCGCCGTGCGCGACGCCATGGGCAAGGTGGCGGACTTCTCGCTGGTGGGCGGGTAAGCCCGACTTCCAAATCTTGTCATCCCGGAAAGCGCGCAGCGCTTGTCCGGGACCCAGGATCGCCGCAATGCGGTCGCCCCTGGGTCCCGGCTCTCCGCTTCGCTGCGGCCGGGATGACAAGTTTTATTGGATGAGAGTGAGCGCTAAAGCGCCCGCCGACTCACCGGCGTGAACGTCGACAGGAACGCCTCGAGGAACTTCCAGCTGGCCTCGTCGTGATCCAGGTGATGGGTCAGCAGGCCGATCGGATCATCCCACAGCCCGCGCACCCGGCGCTCTTTCATCAGCTTGCGGGCGCGCAACAGGAACTTCACGCCGCCGCGAAAGCGGGCTTCGGGTTTCCAGCGCATGACGTCCAGATGGGCGTCCACCCGCGGCGGCGCGGCGTCCGGCGCGCGGACCTCGCCGTAGCGCGACACCGTCAGGCCGTGGCGGACCAGCGCCGCGTCCAGCGTGGCGTGGGCGTTGTTCCAGGGCGGCACGAAGAGTTCGGGGGTCAGGCCGGCGCGGGCGAAGACGCCGATGGCCGCCTCGACCTCGGCGGCCACCGCCTCGACGGTGTCTTGATCATTGACCTCGCCCGAGGGCTGGCCGGCCGGCGCGCGGTTCTCGTGGCGAAACCCGTGGATGGCCAGTTCGAGATCGGGGGTGGTGGCGCAGGCCTCGACCAGGGCGGTCATGTCGCCGTCGGGCACCGCCGCCAGGGTCAGGGGCGCCCTGAACCGCCGCGAAAGGTGCAGCAGCCGATTCAGGGCCGGCCCCGGTCGGCGCGCGTCATCGTCGCGCCACCAGAACACCGGGGTCTTGCCACTCGCTCTCCAGCGCGTGAGTTCAGGCCCGACGAGGGTGGTAATCAGGATTCGGTGAAAAAGCATGCCATCGGAGACTAGCCCGAATGGCCAAGCCTGACTTCACTCATATCCATCGGCAGGCCGACAACGTCGCCGCTGACGTCATCATTTCGGGTCAGGTGCAGGATTTCCCGCGCCTTCAGGTTCGACAGCAGCGGATACAGTCCCGCCATCACGGCGATCAGGAAGCCCAGGTCGCCTTCGCGATAGCCCTTGCGCGAGATGTAGCACTTGTAGAAACGGCGCACGCCGCGGAACAGGTCGTTCCACAGGCTCTTGAGCTTGCCGCCGTCGGCCAGGTCCTGGCCGCGCAGGGCCGTGTAGCGGTTTAGGCGCTGGACCATGTCGGCGATGTCGTCGTCGACCTTGTGCAGGATCGGATTTTCCAGACGGCCGCCATAGACGCCCGTGAAGTTGGTGCCCGGATGGACGCGGTCGGCCTTCCAGGTCTTCACGCCCTTGCGGAACAGGCGCGCGACCGACGATGCGCCGAACGAGCCGCCCCAGCCGTGGCGGACGAGGCGGTCGCCGACGAAGTTGTCCACCGGCACCTGATACCAATCTCCCCCCGAAGCGGAATCGACCCTGTGACGCACTTCGTCGGCGAGTTCAGGCGTAACGGCCTCGTCTGCGTCCAGCTCGAGAATCCATTCGCCCCGGCAGGCCGCGACGCCCGCCGTCTTTCTGAGGCCTTCGACAGGAAAGATCCCCGAGATGACCCGGGCCCCCATCTGCCTGGCGATAGCCTCCGTACGATCGGTGCAGCGGTCAGCGACCACGACGATTTCGTCGCAGAAGGACAGGCGCGCGAGGCACTCGGCGATCCGAGCTTCCTCGTTGTGCGCGCAGACCAGTCCCGACAGCACCGACATTCCCAGTTCCCCCGACGCCGGCCAGATCCACAGGTGTGGTTAGCCCGTCATTGATAGGACGCCGCCGCGAGGCCGCCCCCTCAGGAGAAAATTCGTCAGTGGTCGAAGCGCCCTAGAAGGCGCGCGAGACATCCAGGATCCAGGTGCGCGGACGCAGGGGCGTCACCTGGCGTACCTGACCGAAACTGAAGGGGTTGCCGTAGGAGAAGGTGTCGCTGGAGGCGTTGGCGGGATTGGTCACCGCCGCCGCGACGCGCCAGGACCCGGAGGTCACCTGAGCGCCCAGGCGCCCGGTCACATAGCCGCCCATCGAGGGCGAGAAGCGCCGGTCGAAGGTCAGGCGCGAACGGCCGATATAGCCCAGCTGGGCGGTGAGGATCAGCGAGGTGTCGGCGCTGAGCCAGGTCTCGTGGCGGATCAGCGCGCCGGCCGACAGGTCGGGCACGCCGGGCAGGGCGCTTTGGGCGGCCGAGGCGAAGGTCGGGTCCACCTTTGTCAGGCGCGGACGGTTGAAGAGCGCGTTGGCCGACAGCGTGAGACGCTCAGTGGGCCGCATCACCGTCTCGAGCTCGAGGCCCGTGTTGCGGCCGTCGCCGACATTGGCCGTATAGGACAGGCCCGAGGACAGGTACTGGTCGGTCTGGATGTCAGTCCAGACGTCGTGGAACAGGGCCGCGCGCACGGTCATGCGGCCCTTGAACGGCTCGGCGCTGCCGCCGATCTCGTAGTTGCGCAGATGGTCGGGCTTGAACGACGACCGCAGCGCCGAGAGCGCCGAGGTGCCGCCGGTGTTGAACCCGCCCGACCGGAAGCCTTCGGAGGTCAGCAGGTACAGCATCCCGGTGTCGCCCCAGGGGTGCTGCAGCGTGAACTTCGGCGAGACGCCGCTGAAGGTCTGCTGGCGGTCGAACGCCCGCGACTGGGTCGACTGCACGGTCGAGGTTGTGCGCACGGTGGTGGTGAAGGCCCGGCCGCCCAGGCTGGCCGTCCAGCCTCGGCCCAGGTCGTAGGTGGCCTCGCCATAGATCGCCGTTTCGCGGCGCCGGTCGCGGCGGGCTTCCAGATAGACCAGACGCGACGGGTTGGTCGTGGTGCGGGCGCGCAGTTCGCCCGTCCCGTCTTCCTGGGTCACCATGCCGTAGAGGCCCACCAGCCAGCGCAGGCGTCCGGTGTCGGGCGAGGACAGCACGGCGTCCTCGGCCAGCAGCTTGATGTGGCTGGCCTCGTCGAACAGGCCCAGCTCGACGGCGTCCTCGCTGTCGGCGGTCAAGGCGGCGGTGGCGTCGAACCGGCTGGCGAACCGATGGACCACGTAGCCGGTCGAGGACTGGAACTGACCCCAGGGCCCTTCGCCGGTGATGGTCACTGCGCCTTGGCCGAACGCGTTCTTGTGGGTCTCGCGCACCCGGTTGGCGCGGCGCTGACCGCCCAGGGCGGGCGTCGTGTACTGGGTGTCGGTGGAGCGCAGGTCCTGGCGGGTGGCCGAGGCGGTCACCGACCAAGCCTCGTTCAGCTTGATCGCCACCGCCGCGCGCCCGCCGCGCCGGGTGGTGCGGTCCACGTTCGACAGGCGCAGATTGACGTCGTCGACATAGCCGCCCTCGGCGTCGCTGTAGAGCGCCAGCCGCAGCGCCGCCTTGTCCTGGACGATGGGCAGGTTGACCATGCCCTCCAGTTTCTGGCTGGGCGAGCCGGACTCGGTGGTGGCGATGCTGGCCAGGGCGAAGCCTGAGGCCGTGTCCAGGTCGGGCTTGCGGCTGACGATGCGATAGACGCCGCTGAGCGAGCCGCTGCCGTACAGCGAGCCCTGCGGGCCGCGCAGCACCTCGACCCGCTCGACGTCGATCAGCCGAAGGTCCGGATCGGGCGCGTTGTAGGTGAGGGGAACGTTGTCGAGATAGGTGGCGACGGTCTGCTGGGTGCGGCCCGTGAACGTGCCGTCCGACAGCCCGCGCAGCATGATCTTGTTGCGCGCCGCGCCCAGGTTGGTGGTGAAGAAGCCGGCGGTCTGCTGCGAGATGCTGGTGGTGTCGATCGCCCCGGTGTCGGTCAGGCGGCCTTCGGAGACCACGCTGATCCCGCCCGGCGCCGACCGCAGGCGGGTGCGGCGCTTGGTGGCGGTGACCACCACTTCCTCGATGGCCGCGACCTCATGCACCATGGGCGCGACCCTGGGCGCGGGCGCCGGCGCGGGCCTGAGGACGGAGAGGCGCACGGTCGAGGCGTCGACGATCTCGAACCGACACGCGCCGGCGGTGAGCTTGGTCAGGGCCTGGCTCAAAGTCAGGTTGCCCGACACGGCCGGCGCGCGGCCGCCGCAGACCTGGGCGCCGCCCAGGGTGACGCGCGCCTGGACGCCCAGGTCGATCAGGGCTTCCGAGCGGGCCTTGGCGGCGATCTGGATGCGGTAGCGGGGCGCGGACGCGGCCGACACGCCCGAGGCCAGCGCCAGGGCGGAGGTCAGGGTCAGCAGGAAAGCGGGCGTGCGGAACCACGCGCAGGACGCACGTCGATAACGGGATCGGCATAGAAACGGGAAGCCCGCGTTCGAGGTCATGCGCTCCAGCTCTGAACCCTAGAGCCGTCGCCTCGCCGCTAGAACGTTTTGGTTCGCTCCGACAAGACTCTAGCGCGCCCGGATCACGACAGCCTCGGGGGTCGTTGTGGCTTGGACGGGAAGCAGATTAGACAGTCGTCCAATCATCGCATCCTGCTGGTCCACGATCAACACACCCGAAAGTCGCAGGTTCGCGGCGCGCGCATCTCCCAGTTTAACGGGGCGATCAAAGAGCCTGTTCATGTCGGCCGCGATCGCCGAGAGCGGCTGGTCGCGATAGATCAGCCGGCCTTCGCGCCAGCCGAGGATTTCGTCGGTGGCCACGCTGGCGACCTGGGCGTCGGCCTGGCCTTCGACGTGCGAAAGGCCCATGCCGGGCTTCAGGCGATAGGGCGTGGCGGCGCGATCGGTGGTCGGGCGAACCTCGACCAGGCCGCGCTGGACGGCCACGGCGACCGCGCCGTCGCGGCGACGGACGTCGAAGGCGGTGCCCACCACGCGCACCTGGGTTTCGCCGGCGTCGATCAAGAGAGGCCGCTTGGGATCCTTGGCGACGTCGAAATAGGCCTGGGCGTCGCCCATGCTGACGTGACGCTCGCCGCGCTCGAAGCGGACGCTGATTCGCGAGGCCGCGTTCAGGTCGATGCGGGTGCCGTCCTCGAGGGCGATGGTCTTCCGCTCGCCGACGCCGGTGGAATAGACCGTCTCCTTGGCCGCGCCGGGACCGTACATCGGAACCAGAACCACGCCGGCCACGAAGGCCGCGGCGATCGCGCCGCCGGCTGACCACAGCGCCACGCGGCGCGACGCCTGCACCGGCTTGGCGGTGCGGAAGGGAATGATGACGCCGCTTTGCGGGCTCTCGGCCAGGCCGTCGCGATCGATCGAGCGGGTCAGCAGGCCGAACTCCTGGTCGAAGGCCAGGACCTTGTCATAGGCGGCGGCCTTGTCGGCCGAGCTGGACAGCCACGCATCGAACGCCAGCCAGTCGCCGTCCGTGACGGACGGCCCCTGGAGGCGAACCAGCCATTCGATGGCTGCGTCGATGTCGTTCTGAGCCCCGGTCATGCCGCCCTGTCCCGACGCCCGTGCGCGCCTCTACATATGTGAGACGCCGCCACGCGGCCGCTCCCTCCAGAAATTGCGCTCAAGACGCGAATATTCGTCATCACGTCCTCACCATCAACGCCTTCAAGGCCGCGCTTACGTGCTTCTCCACAGCGCTGCGGCTGATTCCCATGGTCGCGGCGGTCTCCGCATGGCTCAGACCGTCCAGTTTGTGCAGCGTGAAGGCCCTGGCCGTCTTGGGCGGCAGGGTCTTCAGCGCGGCCATCATCGCGGCGAGTCGTTGCCGACCGCTTACGACGTCTTCCGCCGAGGGAACGTCCGCGATCGGATCGCCGCCGATGGCCGTGGTCTGAGAGTCGCGCCAGCGCTCGTCGCGGGCGCTGGCGCGTGTCTGGCCGCGCAGGCGATCCAGCATCAGGTTGTTGGCCATCCGGAACAGCAGCGCCGAACTGTCCTCGCGCGCTTCCAGGTCGCCCTGGGCCTGAATCTTCAGGAAGAGGTCCTGCACCAGATCCTCGGCTTCGGCGGTCGAACGCAGTCGCGCCGCGAAGAAGCGAATGAGGTTGGCCCGCTTCTCGCCGTACAGCCGCATCAACGGCGTCTCGGTCGGCGGCGGAGAGGATCGAGGCGGCGACCCGGACAGAACGAGACTCCCAGGGTTTCGGCGACGGGATCGTTGAATGATTCACTTTAGGAGACCGGGAACCCACGGTCCAGCCGCCGATGGATTGAACGCGCGCGACGGCGAAGCTCCGTCTGGCGAACGCTTCTAAAATTTGTTGTTGGCGCGATTACGTCCAACCTTGTCAAAACGCGATCAAGACAACGTTGTCATTGAAATTATTTGCCGAATTTCGGCTCTGATCTCTGGAACGAAAAGCGCTGGTGGACGCCTTCTTTGCCAAAGTGCTAGTGAACGCCCCGGATATTGCAGTGCGGGATCACCGTTCCACGCTTTGTCCCAAGGCAAGACGATCACAAAGAAGATCGCGGCCTGTTTCACTTATCGCAGGGTGAATTCAAAATGCCGGTTGAGACGCTGACCAAAGCCCGTTGGGTCTATTCGTTCGGGGGAGGCGGCGCCGATGGCGACGCTTCGATGAAGAACTTGCTGGGGGGCAAGGGCGCCAACCTGGCGGAAATGTCCTCCTTGGGACTGCCGGTGCCTCCGGGCTTTACGGTCACCACCGAAGCCTGCGTGCACTACTACGCCAACGGCAAGCAGTACCCGGCCGAGCTGGCCCAGCAGGTCAAGGACGGCCTGGCGACGGTCGAGGGCCTGACGGGCAAGACGTTCGGCTCGGTGGCCAACCCGTTGCTGGTCTCGGTGCGCTCGGGCGCCCGGGCCTCGATGCCGGGCATGATGGATACCGTTCTCAACCTGGGCCTCAACGACGAGACGGTCGAAGGTCTGGCCAAGTTGTCGGGCGACCGACGCTTCGCCTATGACAGCTATCGCCGCTTCATCCAGATGTACTCGAATGTCGTGCTCGATCTGGAGCACCACATGTTCGAGGAGATCCTCGACGACCACAAGGATCGCCTGGACGTTCACGTCGACACCGGCCTCACCGCCGACGACTGGGCCGCAGTGATCAAGGACTACAAGGCCGCCGTGCAGGATCAGCTGGGCAAGCCGTTCCCGCAGGACGCCCAGGAGCAGCTCTGGGGCGCCATCGGCGCGGTGTTCGCCAGCTGGATGAACGACCGGGCCAAGTTCTATCGCCGCATGCACGACATCCCCGAGGCCTGGGGCACCGCCGTCAACATCCAGTCGATGGTGTTCGGCAACATGGGCGAAACCTCGGCCACGGGCGTGGCCTTCACCCGCAACCCGTCGAACGGCGACAGCCGCCTGTACGGCGAGTTCCTGATCAACGCCCAGGGCGAGGACGTCGTCGCCGGCATCCGCACGCCGCAGTCGATCACCAAGATCGCCCGCGAGGAGATGGGCGACACCAACCCGTCGATGGAAGAGGCGATGCCGGTCGTCTTCCAGCAGTTCAAGACCGTGGTCGAGACGCTGGAACGCCACTATCGCGACATGCAGGACATCGAGTTCACGGTGGAGCAGGGCAAGCTCTACATGCTGCAGACTCGCAACGGCAAGCGCACCGCCAAGGCTGCGTTGAAGATCGCCGTCGACATGGCCGCCGAGGGCGTGATCTCCAAGCAGGAGGCCATCGGCCGGGTCGAGCCGGCCTCGCTGGACCAGCTGCTGCACCCGACCATCGATCCCACCGCCCATCGCGACGTGATCGCCGTCGGCCTGCCGGCCTCGCCCGGCGCCGCCACCGGCAAGATCGTCTTCGACAGCGACGCCGCCGAAAAGGCCGCCGCCGCCGGTGAAAGCGTCATCCTGGTGCGCGAAGAGACCTCGCCGGAAGACATCCACGGCATGCACGCCGCCCGTGGCATCATCACGGCGCGGGGCGGCATGACCAGCCACGCCGCCGTGGTGGCGCGCGGCATGGGCCGGGCCTGCGTCTCGGGCGCCGGCGACGTCGGAATCTTCCCCAAGGAAGCCCTGTTCAGGGTTCGCGGCCGCGAGTTCAAGGCCGGTGAGATCATCACCATCGACGGTTCGACCGGGGAAATCCTGGTCGGCGCGCCCAAGATGATCGAGCCCGAGCTGACCGGCGACTTCGCCACCCTGATGGGCTGGGCCGACGAGGTCCGCCGCCTGAAGGTGCGCGCCAACGCCGAGACGCCGCTGGACGCCAAGACCGCCCGCCAGTTCGGCGCGGAAGGCATCGGCCTGTGCCGCACCGAGCACATGTTCTTCGACGACACCCGGATCGCCGCCGTGCGCGAAATGATCCTGGCCGACGACGAAGCCGGTCGCCGCACGGCCCTGGCCAAGATCGCGCCCTTCCAGAAGGCCGACTTCGTCGAGCTGTTCACGATCATGGAAGGCCTGCCGGTCACGATCCGCCTGCTGGATCCGCCGCTGCACGAGTTCCTGCCGCACACCGAAGAAGACGTCGCGGCCGTCGCCCAGGCCACGGGTCTCGACGCCGACAAGCTGCTGCGTCGCGCCAAGGAACTGCACGAGACCAACCCGATGCTGGGCCACCGCGGCTGCCGCCTGGGCGTTTCGTATCCCGAGATCTACGAGATGCAGGTCCGGGCGATCATCGAGGCCGCCTGCGACATCGCCAAGTCCGGCAAGGCCGCGCCGATCCCCGAGATCATGCACCCGCTGGTCGCCAAGGGCGAAGAGATGAAGTACCTGCGCGATTTGACCGACCGCACCGTCAAGGCGGTGCTGGCCGAGCAGGGCGTCACCATCGAATACATGGTCGGCACGATGATCGAGCTGCCGCGCGCCGCCCTGCGGGCCGGCGACTTGGCCGCGAACGCCGAGTTCTTCAGCTTCGGCACCAACGATCTGACCCAGACGACGTTCGGCATCAGCCGCGACGACGCCGGCAAGTTCCTGGGCGCCTACATCGACAAGGGCATCTTCGAAAAGGACCCCTTCGTCAGCCTCGACCAGGAAGGCGTGGGCGACCTGATCCGCATCGCCGCCGAGCGCGGCCGCGCGGCCCGTCCGGGCGTGAAGCTGGGCATCTGCGGCGAGCATGGCGGCGACCCCGCCTCGATCGCCTTCTGCGAAAGCGTCGGCCTCGACTACGTGTCGTGCTCGCCCTATCGCGTGCCGATCGCCCGTCTGGCGGCCGCCCAGGCGGCGCTGGCCAACAAGGCCTAGGCTCAACGCCTTGCGTGGTCCTCGCCCTTCGACAAGCTCAGGGTGAGGACCATTGCTAGCCTTCCGTAGATAACCTCATCCTGAGCTTGTCGAAGGACGAGGATCGGGCCCGCACTATCCGGGAACCGGTAGTTCTGGGGTGAGAAGACATGGCCTATATGCGCTGGCGGCGGTTCACCGAACTGCTCTCCCTGGACCAACCCTGGCTGGGCGAGGTCTTCATGCGCAAGCGGGGCAAGGCCATCGTCGCCGCCCCGGTCGAGAAGTGGGACGCCGAATACCAGGCCGGGCTTTATGACCGCCTGGCCCGCTCCGACCAGCGCCATCACCATCGTATGCTGGCCGCGATGATCGCCGATCGCTGGCCCAATCCGCGCGTGCTCGAGATCGGGGCGGGCGAGGGCGTGTTCTTCGAGGCCCTGCGGGCCCACAGGCCGGCCCGCTATGTCGGCGTCGACTTCTCCAAGCCCGCCGTCGACAAGGGCGCCGAACGCCTGGCGCCCGAGATCGCCGCCGGCCAGATCGCCATGCTGCTGGGCGACGGGCGCACCTTCAGGACCGACGAGACCTTCGACATCGTCGTCTTCTCCGAATGCATCGAGCACCTGGGCGAGGTCGAGGATCTGGTGGCTCACTATCAGCCCAACCTGACACGCGACGGCGCGGTGGGGTTGACCATGTGGCTGGCGCTAAAGCCCTTGCGGCTATGGCATCGCCTGAAGGCCATGGGCGAAGTGCTGGACGAGGCGGTGATCAACACGCCGTGGGGCGGCGGCTGGCTGACGGCCGTCGTGCGCACGGGCAAGCGCATGGGCGTGCAACTCGCTCTGCTTGGCATTTGGTTTAACCAATTTGATATTTTGGATAGACCAATTTTCGCCTAGCTGTATATCCGGAAGCCAGACTTCTGGGAGGAAGCACGATGTGGGCGCTTTTTGCGTTGGCCGCTGGTCTCGCCGCGACGCCTGAACCGCCCGTTCTGACCCTTCCCGTGGCGATCGACCTGGCCAGATCGGCCGTCGAGGTCTGCGCCGCCAAGGGTTTCCATGTCAGCGCCAGCGTGGTTGACGCCAAGGGCCTGCCGCTGGTGGTGCTGCGCGACGAAGCCAGTCCCAAGCCGCCGATCGCCGCGCCGCGCAAGGCCGCCACCGCCGTGCTGTTCGACGCGCCTGGCAGCGTCATGGAGCCGCGTGAGAAGGCCGACGCCGACTTCGCCGCCAGGATCGCCGCCGATCCGGACCATCTCAATCCGCATGGCGGCTCGCTGCCGTTGCACGCCCACGGCGTGCTGGTCGGCGGCCTGGCCATCGCCGACACCGGCCACGACACCGCCGACCAGTGCGCCCGCGCGGCCCTGGCCAAGTTCGCCGACCGTTTCCAATAGTCCGGAGTTTCCGATGTTGAAGAGCGCCTGCCTCGGGCTCGCCGCCCTCCTGGCCCTGCCGATGGTCGCGGCCGCCCAGACCACGCCGGTCCCGCCCAAGCTGGTCTCGGCGATGGAGAAGCCGGACGCCGAGGGCCAGAAGCCGCGCGCCAGCGTCGTCTTCGCGCCGTGGCGCTATGACGACATCCTCTGGGAGAACGACCGCACGGCCCACCGTATCTACGGCCCAGCTCTCCAGGCCTACGAGCCGCCGTCGACCTCGGGCATCGACGCCTGGGGCAAGGGCGTGCGCTGGCCGTTCATGGTGCGCCAGTTGAAGACCGGCCAGCAGCACGACTATCACGGCGAGGGACTGGACTTTTACAACGTCGACACCTTCCGCGGGGCCGGCGGTCTGGGGATCTGGCAGGACAACAAGCTGTGGGTCTCCCGCAACTGGAAGTCCCACGAGATCCTGAAGAACGGCCCTGACGTGGCGGCCTTCAAGGTGGACTACGCGCCCTGGCCGGTCGACGTGGATCGCAAGGTCTGGGAGACCCGAACCTTCACTCTGCCGATGGGCACCAACTTCACGCGGATGGTCTCGACCATCAGCTCCGACAAGCCGGGTCCGCTGGTGGTCGGTATCGGCATCAGCAAGCGCAAGGGTCCCAACGGCACGGGCAAGTTCGTCAAGGACCTGGCCCCGGGCCGGGTCTCGTACTGGGAGCCGACCGATCCGGACAAGGGCACGATGGGCGTCGCCCTGATGGTCGATCCCGCCTCTGTGGTCGAGGTGCGGGCCGACGCCGACAACTACCTCGTCCTGGTCAAGGTCGAGCCGGGCAAGCCGTTCGTCTACTACATGGGCGCGGGCTGGGACAAAGGCCTCGACTTCCACTCCAAGGACGAGTGGGAGGCCTACGTGAAGGCCCAGAAGCCGGACTTCGATCCCAAGCATTGAAAGCTGTCATCCCGGCCAAGCGCGCAGCGCGCCGAGCCGGGACCGCCGGAAACGCATGAGCTTGCCGTGGTCCCGGGTCTTCGCCCGAGATGACAAGCGCTGATGATCCCAAACGCAAACCGCCCCGAAGCCGTGAGGCCTCGGGGCGGTGCGTCGCCGTCCTAACCGGGGGAGGGAACGTGGACGGCGAAAGCCTTAGCCGTGCAGCTTGATCGCCGTTTCGGCGACCTTGCGGCCTTGGTAACGCGCGCCGACCAGTTCGTTCTCGGTCGGCTGACGCGAGCCGTCGCCGCCGGCGATGGTGGTGGCGCCGTAGGGGCTGCCGCCGGTCACTTCATCGATCTTCATCTGGCCGGCGTGACCATAGTCGAGGCCGACGATGACCATGCCGAAGTGCAGCAGGTTGGTGATGATCGAAAACAGCGTGGTTTCCTGGCCGCCGTGCTGGGTCGCCGTCGAGGTGAAGGCGCCGCCGACCTTGCCGTTCAGGGCGCCGCGCGCCCACAGGCCGCCGGCCTGGTCGAGGAAGCTGGCCATCTGCGAGGTCATGCGGCCAAAGCGCGTACCCGTGCCGATGATGATCGCGTCATAGTCGGCCAGTTCGGCGACGGAGGCGACCGGAGCGTCCTGGTCCAGCTTGAAGTGGGCGTTCTTGGCCACGTCGAGGGGCGCGGTTTCCGGGACGCGCTTGATGTCGACGGTCGCGCCGGCTTCGCGGGCGCCCTCGGCGACGGCCTTGGCCATCGTTTCGATGTGGCCGTACGACGAGTAATAGAGAACGAGAACCTTGGCCATCATGGCCTCCTGACAACGGATTGAGGGAAAAGGGGCGGGAAGAACCCTATGGGTCCGCCCCGCCCGGGGATTGAAGAATTCGACCGTTTAGGCCGCGTCGACCAGCACCAGTTCGGCGTCTTCGAGGGCCGTGACGGTGATCACGTCCTCGTTGGCGATCGCCGCGCCGTCACGGGCGTCGAGTTGGACCCCGTTGACGGTGACCGAACCGACCGCCGGCACCAGATAGGCGTGACGGCTCTTGCCCAGGTCGTAGGTCGTGCTTTCGCCGGCCTTAAGCGTGGCGCCCAGAACCCGGGCGTCGGTGCGGATCGGCAGGACGTCGCCGTCATTGTCGAAGCCGCTGGCCAGGGTCACGAACTTGCCCGAGCGGTCGCCCTTGGGGAAAGGCTTGGCGCCCCAGGACGGCGCGCCGCCCGTGCGGTTGGGCTCGATCCAGATCTGGAAGATGCGGGTGGTGTCGCTTTCCAGATTGTACTCCGAGTGACGGATGCCCGACCCAGCGCTCATCACCTGGACGTCGCCCGCCTCGGTGCGGCCCTTGTTGCCCAGGTTGTCCTGGTGGGTGATCGCGCCGCTGCGGACATAGGTGATGATTTCCATGTCCGAGTGGGGGTGCGGCGGGAAGCCCGTATTCGGGGCGATCTCGTCGTCGTTCCAGACCCGCAGGGCGCCCCAGTTCATGTTCCTGGGGTCGTAGTAGCTGGCGAACGAGAAGTGGTGCTTGGCCTTCAGCCAACCGTGGTCGGCGCCGCCAAGCTTGTCGAACGGTCTGCGATCGATCATGGCCTGAACCTCTGAATTCTGTGGGCGCCGCCGTCGGCGTCCTTGCTTGAGGTGAAGATAGCGATCAGGATCAGAACCGAAATAGAAACTATTGAAACGCATTGTTTCCAAAATGAGCAAACTTCCTGACCTTGAAGGCCTGGCGATCTTCGCCAAGGTGGTGGAGCTGCGGTCGTTCGCCGGCGCGGCCGACGAGCTGGGCCTGTC
The DNA here is from genome assembly GCF_058809215.1 of Caulobacter sp. GW821-FHT10F06. NCBI lineage: Bacteria > Pseudomonadati > Pseudomonadota > Alphaproteobacteria > Caulobacterales > Caulobacteraceae > Caulobacter > Caulobacter sp. GW821-FHT10F06. The sequence goes on along the minus strand of NZ_JBXASK010000003.1, from coordinate 346,235 downwards.
CAAGGCCACGGTATCGAAGGCCGTCACCCGGTTGGAAACGCGGCTGGGCGCGCGGCTGTTCAATCGCACCTCGCGACGCCTGGCCCTGACCGACGCCGGCCAGAGCCTGGTCGAGCCGGCGACGCGCGTGCTGGTCCAAGGCGAGGAGGCTGAGAACACGGCTCTGGCCCAGTCGGCCGCGCCCCGGGGCCTCGTGCGGCTGGCCGTGCCGATGTCGTTCGGGCTCAGCGACGTCGCGCCGGTGCTGCCGAGGTTCCTGGAGGCCTATCCCGAGGTCTCGGTCGACCTGCATCTCAGCGACGCCACCATCGACCTGGTCGGCATGGGCTTCGACGCCGCCCTGCGGATCGCGGCTCTTCCGGACTCCTCGCTGGTCGCCCGCCGCCTACGGCCGGTGAAGCGCTACGTCGTCGGCGCGCCGGACTATCTTGAGCGGCGCGGCCGGCCGACCCATCCGGGCCATCTCGCCGAGCACAGCTGCCTGGGCTACGCCTATCTGCCGACGCTGGACACCTGGCGGTTCGTCAACGCGGCGGGCGAAGAGGCTTCCGTCCGTCCCGCCGGGCCGCTGCGGGTCAACAACGCCGACGCCCTGATGCCGGCCCTGATCGCCGGACAAGGCTTGGCCGTCATGCCCGACTTCATCGCCCGCGAGGCCCTGGCCGACGGCCGGCTGGAGGCGGTGATGACCGACTGGAGTCCGCCGCCCATCGCCCTGCACCTGGTCATGCCGCCCGGCGGGCCCAGGCCCGCGCGCGTGGAGGCGCTGACGGCGTTCCTGGCCGAGACCCTGAGGTCTACTTGATCCGCCGGAAGGTCAGGGCTTGGTCGGGCGGGCCGGGCAGGCCGTCGACGTCCTGCTCGATCTTGATGGTGTCGGCGTCGACCAGCCAGACCTTCATCGACTGACGCCGACCCGACTGCCCCTGGGTGACGACATTGACGCCGCGCGGGCCGTCACGCGTCACGCTGATCTTGACCGCCGCCATGTTGACCACCGCCCAGGCCGTGGCGCCGTCCAGCCTGGCGTCGGCGAACTGGATCGCGGCCACGCCGTCCTCGTCGTTCTCGACCAGGGTCCAGGCCAGCATCACGCCGTCGTCCTTGGTGATGTCCAGCTCCGCCGTCGTCGGCGCGGCGCCGGTCATCGACTCGTTGAAGCGCGACGCCGGCAGGTCCAGCGCCCAGCGGCCCAGGGCCCCGATCGGCCCGCTCTGTCGCGCCTGGGCGGTCGGGACCAGGGTCGAGGCGGTGAGGGCGATGGCGAGGGGGATCGCCTTGAGCATTGCGGATTTCATGGACGGCTTCCTGGCGGCGCAGGCGAAAGATAGGCGTGGCGGACGGGAACACAAAGGGTCGGACCGCCCGCTCCGGATCGGGGGAGACAAGGGAGCGGGCGGTCGCCATGGACCCGGCGAGGCCGGGGGAAGCGGCCAGGTCCTGTTCTGGAAACCGGAGGGGGCGGGGGAAGTTCCCTGAACGTCGCCACTCTGCGCGCTCGCCGGTCGTCGCGATTGCGGTTTCCAAGCGCCGTTTGAACGGATCGCGCGCCGATCGCGCCTAGAGGCTCTCGACCTGGGTGGGTGTCAGGGCGCCGACCTGCACCGGTGTCATGGCCTCGATATTGGTCGTCGACAGCCAATCCAGCTGCGTGACGGTCAGGCCCGGAATCTGGGTGGGCATGAGGTAGCCGACCTGCGTGGTGCTGAGCCCGGCGATCACCGTGGTCGACAGCGAGCCCAGCTGCGTCGAGGCCAGGGACGCGATCTGCGAGCCGCTCAGCTCGTCGAAGTCGCTCTGCTTGAGGCTGCGCACCTGATAGGCCGACAGGCCCTTGATCGCCGTCGTGGTGATCGAGGCGACCTGGGTGGCGTCCAGCGCCGCCAGGTTGGTCACCGACAGCGCGCCCAGCTGCGAGGCGGTCAGGCCGCCGATCTGGGTGGCTGTGAATTCGGCGATGTCCGTCGTGCTCAGGCCGGCCAGCTGGCTGGCGGCCAGGCCGCCGACCTGGGTCGCGGTCAGGCGCTGGAAGGCGGTGGCGTCCAGGCCCGCGACGTTGGTCGCCGACAGTCCGCCGATCTGCGTGGCCGACAGCCCGCCGACCTGGGTGGTCGACAGCTCGGCGAAGTCCGTGGCGGTCAGGCCGCCCAGCTGCGTGACGCTGAGACCGCCCAGCTGCGTGCCGGTCAGGGCCGCGATCTGCGTGCCGCTCAGCGAGTTGAAGCTGGTGGTCGACAATCCGCCGACCTGCGTCCTGGTCAGCTGGCTGAACTGGGTGGCCGACAGGCTCGACAGGTCGGCCGTCAGGCCGCTCAGCTGGGTGCTGGAGAGCGCCGCGAGCTGGGTGCTGGACAGGCTGTCGAGCTGAGAGACGTTCAGGCCGGCCAGATTGGTCGACGAGACGCCGCTCAGCTGCGTGGCGCTGAAGCCGTCGATCTGGGCCGCCGACAGCTCGGCGAAGTCGGTGGCGCTCAGGCCCTGGACCTGGGTGTAGGTCAGGCCTGACAATTGCGTGGTGCTGAAGCCCGCCACCTGGGTGGCGTTCAGCGACGACAGCGAGGTGGCGTTGAGCCCGCCGATCTGGGTGGCCGTCAGCCCGCCGATCTGGGTGTCGGTCAGGCCGGTCATCTGGGTGGCGCTCAATCCGGCCACTTGCGCCGCCGACAGGGCGCCCAGTTGGGTGGTGTCGAGGCCGCCCACCTGCGCGGCGCTGAGGCCGCCGATCTGGGCGGCGCTCAGCCCCTTGATCTGGGTGGTCGACAGGCCGTCGATCTGGGCGTTGCTGAGCGCGCTCAGCTGGGTCAGGCCCAGGGCCCCGACCTGGTCGGCGCCCAGCGCGCTGATCTGGGTCGACGACAGCTCGCCGATATCGGTGGCGGTGAGGCCGGCCAGATGCGTGGCGGTGAGGCCGGTCAGCTGACTGCCTTCCAGCGAGGCCACCTGGGTGGCGTCGAGCGTGGAGAAGCCGGTCGCCGACAGACCGGCCAGCTGCGTGGCGCTCAGGACGTCCAGGCGGCTGGCGTCCAGCTGGGCCAGCTGGGTCGAGGTCATCGCGCCCACCTGGGCGCCGCTGAAGGCGGCCAGCTGGTCGGCGTTGAACATCACATTGGCGGCGAAGCCGGGGATCTGGGTCGCCGACAGACCCTTCACCTGGGTCGAGGACAGCGCGCCCAGCTGGGCCGCGTCCAGGGTCGCGACGGCGCTGGCGTTCAGCGCGCCGACCTGGGTGCCGGCCAGGGTGGCGATCTTGGTCGTCGACAGGCCGTCGATGATCTGTTCCGGCAAGGCGGCGATCTGCGCGGCCGAGAGATACGAAATCGGCAAGGGCTCGTCCTGGTCGAACACGGGCAGATCGCGGGGGACGATCTGGACCCGTTTTCGAAACGTACGAGGTCAAGGTTAGGTTGAAATGAAGATTCGGTCCACGCGACATAGTAGACCGTAAGACGTCACGGCCTGGGCCTTGGTCCGTGTTCAGACGGCCTTGCGGCTCCAAAGATCCAGATCGTTCTCGCGACCAATCAGCGCCAGACCCGAGGCGATGGATTCGAACTCGCCGCCGCTCTCGACACGATCGGCCGCGAACCGGCGCAGGAAGATCTCGCGCACGGCCGGAACGAACGAGCTGCCGCCGGTCAGGAACACCCGGTCCACGGCCTCGGGCGCGAGGTTGGCGCTGGCCAGGGCCTGGTCGACGGCGGTCTCGATGGCCGCCAGCTCTGGCGCGATCCAGCCTTCGAACGTCGAGCGCTCGACCTCCTGCTCGATCAGGATCGAGCCGGCCTCGAAGCGGAACGTCGCCCGCGCGTTGGCGGACAGCGCCTCTTTCAGGCCCGAGACCGAGCGGTAGAGGGCGTAGCCGTGATTGTCGTCCAGCACCTCGATCAGGCGGCTGATCTTCTCGGGCTCCAGGGCGGTCTTTTCCAGCGAGCGGATGTCGCGCATGTCGCGCGAGGCCCGCAGCAGGGCCAGCTGGTCCCAACGGGCGAAGGCGGTGTAGTAGCGCTGCGGGATCGGCAGGCGGTTGTCGAAGGCCCTGTACAGCGAGCCCTTGCCCAGCGCGGGCGAGACCAGCTGGTCGATGATCCGGTAGTCGAAGGCGTCGCCGGCCACGCCCACGCCCGAATGGCTCAGCGGCGTTGAGCGCAGCGAGCCGTCGGCCTCGCGCTCGAACCGGACCAGCGAGAAGTCGCTGGTGCCGCCGCCGAAGTCGGCCACCAGCACGGTGGCGTCCTGCTTCAGTTGGCGGGCGAAGAAGAAGGCCGCCCCGACCGGCTCGTAGGCATAGCGGATGTCGGTGAAGCCCAGGCGCTGGAAGGCGGCGTCGTAGCGCTGCAGGGCCAGGGCCTCGTCGGGATTGCCGCCCGCGAAGGTGACGGGCCGGCCGACGATGACGCGCGGCGGCAGCTCGGCCATGGCGTCGCCGGCGTGCTCACGCACCTTCAGCAGGAACGCCGCCAGCAGGTCCTCGAACAGGTAGCGCTTGTTGAGGATACGGGTCTCGGTGAAGGCGGCGCTGGCCGCGAAGCTCTTGAACGACTGGATGAACCGCGTCTCTAACGGATCCTCCAGATAGGCCTCGATCGCCCACGGACCGGCCTCGACCACGCGCTCGTTGGCCTCGCCGTTGTGACCCTGAAGGCTGTGGAAGCTCAGCGCCGAGCGGAAGGCGAAGAGATCGCCGCCATTCGTCGGAAACCGCACCAGGCGCGCGGGGCCATCGCCGTTCGTCATCGAGACGACGGTGTTGGTGGTGCCGAAATCGATGCCGATCGTCGGCGGGGCGCCGGACATGGGAAAGCCAGGGTTCGAGGGTGGGGCGTGCGTCGTAGCGGCTGAGCGCCGGGCGTCAAGCGCGCGAGTGACGCGGAGGCGATTAAGCCGTCGTTTACGGAGCGCACCGCTATTCTTGAAGTCAGTGAATCGGAACGTGGCGATGAATGATCCACGTTAGGTAACCGGTGTCGGGGAAACGCCATGAAGTTGGATGATCTCAAGATCTCCTCGAAGGTTCTGCTGCCGGCGGTCGTGCTGGCCGTCGCCACGATCTCCTGCGCCGGCATGGGCGTGTGGCAGCAGAAGCGGGCGGACGCCGCCACCGAGCGTCTGGTCAAGCATCGCTCCCCCGCAGAGATCCAGTCGGCCCGCTTCCTGCGCCGCATCAGCATGATGGGCTACGCCGCCCACCGCATCGTCACCTATGACGGCGCGTCCGAGCAGGCCCAGGCGGCCTCCAAGGAACTCGACAAGGTCTATGCCGAGGGCAAGGAAAGCCTGGGCAAGATCGCCGCCGCCGATCCCTCGGCCACCGAATACACCACCGGCATCGGGCAGCGCCTCGACGCCATCTATGCCCAGGCGCGCTCGGCCGCCGACCTTGGCCTCAACAATGACGACGCCGGCGCGGTCGGCGGGCTCAGCGGCGTCGACACCGCCATCGCCGGCATGGCCAAGGACGCCAAGGCCTGGGGCGACGTCTACAACAAGGACACCGCCGCCATGGTGGCCGAGGCCTCCAAGTCGGCGGCCATGGGCTCGTGGTTCACCCTGCTGTTCGGCTTCAGCGCCGCCGCCGCCGGCATGGGCTTCGCCGCCTGGATTGGCTCGTTCAAGATTTCGCGTCCCGTGCGGGCCCTGTCGCGCACCATGACCAGCCTGGCCGAGGGCGAGCTGAACGTCGACGTGGTCGGCGCCGGCCGTCGCGACGAGGTCGGCCTGATGGCCAAGGCCGTCCAGGTGTTCAAGGACAACGCCGTGGCCCTGCGCTCGGCCGAGAGCGAGCAGGCCCGCGTCTCGGCCTCGGGCGAAGCCGAACGCCAGCGCAACGAGGCCGCCGCGGCCGCCTCGGCTCGTGATCAGGCCTTCGCCGTCGAGCATCTGGCCAACGCCCTGTCGCACCTGTCGCGCGGCGACCTGACCGTGCGGATCACCGAGGCCTTCCCGGCCGGCTACGTGCAGATCCGCGACGACTTCAACGGCGCCATCGCCCAGCTCGACGAGGCCATGGGCAAGATCGTCGCCACAGTGGGCCTGGTGGGCGCCAGCGCCGACGAGATCGCCGCCGCCGCCGACGACACCGCCCGCCGCAGCGAGCAGCAGGCCGCCAGCCTGGAAGAGACGGCCGCCGCCCTCGACGAGATCACCGCCACCGTCCGCCGCGCCTCGCAGGGCGCCGGCGAGGCCAGCCGCGTCGTCACCGCCACTCGCTCGGACGCCGCCCGCTCGGGCGAGGTGGTGCGCGGCGCGGTCTCGGCCATGAACCAGATCGAGAGCTCCTCGCAACAGATCAGCCAGATCGTCGGCGTGATCGACGAGATCGCCTTCCAGACCAACCTCCTGGCCCTCAACGCCGGGGTCGAAGCGGCCCGCGCGGGCGACAGCGGTCGCGGCTTCGCCGTCGTGGCGCAAGAGGTGCGGGCGCTGGCCCAACGCTCGGCCGACGCGGCCAAGGAGATCAAGACCCTGATCTCGTCTTCCACCCAGCAGGTGGGCGAGGGCGTGCGCCTGGTCGGCCAGACCGGCGAGGCTCTGGACGGCATCGTGACGAAGGTCAGCGAGATCGACGCCCTGGTGTCGGAAATCGCCGCCTCGGCGCGCGAACAGGCCACCGGCCTCAACGAGGTCAACGCCGCCGTCAATCAGATGGACCAGGGCGTGCAGCAGAACGCCGCCATGGTCGAGCAATCCACCGCCGTCAGCCACGGCCTGAAGTCCGAGATCGGCGGTCTGGTGCGTATGATCGGCCGGTTCGAGGTCAGCGGCGAGGGCGGGGCGTCGACCCACCGCTCCGGCATGAGGATGGCCGGCTAGTTCAACGTCGCTCCCTCGCGTGCCTCAGATGCGCGACGACGACCATGTTGGCCTGGATCCGGTATTGGACGATGTAGCCGGAGTTCCCGAACGGAACGGAGATTTGCTTCAAGTTCGGCGATGGCCCTGGAAAGCCGCGCTCTGCGTGGTCGGATAGCGATAGTATCGCGTCACTCAGGGCCTCGACGGCGCGCGTCGCGGCGTCTGAGTTCTTGTCGGCGAGAAACAATTCGAGGCGATGCAAGTCCTGCTGCGCTCGCACCGTCAACCGCACCGACCGCTTCACGAGCGTTTGGCGATCCGCTGTTGGACGTTGTTGCGGAAGGTCGCGAGCGCTTCCTCGGCGGACACCGATTGGCCGGTCCTGTCGAACTCTTCCAGCGAAGTGAGCGCTTCGGCCCAGTCGTCATCCATCGCGCGATCAAGCGCATTCAGAGCGTACGCCTCCGGAGACAAGCCGGCGGCTTGCGCAGCCGCTTTCAAGCGCTCGGCGCGTTCCGCATCGATGTGAATGTCAGCGCCGTCGGCCATCCTTCAAGAGTCGCTTAGGATCGGCGGTCCGTCAATGTCGCCGCGAACCGACCTCCGATTGACATTTGACGCATCTGGCCGCCCTTAACGCCGCTTCTCTCGCCGACGGAAAGATAGCGCTCTCTTGGAACAGTTCGACGTCGTCGTAATCGGAGCCGGCGCGGCCGGCATGATGTGCGCCATCGAGGCGGGCAAGCGCGGGCGCTCGGTGCTGGTGATCGATCACGCCAAGGCTCCCGGCGAGAAGATCCGCATCAGCGGCGGCGGGCGCTGCAACTTCACCAACATCCACGCCGCCCCGGCCAACTTCCTGTCGGCCAATCCGAAGTTCTGCGTCTCGGCCCTGCGCCGCTACACGCCCAAGGACTTCATCGCCCTGGTGGATCGCCACGGCATCGCCCATCACGAAAAGACCCTGGGACAGCTGTTCTGCGACGGCTCGGCCGTGCAGATCATCACCATGCTGCTGGCCGAGATGGACGCCGCCGGCGCGCAGCTTCGCCTTGAGACCGGCGTCGATCGCGTCTCGCGGGCTGGCGAAGGCTATGAGCTGGCCCTGACCAGCGGCGCCAATGTCCGCTGCGCGTCGCTGGTGATCGCCAGCGGCGGTAAATCAATCCCGAAGATGGGCGCGACTGGCTTTGGCTACGACATCGCCAAGCAGTTCGGCGTCGGTGTCGTCGAGACCCGTCCGGCGTTGGTGCCGCTGACCTTCGAGGTCAAGACGCTGGAACGCCTGGCCCGACTGTCGGGCGTGGCGCTGGACGCCGTGGTGGCCCACGGCAAGACCAAGTTCCGCGAAGGCATGCTGTTCACCCATCGGGGCCTGTCGGGTCCGTCGATCCTGCAGATCTCGTCCTACTGGCGCGAGGGCGACGAGATCCGCATCGACATGGCCCCCGGCGTCGACGCCCTGGCGGCCCTGAAGGCGGCGCGCACCGCCACGCCGCGCCGGGCGGCCTCAACCGTGATGGCGACCCTGCTGCCGCAGCGCGTGGCCCAGGTGGTCTCCGACGACGAAGGCGCGCAGGGAAACATCGCCGACTGTTCGGACAAGGTGCTCGGGCGCCTGGCCGCCGCCGTCAACGCCTGGACCTTCAAGCCCGTCGGCTCGGAAGGCTATCGCACGGCGGAAGTGACCCTGGGCGGGGTGGACACCAACGATCTGGACTCGCGGACCATGCAGGCCAAGGCCGTGCCCGGGCTCTACTTCATCGGCGAGGTCGTCGACGTCACCGGCTGGCTGGGCGGGTTCAATTTCCAGTGGGCCTGGGCCTCTGGATGGTCCGCTGGCCAAGCCGCTTAAGAAAAAGGCCTCTCCGGTGGGAGAGGCCTTTTCCGTTTCTACTTCTTCTTGAACGGCTTGCCGCCGGCCTTGGCCTTGAAGGGCTTGGGACCCTTGAACGGCTTGGCCGGGCCATCGCCGCGCGGCTTGGGCGAGTACGAGGTCTGCGGACCGGCCGCCTTCTCGCCGAACGCCTTGGGCGCGCCGGCGCGGGGCTTGAAGTCGCGCTTGGGACCGTCGTCGCGGCCTTCGGCGCGCGGCTTGTAGGCGCGCTTGGCGCCGCCTTCCGCGTCGGCCGGCGAGTAGGGACGGGGAGCCTCGTCGCCACGCGGAGCGCGGGGCTTGAAATCGCGCTTGGCCTCGTCACGAGCCGGACGCGGCTTGTAGTCGCCCTTGGGCTCCTCGCCCTTGCCGTAAGGCTTGGCGGTGCTGAAGCCGTCATCGCTGAAGTTGGACGGGCGCGGGGTGTGGTCACGCGAGCCCGGGGCGTTGGCGCGCGGCGAACGCGGTGCGTCATCACGCGGCGGGCGCGGCTTGAACTCGCGCGGCGCGTCGTTGTCGCGAGGAGGACGCGGCGTGAACTCGCGACGCGGACCGGCTTCGCGGGCGGCCGGGGCCGCCGTCGGGGTGATGGCGACGTCGTCGCGGACCGTGGCCTGCACCGCCGCACCGAACTTCACCGCCGCCTCGGCCGAGATCTCGAACTTGGTGTCGTAGTCGAAGATCCGGATCGAGCCGATGTCCTTCTTGGTGATGTGGCCCAGGCGGCAGATCAGCGGGATCAGCCACTTGGGGTCGGCGTTGTTGCGGCGGCCGGTGTTGAGGCGGAACCACTCCGAGCCTTCCATGTCCGCGCGGGGCTCGCGCTCGGGACGGTCACCGAAGTCGCGCGGACCGCCACGGTCGGAGAAGTCGTTGCCGCGCTCATTGCGCACGCGCGGGCCCGGGTCGGCGCCGTGGCGCGGATCGTCGTAGATCTCTTCCGGAGCCGGCAGCTTGGCGCGGCGGGTGCGGATCAGGGCGGCGGCGATCTCGGTCGGGGTGCGCTTGGCCAGCATCAGCTCGGCCAGGGCCAGATCGTCCTCGTTCGAGGCTTCGGCGAAGATCGGATCGTCCAGCAGGCGCTCGGTGTCCTTGGCGCGGATCTCGTCGGCGGTCGGGGCGCCGCCCCAGTTGCCTTCGACGCCAGCCGCCATCAGCAGCTGCTCGGCCTTGCGGCGGCGGGTGTAGGGCACGACCAGGGCCGAGACGCCCTTCTTGCCCGCGCGGCCGGTGCGGCCTGAACGGTGGAGCAGGGTGGCCTTGTTGACCGGCAGTTCAGCGTGGATGACCAGGCCCAGGTCGGGCAGGTCGAGGCCGCGCGCGGCGACGTCGGTGGCGACGCAGACGCGGGCATGACCGTCGCGCAGGGCTTGCAGGGCGTCGGCGCGCTCACGTTGCGACAGCTCGCCCGAGAGGCCCACCACGTCGAAGCCGCGCTCGCGCAGCTTGCTGTGCAGGGCGCGGACGCTTTCGCGGGTGTTGCAGAACACCAGGGCGCCGGGGCTTTCGAAATAGCGCAGCAGGTTGACGATCGCGTGCTCGGTCTCGTTGGGCGCGACGCGGACGGCGCGATATTCGATGTCGCGGTGCGGCTCGTTGCGGCCCAGGGTGTCGATGCGCAGGGCGTCATTCTGATAGCTCTTGGCCAGCTGCACGATCTCGCGCGCCAGGGTGGCCGAGAACAGCAGGGTGCGGCGTTCCTTGGGTGCGGCGTCGAGGATGAACTCGAGATCCTCGCGGAAGCCCATGTCGAGCATCTCGTCGGCCTCGTCGAGGACGGCGACCTTCAGCTCCGACAGGTCCAGGTGACCGCGCTCGATGTGATCGCGCAGGCGGCCCGGGGTGCCGACGACGATGTGGGCGCCCCAGTTCAGGGCGCGCTGCTCGCGACGGGCGTCCATGCCGCCCACGCAGTTGACGACCACGGCGCCGGCGTCGGCGTACAGCCACGTCAGTTCGCGATTGACCTGGATGGCCAGCTCGCGGGTCGGGGCGATGACCAGGCACATCGGCGGGCCGGCCTTGGAGAACTTCTCGTCCTCGCCCAGCAGGGTCGGCGCGGCGGCCAGGCCGAAGGCGACGGTCTTGCCCGAGCCGGTCTGGGCGCTGACCAACAGGTCGCGGCCTTCGGCGTCGGCTTCCAGCACGGCGGCCTGGACGGGGGTGGGCTCGAGGTAACCCTGAGCAGCAAGAGCCCGCTCAAGAGCGGGGTGGGAGGCGGGGAAGGGCATATAGGTCCAATTCGGTTCAAGCGGACGGCACACACACACGTGCGGCCCGCGCCACGACCAAATACGACCCCCAAACGGACCGTGTTCTTGGTCTTATCTCGTGAAATATAGACCCGTTTGGCCGCCTTGCCGATGAGGCGCGGGCGAAAAGAGGTCCAAGGGGCGCTTAGGAGGCTAAATTGGTCGGGATTGCAAGAGTGGCCAGGAAATTCCCACCAGGTGCGGCGGATTCGCCGCAGGTCAGTGGCCTGGCAGGCGCTCGTAGACGATCGTCCTGGATTTCAGAGTCGGGACCACGGCGACTGGCCGATAGTTCCGCGCCAGCTCGGCCTGGACGATGGCCACGACCTCGAAATTGAAGTCCTTGGGCACGGGACTTTCGTCGACGATGACGCTGGGCTTGCCGGCCAGGATGCGCTGCACTTCGGTGGCCTGATCCACGCCGATGGCGCCGTGCTCGCGCAGCAGGTTCAGGTGTCCCGGAAACGGGTGACGGGTCGGCAGGCACGAACCGGTCAGGTGATAGAGGATCGACTCGCCGTTCCAGACATAGAGGCAGTTGGTCAGGCGCGGCCGGATGGCGGCGACCACGGCGGCCATCTCCTTCTGCGTTCCGCGCCGCATGTGGGCCTTGTGAATGACCCCGGCATAGGCGCTGGCTCCGGCGACCAGCATGATCCCCGCCGCGACCAGGCCCAGGCGACGCCGTCCGCGCCGATAGCGGAACAGCGGCGCGCAAGCCGCCGCGATCGGCGCTGTCAGCGGCAGGGCGTAGTGGGTGAAATAGGTGCCGAACAGCAGGTAGCCGCCGACCGCCGCGCCCAGCCAGGCCATCACGAAGCAGAAGGTGGCCTTGCCGCGCGGAAAGGCCCGCCAGGGCTTGAGGATCAGGGTCAGCACGATGGCGAAGACCGGCAGGTGCAAGGCCTTCCAAGCCTTGGCCAGTCGGTGCAAAAGCTCGCCGGCCGAGGCGTTGGAGCGCGCGCCGATCGACAGGAAGTTGGCGTAGACGAAGGCCTGCGCCTGGCCGATCCACGCATAGTAGGCCAACGCCGCTAGGGTCGGCGCCAGGGCGATGGCCACCCACAGCGCAGCGTCGACGACCAGGCGATCGATCCGCCGGCTGGTCCGCCACGAGGCCAGCATCAGCATGACGCCAAAGAACACGCCCTCGAACAGGGCGGTGTACTTCACCTGCATGGCCACGCCGACCAGGGCCATGGCGACGGCGCCCAGACGTCGGATCTCGCCGGCCCGGATGTCGGGCCTGGTCCAGGCGATCAGGGTGGCCAAGGCCGCCCCCACCACGAACAGGGTGTAGAACACAGGCGCTTGACCGCCCGATCCGCCCAGCAGGCCGATCAGCAGGATGTAGACGATCCCCGCCACCACACCGGCCACGAGGCCGGCCATCGGCTCGGCGATGCGGACGATCAGCAGGGCCGTGCCCGCCGCGAACAGGGTGGCGACGATCTGGTATTGCACGATCCCATCGCCGCCGAGCAGGCGGATGCCGGCGAACAGCACGAACAGGCCCACCGGCTTGCGGTCCCAGATGTCCACATAGGGCAACGCCCCGTGCAGCATCCGGTCGCCGACCAGCAGGTAGAAGTTCTCGTCCACCTGGATCAGCGGATTGCCGAACTGGCAGCAGCGAATGGCGAAGGCGGCGATCAGCACGACGGCGGCGGCCAGCAGCCATTGGCCGCGTCGATCCAGCGCGGCGGCCCAGGCGGTCGGGGAGAAGCGTTTCAAGGTCGGCCGAGTCATTCGCCTGAGAGAGACAGGGCGGCGGGCTTGGCCGCAAGCTCCACGTTCGACTTGCGAGCCTGGTCGGGCGTACGCCAGGTGACCCGTCGGGCGGCCTGGTAGTTCCAGAACGCGCCCAGCACCGCGCCGGCCGCGCCCGCGACGAGCCACGGCGCGCCGATGGCGTTGAGGCCCGCGCCCGCCGCCTCGCTGACCAGGGCTCCGCCCAGGCACGCGGCGTAGAAGCTCAGCAGGCCGCGCCACAGCGCCGCGCCGGTCAGGCGTCGGTCGCGGAAGGTCAGGCTGTTGTTGAGCACGAAGTTCCAGCTCATCGCCGCCAGGATCGCCAGGGTCTGCGCCGCCCAGAACGGCAGGCTGGTCAGGCCCGTCAGGCTCAGCACCGACAAGTGGGCGGCCAGGCCCGTCGTCCCGACCAGCAGGAACTGGCTCATGCGGGCCGGGATCGCGCCGCCGGTGCGTTTTTCGACCAGCAGGGTCACTAGGTCGACGGCGACGCGCAGGTCCAGCTTGGACTCCCCGCCGGCTCGCGCCCGCAGGACGGTCGGGATCTGCGCGACGTGGGGCCGGCGACGGCCCGAGGCGACGATGTCCACCAGGATCTTGAAGCCCAGGCCCGAAAGGCTGGGCCGGACGGTTTCGTACCAGTCCCGACGCATCAGGAAGCAGCCGCTCATCGGATCGGCCAGGCGCAGGCCCAGCAGCGCGCCCGAGACGATCACGCCGACGCGGCTGATCAGGTGTCGGGCGCCGCACAGGCCCGACTCCGCGCTTTCCAGGTAGCGGCTGGCCACGGCCACGTCGGCGTTGGAATCCTGAAGACGGGTCAGCAGGCGGGCGATCAGGCGGGGATCGTGCTGGCCGTCGCCGTCCATGATCGCCAGCGTCTTGCCACGCGCCGCGTCCCAGCCGGCGATCGCCGCCGAGGCCAGGCCGCCGCAGCCTTCGCGGCGGATCAGCCGCACGCTGGAATGGGCGCGGGCGTGGGCCTCAACGACCCTGGCGGTCAGGTCGTTGGCGGAATCGTCGACGACGATGATCTCGTGCGGCACGCCGGCCAGTTCGGCGCGGACCTCGTCCAGCACGCCGCCGATGGCCTCGTGTTCGTCCAGGGTGCAGATGATCACCGAGACTTGCGGCCGACCCCAGCTGGAGGGCTCGTCATTGACGGTTGTGTATCGAGGAAGAGTAGAGGTTTCGCTCTGCGAGATCATGACCGGGGCCGTTCATTTCAGCGGAGTGTCATGATCTCCGCCAAGTCGGCCCGTTCTTTGTTGCCTTCGTATCTGGACTTAATTCGTCATGTGTCAGCGGGGAAATGTAGCGCGCGGTTAGAGGATAGACGCGAGGACAGCTGCCCTTCTCCCCTTGCGGGAGAGGCGGCGCGCAGCGCCGGATGAGGGGGCGACAGACCTGTCCAGACGGGCGCGAGGCGTTGCGGGGTATGGCTTCGAGGCCGGTGCGCCCCCTCATCCGTCAGCCCCGGCCTTCGCCGGGGCCGACACCTTCTCCCGCAAGGGGAGAAGAATAGGACCGCGGGCATTCGTCTCGACTTTTCCAATGCGCCCAACCCTCCCGTATTCTCTACCCACCTCGTCGCGAGGAAAGGGCGCAAGGCCAGCGACCGTTGCGGCGACGAGGGGTGATCGAGCGGGGTCGGTCGGAGTCGCGCGAGCGGGGCCGGTCGGCGTTGAGGGCGGGGGACGCAAACCCGCCCATCGGAGGTCTCGCTGAAGACCTCCGCCCGTCCGAAGGTCCGCTCCGGGCCCCTCCGGAATCGACGTGGCTTGCAGCCCCAGGGCTGGGTCCGTCGCGAGGAGGACAAGCCCGGGTGGGGCAAAAGGCTGAACAGGCCTGCGCGCCCCGGCCAGAGGGAAAACGGTCACGCGGAGCGGACGGCTTCGTCGAAACGGTACTCATCTAACTCACATCCGGACGTCGTCCGGACGCTCCGCGCCCCTTTCCATCCCTTCAGCGGTGACCCGCGTGAGGTCGCGAAACCGTGCGTCCCTTCGAGGCCTCAGACGTCCAGGTCGGCCGCCGCGAACTCGGCGTTTTCCTGGATGAAGCGGAAGCGCAGCTCGGGCTTGCGGCCCATCAGCGTCTCGACCAGGTCCTCGACCGCCTCTTCCGAGCGCGGCAGGGTGATCTTGGCCAGGGTCCGCACCGCCGGATCCATGGTGGTTTCCTTCAGCTGGGCGGCCATCATCTCGCCCAGGCCCTTGAAGCGGCCGATCTCGGGCTTCTTGCCCTTGAACGTCGTGGCCAGCAGCTCGTCCTTGTGGGCGTCGTCGCGGGCGTATTCGGTCTTGCCGCCGTGGCTGATGCGGTACAGCGGCGGCAGCGCCAGGAACAGGTGCCCGCCCCGGATCAGGTTGGGCATGGTGCGGTAGAAGAAGGTGATCAGCAGCGAAGCGATGTGGGCGCCGTCGACGTCGGCGTCGGTCATGATGATGATCCGCTCGTAGCGCAGATCCTCTTCCTTGTACCGGTTGCCGGGCTGGGCCCCGAGGGCCAGCATCAGGTCGGACAGTTCCTTGTTGGCGGTGAACTTGTCGCCGCTGGCCGAGGCCACGTTCAGGATCTTGCCGCGCAGGGGAAGGATCGCCTGGTTCTTGCGGTTGCGGGCCTGCTTGGCCGAGCCGCCGGCCGAGTCGCCTTCGACGATGAACAGTTCGGCGCCGTCCACCGCGCCGCCGGCGCAGTCGGCCAGCTTGCCCGGCAGGCGCAGCTTGCGGGTCGCCGAGGCGCGCTGGACTTCCTTGTCCTTGCGGCGCTTGAGGCGTTCCTCGGCCCGGTCGATGACGAATTCCAGCAGGGCCTGGGCGGCCTTGGGGCTGCCGGTCAGCCAGTGGTCGAAGGGGTCGCGCAGCGCCGCCTCGACGAAGCGCTGGGCTTCGCTCGAAGAGAGCTTTTCCTTGGTCTGACCCTGGAATTCCGGGTTCTTGATGAACACCGAGATCAGGGCGCCGGCCTGAGCGATGACGTCGTCGGCGGTGATGATCGCCGCGCGCTTTTCGCCCTTCAGTTCGGCATAGGCCTTGAGGCCTCGGGTCAGGGCGGCGCGCAGGCCGCTCTCGTGGGTGCCGCCCTCTGGGGTGGGCACGGTGTTGCAGTACGACTGCATGAAGCCGTCGTGCTCGCCGAACCCACGCGGCGTCCAGGCGATGGCCCACTCGACCGCGCCAGCCTCGCCCTGACGCTCGATGCGGCCCGAGAAGCTCTCGGGCGTGACCATCTCCAGGCCCTTGGTGCGCTCGGCCAGGAAGTCGGCCAGGCCGTTGGGGAAGTGGAAGGTCGCCTCGGCGGGCGTCTGGTCGTGGATGCGCTCGGCGGCGCAGGACCATTTGATCTGCACGCCGCGGAACAGATAGGCCTTGGAGCGGGCCATGCGGTACAGGCGCGCCGGCTTGAAGTTGGCGCCTTCGCCGAAGATCTCGTCGTCGGGCTTGAAGCGCACCATAGTGCCGCGCTTCTTGCTGGGCTGGATCTTCTCGACCGGGCCCAGCGGCTTGCCGCGCGAAAAGACCTGCAGGTGCTCGAACCCGTCGCGCCAGACGGTGACCTCGACCCGCTCGGACAGCGCGTTGACCACCGAGGCGCCGACGCCGTGCAGGCCGCCCGAGGTCTCATAGGCCTTGCCGCTGAACTTACCGCCGGCGTGCAGGACGGTCATGATGACTTCCAGGGCCGACTTGCCCGGATGCTTGGGGTGCGGGTCGACGGGCATGCCGCGACCATCGTCCTTGACCGACAGATAGCCGTCGGCGTCGAGCTTGACCTCGATAGTCTTGGCGAAGCCGGCCACGGCCTCGTCCATCGAGTTGTCGAGCACTTCGGCGAACAGGTGGTGCAGGGCCCGCTCATCGGTGCCGCCGATGTACATGCCGGGTCGCTTGCGCACCGGCTCCAGGCCTTCCAGCACCTCGATGTCGCTGGCGGTGTAACCGCCCGACGAGGCGGCCGGCGCCACGCTGGGAGGCGGCGGCGCGGCGGGACGGGCGGGCGCTTCGACATGGGGCTCGCGCGCCGGCAGCGGCGCCGCCGGCGTCGGGGACAGCGCGTCGTCGAACAGGGACAGCGGAGGCAGGTCGTCTTTGGAGGACATTACGGGAACATGCGTCGATTCGGTGGGAAGCTCCGTATGGGCTTCCCGGACTCGCCTGAAAAGAGGCGTATCGCCGCGACTATAGGGAAAACTGGGGAACGGTGCGACTTGCCCCCTCCGGCGGAGGGGGCAAGCGCTCGGTCTCTACCGATAGGCCGGCGGCAAACCGTTGTCGGGCGCGGCGTAGCGGTCCCGAAGCTGGGTCAGGCGGCTGTCCTTGGGCTGCTCGACGCCGGCGATGAACACCTTGTCGGCCCAGGTCGTGGTTTCCAGCGGATCGCCGGTCCACAGGACGAGATCCGCGGCCTTGCCGACTTCCAGAGAACCGATCCGGTCGGCCATGCCCCAGATCTTGGCCGGGTTCAGCGTCACCGCCGCCAGGCCGGCCGAGTAGGGCAGGCCGTTGGCGACCGCGAGGCCCGCGTTCAGGCGTTCCTGGCGCAGGTTGTTGAAATCCCGCGCGCCGTTGATCGCCACCGTCACGCCGGCCGCGTTCAGCCGGGCGGCGTTGTCGAGGCGCGAGCCCAAGGTTTCGAAACTGTCGGGCAGGTCGGCCTGGGTGTCGACGATGACCGGCACGCCGGCCTTGGCGATCTCGGCGGCCACGACCCAGCCTTCCTCGGCGCCTTCGAGGATGATCTTGATCTTCTCCTCGGCCGCCAGCTTGAGAGCCAGGCGGATGTCCGAAGCGCGGTGGACGCGGACCAGCAGGGGCGTCTTGCCCTGCACGACCGGGATCAGGGCCTGGAGGTCCAGGCGCGACAGACCGAACTCGCGGGTCGCGCCTTGTTCGTAGGCGGCGCGGTTGCGGGCGAAGGCTCGGGCGTCTTCCAGGGCCGACTTGATCAGCACGATCGAGGCGCCGCGCGAACCGCCGGCCGCGCGAGCCCCGGATTCGCCCAGCGACACCGTCACGGCCAGCTTGGAGCCCTGCACCAGATCGCTCTCGCCGGCCTTGAGGCGGACGAACGCGGCCTGGCCGCCGAACAGCGGCGGATCGCCCGAGCCCGAAGCGCCGGCCGTCATCTCCTCGACCACGCCGTCGTCGGCATGCTCGTGCGCGCCGCCGCCGACGCCCGACAGGACCGGGGTCACGGCCGAGGCGGTGACGCCGCTGTCGCGGGCCACGCCAATCATCGGCGAGGCCGGATTGACGCTGTAGGCGATGTCGAAGCCGGCCGACAGCGCGCTGCCGGTGCCGTCGTCGCGGGTCTCGCGGACGCCGCCGATCTCGGAGGCCGTCAGGTTGGACGACGGCGCGATCAGGCCGGGGGTGATGACCCCGCCCTTGGCGTCGATCACGCTGGCGCCGGCCGGAGCCGCCACGCCGGCGCCCAGGGCGACGATCTTGCCGTCACGGATGACGATCGTGCCCGAGGCCACGGCCGGACCGCTGATCGGCTCGAGCCGCGCATTGGTGATGGCGATGGTCTGGGCGGCGGCCGGAGCGGCCAGGGCGGCGCAGGCGGCGCCCGTCAGGAGGAAGGACCGGATCATCAGTTGAACGCTCCCTGGCCGGTTTGGCCAAGCTCGAAGTCGGACTTGGGCTGATAGCGCGGATCATGACGGTCATAGGTCAGGGCGCCGTCGATGAAGACCTTCTCGGCCTGGGCGTAGACGCTGAACGGGTCGCGGCTCCAGATCACCACGTCGGCGTTCTTGCCCGGCTCCAGCGAGCCGGTCTTGTCGGCGATGCCCATGGCCTTGGCGGGGTTGGCGGTGATCCACTTGATCGCCTCGGCCCGGCTGATGCCGTAGCCCAGCTTGTTGCCAGCCGTCATGGCGATGGCGGCTTCCTGGTTCAGGCGCTGGGTCATGATCGGGTCGTCGGAGTGGATGACGACGCAGGCCCCGGCCTTCCAGAGGATGGCGGCGTTGGAGTCGATCGCGTCCAGGCTTTCCATCTTGAAGCCGGTCCACGACGACCAGGTGGCCGAGCAGATGCCCTCCTTGGCCAGCAGGGCGGCGATCTTGTAGGACTCCACCGCGTGGTGGAACATGGTGATCTTGTAGCCGAACTCCTTGGCCACATCGATCATCACCGCTTCCTCGTCGGCGCGGTAGCAGTGGTTCTGGACCAGGATGTCGCCCTTCAGGACGCCGGCCAGGGTCTCCAACTGCAGGTCACGCTTGGGGGCGTCGGCCTTCTCGCCCTTGTCCTTCTTAGCGCGGTAGTCGTCCCACTTGCGGGCGTAGTCGGCCGCGTCGATCCAGGCCTTGCGATAGCCGTAGACATTGCCCATCGCCGTCGAGGGCGAGCGACCCTTGCCGCCATAGACGCGCTTGGGGTTCTCGCCGCAGGCCATCTTCAGGCCGTAGGGCGCGTCGGGGAACTTCATGCCCTGCATGGTGATCGCGGGCACATTCTTCAGCGTCACCGAACGGCCGCCGAACAGGTTGGCCGAACCGGGGAGGATCTGCAGCGTGGTCACGCCGCCGGCTCGGGCGCGGTTGAAGCCGGGATCCTGCGGCCAGACCGAGTGCTCAGACCACACCTGGGCGGTGTTGGGATCGGTGGCCTCGTTGCCGTCCGACTTGGCCTGCACGCCGGGCGAGGGATAGACGCCTAGGTGGCTGTGGGCGTCGATGACGCCGGGCGTCACCCACTTGCCCTTGCCATTGATCACGGCGACGTCCGCCGGGACCGGCGTGCCGACGGGGCCGACCGAGACGATCTTGCCGCCCGACATGAAGACCACGCCGTCGTCGATCTGTTGGCCGGTGGCGGTCAGGATCGTCGCGCCGACGATCGCCGTGGCGCGCGAGGGCAGGGCGGTATAGGTCGACGGATAGCCCGTCGAGGTCGAGCCATCCAGGCCCTTGGGCAGTGGTTTGGCCTCGACCTTCTCGGCCGGCTTGGCCGCGTTCGGGGCGGGCTTGGCGCCGGCTCCCGTCGTCGTCGCGCAGGCCGTGAGGCCCAGCGCAAGCGCGCCTACGGCCGCAGCCGTGTAACGCCATCCCATCATGAAAATACCCCGACTCTCGAAGAGGCGGGCAGGACAGACGAAAAGTTGGTGGCGAGCAAGAGAGGCTCGGCCCCGGATCGGCCGATCCGCGAAATTTGTCTGTCGCCTGACGCCAGAGCCGTCATGATGCGTTGCTATGCACATCCGTTCTGAGGGGAGATGTTCGATGGCCTTGCGATCGTGGTTTCTGGGTCTGGCGGCGCTGTTGCTGGTCGCTTGCGAGAGCCCTGGGGCGAGCGCGCCCTCGACCCCGCCGCCGATGTCGCGCGCGCCGGTCGCCGAGGGCGGCATGTGCGGCGGTATCGCCGGCTTCCAGTGCGCCTCGGGCCTGACCTGCGCGATGGAGGCCGGCCAGTGCCGCACGGTCGCCGACGCTTCGGGGATCTGCCGCAAGCGCCCGCAGATCTGCACGCGGGAATACCGCCCGGTCTGCGGCTGCGACGGCAAGACCTATGGCAACGCCTGCACAGCCGGCGCGGCCGGGGTCAGCGTCGCCTCAGACGGCGAGTGCAAGGCCTAGGGATGACGGACTTGAAGATCGAACGAAGGACCGTTCTGGCCGGCGGCGTAGCCGTCGCGGCGGTCGGCGCGCCGATAGCGGCCGCGAGCAAGGAGCAGACACCGATGTACGGATTGATCGGCCAGATGATGGCCGCGCCCGGCAAGCGCGACGAGTTGGTCGCCATCCTCAGCGAAAGCACGCAGGGCATGCCCGGCTGCCTCAGCTACATCCTGGCCAAGGACGCGGCCAATCCCGACGCCCTGTGGATCACCGAGGTCTGGACCGACAAGGAGCACCACGCCGGCTCGCTGAAATTGCCGGCGGTGCAGGCGGCGATCGCCAAGGCCCGGCCGATCATCGCCGGCTTCGGCCAGCGGTTCGAGACGGTTCCGGTCGGCGGTGTCGGCCTGAAGGCGTGACATGAAAAAGGCCGCGGATCGCTCCGCGGCCTTTCCCGTCTTCGGTTCGAGACCGACTACATCTTCACGTTCAGCGAGACGCCGATGATGCGCGGCTCGTTGACGAAGGCGGTCAGGTTGTCGAAGTCGATCGCGCCCTTGAGGTTGTCCTCGTCGGTGATATTGCGGGCGAAGACCGCCGCTTCCCAGGCGCCGTCCAGCTTGGCGTAGCCCAGCTTCAGGCCGCCCTCGAAGTCGCCCTTCGAGTAGAACTCCTTGGACTGGTACAGGAAGAAGTTCGTCAGGCCCTGCAGCTTCCAGTCGGTATAGGCGAACAGCTCGCCGTCGGCGCCGACCGGCACGCTGTAGCGGGCCGTGAAGTCGAAGGTGTACTTCGGCGCGTTCGGGAACGGGTTGCCGTCGACCAGGGCCTGGCCCGCGGCGTTCAGCTTGTCGGTCACGGTGCAGGCGGCGCAGACGGCCACGGCCAGGGACGAGTCCTTGATCTCGGTCTTGGCGTAGCTGTAGCCGGCCGTCAGGGTCAGGTTCGGGGTGACCACGAACTCGCCGTCCAGTTCCAGGCCATAGGCCTCGCCCTTCTTGGCGTTGATCAGGCGGTTGGAGTTGCTGCCGCCGCCGACCGCGCTGAACTGCGGATCGTCGATGGTGTAGGTGAACACCGCGCCGTTCAGGCGGACGCGGCGGTCAAGCAGCTCGCTCTTCAGGCCCAGCTCGTAAGACATGATCGTCTCGGACTTGGCGGCCGAGGCAGGGGAGAAGAAGGCGATGTCGCGGCCCTGGATCGACGGGCCGCGGAAGCCCGACGCCACCTTGCCGTAGACGCTGACATTGTCGGCGACGGTGTAGAACGCGCTCAGATCCCAGCTGACCTTCTCGTCGGAGACCGACACCGGCGCGGCCGGGTTCGGGCCCGAGACCACCTTCATGTCCTTGTCGTCGCTGGTGTAGCGCAGGCCGCCCGTCAGGGTCAGGGCGTCGGTGGCCTTGTACGAGGCCTGACCGAACACGGCCCAGGCGGTGTTCTTCTGCTCCAGCGTGGTGGCCGGGGCGAAGAACGGGTCGGTGCGGATCTGGTACTTGGTGTCGAAGTAGTAGCCGCCGACCTGCCAGCTCAGCGGACCGTCGGTGTCGCTGGCCAGGCGGATTTCCTGGGTGGTCTGGTCCAGTTGCTTGATGCCGTCGACGCTTTCCGACTGGAACGGGATGAAGCCCGGGCCAGCGGGGTTGCCGCCGTCGATGTCGCCGCGGCTGGAGCCGTCGGTGCTCTCATAGGCGGTGATCGAGGTCAGGGTGACGCCGCCAAAGTCGTAGTCGATCTTGGCCGAGGTGCCCCAGCCGTCATACTTCTGCGGGTTGCCCGCGCCGGCGTCGAAATAGACCGTCTTGCGGTCGTAGTTGGCGTTCAGCTTGTTGGAGCCCTTGGTCAGGATGTTGGCGCGGAAGACCGCCGCCGTGCCGTCCAGGTCGCGGGCGTGGATGTTGAACAGGGCGCTCAGCTTTTCCGTCGGCGTGAACAGCACCTGCAGGCGCGCGGCGCGTTCGTCAAAGCCGCCCAGGGCGTCCTTGGTCTTGGTGAAGGCGTTGTTGATCCAGTTGTCGCGGTGCTGGATCAGCAGCGAGGCGCGGGCCGCGACCTTTCCGGGGACGATGGCGCCGCCGACGCCGCCGTCAAAGGTCATGGTGTTGTAGCTGCCGTAGGTGGCGGCGGCGCGGGCCTTGAGCTCCTCGCTCGGCTTGACCGTGTCGAACTTGACGATGCCGGCCGTTGTGTTGCGGCCAAACAGCGTGCCCTGCGGGCCGCGCAAGACTTCAACCTGGTCGAGGTCGTAGATCGGCGAGCTCTTCAGCACGACGTTTTCCAGCACCACGTCGTCCTGGATGATCGACACCGGCTGCGAGGCGGCCAGGTCGAAGTCGCTGTTGCCCAGGCCGCGGATGTAGAAGCGCGGTGCGGCGCGGCCGTTCGACGATTCCGCGTAGAGGCCCGGAGCCTTGGCCGAGAGGGCCAGGATGTCGTCGCCGGCGGCGAAGGTCGATTGCAGCTTCTCGCCGCCGATCGCCGCGACTGACACGGGGATATCTTGAATGTTTTCGCTGCGCTTCTGGGCGGTGACGATGACGTCGCTGACCGTGGTGTCCTGCGCGAAGGCGGCGGGCGCGGCGGCGATGGCGATGCTCAGGGCGGCGACGCCGCAGGAAAGGCTGAGCGCGGTACGACGAGTGGAGCTTTGCATGGAGAGATCCTGTGCTGACCAAGCCTGGCGTCGCCGACTCTGTGGGGGCGTTCGCGTGGCTTCCGTTGTGCTGCGTTAAGCTCAGTTGGCGCTTCGGCGATATCGTCCGCTACGGGATTTCGAGCGCTTCCGACGGATTGCGTCGGTTCTGTTGCGGAGTTGCGACAATTTTGTTCAGCAGGCGCCCATAAGTAAGAAATCATTCCCAAGTCGGCGAGGCGGCGCGAGCGCCGATTCCAATGAAAAGGGGCCGGAGATTGCTCTCCGGCCCCGATCCCTAGTCCTAGACGATGTTCAGCCTAGCACTTGTAGTACATGTCGAATTCGACGGGGTGCGGGTGCAGCTGCAGACGCATCACTTCTTCCATCTTCAGCTCGATGTAGCTGTCGATGAAATCGTCGTCCATGACGCCGCCGGCCTTCAGGAAGGCGCGGTCCTTGTCGAGGTTCTCGAGCGCCTCGCGGAGCGAACCGCAGACTTCCGGGATCTTCTTCTGCTCGCGCGGCGGCAGGTCGTAGAGGTTCTTGTCGGCGGGCGCGCCCGGATCGATCTTGTTGTTGATGCCGTCCAGGCCGGCCATCAGCAGGGCGACGAAGGTCAGATAGGGGTTGCCCATCGGGTCGGGGAAGCGGGCTTCCAGACGCTTGGCCTTCGGCGAGTCGACGTGCGGGATGCGGATCGAGGCCGAACGGTTGCGGGCCGAATAGGCCAGCTTCACCGGGGCTTCGTAGCCGGGCACCAGGCGCTTGTACGAGTTCGTCGTGGAGTTCGAGAACGCGTTGATCGCCTTGGCGTGCTTGATGATGCCGCCGATGTACCACAGGCACATGTCCGACAGGCCGGCGTACTTGTCGCCGGCGAACAGCGGCTTGCCTTCGCCCCAGATCGACTGGTGGACGTGCATGCCCGAACCGTTGTCGCCGAACATCGGCTTGGCCATGAAGGTGGCCGTCTTGCCGTAGGCGTGGGCCACGTTGTGGATCACGTACTTATAGAGCTGCAGACGGTCGGCCATGGTGACCATGGTGTCGAACTTCAGGCCGAGTTCGTGCTGGGCGGGCGCCACTTCGTGGTGGTGCTTTTCCGGCTTCATGCCCAGCTCGCCCATCACGGCCAGCATTTCGCCGCGCAGATCCTGAGCCGAGTCGATCGGGTTGACCGGGAAGTAGCCGCCCTTGGGACCCGGGCGGTGGCCCATGTTGCCCTCGGGATAGGTCTTGGCCGAGTTGCCCGGCAGTTCGACGGAGTCGAACGAATAGCCGGTGCTGTTGGGCTGGGTGTCCCACTTCACGTCGTCGAAGATGAAGAACTCGGCTTCCGGGCCGAAGTACACGGTGTCGCCGATGCCCGAGGCCTTGACGTAGTTCAGGGCGGCCTTGGCGATCGAGCGCGGGTCGCGGTTGTAGGGGGTGCCCGTGTCGGGGTTCACCACGTCGCAGAACAGCGCCAGGGTGGTCTGCTGGTAGAACGGGTCGATGATGGCGGTCGACAGGTCCGGACGCAGCTTCATGTCCGACTCGTTGATGGCCTTCCAGCCGGCGATCGACGAGCCGTCGAACATGGTGCCGTCATTGAGGAAGTCGTCGTCGACGAGGTCGATGTCGAACGTGACGTGCTGCATCTTGCCGCGAACGTCGGTGAAGCGGACGTCGACGTATTTGACGTCCTTTTCCTTGATGAGGTTCAGGATTTCCTTGGCCGTGCTCATTCCGTATCCCCTTCTTGAGCGTCGTATCTGTTCAACGGTCCGCGCCTAGACGGCGGCGGGGCCGCTTTCTCCGGTTCGGATGCGGATGACTTCCGCGATCTCCGACACGAAAATCTTGCCATCGCCGATGCGCCCGGTGCGGGCGGCGCGGGTGATGGCCTCCAGCGCGGGTTCCAGCTGGCTGTCTTCGACGACGACCTCGACCTTGATCTTAGGGAGGAAGTCCACGACGTACTCGGCGCCGCGATACAGTTCAGTGTGGCCCTTCTGGCGACCGTAGCCCTTGGCTTCGAGCACAGTCATGCCTTGGACGCCCATCTCCTGAAGGGCCTCCTTCACCTCATCCAGCTTGAACGGCTTGATGATGGCTTCGATCTTCTTCATCGGTTCCACTTCCGGGCCCGCTGGCGCATGGCGCCGTTACATGGGCGGCACGGATCACGTCGGCCGGGCAAGCCGCAAGCTTTCGTGCGTGGGAAACCGGTTCGCTTCGTCTTGATGAGAAGTGAATGGTCAAAATACATGCATATTAAGTTCGAAAAATAGTCAGATCGGGTTTGCCGGCCAAATGGCCTTGCGAGGTGGCATTTCGTCCCTAGGATCGACCGAAACGGCCGTTTGAACGGGGGTGAAAATGCGTGACGGCACGCTGGTTTCGATCCGCGCGGCTCAATTTGCGAAACCCGACAAAATCGAAAATTCGCCGTTCCCGCTGAAACTGCTGAAGATTGCGGCGGAACGCGCGGTCGCTGATGAGGCTCTATCGGGGTCGGTTCTTGCCGAACTCGACGCATTGGCGGTCATCACGTCCAGTATGGATGCGCCAGAGGGCGTTTCGAGGTTCGTGCGCCCGCGTCACGCCAGCCGGTCGCCGAGCATGAAACCCTTACCGTGCGCCGACCTGTGCCTCCCGCCTTGCCGTGATGATCCTCAACAGGCGGTCAATATCCAACCTCTCTCGACCGGAGCGAGCCGATGTCCCGCGTTCATGTGATCCGCCACGGCAAACCGGCCTCGACCTGGGGCGGGGCGGACGACGATCCGGGCCTGGACGACCAAGGACGCCAGCAGGCCGTCGCGGTGATGGAGTTGCTGATGGCGCTGCCGGCGGACCAGCGACCCAGGCGCGTAGTCTCGTCGCCGCTGCGGCGCTGTCGCGAGACGGCCGCGCCGACCGCCCGCGCCCTGGGCGTCGAGATGGTGATTGATCCGGCGGTAGGCGAGATCCCGACGCCTGCCGCCCTGTCGGCCGCCGAGCGTCCCGCCTGGTTGCGCGCCGCGTTCGACGGGACGTGGAGCCAGATCCAGGGCGATCTGGACTATGAGGACTGGGCGCGAGGCGTCGCCCGCGCCGTGGCGTCTCACCCCGGCGCGGCGGTGTTCAGCCACTTCGTCGCCCTGAACGCCGCTGTGGGCGTCGCGACGGGCGAGGCGAGGGTGGCGGCGTTCCGGCCCGACCATTGCTCGGTCACGGTGTTCGACATCCGCGATGAGCGCTTGATCCTGAACGAGAAAGGACGCGAAGCTCAGAGCCAGGTGCTCTGAAGGAGGCGTCGTGCCCGGCGAGATCATGACCGTGGCGGAGATGTCCGCCGCCGACGCCGCCGCCGTAGCGCGCGGCGTTCCGATCTCGACCTTGATGGAGCGCGCGGGCGCGGCTGTGGCCGACGCCGTGCGAGCCCGATACTCGCGCCGTCCAGTCATCATCTGGTGCGGACCGGGCGACAATGGCGGCGACGGCTATGTCGCGGCCCGCCATCTGCGCCGGCGAGGCTGGTCCGTGCGCGTCGAAGCCTCGGCGCCGCCGCGAACCGAGGCGGCCAAGGCCGCCGCCGGGCGGTGGCGCGGCGAGGTCGGCGCGTTGTCGTCCGAACCGACGCGCGCTGGTCTCTATATAGACGCGTTGGTCGGCGCGGGCCTGTCGCGGCCGCTCGAGGGCGAGGCGGCCAAGCTCGCCCAGGCGGTCCGCCATCTGGACACGCCGATCGTGGCGATCGACACGCCCAGCGGCGTTTCCGGCGACACGGGCCAGGCCGTCGGCTGCGCCGCGCTGCGCGCCGACCTCACCGTCACCTTTCATCGGCGCAAGCCGGCCCACGTCCTGGTCGAGGGACGTCAGGCCTGCGGCGAGGTCGTGGTGGCCGACATCGGCCTCGCGGCGGCGTTGGAAGGCTGGACCCTGCATGAGAACACCCCCGACCTCTGGGAAAGCCGGCTTCCGTGGCCCGCCCTCGACGCGCACAAGCATCGAAGAGGTCGCCTGAAGGTGGTCAGCGGTGATGCGTCGAGCACCGGCGCGGCGCGGCTGGCCGCGCGCGGCGGCCTGCGGATCGGCGCGGGCGTGGTCACCGTCCTGTCGCCGCCGGGCGCGATGGCGGTGAACGCGGCGAATCTGGAAGCGGTCATGCTGTCGGCATTCGACGGCGAGGGGACGTTGCAGACCGCGGGCGAAGGCGCCGACGCCGTGGTCATCGGTCCCGCGGCGGGCGTCGGCGACGTGACGGCGCGCAATTTCTTCGCCCTGGCCCGCACCGGCGCGGCCCTGGTAGTCGACGCCGACGCTCTGACCAGCTTCCGCCATGACCCGGACGGCCTGTTCTCGGCGCTCGATCGCGACGACGTGCTGACTCCCCACCCCGGCGAGTTCGAACGCATCTTCCCGGGATTGCTGGCCGCGTCGCCGGAGCGCATCACGGCCGCCCGCGAGGCGGCGCGACGCGCGGGCGCGGTCGTGCTGCTGAAAGGCCCCGACACCGTGGTCGCCGCGCCCGACGGCCGCGCGGCCGTGTCGCTGAACGGATCGCCGTGGCTGGCCACAGCAGGGTCGGGCGACGTGCTGGCCGGCTTCATCGGCGGCCTGATCGCCCAGGGCATGGAGAGCTTCGAGGCCGCTTGCGCGGGCGCGTGGATTCACGCCGAGTGCGGCGCGGCCCATGGTCCGGGCCTGATCTCCGAGGATTTGCCCGGTCTGGCGCCGGCTGTGCTGGCGAGGCTCTTCGCCCGAAAGCCCCGCTGAAAATCCGCCGGACTTGCGCCCGCGAAGCGAAGTCCGTAAGCCCTCCCGCACGCGGATGTGGCGAAACTGGTAGACGCACCAGATTTAGGTTCTGGCGCCGAGAGGCGTGGAGGTTCGAGTCCTCTCATCCGCACCAAATCCAGTGAAGCTTTCCGTCCGTCGCAGGACGGGCGCGACTTTTGACTTCAGCGCTCTTGGATGGTCGCGCACGTCGTGACATAAGGGCGCTCTTTTCGCCGCCCCGGCCTCGCGGGCGGCGTCGATGTTTTTGACCCCAGGGCGGACCCCCGGCGCGTTGCGCCGCAGGTCCGAGATATAACAATGTCGATGCAGATCGTTGAAAAGTCGGGCGAAGGCCTCAGCCGCGTTTATGGAGTGACCGTGCCGGCCGCCGAGCTGGCCACGCGTCTCGATGCGCGGATCGCCGAAGTCGCGCCGCAGATGAACGTCAAGGGCTTCCGCCCCGGCAAGGTGCCCGCCGCCCACGTTCGCCGTCTGTACGGCAAGGCCCTGATGGGCGAAGTCGTCGAGCAGGCGCTCAACGAAACCACCCAGAAGGTGCTGGACGACAACAAGCTGCGCCCGGCCGGTCAGCCCGACCTGAAGCCGTCCTCGGACATGGAAAAGGTCATCGCTGGCGGTGAAGACCTGGCGTTCGAACTGGCCGTCGAGGTCATGCCCGACTTCGAGCCGATCGACCCCACCAGCATCTCGCTGACCAAGCCGGTCTACAAGGTCTCGGAAGCCGAGGTCGACGAGGCCCTGGCCGAGCTGGCCAAGCAGGCCCGCACCTACGAGCCCCGCAAGGGCAAGAGCCTGAAGGCCAAGGACGGCGACCAACTGCTGATCGATTTCGTCGGCACCGTGGACGGCGTCGAGTTCGCCGGCGGCAAGGCCGAAGGCGCCGAGCTGGTCCTGGGTTCGGGCCAGTTCATCCCGGGGTTCGAAGAGCAACTGATCGGCGCCAAGCCGGACGACGCGATCACCGTGAAGGTCACCTTCCCGGAAGACTATCAGGCCAAGGACCTGGCCGGTAAGGCCGCCGAGTTCGCCACCACCGTCAAGGAAGTGCGCGCCCCGGTCGACGCCGAAGCCGACGACGAGCTGGCCAAGCGCCTGGGCCTGTCGGACCTGGCCGCCCTGAAGGAGCTGCTGAAGTCCAACCTGTCGGGCCGCTACGACAACTCCTCGCGCTTCAAGCTGAAGCGCGCCCTGCTGGACGTGCTGGACGCCAGCCACGACTTCCCGCTGCCGCCGCGCATGGTGGAAGCCGAGTTCGCCGGCATCTGGCAACAGGTCCAGGCCGACAAGACCCAGGGCGGCCTGCCGCCGGAAGACGCCGACAAGACCGAAGACCAGCTGAAGGACGAGTACAAGAAGATCGCCGAGCGCCGCGTGCGCCTGGGTCTGGTGCTCGCCGAGATCGGCCGCAAGAACGACGTGGCCGTCACCGACCAGGAACTGACCGACGCCATCATGCGCGAAGCTCGCCAGTACGGCGCGCAAGCCCAGCAGGTGTTCGACATGTACCGTCAGCGCAGCGACCTGCAGGCCGCCCTGCGCGCCCCGATCTACGAGGACAAGGTCGTCGACCTGATCTTCGGCAAGGCCAAGATCGACGAGAAGGAAGTCTCCAAGGACGAGCTCCTGGAAGAAGACGACCTGCCGGAAGGCTACGGCGGCTAAGGCTTCCGTCCATCGGACAGAACCAGGCGCGGCTCGAAAGGGCCGCGCCTTTTTCTTTGCCCCAAGCGTGTCTCCGGCTCCTTGCAACCTGTTAAGCGCCACGCGATATGCGTTAGCGACGCCGCGCGAGGTCTGATTCGCGCGGCCCTAAA
The DNA here is from genome assembly GCF_058809215.1 of Caulobacter sp. GW821-FHT10F06. Classification (NCBI taxonomy): domain Bacteria; kingdom Pseudomonadati; phylum Pseudomonadota; class Alphaproteobacteria; order Caulobacterales; family Caulobacteraceae; genus Caulobacter; species Caulobacter sp. GW821-FHT10F06. The sequence continues at coordinate 316,777 of NZ_JBXASK010000003.1, read as the reverse complement.
ACGCGAAAAAGGGCGAACCCTATGTATGATCCGATGGCGACGGCGATGAACCTCGTGCCGATGGTGGTCGAACAGACCAGCCGCGGCGAGCGTGCGTTCGACATTTTCTCGCGCCTGCTGAAGGAGCGGATCATCTTCCTGACCGGACCCGTCGAAGACGGCATGGCCAGCCTGATCTGCGCTCAACTGCTCTTCCTGGAGTCCGAGAACCCCAAGAAGGAAATCGCCATGTACATCAACTCGCCGGGCGGCGTGGTGACGGCTGGCCTCGCGATCTACGACACCATGCAATACATCAAGAGCCCGGTCTCGACGGTGTGCATGGGCATGGCCGCCTCGATGGGCAGCCTGCTGCTGTGCGCCGGCGCCGCCGGCCAGCGCATCAGCCTGCCGAACTCGCGCATCATGGTGCACCAGCCCTCGGGCGGCTTCCGTGGTCAGGCCTCGGATATCGAGCGCCACGCCGAGGACATCATCAAGACCAAGCGCCGCCTGAACGAAATCTACGTGAAGCATTGCGGCCGCACCTATGAAGAGGTCGAGCGCACGCTGGACCGCGACCACTTCATGAGCGCCGAGGAAGCCAAGGCCTGGGGTCTGATCGACCACATCAACGAAAGCCGCGACGGTCCCGACATCGCCGAATAGTCGGTCTGACGTCGAACGATCCAGCCGCCGCTCCGCAAGGGGCGGCGGCTTTTTCGTGGGCGAAAGGCGTCGCCGCAATCGGAGCGGACGCGTATCTGACCGATACGTTGGGGCCGGCCGCGCAACAAAGCGGTCCTAGATCGGTCGCCATGGTGGGGCATCGGTGTCCGTAAGACGGGGGCGTCTTTCGAGGAGAACCACCATGTCGATTTCCCGCTCCGGCGCCCTGGCCGCCTTCGCCGTCGCCGCCTGTTTGTCGACCGCCGCCCAGGCCCAGGACGCCGTCGAGAGCCCGACGCAGTTCGTCGGCTCGGTTCGCCTGACCGTCAGCCCGGTTCAGGCCCAGAGGATCATTTCCGAGCGCCTGCTGCGCGACGGGGTCGCCGCCGGGTTCCAGACCCTGCGCCAGACCCTGCAGCTGACGCCCGCTCAGGACGAACGCTGGCGCGACTTTATCCTGGCGACTAACGCTAGCGCCACCGCCGTCGATCCCACGACCTTGGTCGACGATGAGGACTCACCGGTGAAGCTGGCGCGGGTGAACCTGGATCTTCAGCGCGAACAGCTGGCGCGTGAAGCCCGCAGGATCCGGGCGATGGAACGGCTCTATAAGTCGCTCAACAGCAGCCAGAAGGCGGCCTTCGACGCCGGCGTCGCGATGATCGGCAGCCTGGCGGTCGCCTCAGCCGGTTCTAGCGACTAGGCCGGCTTGCCGCGGAAGACGCGGTAGCCGCGCTCGTCGGCGATGGCCAGCATCTCGGTGTCGCCCGAGGTGTCGCCATAGGCGGCCGTGAGTCGGACCTCCTCGCCGAAAACCTCCTTCAGGCGGATGACCTTTTCCTTGGCCCGGCAGTTGGGGCCGTTCAGCGCCCCCACGACCTTGTCGTTGAGGTCAAAGGCCAGGCGGGTGCCGATCAGCAGGTCGGCGCCCAGCCCGCGCGCGAACGGCGCGACGGTGATGTCGGGCGAGGCGGTGACGATCACCAGCTTGGCCCCCTTGGCCCGCCAGCGCCGCCAGACGGCGAGGGCGTCCGGACGGAAGAGGGAAGGGGCGTGCAGCTCGGCGAAGGTGCGCGCGTCGGCCTCCAGTTTCTCCTGGCTGACGCCCTTGAGGAATTCCCGCACGGCGGCCGCCTTCAGCTTGCCGCGATTGCGGTTGAAGACATAGCCGATCAGCGCCGGCGTCAGGCGGATGACCCCCGAGGTCCAGCGTCGCGGGCCGGCGCGCCACTTCAAAAAGGCGTTGAAGCTGTCGCGCACGGTCAGGGTGCCGTCGAAGTCGAAGGCCACGAGCGCCGGCGCGTCCATCAGGTCGCCGGTCATCGGCATCGAGGCCGTCAGGCCCTTGGCCATCAGTGAGCGCTTCGCCATCTTTCTCCGCACGCCCCTGGCGCGCCCTGTTGCGTGACCGCGTGTTCGACCACGATTCCCGCGCCGCTTCTAAGGCCTTCCGCCAATGGGGAAGGGACCGAGAAGAACGGCGGTTGCGTCATCGGCCCAGAACCCCATTTTAGAGGGGAAAACCATGACACCGCACAACGCATTCACGAACCAAACGCTTGAAAAAGCCTCCAAGGCTTGTGAACCGCGTCCGGATCGGGGAATGTCAAGGATTAGACAACTCCCGGCATGTAAGCTGTCCGTTCGGTGGCGGCGAGTGAGCCAGGAGCGGGCGTTCACGGCAGTAGCCGTCGCCGCCATAGCGTGAGAAGCGACCATGACGAAAGCCGCGAGCGGCGATACCAAGAGCACTCTGTACTGTTCTTTCTGCGGAAAGAGCCAACATGAGGTGCGCAAGCTCATCGCGGGACCGACGGTGTTCATTTGCGATGAATGCGTCGAGCTCTGCATGGATATCATCCGCGAAGAGCACAAGATCGCCTTCGTGAAGTCTAAAGACGGCGTGCCGACGCCGCGCGAAATCTGCGAAGTTCTGGACGATTACGTAATCGGCCAAGGCCACGCCAAGAAGGTTCTCGCCGTCGCGGTGCACAATCACTACAAGCGCCTGAACCACGCGTCGAAGAACAACGACGTCGAACTGGCCAAATCCAACATCCTGCTGGTCGGTCCGACCGGCACCGGCAAGACGCTTCTGGCCCAGACCCTGGCCCGAATCATCGACGTGCCGTTCACGATGGCGGACGCCACGACCCTGACCGAAGCCGGCTATGTCGGCGAAGACGTCGAAAATATCGTGCTGAAGCTTCTTCAGGCCGCCGACTACAACGTCGAGCGCGCCCAGCGCGGCATCGTCTACATCGACGAAATCGACAAGATCAGCCGCAAGTCCGACAACCCGTCGATCACCCGCGACGTGTCGGGCGAAGGCGTGCAGCAGGCCCTGCTGAAGATCATGGAAGGCACCGTCGCCTCCGTGCCGCCGCAAGGCGGGCGCAAGCATCCCCAGCAGGAGTTCCTGCAGGTCGACACGACGAACATCCTGTTCATCTGCGGCGGCGCCTTCGCCGGCCTCGAGAAGATCATCTCGGCGCGCGGCCAGGGCAAGTCGATCGGCTTCGGCGCCAAGGTGGCGGATCCGGAAGAGCGTCGCACGGGCGAGATCCTGCGCAACGTCGAGCCGGATGATCTGCAGCGCTTCGGCCTGATCCCGGAATTCATCGGCCGTCTGCCGGTGGTCGCGACCCTGGAGGACCTCGACGAGGTCGCCCTGGTCAAGATTCTGACCGAGCCGAAGAACGCCTTCGTCAAGCAGTACCAGCGCCTGTTCGAGATGGAGAACATCGGCCTGACCTTCACCGACGACGCCCTGCACGGCGTCGCCACGAAGGCCATCGCCCGCAAGACCGGCGCGCGCGGCCTGCGTTCGATCATGGAAGGCATCCTGCTGGAGACCATGTTCGAGCTGCCCAACTACGAGGGCGTCGAAGAAGTGGTGGTCAATGCCGAGGTCGTCGAAGGCCGGGCCCAGCCGCTTCTGATCTACGCGGAAAAGAAGGGCGGCGCGGCTTCGGCCTGATCGCCTCCTACTGATTGAATCAGGCGCGTTTCCCTCGGGAGGCGCGCCTTTTTCATGTCTGGTCGACGACTTTTTGCGGCTTCTCGTCGCGATGGTGCGCCGGCGCCACAGAGCCGGCGGGCCGGGTCGCATCGTTGTGGGGCTTGGCTTTGCAACGAAATTGCGTGGACCAGGCGTTTAAGGGCATATCCCCTTCAGCTTGACCGCCTACGCGCGACCTGTCGCCGCTATGAGGCGACTCTTCTTGAACGCTGTTGCGAAACGTCCACATAAATAGGGACCATTCCGTCCAGTCCCGGGCGGACGGGCCGATCGACCCAGGCGCATCGTCTGGCGTGACGGCGGCCCGCATGGCCGAGCGCGGGTTCCACGCCGGCCGGGAGTAAAGAGCACTATGTCCGAACTTCGTACGCTTCCAGTCTTGCCGCTGCGGGATATCGTGGTGTTCCCGCACATGGTCGTGCCGCTCTTCGTCGGACGCGACAAATCGGTGCGCGCCCTCGAAGAGGTGATGCGCGGCGACAAGCAGATCCTGCTGGTGACCCAGAAAAACTCGGCGGATGATGATCCGGCGCCGGGCGACATCTACGATGTCGGCGTTCTGGCCACCGTTCTCCAGCTGCTGAAACTGCCGGACGGCACCGTCAAGGTGCTGGTCGAGGGCAAGGGCCGCGCCGCCGTCGTGCGCTTCACCGAGCAGGAGGCCTACTACGAGGCCCAGATCGGCGAAGTGAACGAGGACGAGGGCGTCGGTCCCGAGGCCGAGGCGCTGTCGCGCGCCGTGGTCGAGCAGTTCGAGAACTACGTCAAACTCAACAAGAAGGTGCCGCCCGAGGCCCTGGCGTCGATCCCGCAGATCGCCGAGCCCGGCAAGCTGGCCGACAGCATCGCCGCGCACCTGTCGGTGAAGATCGGCGACAAGCAGCACCTGCTGGAAATCTTCGACATCGTCAAACGCCTGGAGAAGGTCTTCGCCCTGATGGAAGGCGAGATCAGCGTCCTGCAGGTCGAGAAGAAGATCCGCTCGCGCGTGAAGCGCCAGATGGAGAAGACCCAGCGCGAATATTATCTGAACGAGCAGATGAAGGCGATCCAGCGCGAGCTGGGCGATCCCGACGACCAGCGGGACGAACTCATCGATCTCGAAAAGCGCATCAAGCGGACCAAGCTGTCCAAGGAAGCGCGCACCAAGGCCGAGGGCGAGCTGAAGAAGCTGCGCAACATGAGCCCGATGTCGGCCGAGAGCACCGTGGTCCGCAACTATCTGGACTGGATGCTGTCGATCCCGTGGGGCAAGGCCAAGACCAAGAAGATCGACCTCAACGAAGCCGAGGACATCCTCGACGCCGACCACTACGGTCTGGAGAAGGTCAAGGAACGGATCCTCGAGTACCTGGCCGTCCAGGCCCGGACCAACTCGCTGAAGGGCCCGATCCTGTGCCTCGTCGGTCCTCCCGGCGTCGGCAAGACCTCACTGGGCAAGTCGCTGGCCAAGGCGACCGGCCGAGAGTTCGTGCGCATGAGCCTCGGCGGCGTGCGCGACGAGGCCGAGATCCGCGGTCACCGTCGCACTTACATCGGCTCGATGCCCGGCAAGGTCATCCAGTCGATGAAGAAGGCCAAGACCACCAACGCCTTCGTTCTGCTGGACGAGATCGACAAGATGGGTAGCGACTACCGCGGCGATCCCGCCTCGGCGCTGCTGGAAGTGCTCGATCCGTCGCAGAACTCGACCTTCGGCGACCACTATCTGGAGGTCGACTACGACCTGTCGCAGGTGATGTTCGTCACGACGGCCAACAGCCTGAACATGCCCCAGCCGCTGCTGGACCGCATGGAGATCATCCGCATCGCCGGTTACACCGAAGATGAGAAGCTGGAGATCGCCAAGCGCCACGTGCTGCCCAAGCTGATCAAGGACCACGGCCTGAAGGACAGCGAGTTCGTGGTGCCCGAGAAGGCGATCCGCGACCTGATCCGCTACTACACCCGGGAAGCCGGCGTGCGGTCCCTGGAGCGGGAACTGGGCGCCCTGGCGCGCAAGACCGTCCGCGATCTGGCGCGTGAGAAGATCAGCTCGATCACCATCGATGACGAGCGTCTGGCCAAGTACGCCGGCGTCAAGAAGTACCGCTACGGCGAGACCGACGAAGTCGACCAGGTCGGCATCGTCACCGGTCTGGCCTGGACGGAGTTCGGCGGCGACATCCTGACCATCGAAGCCGTGAAGATGCCGGGCAAGGGTCGCATGACCGTGACCGGCAACCTCAAGGACGTGATGAAGGAGTCGATCTCGGCGGCGCAGTCCTACGTCCGCTCGCGGGCGCTGCACTTCGGCGTCAAGCCGCCGGTGTTCGAGAAGACCGACGTGCACATCCACGTGCCCGACGGCGCCACGCCCAAGGACGGCCCCTCGGCCGGCTCCGCCATGGCGCTCGCAATGGTCTCAGTGCTGACCGGGATCCCGATCCGCAAGGACATCGCCATGACCGGCGAGATCACCCTGCGCGGTCGCGTCACGGCCATCGGCGGCCTGAAGGAGAAGCTGCTGGCGGCTCTGCGCTCCGGCGTGAAGACCGTCCTGATCCCTCAGGAGAACGAGAAGGACCTGGTCGATGTCCCGCAGTCCGTTAAGGATGGCCTGGAGATCATTCCGGTTTCCACGATCGACGAGGTGCTCAAGCACGCTCTGACGGGGCCTTTGACGCCGGTGGAGTGGAACGAGGCAGACGAGCCGATTGCTGCGACTGCGAAGGCGGACGAGGGCGACAGTGACGCTATCCTGACCCACTAAACGTAAGTTATTGGCGATAAGTTAAGCGGCGCGGGAGATTCCCGCGCCGCCTTCATTTGACGGGGCATTTTCCGCCGCCATAATCCCGGCCGAGCGAAGTGGCGTCGGGCTTCAACAGAGCGCCGCTGCTTTATTGGCTGGGAGAAAAACATGACCACAAAAGCCGAACTCGTCACGGCGATCGCCGACAAGGCGGGCATTAACAAAAATCAGGCCAAGGACGCCCTCGAAGCTTTCATCGAGTCCGTCACGGAATCGCTGAAATCGGGCAATGACGTTCGCCTTGTCGGCTTTGGCACGTTCAAGGCCGTGGCCCGCGCGGCGGGCACCGCCCGCAACCCGCGCACCGGCGAGACGGTGAACCGCCCGGCCTCGAAGACCGCGCGCTTCCAGGTCGGCGAAGGCCTGAAGACCAGCCTCAACGGCTAAGTGGTTTGAAGATTACGAAAGAGGGCGGGCGCCTGTCGGCGGCTCGCCCTTTTTCTTTTCGCGCTTTGCGCGACGCGCGACGCCCGCTAGAAGGCGCGTCGCACTTTGGGGCGGTTAGCTCAGCGGTAGAGCGTCTCGTTTACACCGAGAGGGTCGGGGGTTCGATCCCCTCACCGCCCACCAAGTTCAGTTCGACGGCTTGGCCTTCGCGGCCGAGCGCTTGGGCGAAGCCGCGGCCTTGGTCGTCGCGGGCTTCTTGCGCTTCTCGCGCTCGTTCATGGCCTTCTCCACCAGGTCCTGGTGTTTCTTGGCCTGGCCCAGACAATGGGCGTGCAGGCGCTCCAGCTCCTTGTCCGTCAGCTTCTCGATGCCGATGAACTGGTTCTCGGCCGTCGAGGCCACGATCAGCTCGTCCAGCTTGGCTTGCAGCGCCGCGCCGTCGCGGTTCTGGGTGTTCTGGATCAGGAACACCATCAGGAAGGTGATGATCGTGGTGCCGGTGTTGATCACCAGCTGCCAGGTTTCCGAGAACTTGAAGATCGGGCCGGAGCAGGCCCAGAGCACCACGGCCGCGACGCACAGCAGAAAGGCGATCGGACTGCCCGTCGCCTTCGCCGTGGCGTTGGCGAACTTGGCGAACAACTTGTCCATGACGAAAGCCCCTGTCGATCCTGGCCTATCGCCAAGCTTGCAGGTCAACGTCGAGGGCTTCAGGGCGTTCCGGGCGAGATCAGGCTTTCGATCTGGGCGGCCGCCGATCGGACCTCGGCGTCATGGCGGATCGCTTGGCCCAGGAGGGCGGCGGCCTGGCGATAGGCCGGATTCTCCAGCAGTTCAGTCACCGCCGCCGCGATCGCGTCGACGCTGGCGTCGGACCCCAGGCGCAGGCCCGCGCCCCGGCCGGTCACCCGCGCGGCGTTGTCGTTCTGGTCACGGCCCAGCGGAAGGCACAGCAGCGGAACGCCCGCCATCAACGGGCGCAGGGTCGAGCCGTGGCCAGCGTGGGTGACGAACACCGCCGTCTGGTCCAGCAGAGCGCCGTGCGGCGCCGATCGAACGACCGTGACGTTGTCCGGCGCGGGGAATTCCTCGGGCGACAGCGTCGGCCCGGTGGTGACGAGGCCGCGCACAGGCAGGCGGCCCAGGGCCTCGATCACTCGCGTCACGACGGCTTCCTGGGCCTGATAGAGGCTCGAGAACGACACCAGGACCAGCGGCGCATCGCCGGCCGGCGCCGCGAACGGCTCGACCCAGGCCGGATCGGCCAGATAGGGGCCGACATAGACGAACGGATCGGGCAGCGGATCAGGCGCGAAGTCGAACGCGCGGCTGGCGCCCAGCAGGATCTTGCCGGCCTTGTCGAGCTGCTCGAAGAGATCGGCCAGGGGCGGCAGGCTGAGGGCTTCGCGCGTGGCGTTCAGGGCTGGCAGGCCGCTCTGGAAGAAACCCCGGCTCATCTGGGTGACCATGGCATGCATGGCCCGCTCCTCGTCCGACCTCGCCTCGGCCATGCCCGCGCCGAACGGCGGGGCTCCGGCCATGGTCGGCAGCGACCAGATGTTGGCGGTGAACAGGGCCAGCGACAGGGCGCGCGCCTCGGCGGCGGCCATCACGCCCAGAAGCAGCTCCTGGCTGATCAAGGCGTCCGGCGTGAAGGCGTCGATGGCGGCGAGGGTGTCCTGAGCGTAGGCCAGGGACGGCCCGGCCATCACTCGGTCGACGAGACGATGGATCACCTCCAGCGGGCTGTCGGCCTCGTGGTCCTTCAGCCGGTCATCCTCGCGGCGTTTGCCGGTCTGGCTGGGCGCCGTGGTCCAGGCGCGGAAGGGCAGGTCCAGCGCGCCGGCGTCGACGTCGTTGCACGCGTCGCTGAGCATCAGGACCTCGTGACCCCGATCCTTGAGGTCGCGCGCGACCAGCAGCAGCGGCTGGACATGGCCGCCGCCTTCCCAGGTGGTGAATAGAAAACGCGCCATGGGATCCCCGCTTGTCGAACGTCCCGCTTACGCGGTCACGCTTCGCCTTGCCAAGAGCGATCAAAGTGATATCACTTTTATATCTCTGAGGAGACTGGACCATGGCTGACGCTCACACCATCAATCGATCTGTCGAACGCATTCGCGGCGGCGCGAGCGGAGGGCTGCCGCTATTGGCGGTTCCGGTCCTGATCGCCTGCGGCGTCTGGTGTTTGACCCAAGCCGAAACCTACGGCCCTGTGGCCGTCATCCCCGGCGTCGTTCTGGTTCTTCTGGGGGCCCTTGTGGCCAGCGGCTTCTATTCGATGCAGCCGAACGAGGCCTATGTGCTGACCTTGTTCGGGTCGTATGTCGGCACCGATCGCACCACCGGCCTGCGCTGGGTCTTGCCGTGGTACGGTCGCAAGAAGATCAGTCTGCGGGTGCGCAACGTCACCAGCGAGATGCTGAAGGTCAACGACAAGCGCGGCAATCCGATCGAGATCGCCGCCAACATCGTCTGGCGCGTGGCCGACTCGGCCCAGGCGATGTTCGACGTCGACGACTATGTGGCCTTCGTGAACATCCAGATCGAGACGGGCCTGCGCGAGGTCGCCTCGCACTACGCCTATGACCACGCGGAGGAGGGCGAGCCCACCTTGCGCGCTCACGCCGAAGAGGTCGGGGCGCGGCTTCAGGCCGACCTGCAGAGCCGCATCGCGGTCGCCGGGGTCGCCATTGACGAGGCGCACCTGATGCATCTGGCCTATGCGCCCGAGATCGCTGGGTCGATGCTGAAGCGCCAGCAGGCCGAGGCGGTGCTGGCCGCGCGCCGCACGATCGTGGCCGGCGCGGTGGATATGGTGGAAAGCGCGTTGGGCCAGTTGAGCGAGCGCGGCGTCGTGACACTGGATGACGAGCGCAAGGCGGCGATGGTCTCCAACCTCCTGGTGGTGCTGTGCGCCGACCGCGAGGCGCAGCCCGTCGTCAACACCGGCACGCTCTACGGCTAGGTCGTGTCCGGAGAAAACAACGAAGGCGGGAAGGGCGGACGGCGCGCGTTTCTGATGCGCGTCCGTCCCGACGTGCTGGCCGCCGTCGAACGGCTGGCCAGCGCCGAGCTTCGCAGCGTCAACGCCCAGGTCGAAATGCTGCTGCGCGAGGCGCTCGCCCGGCGCGGCGCCAGCGTTCGTCCGCCCGAGGGGAGCGGGAGCGAGGAACCCTAGTTGTCGTCAAAGCTTTATCGTTCCAAGGTCCAATGGGGGATCATGGGGGGCGATAGGGAATCGGCGTGAACCAACCGAACGCGGATCAACTGATCGACACCTTCCCCGCGCGTGACGAAGCGCAAGCCTCGGCTCCGGACCAGGTGCGGTTGATCGACACCACCATGCTCTACGCGCCCAGAAGCGGCGGCGTGCGGCGTTATCTCAATTCCAAGCGGACCTGGCTTACGGCCCAGCGGCCTGGCGTGCGGCACACCCTGGTCGTGCCCGGCGCGCGCGACGCCTATGACGGCCGTGGACGGGTGTCGATCTACGCCGCGCCCCTGCCGTTCGGCGACGGCTATCGCTGGCCCGTGGTCAAGCAGGCCTGGATGGAGCGCCTGATTCGTCAGCGCCCGGACATCATTGAGGCCGGCGATCCCTATACCCCCGGACTGGCGGCCTTGCGGGCCGGCGACGCCTTGGGCGTGCCGGTGGTGGGCTTCTGCCATACCGATCTGGGCGCCCTGGCGGCCCTGCATATCGGCGAGTGGGCCGAAAAGCCGGTTCAGCGGCGCTGGGCGGCGATCTATCGCCAGTTCGACCAGGCCGTGGCGCCCAGCCGGTTCATCGCCGGACGGCTGATTGAGGCCGGGGTGTCCAACGCCATTGGCCTGCCGTTGGGCGTGGATGTCGACATCTTCAGCCCGGCGCACGCCGATCCCGTTGGCCTGCGAGCCCGGCTGGGCCTGACCGCGCGGCACAAGATCCTGGTGTTCGCCGGCCGTCCGGCGCGCGAAAAGCGGCTGGACGTTCTGGTCGACGCTGTCGAGCGCCTGGGCGACGACTATGTGCTGCTGCTGATCGGCGCCGGGGCCGGGGCTCCGGCCAGCGACCGCGTCATCAGCATGGATTACCAACGTGACCCCAGGGTCCTGGCGGGCATTCTGGCCAGTTGCGACGCCTTCGTTCACGCAAACGATAACGAGCCGTTCGGTCTGGTGGTGCTTGAGGCCATGGCCTGCGGCCTGCCGGTGATCGGCGTGGCCTCGGGCGGCGTGGCCGAGTCGGTGGATGCAAGCGTCGGCGCCTTGGCGGCGGCGTCGGAAGGCGGCGCGCTGGCCGAGGCCATCGAGTCGACCTTCGCCCGCGACGCCCATCTCGTCGGCCAGGCCGCGCGGCGGCGGGCCGTGGAACGCCACGGCTGGGATTCGGTCTTCGGAACGCTGTGCGACATCTATGGCGGCCTGACCGGCCACCCCGGCTTCAAAAGCCCGGCGACGCCCCTGCGGGCGTCGCACTAGGTCGATCGGAGTTCGTCGCGGATCCCGGCCAGGATTTCGTAGCTGCGGCGGCGGTCCTGGTGATCGTGGATCTGCGAGGCCGCCATCACCTCGTCCGCGCCTGTCAGTTCCAATACCTGACGGATCTTGGTCTTGACCGTCTGCGGCGATCCGATCGCGGAATAACGGAAGGTGTGGTCCAGGCCCGCCAGCTCGCTGGGCGAGGCCATCTGGGTGATGTCGTCCACCGGCGGCGGCAACAGGCCGGGTCGCCCGCGACGCAGGGCCAGGAACTGTTGTTGGGTCGATGACGAGAGACGCCGGGCCTCGGCGTCGGTTTCAGCCGCGCAGACCCCGATGCAGACCATCAGATAGGGCTGCGCCAGGGCAGCCGACGGCTTGAAGTGACGACGATACAGCGTCACCGCATCCATCAACTGGTCGGGCGCGAAGTGGGCGGCGAAGGCGAACGGCAGACCCAGGGCGGCGGCCAGCTGGGCGCTGTAGGTGCTGGACCCCAACAGCCACAGCGGAACGTCCTGGCCTTCACCCGGCACGGCTCGCACGGACTGGTCCGGCGAGGCCGGCTGGAACCAGGTCTGCAGTTCGACGACGTCCTGGGCGAACGAATCAACCGCGCCCATGTAGCGGCGCAGGGCTCGCATCGTGGCCTGATCGGTGCCCGGCGCGCGGCCCAGACCCAGATCGATGCGACCCGGATGCAGGGCGGCGAGGGTGCCGAACGCCTCGGCGACCATCAGCGGTGCGTGATTTGGCAGCATGATTCCGCCCGACCCCACCCGAATCGTCGAGGTGCCGGCGGCCACATGACCGATCACCACGGCCGTTGCGGCGCTGGCGATTCCCGACATGTTGTGATGCTCGGCCAGCCAGTAGCGGTGAAAGCCGAGGCTTTCCGCGAGTCGGGCCAGATCCAGGCTGTTGCGAAGCGCGTCGCTGACGGTGGAGCCCATCGGGACGGGGGCCAAGTCGAGGACGGAGAACACGGGTGCGGACGCTTTGGACATCGACGCTACATCGTGTCGCGCTGGCGCATCCGCAACAGCCCTTGATGCGGCTGGCGCAGGATATCGAGAGGAAGGCTTGTATTCTGGGGGAAAGCGCCGGACGGTG
>NZ_JBXASK010000003.1:0-304250 GCF_058809215.1 Caulobacter sp. GW821-FHT10F06 | reverse complement strand
GGCGCGAATGACGGGACTTGAACCCGCGACCTCCGGCGTGACAGGCCGGCGCTCTAACCAACTGAGCTACATCCGCATCGTGCGCGAGGCGCGACATCGTCCGTATTCACCGGGGCGGGGAAGCAAAACCACCCTGCTTGAAAGGGGGTGGCGCGAATGACGGGACTTGAACCCGCGACCTCCGGCGTGACAGGCCGGCGCTCTAACCAACTGAGCTACATCCGCATTGACCCTTCGCCGAAGCGAAAGTGCGACCCGCCCTGCGGCGAGGGGCGTCTGATATGTCGGGCGCGGAGGCGTGTCAACGGCCATGTCGCCGAACCTGTGGATGAGCAGTAGTTGCGATCGTTTCTCAATGTGCCGCAGGCGTTTGAAGCGTCGGCGGCAGTGGGCTACAACCCGCTCGATTCAAGCCAAGGGCTGTCATGAACGCCTTCCTCCTCCAGTACCTGCCGATCGTGATCTTCCTAGGGATCGCGGCGGTCATCGGCATCGCCTTCATCGCGGCCGCCGCCGTGCTCGCGCCCAAGGCGCCGGACCCGGAAAAGCTGTCCGCCTACGAATGCGGCTTCAACGCCTTCGACGATGCGCGCATGAAGTTCGACGTCCGGTTCTATCTGGTCTCGATCCTCTTCATCATCTTCGACCTGGAAGTGGCGTTCCTGTTCCCCTGGGCCGTCAGCCTGATGAAACTGCCGCATGAAGCGGCGGCCTTCGCCTTCTGGTCGATGTTGACCTTCCTGGGCGTCCTGACCGTCGGCTTTATCTATGAATGGAAGAAGGGCGCCCTCGAATGGGAGTGATCGTTCCCGCCAACAGCTCGCCCCTCGTTCCCGCTGGCTCGGCCGGCCGGTCGACGGTGCAAGGCTATGACCCCAAGCTGCACGATCCGTTCTTCGACGGCATCTCGGGCCAGCTCGCGGACAAGGGCTTCATCACGGCCGCCGCCGACGACCTGATCACCTGGGCCCGCACCGGCTCGTTGATGTGGATGACGTTCGGCCTAGCGTGCTGCGCCGTCGAGATGATGCACTCGGCCATGCCGCGCTACGACCTGGAGCGCTACGGCTTCGCGCCGCGCGCCAGCCCGCGTCAGAGCGACGTGATGATCGTCGCCGGCACCCTGACCAACAAGATGGCTCCGGCTCTGCGCAAGGTCTACGACCAGATGCCCGAGCCGCGCTACGTCATCTCGATGGGCAGCTGCGCCAATGGCGGCGGCTACTACTATTACAGCTACAGCGTCGTTCGCGGCTGCGATCGCGTGGTGCCGGTGGACATCTATGTCCCAGGCTGCCCGCCGACCGCCGAGGCCCTGGTCTATGGCGTGCTGCAGCTGCAGAAGAAGATTCGTCGTACGGGGACGATCGAGCGATGAGCGAAGCCCTCGAACTCCTGGGTCAGGACATCGTCGCCCGCGCGCCCGGCGTGCTGGGCCACTCGGTGGCGTTCGGCGAGCTGACCGTCGTCGCTCGTTCGGCGACGATCATCGACACCCTGATCTTCCTGCGTGACGATGCGGCCTGCCGCTTCCACCAGCTGATCGATCTGGCCGGCGTGGACTATCCCGAGCGGGCCGCCCGTTTCGACGTCGTCTACCACATGCTGTCGCTGGTGAAGAACCATCGCATCCGCGTGAAGGTCTCGACCGACGAGGACACCCCGGTGCCGTCGATCACCCCGGTGTTCGCGGTCGCCGACTGGTTCGAGCGCGAAGCGTTCGACATGTACGGCATCTTCTTCGAAGGTCATCCGGACTTGCGCCGGATCCTGACCGACTACGGCTTCCACGGGCATCCGCTGCGGAAGGACTTCCCGATGACGGGTTACGTGGAGGTTCGTTATGACGACGAGCTGAAGCGCGTCGTCTATGAACCTGTAAAGATTACCGAGTTCCGTGCGTTCGATTTCCTCTCCCCCTGGGAAGGTGCGAAGTACGCCCTGCCCGGCGACGAGAAGGCCGAGAAGAGAGCAGGGGATGCTTGATCATGGGTCTGCGCAGGCCGACGTTCCGTTCAGCCACCGCGTTTTTTCTGGTGACGTTCTCCACCGCGTTCCTGATGACCATCGGCATGAGGCTGACGGGCTGGTTCACACGTGCGCCGCAGATCTCGACGGAGCAGAACAAGGGCCTGGGCATCGCGATCATGATCGCGGTCATGACCTTGGCGATCGGGGCGGGGCTCCGGCGCATGGAAATCGCGGAGCTGCGCAGCGCGCTGCTCGGCGCGGCCTCCGTGCTGCTGGCCTTGCCGCTGTCGCAAGCGGCGATCTCCCAGTCCTGGGACGTCGCCACCACCATCATAACGCTGCTGGGCGTGGTTCTGCTGATGGCAGGACTGCTGGTTTCGCTCAGCATCGAGCAGCGTAAGGAAGGCCAGGAACCATGACCGGCCAAAACTCGCCCGCCGCGGCGACCGACTTCTTCCGCGATGAACCGACCGTTCCGGCCATTCCGGAAACGCCGGTCCGCAAGTTCAACATCAACTTCGGCCCGCAACACCCGGCCGCGCACGGCGTGCTGCGCCTGGTGCTGGAGCTGGACGGCGAAATCGTCGAACGCGTCGATCCGCACATCGGCCTGCTGCACCGCGGCACCGAGAAGCTGATGGAGGCGCGCACCTATCTGCAGAACATCCCGTACTTCGACCGCCTCGACTACGTGGCGCCGATGAACCAGGAGCACGCGTTCTGCCTGGCCATCGAGAAGCTGCTGGGCGTCGAGGTGCCGCGTCGCGGTTCGCTGATCCGGGTGCTGTACGCGGAAATCGGCCGGATCCTGAACCACCTGCTGAACGTGACGACCCAGGCCATGGACGTCGGCGCCCTGACGCCGCCGCTCTGGGGCTTCGAGGAGCGCGAGAAGCTGATGGTGTTCTACGAGCGCGCCTGCGGCGCTCGCCTGCACTCAAACTACTTCCGTCCGGGCGGCGTGCACCAGGACCTGCCGCCGCAGCTGATCGAGGACATCGACGACTGGGCCAAGGCGTTCCCGAAGGTCTGCGACGACATCGAAGGGCTGATCACCGACAACCGCATCTTCAAGCAGCGCAACGTCGACATCGGCGTGGTGACGCGCGAAGAAGCGATCGAGTGGGGCTTCTCGGGCGTGATGGTGCGCGGTTCGGGCATCGCCTGGGACCTGCGTCGCAACCAGTCCTACGAGTGCTACGACGAGTTCGAATTCGACATCCCGCTGGGCAAGAACGGCGACTGCTACGATCGCTACCTGTGCCGCATGCAGGAGATGCGCGAGTCGACGAAGATCATCCGTCAGGCCTGCGACCTGCTGCGCAAGACGCCGGGTCCGGTGATGACCGAGGACAACAAGGTCGCCCCGCCCCGCCGCGCCGAGATGAAGCGCTCGATGGAAGCCCTGATCCATCACTTCAAGCTCTACACCGAAGGCTTCCGCACGCCGGCCGGCGAGGTCTATGCCTGCGTCGAGGCCCCCAAGGGCGAGTTCGGCGTGTTCGTGGTCTCGGACGGCACCAACAAGCCGTACCGCTGCAAGATCCGCGCGCCGGGCTTCCCGCACCTGGCGGCCATGGACTGGATGAACCGCGGTCACCAGCTGGCCGACGTCTCGGCCATCCTGGGCTCGCTGGACATCGTGTTCGGGGAGATCGATCGTTGAGCCTGCCCGATAGCTCGCTTGAAAGCATCGCCCAGGCCCAGCTGGACGCCTATAACGCCCAGGACCTGGACGCCCACTGCGCCCATTTCGCCGATGACGTCGTCGTCGGCGGCCTGAACGGCGAGGTGGCGCGCACCGGGATCGAGGCCTATCGGGCCTGGTACGAGAAGGTCTTCGCCGACTTTCCCGGCAACAAGGCCAAGCTTCTCAACCGCATCGTGGTGGGCGCGAACGTGATCGATCACGAGCACGTCGACCGCGGTAACGGCGATCCGACCTTCGAGGTCGCCGCCATCTACACCTTCAAGGGCGACAAGATCGTCCGCGTGGATTTCGCACGATGAGCGCCCCCCAATGAGCGTGAGACGACTCGCCAAGGAACAGCCCGCCAGCTTCGCCTTCTCCAAGGAAAGCCAGGCCAAGGCCGACTGGTGGAAAGCCAAGTACCCCGCCGAGCGCAAGCAATCGACGGTGATCCCGATGCTCTGGCTAGCCCAGAAGCAGGAAGGCTGGATTTCCGAGCCCGCGATCCAGGAGATCGCCAAGCAGCTTGAGATGCCCGTCATCCGCGTGCTGGAAGTCGCGACCTTCTACGTGATGTTCCAGCTGCAGCCGGTCGGCAAGGTCGCCTTCGTGCAGCTGTGCGGCACCACGCCCTGCCAGCTGCGCGGCGCTTTGGACCTGCGCAAGGTGCTGAAGGACAAGATCGGCGACGCCAACCACGTCTCGGCGGACGGCAAGTTCAGCTGGGAAGAGGTCGAGTGCCTGGGCGCGTGCTGCAACGCCCCGATGGCCGCCATCAACGACTACTACTACGAAGACCTGACGCCGGAGAGCCTGGCCCAGATCCTCGACGACTTCGCCGCCGGCAAGTCGCCCAAGCCGGGCAGCTATGAAGGCCGTGGCGCGTCGGAGCCCAAGGACGCGATCAAGACCCTGACCGACCCGAAGCTGTACGACGGCTCGCTGGCCAAGAAGATCAAGATCCCGAACCTGCCCGAAAAGCCCAAGAAGGCCCCGAAGACGGAGCCGACCGCCTGATGAACGCTGACGCCGTCCTTCAGAAGAAGCGACTGACCGCGATGCTCGCCATCGACGCGGTCTGCTTCCTGCTGGCCGGCGCGGCGATCATCGGTCACGTGGCCTTCCAGATCGGCTGGCTGCTGCCGGCCTTCCTGGTCCTGGTCGCGGCGGGTTTGGCTGCGCAGATCTGGTTCGTCCTGGGCTGGATGCGCGCCGTGAAGGCGGAAGAGGGGGCTTCGTCATGATCGACGACAGCCCCCTGAACACCCGCCGCGCGGCCTATGCCGATACGATTCGAAACCTGGGCCGCCGCGAGCGCGGCGTCGGTTTCGTGGCCTGCCTGGTCGGAGCCTTGCTTCTGGTCTGGGGCCGAACGGTCGCCGGCGCGCCTTTCTGGGCCGTCGTCGCCGGTCTTCTGGGGATTGCCGCCGGTTGGCTGCTTTTCGCCTATGTCATCATTCGTCGGACGCGCTATGTGCGCGCCCATCCATTCGATCCGCAAAGCTGAGTCATGGTCGGTATCCTCGAAGACAAGGACCGCATCTTCACGAACCTCTACGGTCTCCATGATTGGGGCCTGGAAGGCGCGAAGAAGCGCGGCTGCTGGAATGGCACCAAGGACATCCTGGACGCGGGTCGCGACTGGATCATCGACAACATGAAGAACTCCGGCCTGCGCGGCCGGGGCGGGGCGGGCTTCGGTACCGGCCTGAAGTGGTCGTTCATGCCCAAGGAAGTGAAGGACGGTCGTCCGCACTACCTGGTCGTCAACGCCGACGAATCCGAGCCGGGCACCTGCAAGGACCGGGAGATCATGCGGCACGATCCGCACCTCCTGATCGAAGGCTGCCTGATCGCCTCGCGCGCCATGCTGGCCCACGCCTGCTACATCTACATTCGCGGCGAATACGTCCGCGAGCGCGAGGTTCTGGAAGAAGCCATCAAGCAGGCCTACGAGGCCAAGCTGATCGGCAAGAACAACATCCACGGCTGGGATTTCGATCTCTACGTCCACCACGGCGCCGGCGCCTATATCTGCGGCGAAGAGACGGCCCTGCTGGAAAGCCTCGAAGGCAAGAAGGGCCAGCCGCGCCTGAAGCCGCCGTTCCCGGCCGGCGCGGGCCTGTATGGCATGCCCACGACCGTCAACAACGTCGAGAGCATCGCCGTCGCGGGCACGATCCTGCGTCGCGGCGCGGCCTGGTTCGCGGGCTTTGGCCGTCCGAACAACGCCGGCACCAAGCTCTTCTGCGTCAGCGGGCACGTGAACCTGCCCTGCAACGTCGAAGAGGCGATGAGCATCCCGTTCCGCCAGCTGATGGAAGACCACTGCGGCGGCATTCGCGGCGGCTGGGGCAACCTGAAGGCCGTCATCCCGGGCGGTTCGTCCGTGCCGATGATCCCGGCCGAGCAGTGCGAAGACCTGCCCATGGACTTCGACGCCCTGCGCAATCTGAAGTCGGGTCTGGGCACCGCGGCCGTCATCGTCATGGACAAGTCCACCGACCTGGTCCGCGCCATCGCCCGCCTGTCGTACTTCTACAAGCACGAGAGCTGCGGCCAGTGCACGCCTTGCCGCGAAGGCACCGGCTGGATGTGGCGGGTCATGGAGCGCATGGCCACCGGCGAGGCCGACCCGAAAGAGATCGACACCCTGCTGGACGTCACGACCCAGGTCGAGGGTCACACCATCTGCGCCCTGGGCGACGCGGCCGCCTGGCCGATCCAGGGCCTGTTCCGTCACTTCCGCCACGAGGTGGAGGACCGGATCGCATCCTATCGTAGCGGTCGCCTGCACGTGCAGGGCGCCAAGCTGATCGCGGCGGAGTAACAAGCATGGCTATCGCCAAGGTCAACGGCGTCGAGGTCGAGTTCGAGCCCGGCATGACGGTTCTGCAGGTCGCGGAACTGGCTGGGGAAGAGATCCCGCGCTTCTGCTATCACGAGCGTCTCAGCATCGCCGGCAACTGCCGGATGTGCCTGGTCGAGGTGAAGCCCGGTCCGCCGAAGCCGCAGGCGTCGTGCGCCCTGCCGGCCGCCGAGGGCCAGGAGATCTTCACCAAGACCCCGATGGTCAAGAAGGCCCGCGAAGGGGTGATGGAGTTCCTGCTCATCAACCACCCGCTGGATTGCCCGATCTGCGACCAGGGCGGCGAGTGCGATCTGCAGGACCAGGCCATGGGCTATGGCCGCGACGACAGCCGCTATGAAGAGAACAAGCGCGCGGTCGAAGAGAAGGCGATGGGCCCGCTCATCAAGACCGTGATGACGCGCTGCATCCAATGCACGCGCTGCGTCCGCTTCATCACCGAAGTCGCGGGCTCGCCGGAAATCGGCCTGATCTCGCGCGGCGAAGACGTTGAAATCACGACCTATCTTGGCGCGGCGGTGACGTCGGAACTGTCGGCCAACGTGATCGACCTCTGCCCGGTCGGCGCCCTGACCTCCAAGCCCTACGCCTTCGAGGCGCGGCCCTGGGAGCTGAAGAAGACCGAGAGCATTGACGTCATGGACGCGCTGGGCTCGGCGATCCGCGTCGACAGCCGCGCCGCCGCGGTGCTTCGTGTGCTGCCGCGCGTCAACGAGGACGTCAACGAGGAGTGGATCTCCGACAAGACGCGCTACGCCGTCGATGGCCTGCAGCGTCAGCGTCTGGACCGTCCGTACGTCCGCGTCGGCGGCCGCCTGCAACCGGCGACCTGGGGTCAGGCCTTCGCGGCCGTAGCCGAAAAGATCAAGGCGACCGCGCCCGAGCGCATCGGCGTCATCGCCGGCGACCTGCAGGACGCCGAGAGCCTGAAGGCCACCAAGGACCTCTTCACCGCCCTGGGCGTGAAGAACCTCGACGCCCGCCAGGACGGCGTGGCGCTGGGTGAGGGGTCGCGAGAGAGCTGGCTGTTCAACTCGACCATCGCCGGTCTCGAGAACGCCGACGTCGTGCTGCTGGTCGGCACGAACCCGCGCGTCGAGGCTCCGGTGCTGAACACCCGCCTGCGCAAGCAATGGCTGGCCGGCAAGGTGCGCATCGGCGTGATCGGCGAGCAGGGCGACCTGACCTACGATTACGACTACCTGGGCGCGGGCACGAAGAGCCTGTCGGGCCTGGCCAAGAGCAAGTCCGACTTCGTCGCCGCGCTGAAGAACGCCGAGCGTCCCGCCATCATCGTCGGTCAGGGCGCCCTGACCCGCGCCGACGGCGCCGCCGTGCTGAAGGCGGCCGCTGGCGTGGCCAAGACGTTCAACGTCGTGAAGGCCGGCTGGAACGGCTGGAACGTGCTGCACACCGCCGCCGCGCGCGTCGCGGGCCTCGACATGGGTTTCGTCCCTGCCGAGGGCGGCTTGACCGCCGGCCAGATGCTGAAGCCGGGCGCGCTGGACGTGCTGTTCCTGCTGGGCGCCGACGAGTGCGAAACCGCCGCGTCTGACGCCTTCAAGATCTATCTCGGCACCCACGGCGACGCCGGCGCGCACAAGGCCGACGTCATCCTTCCAGGCGCGGCCTATACGGAAAAGAACGGCCTCTATGTGAACACCGAAGGCCGCGTCCAGATGGGCGAGCGGGCGGTGTTCCCGAAGGGCGAGGCCAAGGAAGACTGGTCGATCCTGCGGGCCCTGTCGGAAATCCTCGGCCACAAGCTGCCCTATGACAGCCTGGACCAACTGCGCGCCAAGCTGTTCGCCGACCACCCGACCTTCGGCCAGATCGACTTCGCGCCGGGTTCGATCCCGACCGTGTTCGACATCGCGGCCGTCGGCGGCGCCGGCGAACTGGCCGACACGCCGTTCGAGAACGCCATCAAGGCCTTCCACCTGACCAACCCCATCGCGCGCGCCAGCGTGACCATGGCCGAATGCGCGGCCACGGTTTCGGGCGCGGCCAAGATCGCGGCGGAGTAGGGCCGATGAGCGCTTTCTTCTCGAACCCCGCGGTCTCCTGGACCCTGCTGACCACCGGCGGCATCCTGCTGGTGGTGATCTGGGTGCTGCTGAGCCTGGCCTTCTTGCTGCTGGCCGACCGCAAGATCTGGGCCGGCGTGCAGATGCGCAAGGGCCCCAACGTGGTGGGTCCGTTCGGCCTGCTGCAGTCCTTCGCCGACTTCTTCAAGTTCGTGCTGAAGGAAATCATCATCCCCGCCGGCGCCGACAAGGTCGTCTTCATGCTGGCGCCGCTGCTGAGCCTGGTGCTCGGCTTCGTCGGCTGGGCGGTCGTGCCGTTCGCGCCGGGCTGGGTCGTCTCCAACCTGAACGTCGGCATCCTCTACCTGCTGGCGATGAGTTCGCTGGGCGTCTACGGCATCATCATGGGCGGCTGGGCTTCGAACTCGAAGTACCCGTTCCTGGGCGCGCTGCGCTCGGCGGCGCAGATGGTGTCTTACGAAGTCTCGATCGGCCTGATCATCATCACGGTGATCCTTCTGGCCGGTTCGATGAACCTGTCGACCATCGTCGAAGGCCAGTCCGGCTGGTTCTGGAACTGGAACGTCTTCGGCGGCGGCCTGAATAACATCGTGCTGCTGCCGGTGATGGTGGTGGCCATGGGCATGTTCTACATCTCGGCCCTGGCCGAGACGAACCGCCCGCCCTTCGACCTCCCCGAAGCCGAATCCGAACTCGTGGCCGGCTATCAGGTCGAGTACAGCTCGACCCCGTACCTGCTGTTCATGGTCGCTGAGTATTCGAACATCGTCTTGATGTGCGCGATGATCAGCGTCCTGTTCTTCGGCGGCTGGAACCCCGGTTTCCCGACCGAATTCCTGGCCAGCTGGGGCTGGTGGGGCAAGCTGTTCCTGTCGGTCGTGTTCTTCGCCAAGATCTGCTTCTGGTTCTTCATGATCGCCATGGCGAAGGCCATCGTGCCGCGCTACCGCTATGACCAGTTGATGCGCCTGGGCTGGAAGGTGTTCCTGCCGACCTCGCTGGTGCTGGTGGCCCTGGTCGCCGCGTGGCGGGTGTTCGGTGCGGGCGCCTGATGAACCGAAACCTCGCCATAGCCCTGACGGGTCTGGGTCTGATGGCTCTGTCGGCCTGCGCCGACGGCGGCGCCTCCAGCCAGTCCTATTCGCTGGGGCGCGGCGTGGTGAACTATGACGAGCTCCGCCGGGCCGGTGACAAGTGCAAGGCCGACGGCGGAACCCTGCAAGCCAAGCAGGACGGGGGAGACCCCGCCCAGCTCTCGAACTACACCTGCGTCATTCCCAAGGGCGGGAAATGACGCGGGTCTTCCTCCTGGCTGTGGTCGCCGTCGTCGCTTTGACGGGCTGCTCAGTCGGGTGGAGGAAAAACCTGCCTCGGCCGGCCGAAAGGTCGATCGACGAAAAGGTCGAGGCGCGCCGCAAGGAAGACGCCAAGACCAAGGAATGCGTCCTCCGGCAGTCTATCCGGCGGCAACAGATCGAACGGGGTCGCGACGTGCGTCCGATCCCAAAAGAAAAGTGTTAGGAGAGCTCTGGTGTTCCAGCGCATCACGCAAGCGGTCAAGGGCGCGGCCCTTCTCGACTTCGCCGGGGCCTTTGGCCTCGCGATGAAGTACATGATCGCGCCGAAGAAGACCGTGATCTACCCGAACGAGCGCGGCCCGCAGTCGCCGCGTTTCCGGGGCGAGCACGCTCTGCGCCGGTACCCCTCGGGCGAGGAACGCTGCATCGCGTGCAAGCTTTGCGAGGCCATCTGTCCCGCCCAGGCCATCACCATCGAGGCCGAACCGCGCGAGGACGGCAGCCGCCGCACGACCCGCTACGACATCGACATGGTCAAGTGCATCTACTGCGGCCTGTGCCAGGAGGCCTGCCCGGTGGACGCCATCGTGGAAGGTCCGAACATCGAGTTCGCGACCGAAACCCGCGAAGAGCTCTATTACGACAAGGAACGTCTTCTCGATAACGGCGACCGCTGGGAACGCCTGATCGCGAAGAATCTGGAATTGGATGCGCCGTACCGTTAAAGCGGGCCGCGAATCCGGAGTAGGCGTGCGCCGTCGGCGTGCGTCATTGGACTTATAGTTTTCAGGGGAGCACCTGGGCCAATGGCCTTGCAGGCGATCGCTTTCTATTTGCTGGCTTTCATAACGCTGGCGGCGGGTCTTCTCGTCGTCTCGGCGCGAAACCCGGTGCACTCGGTGCTCTTCCTGATCACCGCCTTCTTCTCGGCCGCCGGCCTCTTCGTCCTCTTGGGCGCGGAGTTCCTCGCGATGCTGCTGATCGTCGTCTATGTGGGCGCGGTCGCGGTGCTGTTCCTGTTCGTGGTCATGATGCTGGACGTCGACTTCGAGGAGCTGCGCAAGGGCTTCGCCCAGTACCTGCCGATCGGCGGTCTGGTCGCGGGCGTGCTGACGCTGGAGATGATCTTCGTCGCCGCCACGGTGGCCACGAACGGCAAGGCCGGCCAGAACGCCGCCCCGCTGGCGTCGCCCGTCGGGGTCAGCAACACCGAAGCGATCGGTCGAGTGCTCTATACCGACTACGTCTTCTTCTTCCAGATGGCCGGCCTAGTGCTGCTGGTCGCCATGATCGGCGCCATCGTGCTGACCCTGCGCCACAAGCCGGGCGTCAAGCGCCAGGACATCGGCAAGCAAGTCGCCCGCACGCCGAAGACCGGCATGGAACTGGTTCAGATCAAGCCGGGTGAGGGGATCTCCGAATGATCGGCCTGTCGCACTATCTCGTCGTCGCCGCGATCCTGTTCACGATCGGCGTCTTCGGCATCTTCGTGAACCGCAAGAACATCATCGTCATCCTGATGTCGATCGAGCTGATCCTTCTGGCGGTGAACATCAATCTCGTCGCGTTCTCGGCCTATCTCCACGACGTGGTCGGCCAGATCTTCGCGATGTTCGTGCTGACCGTCGCCGCCGCCGAGGCGGCCGTGGGTCTGGCGATCCTGGTCACCTTCTTCCGAAACCGCGGCGACATCGCGGTTGACGACGCCAGCATGATGAAGGGCTAAGCGACGTCATGCAGACGCTTGTCACCATTATCCTCTTCGCGCCCCTGGTCGGCGCGATCATCGCGGGCCTGTTCGGCCGCCGCATCGGCAACGTCGCCTCTCAGGCGGTGACCACCGGCGGCCTGATCCTGGCCTGCGGTCTGTCCTGGTACACGTTCAGCCAGTGGACCTGGGGCGGGCTCGAGGCCTTCACCGTCCACCTGCTGCCGTTCATCCACATCGGCGACTTCCAGGCCAACTGGTCGATCCGCATCGACGCCCTGTCGGCGGTGATGCTGATCGTGGTGACGACGGTCTCGGCCCTCGTGCACATCTATTCCTGGGGCTACATGGCCGAGGATCCGGACAAGCCCCGGTTCTTCGCCTACCTGTCGCTGTTCACCTTCGCGATGCTGTCGCTGATCAGCGCCGCTGACTTCATGCAGCTGTTCTTCGGCTGGGAAGGCGTGGGCCTGGCCTCGTACCTGCTGATCGGCTTCTGGTTCAAGAAGCCGACCGCCAGCGCCGCCGCCATCAAGGCGTTCGTGGTCAACCGCGTGGGCGACTTCGGCTTCGCCCTGGGCATCATGACCACCTTCTGGGCGTTCGGCACGATCCAGTTCGCCGAGCTGTTCCCGCAGATCGCCAGCCACGCCGGCAAGACCTGGGTGTTCGCGGGCCACACCTTCCCGCTGATGGATATCGCCTGCTTCCTGCTGTTCATCGGCGCGATGGGCAAGTCGGCGCAGTTCTTCCTGCACACCTGGCTGCCGGACGCCATGGAAGGCCCGACCCCGGTCTCGGCCCTGATCCACGCGGCGACCATGGTCACCGCCGGCGTCTACATGCTGTGCCTGCTGTCGCCGATGTTCGAATACGCGCCCGTCGCCAAGAACATCGTCACGGTGATCGGCGCGATCACGGCCCTGTTCGCCGCGACCGTCGGCCTGACCCAGAACGACATCAAGCGCGTCATCGCCTATTCGACCTGCTCGCAGCTGGGCTACATGTTCTTCGCGGCCGGCGTCGGCGCCTACCAGGCGGCGATGTTCCACCTGTTCACCCACGCCTTCTTCAAGGCGCTGCTGTTCCTGGGCGCCGGTTCGGTGATCCACGGCATGCACCACGAGCAGGACATGCGGAAGTACGGCGCCCTGGCCAAGCTGCTGCCGGTGACCTTCATCGCCATGACCATCGGCACCATCGCCATCACGGGCCTCGGCTTCCCGCCGCTGCACCTGGGCTTCGCCGGCTTCTACTCGAAGGACACCATCATCGAGGCGGCCTTCGCGGCCGGCGGTCACAATTCGATCGCCATGTTCGCCTGGGTGATCGGCGTGCTGGTGGCGGGCCTGACCTCGTTCTACTCCTGGCGCCTGGCCTTCTTCACCTTCAACGGCCACGCCCGCTGGGGTCATGACGCCCACGGTCACGACGACCATGCGCACGGCCATGACGACCCCGCCTCGCACGCCCAACTCGAGACGCACGACGAGCCGATCGCGGATGATCATGCGCATGACGATCACGGCCACGGCCATGATCACAAGCCGCACGAAAGCCCGCTGATCATGCTGTTCCCGCTGATCGTGCTGTCTATCGGCGCGGTGTTCGCCGGCTTCGTGTTCACCGACTTCTTCGTGGGTCACCATCAGGAAGAGTTCTGGCGCGGCGCGATCTACAACGCCCCCACCAACCACGTGCTGCACCAGGCCCATGAAGTGGCCGAGTGGGTGAAGTGGAGCCCGTTGATCGCCTCGATCATCGGCCTGTTCGTCGCCTTCTACGTCTACATCTTGAAGGAAGGCCTGGGCGCCAAGCTCGCGGCCCGCAACGGCCCGCTGTACGTGTTCTTCTACAACAAGTGGTTCTTCGACGAGCTCTACGCGGCCACCTTCGTGCGGTTCGCCAAGTTCCTCGGCGACCTGTTCTGGAAGGGCGGCGACCAGAAGATCATCGACGGCCTCGGCCCCGACGGCGTCAGCGCCGTCAGCTACGAGGTCGGCCGCCGGACCGGAAAGATCCAGACCGGCTATGTCTATCACTACGCGTTTGTCATGCTGCTCGGCGTCGCCGGCCTGCTGACCTTCGCCCTGTACGCATTCCGTTGAGGGGGACGGAGCTTATGAGCGGCCTTCTCAGCCTCACCACCTTCGCCCCGCTCGCCGGCGTCGCCATCCTGTTGGCGGTCCGCGCGATCAAGGGCGACAACGCGGCCACCGATACGCTGGCCAAGTGGATCGCTTTGGCGACCACCCTGGTCACCTTCGCGCTGTCGATCGTCCTGGTCGCACAGTTCGACGCCAAGAACCCCGGCTTCCAGTTCGTGGAAGACGTCGCCTGGTTCGCGGGCCTGCACTACCGCATGGGCGTGGACGGGATCTCGATCCTGTTCGTCCTGCTGACCGCCTTCCTGCTGCCGATCTGCATCATCGCCAGCTGGAAGTCCGTCGAGAAGCGGGTCGTCGAATACCTGATCGCCTTCCTGGTGCTGGAG
Organism: Caulobacter sp. GW821-FHT10F06; assembly: GCF_058809215.1. NCBI lineage: Bacteria > Pseudomonadati > Pseudomonadota > Alphaproteobacteria > Caulobacterales > Caulobacteraceae > Caulobacter > Caulobacter sp. GW821-FHT10F06. Next base: position 290,172 of record NZ_JBXASK010000003.1, on the reverse strand, counting down.
ACCCTGGTCATCGGCGTGTTCTGCGCGCTGGACCTGATCCTCTTCTACCTGTTCTTCGAAGGCGGCCTGGTGCCCATGTTCCTGATCATCGGGATCTGGGGCGGCAAGCGTCGCGTCTACGCGGCCTACAAGTTCTTCCTCTACACGCTGCTCGGCTCGGTGCTGATGCTGGCGGCGATCCTGGCGATGATCTCGATCTCGGGCACCTCGTCGATCCCCGACCTGATGCACTTCAAGTTCGCGCCGTGGCTCCAGACCTGGCTGTGGCTGGCCTTCTTCGCCTCGTTCGCGGTGAAGATGCCGATGTGGCCAGTCCACACCTGGCTGCCCGACGCCCACGTCGAAGCGCCGACGGCCGGTTCGGTCATCCTGGCGGGCATCCTGCTGAAGATGGGCGGCTACGGCTTCATGCGCTTCAGCCTGCCGATGTTCCCCAACGCCTCGGAGCTGTTCCAGCCCCTGGTGTTCGCGATGTCGGTGATCGCCATCGTCTACACCTCGCTGGTCGCCTTCCGTCAGACCGACATCAAGAAGCTGATCGCCTATTCGTCGGTCGCCCACATGGGCTTCGTGACCATGGGCATCTTCTCGGGCAACGCGGCGGGCGAGCAGGGCGCCATCTTCCAGATGCTGAGCCACGGGGTGATCTCCGGCGCGCTCTTCCTCTGCGTCGGCGTGGTCTATGACCGCATGCACACCCGCGAGATCGCCTTCTACGGCGGCCTGACCAACCGCATGCCGTGGTACGCCGCGACCTTCATGCTGTTCACCATGGGCAATGTCGGCCTGCCGGGAACCTCGGGCTTCGTCGGGGAAATCCTGACCATGACCGGCGCCTACAAGGCCTCGACCTGGACCGCGATCGTCGCCGCCTCGGGTGTGATCTTCTCGGCCATGTACGCCCTGACCCTGTATCGCCGGGTCATGTTCGGCGAGATCGTCAATCCGGAGCTGAAGACCATCACCGACCTCGACAAGCGCGAGATCCTGATCTTCACGCCGCTGATCATCTCGACCCTGGTGCTCGGCATCTATCCGAATTTCGTGTTCAACCTGACAGCGTCTTCCGTCGACTCGCTGGTCGGCGCCTGGCGCGCCGCCGTGGGCGGGTGAGGGGCCTATGACGTTTTCCGCCAACCTTTCGCTCGTCCTGCCTGAGGCGATCCTCGCCGGCTCGGCCCTGGTGCTGCTGGTCTGGGGCGCCTTCCAGGGCAAGGCCACGCCGGCCTTCACCCTGGCCAGCGTCGCGGCCCTGATCGCCGCGGCCGTCGCCGCGGTGCTCGGTCCGCATGGCCACGCCTTCAACGGCGCCTATTCGGCCGACGCCGCCGCCACCTACGCCAAGGTCGCGATCTTCATCTCCAGCGCCGTCGGCATCGTGCTGGGCGACCGCTGGCTGGCCCAGCGCGGCGACCAGAAGTTCGAATACGCCGTGCTGGTGATCCTGGCGGCGCTGGGCATGGGCGTCACCGCCTCGGCCGGCGACCTGATCAGCCTCTATATCGGCGTCGAGCTGCAATCTCTGGCCCTTTACGTCCTGGCGGCCTTCCGCCGCGACGACGCCAAGGCCTCGGAAGCCGGTCTGAAGTACTTCGTGCTGGGCGCCCTGTCATCGGGGCTGCTGCTCTACGGCTCGTCGCTGATCTATGGCTTCGCCGGCTCGACCCGCTTTGCCGAAATCGCCGCCGCCGCCCATGGCGCGCACGGCGTGGGCCTGCTGTTCGGCCTGATCTTCCTGATCTGCGGCTTGGCGTTCAAGGTCTCGGCCGCACCGTTCCACATGTGGACGCCCGACGTCTACGAAGGCGCCCCGACCCCGGTCGTCGGCTTCTTCGCCGCCGCGCCGAAGCTGGCCGCCATGATGATGTTCGCCCGCGTGCTGGGCGACGCCTTCCCGGACTCGGTCGCCCAATGGCGCCAGGTCCTGATCATCGCCTCGCTGATCTCGGTGTTCGTCGGCGCCTTCGCCGGCCTAGCCCAGACCAACCTCAAGCGCCTGTGGGCCTATAGCTCGATCGCCAATGTCGGCTACGCCCTGCTGGGCGTGGCCACCGGCGGCGAGACCGGCCTGCACGCCATGCTGGTCTTCATGGTGCTCTACATGGTCGACGTGACCGGCTTCTTCGCCTGCCTGCAGGCCCTGAGCCGTGACGGCAAGCCGATGGAGACCATCGAGGACATGGCCGGCCTGGTGAAGGAACGTCCGGGCGTCGCCCTGGCCATGACGGCGTTCTCGCTGTCGGCCCTGGGCCTGCCGCCGTTCTCCGGCTTCTGGTCGAAGTTCTACGTCTTCAAGGCCGCGCTGGGGACCGGCGACGTGATGATGCAGTGGGCGGCCGTGCTCGGTCTCGTCGGCAGCGTCGTGGCGGCGTTCTACTACCTGCGCCTGATCAAGACGATGTGGTTCGACGCTCCGGCCGCCGCGACGGACGCCCCGGCTCCGGCCGCGCGCGCCGTCGGCTTCGCCGCCGCCCTGTTCTCGTTCCCGGTGGTGCTGATCGCCCTGATCTGGCTCGACCCGGCCGCCAAGGCCGCCGCCGCGGCCTTTGGCCACGCGTGACGTGACGGGCGTCCCCTCGCAAAGGAACGGGCCGCCCGTCGTCGTCTTCGACGAGATCGACTCCACCAACGCCGAGGCCCGTCGCCGTGCGGAAGCGGGCGAGACCGGACCCGTGTGGCTGGTCGGCCTGCGCCAGACCGCCGGGCGCGGTCGGCGTGGTCGCGTCTGGGAGACCGGCGAGGGCAATCTCGCCGCCACCCTGCTTTTCGCCACCGACAAGCCGCCAGCCGAGGCCGCCCAGGTTTCATTCGTCGCCGCCTTGGCGGTCGCCGACATGCTCGGCGCCTATGTCCCGCCTTCGCTCGTCAGCCTGAAGTGGCCCAATGACCCGCTGCTGGGCGGCCTGAAGGTCAGCGGCATCCTGATCGAGTCCGGGGCCCGGGCGAACGGCGGCCTGTGGGTCGCCGCCGGCATGGGCGTGAACCTGGCCCGCAAGCCGATCGACAGCGAGCGTCCCGCCACGGCCCTGACCACCCACCGCGCCGCGCCGCCGCCGTCGCCGGTCGACGCCATCGAGGTGTTGGCCGACGCCTTCGAGCGCTGGTCCAAGGTCTGGATGTCGCTGGGCTTTCCCGCCATCGCCGACGCCTGGACCGCCCGCGCCCACGGTCTGGGTGAGCCCTGCATCGCCCGCCTGGGAACCGAGACCGTCGAGGGGATCGCCGAGGGCCTGGACGGCGACGGCGCGCTGCGCCTGCGGTTGCCGGACGGCCGTTTACGGCGCATCACCGCCGGCGACGTCTTCTTCGGAGGGGCCTTCTGAATGCTGCTGGCGATCGAGCAAGGCAACACCAACACCATGTTCGCCATCCATGATGGCCAGAACTGGATCGCGCAGTGGCGCGCGGCGACCGAGAGCACCCGCACGGCCGACGAATACGTCGTGTGGCTGTCGCAGCTGCTGTCGATGCAGGGCCTGGGTTTCCGGGCCATCGACGCCTGCATCATCTCCAGCGTGGTGCCGCAGTCGATCTTCAACCTGCGCAACCTGTGCCGCCGCTATTTCGGCGTCGAGCCGCTGGTGATCGGCGAGAACGCCAAGCTGGGCGTGGATGTGCGCATCGACAAGCCGTCCGAGGCCGGCGCCGACCGCCTGGTCAACGCCGTGGGCGCGCACATGATCTATCCGGGCCCGTTGATTGTCATCGACAGCGGCACGGCCACCACCTTCGACATCGTCGCCGCCGACGGCGCATTCGAGGGCGGCATCATCGCCCCGGGCATCAACCTGTCCATGCAGGCGCTGCACGAAGCGGCGGCCAAGCTGCCCCGCATCGCCATCCAGCGACCGGCCCGCAATCGCGTGGTCGGCACCGACACCGTCAGCGCCATGCAGTCGGGGGTGTTCTGGGGCTATATCTCCCTGATCGAAGGGCTCGTGTCGCGCATCAAGGCCGAGCGCGCCGAGCCCATGACCGTGGTCGCCACCGGCGGGGTCGCCTCGCTGTTCGAAGGCGCCACGGACTGCATCGATCACTTCGATTCGGATCTGACGATCCGCGGACTCCTCGAAATTCACCGTCGCAACACCACCTTAGAGACCTGATGACAAAATCCTCCCAAGACGAACTCGTCTTCCTGCCGCTCGGCGGGTCGAACGAGATCGGAATGAACTTCAATCTGTATGGCTTTGGTCCGGCTCACGATCGCAAGTGGATCGTGGTCGACCTGGGCGTGACCTTCGGCGACCAGACGACGCCCGGCGTCGAGATCATCCTGCCTGATCCGGAATATATCGAGGCCTATGCCGACGATATCCTCGGCATCGTGCTGACCCACGCCCACGAAGACCACCTGGGCGCGGTGCACTGGCTGTGGCCGCGCCTGAAGGCGCCGGTCTACGCCACGCCCTTCACCGCCTTCCTGCTGCGCGAGAAGCTGCGGGACGCGCGGCTGCTGGACGAGGTGTCGATCACCGAGATCCCGCTGGGCGGCCAGTTCAAGATCGGCCCGTTCGATCTGGAAATGATCACCCTGACCCACTCGATCCCCGAGCCGAACGGCCTGGCGATCAAGACGCCGCTGGGCACGATCCTGCACACCGGCGACTGGAAGATCGACCCGAACCCGCAGCTGGGCGAGGCGACCGACATCGAGGGCCTGCGCCGCCTGGGCGACGAAGGCGTCCTGGCCATGGTCTGCGACTCGACCAACGTCTTCGTCGACGGCGAGGCCGGCTCGGAAGCCGAGGTCCGCGTCGAGATGAACAAGCTGATCTCCGGCCTGACCGGCAAGATCGCCGTAGCCTGCTTTGCCTCGAACGTCGCGCGTATGGACACCGTTATCCGCGCCGCCCAGGCCGCCGGCCGCAAGGTCTGCCTCGCCGGTCGCTCGATGCACCGCATGGCCGCCGCCGCGCGCTCGGTCGGCTTCCTGGAAGGTCTCGAGCCGTTCGTCACCGACGACCAGGCCAAGTACCTGCCCGAGAACGAGATCCTGTTCCTGTGCACCGGCAGTCAAGGCGAGGCGAGGGCGGCTCTGTCGCGTATCGCCGAGGGCAACCACCCGCATGTGAAGCTCTCGCAGGGCGACCACGTGGTCTTCAGCTCGCGGGTCATTCCGGGCAACGAGATCCCCATCCGCAACCTGCAGAACAAGCTGGCCGATCGCGGCGTACGCCTGCACACCGAGCGCGACACCCCCGGCATCCACGTCAGCGGCCACCCGTGCCGCGACGAGCTCAAGCAGATGTACCAGTGGGTGCGCCCCGAGATCGCCGTACCGACCCATGGCGAGCGCCGTCACCTGATCGAGCACGCCGCCTTCGCCAAGGACCTGCAGGTCCCGCACGCGATCTCACCGCGTAACGGCGACATGGTGCGCCTGGCCCCCGGTCATCCGGAGATCATCGACGAGGTTCCGGCCGGCCGTCTCTATGTCGACGGCGGCGTCGTGACGCCCGAGAACGGCCAAGCCCTGCGCGAACGTCGCCACGCGGCGTTCAACGGCATGTTGGCCGTGTCGGTCGTGCTGGACGGCAAGAACCGCATTGTCTCGGGCCCGCAGGTCCGGGGCCTCGGTCTGGCTGGCGACAACGACTACCCGCTGGACGAGGCCATGGATGACCTGGCCGAGGAAGCCGAGACCGCCTTCAAGCGCCTGGGCGGCGACGACAAGGAAAGCGACGAGGTCATTGAGAACGCCATATCGCGGGCCGTGAAGAAGGCCGCGTTCCGGATTTGGGAGCGCAAGCCGGTCGTCGAGACCACCGTCCTGCGCACCTGACCCAACGGAAGAGCCCGCCCGCCGTCATTTCGCCACGGCGGGCGGGTCTTTCGGCGTCGCGACCCAGGTGTTAGGCCTTCGCGCAAACAACAGGATGCGCGGGAGCAGGATCATGATCGGCAAGCTGAACCACGTCGGCGTCGCCACGCCCTCGATCGATGAGTCGCTGAAGATGTACCGCGACCTCCTGGGCGCGACCTCGGTGACGGACAAGTGGGCGATGCCGGAGCAGGGCGTCTGGGTCTGCTTTGTCAACCTGCCCAACAGCCAGATCGAGCTCATCGAGCCCTATGGCGAAAAGTCGCCAATCCACGCCTTCCTGGCCAAGAACCCCAAGGGCGGCCAGCACCACATCTGCTTCGAGGTCGAGAACATCTACGAGGCCCGCGACGCCCTGGTGGCCAAGGGGGCGACCGTGTTGGGCGAGCCGCGCATCGGCGCCCACGGCACCCTGATCATCTTCGTTCACCCCAAGGACATGGGCGGCCTGCTGGTCGAACTCATGGAGACGCCCAAGGAGGCGCATCACTGATGAGCTTGCTCACCTCCGCTTCGGTTTTCCTGGTCGTCTGGTGGACGGTGCTGTTCGCCGTCCTGCCGATCGGCTCGCGCAGCTATCACGAGATGGGCCTAAAGCCGCCCGGCGGCGGCGATCCCGGGGCGCCCGTGAATCCCAATCTCAAGCGAAAGTTCTTCACCACCACCTGGATCGCCGTGGTGGTCTTCACGATCATCTGGGTGATCGTTCGCTTCCATCTGATCAGCCTGCCGCCGATGCGTTCAGGGTACTAACGGAAGCCCGGCGCCCAACCCTTGGGCGTCGCGCGGTGTTTCTGCCCGCTATCGCTCAAGGCTTGGGCGAAACGGCCAAATGCGCGACGCCAGCCGCATGCGCATGCCCCTACAGATGTTCGGACGCCTACAGTGAACTTACGGGATCAGTTGGTTCTGGTCCCACTCTGTGGCGTCTTCCCCGACGATGAACTTGCAAGGCCGCGCGAGGATCGCGCGGCCTTCTTTTCGTTCCACAGCTTCCGGATGGCCATCTTTTCGCCCCGCGCGTTGCCAAGCTGTCAGGCAAGAGGCTATCTCAGGCCCTCATAATTCCCGGAGACGTCTCTCATATGCGCTTGTCGCGCTATTTCCTGCCCGTGCTGAAGGAAGCCCCTTCCGACGCCCAGATCGCGTCGCACCAACTGATGCTGCGCGCCGGCATGATTCGCCAGGAAGCGGCGGGCATCTATGCCTGGCTGCCGCTGGGCCTGCGGGTGCTCAACCGCATCGAACAGATCGTCCGCGAGGAAATGGATCGCGCCGGCGCCATCGAGCTCTTGATGCCGACCCTGCAGCTGGCCGACCTGTGGCGCGAGTCGGGCCGTTACGACGCCTATGGCCCCGAGATGCTGCGCATCACCGACCGTCACGAGCGCGAGCTGCTGTACGGACCCACCAACGAGGAAATGATCACCGAGATCTTCCGCGGCTCGGTGAAGAGCTACAAGGACCTGCCCAAGAACCTCTACCACGTGCAGTGGAAGTTCCGGGACGAGCGTCGCCCGCGCTTTGGCGTGATGCGCGGCCGCGAGTTCCTGATGAAGGACGCCTACAGTTTCGACCTCGACGCCAAGGGCGCGCGCGAGTCGTACAACCGCATGTTCGTGGCCTATCTGAACCTGTTCGCGCGGATGGGCCTGAAGGCTGTGCCGATGCGCGCCGACACCGGTCCGATCGGCGGCGACCTGAGCCACGAGTTCATCGTCCTGGCCGACACCGGCGAGAGCGCCGTGTTCTGCCACAAGGACCTCGTCGAGATGGGGGCGCCCGGTCCCGACGTCGACTGGTACGGCGACCTGCAGCCGCTGGTCGACCAGCGCACTGCGCTCTACGCCGCCACAGAGGAAATGCACGACGAGGCCGCCTTCGCCAAGGTGCCCGAGGGCGACCGCCTGTCGGCGCGCGGCATCGAAGTCGGCCACATCTTCTCGTTCGGGACGAAGTACTCCGACCCGATGAAGGCCACGGTCGCCGGGCCGGACGGCAAGGACGTGCCGGTGCAGATGGGTTCGTACGGCGTGGGCGTCTCGCGCCTGCTGGGCGCGATCATCGAAGCCAGCCACGACGACGCCGGCATCATCTGGCCGGAGTCGGTGGCGCCGTTCGATGTCGGAATCATCAACATGCGCCAGGGCGACGCCGGCTGCGACGACGCCTGCGATGCCGCCTACAAGGCCCTGACCACAGCCGGCAAGACGGTGCTCTACGACGACACCGACGCCCGCGGCGGCGCCAAGTTCGCGACCATGGACCTGATCGGTCTGCCCTGGCAGATCATCATCGGTCCCAAGGGCGTGGCCGAGGGCGTGGTCGAGCTGAAGAACCGGGCGACCGGCGAGCGCTCCACCGCGCCGCTGGACGCCGTCGTCGCCAGCCTCACGCAAGGCAAGGCCGCCTGATGGCCGATCTCGGGGCCGCCGGACCGTTCAGCCGCTGGGAGCGCTCCGTCGCCTGGCGGTACCTGCTGGCCAAGCGGAAGAACGGCGGCGTGGCCCTGATCTCGGTGATCTCGTTCTGCGCGGTGATGTTGGCGGTCTTCGCCCTCATCACCGTGATGAGCGTGATGAACGGCTTCCGCGCAGAGCTGCTGGGCCGGATCCTCGGCTTCAACGGCCACCTCTATGCGCAGTCGCCTCTGATCAACGGGCCGGACCGCGAAGGCGTGATCACCCGCATCCGCGCGGTGCCGGGCGTGGTCCAGGCCGTACCGATGGTCGAGGCCCAGGCCATGGTCATCGGCCCTGGCCAAGTGACCGGCGCCATCGTGCGCGGCGTCACGCCCCGCGACCTGAAAAGCCTGAAGATCATTTCCGGCAACATCAAGAAGGGCTCGTTGAACGGCTTTGGCCAGGGCGAGTTCGGCGGCGACATCATCCTGATCGGCGACCGCATGGCCGCCAACCTCGGCGTCCAGCCCGGCGATCCGATCACCCTGATCTCGCCTTCGGGCCCGGCCACGGCTTTCGGCAGCTCGACCCGCGAGAAGGACTATATCGTCGGCGGCGTGTTTAGCGTCGGGATGAGTCAGTTCGACGAGGCCTATGTCTACATGCCGCTGGAGCAGTCCCAACTGTTCTTCGGGCGCGACACCTCGGTCGACTATGTGGAGATCAAGGTCGACGATCCAGACGACGCCAAGGCCCTGAAGCCGGCCGTCGAAGCCGCCAGCGGCCCGGGCTCGCTGGTCGCCGACTGGATGGACAAGAACCACAGCTATTTCACGGCCCTGCAGGTCGAGCGCAAGGTCATGCGGCTGATCCTGTTCTGCATCGTCGCGATCGCCACCCTGAACATCATCTCCAGCCTGGTGATGCTGGTGAAGAACAAGGGCAAGGACATCGCCATCTTGCGCACCATGGGCGCAGGGCAGGGCGCGATCCTGCGGATCTTCGTGATGGCCGGCGCCTCGATCGGCGTGGCCGGCACCCTGAGCGGTCTGCTGCTGGGCGTGCTGTTCTGCGCCAACATCACCGCCATCCAGAACTTTGTCGAATGGGCCACCGGCACGGCGGTGTTCAGCGCCGACGTCTACATGCTGTCCCACATCCCGGCCAAGATCGATTGGTCGGAGGTCGGCGGCATCGTCGGCCTGTCGGCCCTGATGAGCATCGCGGCGACGCTTCCGCCCGCCTGGCGCGCGTCGCGCCTCGATCCGGTTGAGGCGCTTCGCTATGAGTGATCCCGTCCTGTCCCTGCGGGGCGTCGAGCGGGTCTACAAGACCGAGGCCGGCGATCTTCCCGTGCTGCGCGGCGTCGATCTCGACGTCTATCCCGGCGAGGTCGTGGGCCTGATCGGGCCGTCGGGCTCGGGCAAGTCTTCGCTGCTGCACTCGGCCGGTCTGCTGGAGCGTCCCGACGCCGGCCTCGTGGCCCTGGGCGGCCGCGACTGCTCCAAGCTGTCCGAGCGCGTGCGCACCCGCATCCGCCTGGGCACGGTGGGCTTCGTCTATCAGTTCCACCACCTGCTGCCCGAGTTCAGCGCCCTGGAGAACGTCGCCCTGCCGGGAATGATCGCCGGGCGCGGCAAGGCCGAGGCCGACGCTCGCGCCGGGGAGCTGCTGAGCGAGCTTGGCCTCCAGGCTCGCCTGAACCACCAGCCGGCCCAGATGTCGGGCGGCGAACAGCAGCGTGTGGCCATCGCCCGCGCCCTGGCCAACAAGCCGCAACTGCTGCTGGCCGATGAGCCGACGGGCAATCTCGATCCCGCCACCTCGGCGGCGGTGTTCCAGTCGCTCTACAGCCTGGCGCGGGGGCAGGGCGTCGCGGCGCTGATCGCCACCCATAACATGGACCTGGCGCGCTACATGGACCGGGTGTTCGCCCTGAAGGACGGCCATCTCGTGGCCCAGACCTTCTGATCTAGAACTGACGACGATAGGCCGTCTGCAGGACCGCTTGCCGTTGGTCGGGCGAGGCGCCCAGACGCCGCCGGTCTGGCCGGTGGCTGTCGATGGTCATGGCCTCGAACACCACCTGGGCGTTCGGCCTGACGTCCCAGCGATAGGCCGCCAGGGCCGACCAGCCGCGTTCGGAATTGTTGTCCACGGCCTTGTTCGTGCGGTCGCTGACCGAGAAGTGGTCGAGGCGGCCCGTCAGGCTGCCAGGGCCCAGCGCCTGGGTGACCGAGACATAGGCGGCCTCGAACCCGACATCGATCCAGACTCCGTTGGCGTTGGAATAGCCCATCAGGGTCTCGCCGCGCATCACCTGGGCCTTGGCCTGGGTGTCGCCCAGGTCCAGCCGTGCTCCGAGGTTCCAGAACCGGGTCTCCCACGACCATTCGCGGGCCTCGACGCTGACGCGGTCGCCGCGATTGTCGTAGCCGAAGAGATCGAGGGCCAGCTTCGGATCCGGTCGCCATTCCAGGCGGCCGTAATAGCCGGTGCGTCCGTCCAGCTCGAGCAGCGGCGTGGTGTGCGGCGCCTGGCGGCGGGCCATGAACGGGGTCAAGGCCGGCAACGGGAAGCGTCCCGTCACCGGCGACTTCAGATCGTGCAGCGCCCAACCTCGGAATGACAGCAGGGTGCCGGAGGTGTCGCCATGGGTGAAGGCGCCGGCGGTCGCCGACAGACCCTGTCCGAACAGCGAGCCGCGCACGGTGGCCTCGATCCCGGCGACCTTGGTCTCCTCGGCCACCCAGCTGTTGAGCGCCGACGGCGTGATGGTGTCGGGCACTGTCCAGTCCAGGCCGTCGTGCTCCAGGGAGATCTGCGGATAGTAGGCGCCCACCCGGCCCGACAGGCGCATGGCGTGGCCGGCGGGACCGCGATAGGACACATAGGCCTCGCCCAGGTCGACGAGGTGATCCTGGCCGTCCTGGCTCTCGGCCACGACGACGGCGGTCAGGCTGTCGGAGAAACGCGGGTTCCAGACCAGGGCGGCCTCGCCCAGCTTCACGCCGCGCCGGCCCGGCCCGAAACGCGACTTGCCCAGGCCGTTATCGACCCACGAGGTCTCGCCATCGGCGGTGGCTATGCGAAGATCCAGCACGCCGGAAAAGGCGTCACGCGAGAACAGGTCGACCTGCGCCTGGGCGGAGCCCGCCGCGAGGCTGGAAGCGACCAACGTGCCAAGAAGTGCGAAGCGCGCGCTGTTCATGGAAAACAGGCTACGCTCAGTCTCTTAGATACACGTTAAGCGCGTTATAGCAGCGCTTGCCTCATCGCCGCGAAGAAGCCGGCCTGGTCGATCTTCTTGACCACTCGGGCGTTGGGCGGCCGGCGCTTCAAGGCCGGGTCGGCCAGTTCGATGTCGGGCAGGATGGCGTGCGAGACGCTGAGATAGCCTCGCGTCAGCTCGCCCAGCGTCTCGACGTCGACCACGGCGTATTCGGCCTCCAGGATCAGGCTTTGGTCCAACGCGACGGCGCAGGTGAGGGCGTCCGGGTGCAGGCTGCCGTTCAAGCCTTCTGTCTCCTGGGCGAAGGCCAGGGAGGCGCGGTTGACCTCGTTAAAGAACCGCGCACGCGGCGTGCACAGCGCGTCCAGGACGGCGAGTTGGTCCAGGTCCAGCAGGCCGTCGCGCAAGGTCTCCGTCCAGGTGACGATGGTCATGTCGAAGCCGGCGTTGACCACGATCTTGGCCGCTTCCGGATCGACGTAGAAGTTGTACTCCGCCGCCGGCGTGACATTGCCGACCCCATTGTCCGTGCCGCCCATGATCCACAGGTGCTTGACCGCCTTGGCGATGCGCGGTTCGCGCAGATAGGCCAGTGCGATGTTGGTCAGGGGCGCCTGGGCGATCAGGACAATCTCGCCGGGCGCGGCCATCACCCGGCGGACGATCTCATCGACCGCGTGGCCCTCGGCCGGGCGCTGCGCGGCGAGGGGATAGCCGCTGTCGCTCATGCCGTCCGCGCCGAACACATAGGCCGCGTCCAGCGGCGCGCGCGAGAACGGCGCCTGGGCGCCCAGATAGACCGGAACCTCGCCGGCCTTGCCGCAGACCTCGAGGGTCTTCAGGGCGTTTTCGGCGTGCTGGACGAAGCCGACATTGCCGTGAGCGATGGTGATGGCCTCGACGGTCACGCCGGGGCGGGTGAGGGCCAGCATCAGGGAGAAGACGTCGTCCCCGGCGGTGTCGGTGTCGATGATCAGGCGCATGGGCTGATCTGACCTGATCCGTCGCCGAGAACCAGAGGCGGCGCGCCTCTACCCCCCCCACCGAGTGACTCGCCCAAAGAAAATGCGGTGGATCGTCGCGGAACATCTTGTGAACAGAACAAAAGCGGAATATGGAACAAAACAAGAAATTTGTGGAGGTTCCGATGATCCGTATCGCTCGTGAGTCTTTGGCCCTTGTGTCCGTGGCCAGCTTCGTCTGGATGATGTGCTCGGTCGCCCAGTTGGTGGCCTGAGTCGACTGAGCGGAGGCATGGGTCATGGCGAACGATGAGGGGCAGGGCTTCGTCCACCTTCGAGTTCGCTCGGCCTATTCCTTGCTGGAAGGCGCCATCAAGGCCGACCAGATCGGCAAGCTGGCGGCCGCGGCCGAAATGCCCGCCGCAGGCCTGACCGACCGGGCCAACCTGTTCGGCGCTCTCGAATACTCGTCCTACGCCAAGGACGCCGGCATCCAGCCGATCATCGGTTGCGCCATTCCCATCGCCGGCATCGGCCAGGGGCCTACCGAACGCTGGGCCCGGGCGCCGACGATCACCCTGCTGGCCCAGAACGAGCGGGGCTATCTCAACCTCTCCGAACTGTCGTCCATCGCCTATCTGGACAGCAGCGAACTGGCCGAGCCGATCGTGCCGTGGGCCAAGGTGGTCGAATATTCCGAAGGCCTGATCCTGCTGTCGGGCGGGACCGACGGTCCGATCGACGCGCTGTTCGCCTCGGGCAAGACCGCCGAGGCCACCCAGGCGCTGGTCGAGATGAACCGAGTGTTCGGCGACCGCTTCTATGTCGAGCTTCAGCGCCACGGCCTGCCGCGCCAGGCCGCCGCCGAGCCGGGCCTGGTCAACTGGGCCTATGAGAACGACGTGCCGCTGGTGGCCACCAACGACGTCTATTACGCCAAGCGCGAGATGTACGACGCGCACGACGCGCTGCTGTGCATCTCCGACGGCTCGTTCGTCGGCCAGGACGAACGCCGGCGGGTGACGCCCGAGCACTTTTTCAAGTCGGCCACCGACATGCGCAAGCTGTTCGCCGACCTGCCGGAAGCCTGCGACAACACCATCGACATCGCCCGCCGCTGCGCCTTCCTGGTCAAGAAGCGCGATCCCATCCTGCCCAGCTTCCCGACGGGCGACGGCCGCAGCGAGCCCGAAGAGCTCGAGCACCAGGCCCGCGAAGGCCTGAAGATGCGCCTCGACGGCCTGGAGCTGGCGGTCGAGGAGCAGGTCTACTGGGATCGCCTGGATTTCGAGCTGGGCATCATCAAGAAGATGGGCTTCCCCGGCTACTTCCTGATCGTGTCGGACTTCATCAAGTGGGCCAAGTCGCACGGCATTCCGGTCGGTCCGGGACGGGGTTCGGGCGCCGGTTCGCTGGTCGCCTGGGTGCTGACCATCACCGACCTCGATCCGCTGCGCTTCGGCCTGCTGTTCGAGCGCTTCCTCAATCCCGAGCGGGTCTCGATGCCCGACTTCGATATCGACTTCTGCCAGGAGCGACGCGAAGAGGTCATCGTCTACGTCCAGGAAAAGTACGGCCGCGACCGGGTGGCCCAGATCATCACCTTCGGCAGCTTGCAGGCCCGCGCCGTGCTGCGCGACGTCGGGCGGGTGATGCAGTTGCCGCTGGGCCTGGTGGACCGTCTTTGCAAGATGGTGCCCAACAACCCCGCCGCGCCGGTGACCCTGGCCCAGGCCATCGATCTGGAGCCGCGCCTCAAGCAAGCCAAGAAGGAAGACGGCAACGTCTCGGCCTGCCTTGACGTGGCCCTGCAGCTGGAAGGCCTGTTCCGCAACGCCTCGACCCACGCCGCCGGCGTGGTCATCGGCGACCGGCCCCTGACCCAGCTGACGCCGCTCTACAAGGATCCGCGCTCGGACCTGCCCGCCACGCAGTTCAACATGAAGTGGGTCGAAAGCGCCGGTCTGGTGAAGTTCGACTTCCTGGGCCTGAAGACCCTGACGGTGCTGGACCGCGCCGTGAAGCACCTGAAGAAGCGCGGAGCCGACGTCGACCTGGGCAAGCTGCCCTTCGATGACGCCAAGACCTACGAACTCCTCGCCTCGGGCCAGACGGTCGGCGTGTTCCAGCTGGAAAGCCAGGGCATGCGCGACACCCTGCGCAAGATGCGCTGCGGGTCGATCGAGGAGATCACCGCGCTGATCTCGCTGTATCGACCGGGCCCGATGGACAACATCGACACCTTCGTCGACTGCAAATTCGGCCGAAAGCCCGTCGACACCCTGCACCCGTCGCTGGAGACGGTGCTGAAGGAGACCTACGGCGTCATCGTCTATCAGGAACAGGTGATGCAGATCGCCCAGATCCTGGCGGGCTACAGCCTGGGCGAAGCCGACCTTCTGCGCCGCGCGATGGGCAAGAAGAAGAAGGAGGAGATGGATCTCCAGAAGATCCGTTTCGTCTCCGGGGCCAAGGACAAGAACGTTCCCGAGGAGCAGTCGGGCTCGATCTTCGAGCTGGTGGCTAAGTTCGCCGGCTACGGCTTCAACAAGAGCCACGCGGCCGCCTACGCCCTGATCGCCTACCAGACCGCCTGGCTGAAGGCCAATACGCCGGTCGAGTTCCTGGCCGCGTCGATGAGCCTTGATATCTCCAACACCGACAAGCTGGCGGTCTTCCACCAGGACGCCCGCCGGTTCGACATCACGGTGCGCGCGCCGGACGTCAATCGCTCGGGCGCCGACTTCGAGGTCGAGGACGGCGAGGTGCTCTACGCCCTGGGCGCGGTGCGCAATGTCGGTCTGGAAGCCATGAAGCACCTGGTCGCTGTGCGGGAGGAGGGCGGCCCCTTCCGAGACATCTTCGATTTCGTCGAGCGGGTGGATCCCAAGCAGGTCAACAAGCGCGCCATCGAGAACCTGGCCCGGGCCGGGGCCTTCGACAGCTTCCACAAGAACCGCGCCCAGATCCTGGCTTCGTCGGATGTGCTGATCGCTCACAGCCAGAGCATCGCCGCCGACCGCCAGGGCGGCCAGCACGCCCTGTTCGGCGCGGATCCGGCCGCCGGTCGGCCGCGCCTGAAGAAGGTGGATCCCTGGAACCAGGTCGACCTGCTGGACGAGGAACTCGCTGCCGTCGGCTTCTACCTGACCGGTCACCCGCTGGAGGACATGGTCGGCATGCTGCGTCGCCGGCGCACCGCCATGCTGACCGAGGTGATCCCGCAGGCCGAGGCCGGCATGGAGGCCTTCCGGATGTGCGGCGTGGTGCGTCGCCGCCAGGAACGCGCGTCGCAGAGCGGGGAACGCTTCGCCTTCGTGTCGCTGTCGGACCCGACCGGCGAATACGAGGTGCTGTTCCCGCCGGAAGCCCTGCGAAAGTGTCGCGAGGTGCTGGAGCCGGGCAAATCGGTGGCGATCAAGGTCCGCGCCAAGGCCCGCGACGGCGAGGTGCGGTTCTTCGGCGACGACGCCGAGCCGATCGAGAAGGCCATCGAGAACGTCGTGGCGGGCTTGCGGGTCCACCTGTCGCCCTCGGCCACCGAGGTCGAGGCCCTGAAGAAGCGCCTGGAGCCGGCCGCCTCGCAGAAGGGCGGCGAGATCAGCTTCATCGCCGCGATCGGCGGCGGCCGCGAGATCGAACTGAAGCTGCCGGGGCGCTATAATCTGGACGCCTCGTTGCGCGGCGCCTTGAAGACGGCGCCCGGCGTGGCCCTGCTGGAAGACGTCTAGGGCGAGGGAGAAGAAGCATGGCCAAGCATCAAGGCGGCTGCCAATGCGGCAAGGTGCGGTTTGAGGTCGAGGTGGGCCTGGACGAACTGATCACCTGCAACTGTTCGCGATGCGGCAAGCTGGGCTCGGTCCTGGCCTTCGCCGGCGAGGACGACTTCACCCTGCTGCAGGGCCAGGACGCCCTGAGCGAGTACCGCTTCAACACTCACAAGATCTCGCACCTGTTCTGCTCGGACTGCGGGATCGAGTCCTTCGGGCGCGGGGAGGGCCCCGGCGGAGTCCGCATGGCGGCCATCAATGTGCGCTGCCTGGACGATGTCGACGTGTTCGCCTTGAAGCCGGTCGAGGTGAACGGCAAGGCGTTCTGATCTCCCTGGCTCGGTCCGCCACCGGCGGCCGACGCCCGCTGGCCGCGCCTGACCAGAAGGCTCTCGGGCGGCGATTCGGCAAGGGCGCATGCGCTCCCTGGGCGACGTTGATGCGTTCGCGCGGACGCTGGTCGACGTGAACGGCAGGGGGTTCCGATCCTTCGAACCCGATACGCCGCGACTCCGATGTCCACCGGTGCTGGGAGCCACTGGCAAAGCCTGGTCAGTAGGTTTGCGGGAGACAGTCCGGCGGTGTCGATGGGGAAGACGATCCGAAGGAGAGGCGTTGTCCCAAAATCCGCGACTGGATCTGGGCAGGGGCCTCTTCATGAAGAGAGCCTTCCGCGTCCCTCCGCGCCCCTCCACGCCGCGCCAAGCGACTAGGGACGTACGCCGCCTGACGCGCCGCCCGCGCCGCCGGGCGTGTCAGGGCAGTCGATCGGGCGCGCGTCGCTGATCCAATCAAGGCCCAGGCGCCCCTCGCGCACCGTGATGCGGACGCAGGCGCCTGTCCTGACGAAGCCGTCTCGCGGGTCGGTCGGCTCGAGATCGGCCTTCCAGGACGTCCCGATCTCAGAGGCCTTGTAATGCGCGATGGTCGAGCCGCCGGCGGATCGCGCCGTGCGCGCGTCGCCGACGACGACCATGTCGTGGGTCCGGCCCGCCTGGATCCCATGGGCGTTGATCCAGACCAGACCGCCGGTCAGCCAGAAGACGCCGACGAAGGTCGCCATGAAGATCCCGACGCCGCGCAGGGTCGCGCGCCATCGCGCTTCATCCGGCCGAGGCGGCGAGGGACGGCAACAGACCACCAGGACGACGGCCACGATCGCGATCCAGCCCCCCTTCACCCACCCGGCGTTCACGAACCCCGTCTGTAGGTCGCCGGGCAGGGCGGTCAGCGGAACGAAGGCCAGCAGCGCCGCGAGGATGAAGCCCACGACGACGATGAGGCCGTCGAGCGCGCCTTGAGCAAGTCTGGTCAACAAAGCCTTCGTCCCCACCGCGCAACGGTAGCCGCCCCGTCGCCGTCTTGCCACCGGCGCATGATCGTCGCGGACCCCGAGGCGAACTTGCGATTCCCCATCGCTCCGCCAGCGCGTTAGATGCGCGCATGCGCCAACGTCCGTCCTCCCGCCTACTGTTGGTAGATCCGGAAGATCGCCTCCTGCTGTTCAGGTTCGAGCACAGGATCGGTCCGCTGGCTGGGCAGGCGTTCTGGGCGACGCCGGGCGGCGGCCTCGATCCGGGCGAAAGCTATGAAGCCGCCGCGTGTCGCGAGCTTCTGGAAGAGACCGGCCTGCTCATCGACGACCCGGGTCCGCAGATCGCGCGCCGCCAGGCGACGTTCCGGACGCCGGAGGGTGAGACGGTGGCGGCCGACGAGCGCTTCTTCCTGGTCCGGGTCGCCGGGCTGGATGTCTCCCAGGACCGATGGACGGCGCTGGAGCGGACGGTGGTGGCGGCGCATCGCTGGTGGTCGCCGGCTGATCTGCGCGCCACCGCCGAACAGGTGTGGCCGGAGGACTTGCCGGATATCCTGGCCGGGGCGGGTGTCTGGCGCACGGCCGACTGAACGCGAGATCCGGCGACGGCGAGGCGCAACCAAGTCGCGGGCGGTCCCTGACCGCTCCCGCCGTCATCGGCAGTCAGAACGACGAAAACCCCGCAGGCGACGGCGGAAAAGGGTCGCGTCTTGCACCTGTCGACGCCCTTTCGATCGACAAGGCTTGCATTTCGATCCGTTCACGACTATCTGCCGCGCCATTCCACACGTGGACGTTCGGTTGCTTCGGGGAGAAATCCTGAAGTCGCCGTTCCGGTCCCGCTTCGAAATGGTTCGAAACGGGGGTGTCCGCGGAGGTTCAACCGGAAAAAGGAAATAGGCCCGATGGCGCTTCCCGAATTCTCCATGCGTCAGCTCCTGGAAGCTGGCGCCCACTTCGGCCACCAGACGCACCGCTGGAACCCGAAGATGGACCGCTACATCTTTGGTTCGCGTTCGAACATCCACATCATCGACCTGTCGCAGTCGATTCCGCTCCTGCACCAAGCCCTGGTGAAGGTGCGTGAAGTCGCCGCCGCCGGCGGTCGCGTGCTGTTCGTCGGCACCAAGCGCCAGGCCAGCGACCCGGTCGCCACGGCCGCCAAGCGCTGCGCCCAATATTATGTGAACCACCGTTGGCTGGGCGGCACGCTCACCAACTGGCGCACCGTCTCGGGCTCGATCGCGCGTCTGCGCGAACTCGAAGGCGTGCTGGCCGGCGAAGGCCAAGGCCGTTCCAAGAAGGAACTGCTGCAGCTGACCCGCGAGCGCGACAAGCTGGAACTGTCGCTGGGCGGCATCAAGGACATGGGCGGCATCCCCGACATCATGTTCGTGATCGACACCAACAAGGAAGCGATCGCGATCCTCGAAGCCCGCAAGCTGAACATCCCGGTCATCGCGATCCTGGACACCAACTGCGATCCGGACGGCATCACCTATCCGATCCCGGGCAACGACGACGCCGCCCGCGCCCTGCAGCTGTACTGCGACCTGATCGCCGACGCCGTCCTGGACGGCCTGGCCGCCGGCCAAGCCGCCTCGGGCGTCGATCTGGGCGCCTCGGTGGCCCCGGTCGAGCCGACCCTGGCGCGCGAACTGACCCCGGAGCCGGTTGCCGAAGCCGCCCAGGAAGCCACCGCCGAAGCGATCCAGGCGGTCGCCGACGAGCCGGCTGCTAACTGATCGAACGACCGTCCTCTGCTGGAGGACCGTTGTGAACATGACATGCGACCGGGCTATCAAGCCCGGTCGCTAAACGTTTGAATCTGGAGGATCTCATGGCTGAAGTGACCGCTGCGCTGGTGAAAGAGCTGCGCGAAAAGTCCGGCGTCGGCATGATGGACTGCAAGAAGGCCCTCGTCGAAAACAACGGCGACATGGAAGCGTCCATTGATTGGCTGCGCGCCAAGGGCCTGTCCAAGGCCGCCAAGAAGGCCGATCGCATCGCCGCCGAAGGTCTGGTCGGCATCGCCGTCCGTAACGACGGCGCCGGCATGACCGCCGCCCTGGTCGAAGTGAACGCCGAAACCGACTTCCTGTCGCGCAACGACCTGTTCCAGAACGCCGTCCGCAAGATCGCGGCCGTCGGCCTGGACATCGAAGGCGTGGACGCCATCGGCGCGGCCAAGACCTCGGACGGCGAAGTCGTCTCCGACGTCCTGACCAACCTGATCGCCACCATCGGCGAGAACATGCTGCTGCGTCGTTCGGCCCGCTTCACCGTGGCTCAAGGCGCCGTCGCGACCTACATCCACAACGCCACCGCGCCGGACCTGGGCCGCATCGGCGTGGCCGTGGCCATCGAAGGCGCCGGCGACCAGGCCAAGATCCTGGAACTGGGCCGCAAGATCGCCATGCACGTGGCCGCGACCGCTCCGCTGTCGCTGTCGCCGGACGATCTGGACCAGGCCGCGATCGACAAGGAACGCGCCATCTTCACCGAACAGGCGCTCGAGTCGGGCAAGCCCGCGGCCGTGGTCGAGAAGATGGTTGAAGGCCGCATCCGCAAGTTCCTGGAAGAAGTCGTGCTGCTGAAGCAAGCCTTCGTCATGAACCCGGACCAGACCGTCGAGCAGCTGGTCGCCGAGACCGGCAAGGAACTCGGCGCGACCCTGACCGTGAAGGGCTTCTCGCGTCTCGCCCTGGGCGAAGGCGTCGAAAAGGCTCCGGAAGGCGATTTCGCCGCCGAAGTCGCGGCCATGGCCGCCGGCCAGGCCTAAGACACGAACGTCGTCCGTCGTCCCAAAAGACGACGGCGGCTTCATACGTCCTTCAAGGGCGCGGCGCGTTCGACGCGCGCCGCGCCCTTGTTGCGCCTAGAGCCTGTCCATTCGCGGCGTTCGAGGCGGATAAACAGGCTCCAGCCGAAATATCTGAAGCCAGGCGGACGCCGAAACCGGTATCCAGTTTCCGCCGCCGCGCCCTAGCGCGCAAAACCGATCCCACTTTTGACGAACGCGCACTATGTTGCGTGCCGACGACTCAGGAAGAGCCAGGTCCATGTCCGAACCCAGCGCCATCACGCCCCAGCGGTTCCGCCGCGTGCTCCTGAAGGTCTCCGGCGAAGTGCTGATGGGCGACACGCCCTACGGCATCGACACCAACACCGTCCAATCCGTCGCCGAGGACATCGCCGAGATCGTCAAGTCTGGCGTCGAGCTGTGCCTGGTGATCGGCGGCGGCAACATCTTCCGCGGCATGGCCGGCGCGGCCAAGGGCATGGAGCGCTCCAGCGCCGACTACATGGGCATGCTGGCCACGGTCATGAACGCCCTGGCCATGCAGGACGCGCTGGAGCGCATCGGCGTCTCCACCCGCGTCCAGTCGGCCATCCCCATGGCCACGGTCTGCGAGCCCTACATCCGCCGTCGCGCCCAGCGTCACCTCGAAAAGGGCCGGGTGGTGATCTTCGCCGCCGGAACCGGCAACCCGTTCTTCACCACCGACACCGCCGCGGCCCTGCGCGCCGCCGAGATGCAGTGCGACGCCCTGTTCAAGGGCACCAGCGTGGACGGCGTCTACACCGCCGACCCCAAGAAGGACGCCAACGCCAAGCGCTACGACCGTCTGACCTATATGGACGTGCTGGCCAAGGATCTGCGGGTGATGGATGCTTCGGCCGTCGCCCTGATGCGCGACAGCAATATCCCGATCGTGGTCTTCTCCATCAAGGGACGCGGCAACCTGCTCAGCGTCCTGGGTGGCGAGGGAACCTTCACCGTCGTCGCGCAAGACGCCGCCTAAACTCCAGCGAAAAGAGCCCAAGCCATGGCCGCTCCCGAAAAGCCCGTCCTGTCCGGATACAAAGACCGCATGGACAAGTCCGTGCTCGCCCTGAAAGAGGACTTCGCCGGTCTGCGCACCGGGCGCGCCTCGTCAAACCTGCTCGACCAGATCATGGTCAACGCCTACGGCTCGATGGTGCAGTTGAACACCGTCGCCTCGATCAGCGTGCCCGAGCCGCGCCAGATCAACGTCAACATCTGGGACAAGGGCGTCGTCTCGGCCGTCGAGAAGGCGATCCGCAACTCGGACCTGGGCCTGAACCCGGTGGTCGAGGGCAATAACCTGCGCATCCCGATCCCGCCGCTGACCGAGGAGCGCCGCAAGGACCTGTCCAAGATCGCAGGCAAGTACGCTGAGGCCCAGAAGGTCGCCGTGCGCAACATCCGTCGCGACGCCAACGACGACCTGAAGAAGGCCGAGAAGGCCAGCGTCATCAGCGAGGATGACCTGAAGAAGATGGAAACCGAGGTCCAGAAGATGACCGACGAGGCCATCAAGCGCATCGACGAGGCCTTGAAAATCAAAGAACAAGAGATCATGCAGGTTTGATCGTCGGCCGAAGTAACGGGGGACGATGAGGGAAGGCTTGAAGCGAATGTCGCCGACGACCGGCCTGCAGGATGTATCGACGCGCGCTGGGGGCGACGCTTCGAACCGCTCCCTGCACGTGGCCATCATCATGGACGGAAACGGTCGCTGGGCGAAGCGGCGCGGCATGCCGCGCGCGCTCGGCCATCGCGCCGGCGTCAACGCGCTCAAGCGCACCGTCGAGGGCGCGCCCGCGTTGGGCCTCAGCGTGCTGACGGTGTTCGGGTTCTCGACCGAGAACTGGCGCCGCCCGGCCCATGAGGTGTCCGAGCTGATGGGCCTGCTGAAGGCCTATATCGAATCAGATCTCGAGCGGCTGGCGCGCGAAGGCGTCCGCGTGCGGATCATCGGTCGTCGGACGGGCCTGGCCCCCGACATCCAGGAGATCATCGAACGCGCCGAGCGCCGCACGGCCCACAACACCCAGTTCACCCTGCAGGTCGCCTTCAACTATGGCGGCCGGGCCGACATTGCCGACGCCGCGCGCGCGTTCGCCGAAGCCGTCGAGCGGGGCGAGGCCAAGGCCTCGGATCTGGACGAAACCGCGTTCGAGGGCCTGCTGTCGACCGCGTCGACACCGGCCCCGGACCTGATCGTGCGCACCAGCGGAGAGCAGCGGATCTCGAATTTCCTGCTCTGGGAATGCGCCTATGCCGAGCTCGTCTTCCAGGACGTGCTGTGGCCTGACTATGGACCTGAGGCGCTTTCGGCGGCCATCGCGGACTATCGCGGTCGCGACCGGCGCTATGGAGGCATTGCCGCCGATGACGTCGCCGTCGCCGGCTAAGCGCTTCAACTGGAAGAATCTTCGGGTGCGGGTGCTTTCAGCCACCGTGCTCGTGCCCACGGTCGTGGCCGCCGTGTGGTTTGGCGGCGTGTGGTATCTCGCCCTGATCTCCGTCTGCGTCGCGCTGCTCGCCCGCGAGTGGGGCATGATGAGCGCGCCCAAGGCGCCCGTCGGCGTGTCCCTGGCCATTGGCGCGGCCAGCCTGGTGGCCCTCGTGGCCGCCTTCCGCGGCCATTACTATCTGACCGGACCGCTGCTGGTGGTGGGCGCGATCCTGGCCGGCCTGCTGGCCCGGGGCCGGGTGGAGCGCCGAGCCGACGCGGCCTATGGCGTCATCTATATCGCGCCGGCCTGCATCGCCCTGATCTGGCTGCGCCTGCTGGAGGCGGGCCTCAGCTGGACGCTGCTGCTATTCGCGGTCACCTGGTTCGCCGACATCTTCGCCTTCGTGGTCGGCAGCATCCTCAAGGGCCCCAAGCTGTGGCCGCGGTTCTCGCCCAACAAGACCTGGTCGGGCTTCTTCGGCGGGCTGGTGGCCTCATCGCTGGCCGCCATCGGCATCGACGCCCTGACGACCTGGCTGCCGTCCCTGCCGGACATGAACCTGACCTGGCCGATCGCCGCCCTGGTGGGCTTCCTCGGCGGGCTGTCCACCATGATGGGCGACCTCTGGGAATCGATGCTCAAGCGCCGGTTCGGCGTGAAGGACTCCGGCGATCTGATCCCCGGTCACGGCGGCATGCTGGACCGCGTCGACGGCCTGATGTTCGCGGCCATCGTCATCGCGGGCGTGCGCCTGATCTACCTGGCTGGATGGGCGCGTTGACATCGACCCGCAAGGTTGTGGTCCTGGGCTCGACGGGATCGATCGGCGTCTCGACGCTGAGCCTGTTCGAGGCCTCGAAGGCGCCGGTCCAGATCCTGGCCCTGACCGCCGGCCGCAATGTCCAGCGTCTGATCGAACAAGCGATACAATGGCGGCCGTCCGTGGCCGTGATCGAGGACGAAACCTGCCTCGAGACCTTGCGCGCCGGCCTGGTCGGGACCGGCGTCCGCGCCGCCGCCGGCACCGCCGCGGTCATTGAGGCCGCGGCCATGGGCGCCGACTGGGTGATGTCGTCCATCGTCGGCGCCGCCGGCCTGGCGCCGACCCTGGCCGCTGCTCGCACCGGGGCCGTCATCGCCCTGGCCAACAAGGAAAGCCTGGTCTGCGCTGGTCCGGCCCTGCTGCGGATCGCACGCGAGGCGGGCGGGTCGGTGATTCCGGTCGATTCGGAACATTCCGCCATCTTTCAGGTGTTGCAGCCCGATTGCATCTCGCGGGTCTCGCGCCTGATCCTGACGGCCTCGGGCGGCCCGTTTCGCACCTGGACTCGCGATCAGATGGCCCTGGCCACGCCCGAACAGGCCATCGCCCATCCGAATTGGTCGATGGGCGCCAAGATTTCGGTCGATTCCGCTTCCATGATGAACAAGGGCCTCGAGATGATCGAGGCGTCCTACCTGTTCGACACTTCCGAAGAGCGCATCGACGTCGTGATCCACCCGCAGTCCGTGATTCACAGCCTGGTGGAATACGCCGACGGCTCGACCCTGGCCCAGCTGGGGCCGCCGGACATGCGCGCGCCCATCGCCTGCGCCTTTTCCTGGCCCGACCGCCTGCCTTGGCCCGCGCCAAAGCTGGATCTGGCCGCCTATGGCCAGCTGACCTTCGAGGCTCCCGACCTGGAACGTTTCCCGTCTATCGCCATCGCCCGCGAGGCGATGAGGCTGGGCGGCGGCGCTCCGGCTGCTATGAACGCGGCCAACGAAGTGGCCGTGGCGGCCTTCCTTGACCGCCAGATCGGCTTTCTGGATATTGCCGCCTCGGTGGCGGGGACCCTGGAACGCATGAACAGTCTCGGGACCCTGGACGAAGCTGCCTCCGATCCGCTTGAAAGTGCGATGACGACGGATGCGAGCGCTCGCCGCATTGCGGCCGAGGTTGTCGCGCAGAAGCGTCAACGGAACTGACCGGGGAACCCCTGCCTTCATGATCGACGCCCTGATCTTTGTCGTCTCCACGGTGTTCGTGCTGTCGATCGTCGTCACGATCCACGAGCTCGGACACTTCTGGGCGGCGCGCGCCTGCGGGGTGGCGATCGACTGCTTCTCGCTGGGCTTCGGCCCGGCCATCGCCTCGTGGCGCGACAAGTCCGGCGTCGAGTGGCGCCTGGCCTCGATTCCCCTGGGCGGCTACGTGCGCTTCTCGGGCGACGAGAACGCCGCCAGCGTGCCCGACCAGAACGACCTGGACGCCATGAAGCGCGCCATCGTCGAACGTGAAGGGGAGGCGGCCGTGGGTCGCTATTTCCACTTCAAGCCGATCTGGCAACGCGCGGTCATCGCCGCCGCCGGTCCGATCTCCAACTTCCTGCTGGCCATCGTGATCTTCACGGTGCTGTTCGCCGCGTATGGCCAGGTGACCAACCCGGCCCGGATCGACGGCGTGCGCCCCGGCGGCGCGGCCGAGGCGGCGGGCTTCCACGCCGGCGACCTGATCACCCGCGCCGACAACAAGCGCATCCGCTCGTTCCAGGACCTGCAGCAGTACACCACCCTGCGCGCCAACGTGCCGATCCGCTTCACCGTCGAACGCGGCGCCGAGACCGTGGTCCTGACGGCCACGCCGCGCCTCGAAGAGCGCGTCGACAAGATTTCCGGCCGCGTGAAGGTCGGGACCCTGGGCCTGGAAAGCCGTTCGCGCCCGACCCTGGTCAAGCCGACCCTCATCGAAGCCGTGCCCGCCGCCTGCGACGCGGTCTGGGACATGCTCAAGACCATCGCCTACTATCTTGGCCGCCTGGTGCGCGGTCAGGTCCCCGCCGACCAGATCAGCGGCCTGATCGGCATCGGCCATACCGCCGGCGCGGTGGCCAAGGCCGGCGCCGCGGGCGCGCCCGACCTTCCTTCCAAATTGTACGGCGGCCTGGTGGGCCTCACCGTCCTGATCGGCAGCCTGTCGGTCAGCATCGGCTTCATGAACCTGTTGCCGATCCCCGTCCTCGATGGCGGTCACCTGCTGATGTACGCCTATGAGGCCATCGCCAAACGCCCCCTGCGCGCCGATTTCCAGGCCGCCGGTTTCCGGGCGGGGCTTGCGCTGATCCTGGGTTTCATGCTGTTCGCGGCATGGAACGACCTCAACCGCTACGACGTGTTCAAATTCATCGGCGGCCTGTTCACGTGAACGCCCGCTCTTCGTCCATGAATGGTCCCATGAACAATCTTCGCGCCCATAGCGCCGCGTTCGCCACCGGTCTGGCGCTTCTCCTCGGCTCCACCGCGCTGGTCGCCCCGCAGGCGGCTTTCGCTCAGGCCGCGCAGTCGAGCGTGGTCCAGCGGATCGTGATCCAGGGCAACGAACGCATCGAGCAGGGGACGGTCATGTCCTACCTGCCGATCCAGCCGGGCGACACGGTCGACGCGGCCCGCCTCGACCTGGCGCTGAAGACCCTGGCCCGCACCGACCTCTTCGCCGACGTGAAGATCGAGATCCTGTCGGGCGACCTGATCGTCAAGGTCGTCGAGAACCCGATCATCAACCAGGTGGTCTTCGAGGGGAATTCGTCCCTGAAGGAAGACAAGCTGAAGGACGAAGTGCAGATCCGCCCGCGCGGCATCTTCACCCGCGCCAAGGTTCAGGCCGACGTCCAGCGCATCATCGAGCTCTATCGCCGTTCGGGCCGCATCTCGGCGACCGTGACCCCCAAGGTCGTGGAGCTGCCGCAAAAGCGCGTCGACCTCGTGTTCGAAATCAACGAAGGCCCCAAGAGCGGCGTGCTCGGCATCAACTTCCTGGGCAATTCGGAGTTCTCGGACAACGACCTGCGCGACGTGGTCGTGACCAAGGAGTCGCACTGGTACAAGTTCCTGACCAGCAACGACAACTACGACCCCGACCGGATCGAGTACGACCGCGAACAGCTGCGCAAGCACTATCGCAACCGCGGCTATTTCGACTTCCGCGTCATCTCGTCGGTGGCCGAACTGGCGCCGGACAAGAACGGCTTCGCCGTGACCTACACCCTCGAGGAAGGTCCCAAGTACAAGTTCGGCAAGATCACCGTCGAGACCGAGCTGAAGAAGCTGGACGGCACGCTGCTGGCCCAGATCCTGCCAATCCGCACCGGCCAGCTCTATGAAGACGAGAAGATCGAGCAGGCGACCGACGCCCTGACCTTCGCCGCCGGCGCCGCCGGCTTCGCGTTCGTCGACGTGCGCCCGCGCTACGTGCCCAACCGCGAGACCAACACCGTCGACGTGGTGTTCCAGGTCCGCGAAGGCCCGCGCGTCTATGTCGATCGCATCGACATCGTCGGCAACACCCGCACGCTGGACTACGTCCTGCGTCGCGAACTCGAAGTGGCCGAGGGCGACGCCTATAACCGCGTGCTGGTCGACCGCTCGAAGAACAACATCCGTCGCTTGGGCTTCTTCAAGGAAGTCGACATCGAGGAAATCCCCGGCAGCGCTCCGGACCGCACCGCCCTGCGCGTGAAGGTCGAAGAACAGCCGACCGGCGAACTGTCGTTCAGCGCCGGCTACAGCTCGGTCGACAAGCTGGTGCTCGACGTCGGCATCACCGAGCGGAACTTCCGCGGTCGCGGCCAGAACATGCGCGGCCGGGTCTCCGTCGGCTCGCTGCGTCAGCAGGTCGACTTCGCCTTCACCGAGCCGCGGTTCCTGAACCGCAACCTGGTGGCGGGCGTGGACCTCTACTCGTTCCGCTACGACCTCAGCGACTACGCGGCGTATGACACCAGCTCGGTCGGCGGCAACGTGCGCGTCGGCTTCCCGCTGACCCAGAACGCCTCGATGAGCCTGCGCTACACCCTGCGCCGCGACGAAGTCAGCGTGTCGGACAGCCTGTGCACCAGCGGCTCGGTCTCGCAGATCCTCTGCCTGCAGCGCGGCGCCTACATGACCTCGCTGGTCGGCTACGGCCTGCGGATCGACAAGCGCAACGACCCGATCCAGCCGACGCGCGGTTGGTTCGCCGACCTGAACCAGGACCTGGCGGGCTTTGGCGGCGACGTGAAGTACCTGAAGACCGAAACCGACGCGGGTTGGTACTGGGGCTTCAACAAGGACTTCATCTTCAGCGCCACCGGTTCGGCCGGCTACATTGAGGGCTGGGGCGGCGACAACGTCCGCATCAACGACCGCTTCTACAAGGGCGGCACCAACTTCCGCGGCTTCGAGACGGCCGGTATCGGTCCGCGCGACATCTCGACGACCAGCAACTCGATGGGCGCCAAGCTCTATGCGATCGGCACGTTCGAGCTGACCGTCCCGACGCTCCTGCCCGAGCAGTACGGCATCAAGGCCGCCGTCTTCAGCGACTTCGGCACCGCCGGCCTGTTGGACGACGTCGATCGTCAATCGTCGACGGGGGTGTTCGACCCGAACATTCGCGACAACCTGGCGCTTCGCGCCTCGGCCGGTCTCAGCATCGACTGGAAGTCGCCGATGGGTCCGATCCGCTTCGACTTCAGCAAGATTCTCGCCAGGGAAGATTACGACCGGACCGAAACGTTCCGGTTCTCCACCTCCACAAGGTTCCAATGATCATGACGTCCAAGTTCCTGTCTGCGGCCGCTTCGAGCGTTGTCGCCATCGCCATCTCGACCAGCGCCATGGCGCAGACGGCTCCGGCCGCTGCTCCGGCCGCTCCGGCCATCACCCACGGCGCCGCGCTTCCGGGCGTCTGCATCTTCTCGAGCCAACGCGCCGTGGCCACCTCGCAGGTCGGCGGCGCCGTCGACGCGCGCCTGAAGACGATCATCTCGCAAGTGAACGCCGAGCTGACCAGCGAGCGCACCGCTATCGACAACGAGGCCAAGGCTCTGGACGCCAAGAAGGCGACCACGGCCCAGGACGCCCTGGAAGCCCAGGCCGCGACCCTGCAAGCCAAGGCCAACGCCTGGCAGCGCAAGGGCCAGCTGCGCCAGAAGGAAGTCGAAGCCACTGAGCAGAAGGCGCTGCAACGCGTCTATCAAGAGCTCGATCCGGCCATCAAGCAGGTCTACCAGCAGCGCACCTGCGGCCTGCTGCTCGACCGCGAAGGCGTTCTGCTCGCCAACCCGGCCATGGACATCACCGACGCTGTCGTGACCGCGCTGAACGCCCGCATCAAGACGCTGACCTTCGATCGCGAACGTCTGGACCAAGCCGTCCCGGGCGCTCAAGCTCTCCAGCCGACCAATAAGTAAGCGAGTCGGCCCGGGGTCAGCCCCGGGCCGTCCGCGACGAGGACTGGATGCCGGACCCGCGCTTCTTCGATGACCTGGGTCCGGCGTCTCTCTCCGAGTTGGCGCGCCTCGGCGGCGCCCAGCTTGCCAATCCGGCCCTCTCGGATCGCATGATCGCCGGCGTCGCCCCGCTCGACGCGGCCGACGACGACGCTGTCGCCTTCTTTTCAGACGCCAAGCGCAAGGACGCGGCGGCCAGCACCCGGGCCGGCGCCTGTTTCGTGCGTCCAGAGCACAAGCACCTGCTGGCGCCCGGTTGCGCCGCGCTCCTGACGCCGCACCCCCAGGCCGCCTGGGCCGCCGCGGCGGCGCGCCTCTGCGCGCCGCGCCGCCATGATCCCAAGACCGCCACGATCCATCCCGACTGCGAGCTGGAAGACGGCGTCCTGCTGTCGGCCGGCGTGGCGATCGGGCAGGGGGCGAGAATCGGACGCGGGACCCGCCTGGCGCCCGGCGTCGTCATCGGTCCCGGCGTCGCCATCGGCCGCGACTGCGTGATCGGCGCCAACGCCGTGATCGGCTTCGCCCTCGTCGGCGACCGGGTCAGCGTCCACGCCGGCGCGGTGATCGGCGAGGCCGGATTCGGGGCCGCGCCAGGGGCCAAGGGGATCGTCGACCTGCCCCAGCTGGGCCGGGTGGTGATCCAGGACAATGTCACCATCGGCGCTAACAGCTGCGTGGATCGTGGCGCTTTCGGCGATACGACCATTGGCGAGAACACCAAGATCGACAATCTGGTCCATGTCGCTCACAACGTCCGTCTAGGGCGCAATTGCGTGCTGGCGGCCTATACCGGAATCTCGGGCAGCACCGTCGTCGGAGACGGCGTGCAGTTCGGCGGCAAGGCCGGTGTCGCGGATCACTTGACCATCGGTTCGGGGGCGAGCATTGGCGCGTCGGCGTCGGTGTTCAAGGACGTGCCCGCAGGCGAAACATGGACTGGGTTTCCGGCGCGGCCGCTCAAGCGGTGGCTCCGGGAGACCGCATGGCTGTCACGCATGGCGGGCGGCCGGGGAACAAGGGGCTAAGTATGGGCCGAGACATCGCAGAACCGGTGCAGACCGACATCGACATCGCCGAGATCCTGGCCAGGATTCCGCACCGCTATCCCTTCCTGCTGGTGGATCGCGCCGAGGACTATCGCCCGCACCAGTCGATCGTCGGCATCAAGTGCGTGACGATGAACGAGCCGTTCTTCCAGGGCCACTTCCCGGGCAATCCGGTGATGCCCGGCGTGCTGATCGTCGAGGCCATGGCCCAGACGGGCGCGGTGCTGATGAGCAAGTCGCTCGAGGTCGACACCGAGGGCAAGACCATCTTCTTCATGTCGATCGACGGCGTGCGCTTCCGCAATCCCGTACGCCCCGGCGACGTCATCCGCATGGAGGTCGAGGTCACGCGCGCCCGCTCCAGCATCTTCAAGTTCAAGGGCGTGGCCAAGGTCAACGACAAGGTCGCCGCCGAGGCCGAATTCGCCGCCATGGTCGTGGAGACCCCGACCAAATGACCCAGGTCCACCCCACCGCCATCGTCGATCCCGGCGCCAAGCTGGGCGCCGACGTCGAGATCGGCCCGTTCAGCATCGTCGGTCCAGACGTGACGTTGCAGGCCGGGGTCAAGCTGATGTCCCACGTGGTGATCGAGGGCGTGACGACGATCGGCGAAGGCTGCGTGGTCCACCCGTTCGCCAACCTCGGCGGCCCGCCCCAGCACCTGGGGCACAAGGGCGAGAAGACCGAGCTGCTGATCGGCCCACGCAACATCATTCGCGAACACGTCACCATGCACACCGGCACGGCGTCGGGCAAAGGCGTGACGACGGTGGGCGCGGACGGCCTCTACATGGTCGGCTCGCACATCGCCCACGACTGCGTGGTCGGCGATCACGTGGTGATGGCCAAGGGCGCGACCCTGGGCGGCCACGTCGCCATCGGCGACTTCGTGTTCATGGGCGGTCTGGCGGCGGCCCACCAGTTCAGCCGCATCGGCCGCTACAGCTTCATCGGCGGTCTGGCCGCGGTGACCAAGGACGTCATCCCGTACGGCTCGGTGTGGGGCAACCACGCCCACCTGGAAGGCCTGAACCTGGTCGGCCTGAAGCGTCGGGGCTTCTCGCGCGAGACGATCAACGCCCTGCGCGCCGCCTATCGCCTGATGTTCGCCGACGAGGGCACCTTCCAGGAGCGCCTGGATGACGTCGCCGAGATCCACGCCGGCAACGCTGAGGTGATGGAGATCGTCGATTTCATCCGCGCGGACGCCAATCGTCCGCTTTGCCTGCCCGAACGCGAGGTCTAGGCTCATCTCCATGCGCAAGCTTGGTCTGATCGCCGGCGGGGGCGCGCTTCCCGTCGAACTGGCGGCCCATTGCGAGGCCGCCGGGCGGCCTTTCGCCGTCATGCGCCTGCGCAGCTTCGCCGACGCCGCCCTCAGCCGCTATCCGGGCCTCGAGGTCGGGCTGGGCGAGTTCGGCAAGGCGTTCAAGGCTCTGAAGGCCGAGGGCTGCGAGGCCGTCTGTTTCGCCGGCACGGTCGATCGTCCCGAATGGTCGGCCCTGATGCCCGACATGCGCGGCATGAAGGTCATTCCGGCGCTGATCAAGGCGGCCCGCCAGGGCGACGACGCCCTGCTGCGGCGGGTGCTGGACGAGTTCGAGAAGGAGGGCTTCGACATCGAGGGCGCCCACGAGGTGCGCAGCGAGATGACTCTGCCGTCCGGCGTGCTGGGCCTGCACGCACCGCGTCCCGAGGATCAACCCGATATCGAGCGCGCCCTGCTGGTGGCCCGCGAGATCGGCAAGCTGGACGTGGGGCAGGGGGCGGTCGTCTGCGAGGGCCTGGTCCTGGCCGTCGAGGCCCAGGAGGGCACCGACGCCATGCTCCGCCGCGTGGCCGACCTTCCCCAGGCCATTCGCGGCACGGCCGAGCACCGCCGCGGCGTTCTGGCCAAGGCGCCCAAGCCGATCCAGGAGACCCGGGTCGACCTGCCCACCATCGGCGTGGCCACCCTTCACCGCGCCGCGCGGGCCGGCCTGGCCGGGATCGTCGGCGAGGCCGGCGCCCTGCTGGTGGTCGACCGCGAGGCCGTGATCGCCTGCGCCAACGACCTGGGCCTGTTCGTCCTGGGGGTCGAACCGCGGAGCCGGGGATGACCCGCCCCCTGACCGTCATGCTCGTAGCGGCCGAGGCCTCGGGTGACGCCCTGGGCGCGGGCCTGGCCAGGGCCCTGAAGCGACGCCTGGGCCAGGCCAATGTCCGCTTCGTCGGCGTCGGCGGCGCCAAGATGGCGGCCGAGGGCGTCCAGAGCCCGTTCGACATCGCCCAGCTGTCGATCATCGGCATCGTCGAGAGCCTGAAGGCCTATCCGCGCGCCATGGCCCGGCTGAAGGACACCCTGGCCCTGGCCGAACGGGAAAGGCCCGACGTCGCTGTGCTGATCGACAGCTGGGGGTTCAACATCCGCCTGGCCCAGGCGCTGCGCAGGCAGCGGCCAAGCCTGCCGCTGGTCAAGTACGTCGCGCCCCAGGTCTGGGCCTATCGCCCGGGCCGCGCCAGGGGTCTGGCCAAGGCGGTCGATTTCCTGATGTCGATCCAGCCGATGGACAAGCCGTTCTTCGACGCCGCCGGCCTGGAGAACGTCTTTGTCGGCAACTCCGCCCTGGCCAAGGACTTCGCCAAGGCCGATCCGGCCCGCCTGCGGACCGCCCTGGGCCTGTCGCCCGACGAGCCGATCCTGCTGGTCCTGCCGGGCAGCCGGCCGTCCGAGATCGATCGCGTCATGCCGGCCTTCGAGGACGCCGTGCGTCGCCTGAAGGCCCAGCGTCCCGACCTCGCCGTGGTCGTGCCGGCCGCCTTCACCGTCGTCGAGGCGGTCAAGGCGCGCGTCGCCGGCTGGCCCTTCCGCGCCCACGTCGTCGAGGACGAGGGCCTCAAGGACGACGCCATGGTCGCCGGAACCGTGGCCCTGGCTTGCAGCGGCACCGTGACCACCGAACTGGCCCTGGCCGGTTGCCCCATGGTGGTCGGCTACCGCGTCAGCGCCACCACCTATCGGCTGTTGAAGATGCTGTTCAAGCCGCGCTGGGTGACCCTGATCAACATCGCCGCCGACAAGGCCATCGCGCCGGAATACCTGCAGGACGACCTGAACGGCGCAGCCCTGGCCCAGGCCGTTGCGGCGCGGCTGGACGATCCGGACCTGCGCTCCCGCCAGATCGCCGAGCAGAACGCGGCGCTGGATCGGATGGGGCGCGGCATGCCTGATCCCTCCGAGGCCGCCGCCGAGGCCCTGCGGGGCTTCCTGGAGCGTCGCCGATAGCCGCTTGATCGACATCGAGCGCGGTTGCTGCGATCCTCGACGCCGACCCCGCCCGGAGCCCTGAGTCTTGGCGATCGATCCGACAGCGCCCATCACGCCGATCCTCCCCGCCACGCCCGCGACCCAGGTGACGGACGCGGCCAAGGCCTTGCAGGCGGCGGCCCGGACCATCGCGGCCGAGAACGCGATGATGCTGGGCGAGATCGCCAGCGGGGAAGGGCGGTCCAACGTCGGCGCCGCTCAGGCCCATGCCGCTTCCGCTTCGACCGGCGTCGACAAGCCTCATACGCCGCCCAGCCTCGCGACCCTGGCTGATCAGGTGACGGCGGCGGTGAAGGCCGCCGCCGCCCAGGCGGTCGGCAAGCAGAGCGGCCTGGCGCCGATGATGACCAATCTGGACGCCGTCCTTCGGCGCCCCGAGACGCCCGAGCCTGTCCGCCAAGCCGCCCGCGCGGTGCTCGACAAGGCCTTGCCGACCACGCAGCCGGTAACCGCCAACGCCCTGCGCGAAGCGGTCCAGGGCTCCGGCGTCTTCCTCGAGGCCAGGTTGGCGAGAACACCGCCTCAACAGACGCACACGGCGCCCACACCGACGGCCCAGGCCGCTCTAGGCGCAGAAGCGGCCGGCGGCGACATGAAGGCCGCGCTGCTGGTGCTGCGCGCCGTGGTCTCGACCTGGCTGGCCAAGGCGCCGGCCCTGAAGTCTCCGACCGAAGAAGAGACTTCCGACCGCGCGCTGGATCCCGAGGGCCGCGCCGCTTCTCCCGCGCCCTACGGAAATACGGCCGCCGTGAGCGCCAGGATGGCGACGCCGGCGCAGACGCACACGACAACGCCGAACCCGCCCCAGGCGCCGTCCTTCGGGCCGGGACAGGCGCTCCAGACGCCCGAAGGACTGACACCGCCCGAGCAGCCTGACGTCGAACCGGCGCCGGTCGGCGTCGCAACGGCCGCCACGCCCTCGCCCGAGGAGCTGATCGACGCGCCGGAGCCGCTTCTGGCGGAAGATCTCGAGGCGCCGCCGCCGCATCCGCCGAAGACCGAGGCCCGCCCCTCGGCGCCCGCCCGTCCGATCCTGATGGTGGGGCTGATCGAGGAGGAGCCACTCGACGATCTGCCGGCGTCCGAAAGACCCGACCCGCCCGCCGTCGCCGCGCGCTATGGGGCCGTCGCCCCGCGTGTGCAGGCCGCGCCCCAGCCGCCGCCTCCGCCCTATGCCGGCGGTCCGACCACGCCCCAGGCGGCGACGCGCTCGGACCTGCCCCAGAACCTGCCCGCCGCCGAACTGGCGCGCCGGCTGCTGAAGGATGTCGGCGGCGCCATCGCCCGCCAGGAACTGTCGCAGATCGCCTCGCTGCCGGAGGGCCGCCACGAGCCGGAAAGAGCGGCCGAGGCCAAGTCGCCCCGCTGGGTGTTCGACCTGCCGTTCCAGACGCCTCAGGGCGTCGCCGTCGCCCAGTTCGAGATCAATCGCGACGGCGGAGGCGGCGGCTCCGACGGCGGTCCGGCCCTCGAACGCACTTGGCGGGCGCGGTTCTCGCTCGACGTCGAGCCCCTGGGCCCGGTCCATGTCCAGGTCGCCCTGACGGGCGCGATGGCCCGGGTCGGAGTATGGGCCGAGCGCCCGGAAGCCATGGCGCGGCTGCAGGCCGGAGAGGAAGGTCTGAACGCCGCCCTCCGCGAGGCCGAGCTGACGCCCGAGGTGGCCTTCCACCCCGGCTCCCCGACGGCCGCCCCGACGGCCCCGGGCCGGTTCGTGGATCGCGCCTCGTGAGCGGCGGCGTCACGGGACCGGGCGGTCGCGGCAAGATCGCCGTGGCGCTGCTCTATGAGGGAACCGACGCGCCCAAGGTCGTGGCCTCGGGCCAGGGCTGGGTCGGCGAGAAGATCGTCGAGACCGCCCGCGAGCACGGCGTGCCGATCGAAGAAAACCCCGCCCTGGCCCAGGCCCTGTCGACCATCGAGATCGACGAGGAAATCCCCGAAGCGCTCTATCGCGCCGTGGCCGAGGTGCTGAGTTTTCTGTTGAGGAAGTAGCGCCCCAACACCTGTCATCCCGGCCGCAGCGAAGCGGAGAGCCGGGACCACCGGAAACGCAGACGCTTGCCGCGGTCCCGGGGAGCCTCTGCGAGGCTTCCGCGATGACAAACTATTTTGCCCAAAGAAAAACCCCGCCTTGCGACGGGGCTTTTCCAGTTCAATCCAAACCGAAGGCTCAGCCGCGGGTTTCGACCGGCACGTAGTCGCGCTGGGTCGCGCCCGTATAGAGCTGGCGCGGACGGCCGATCTTGCGGGTGGGGTCTTCGAACATTTCCTTCCACTGGCTGATCCAGCCGACGGTGCGGGCCAGGGCGAACAGCACGGTGAACATGTTGGTCGGGAAGCCCATCGCGCGCAGGGTGATGCCCGAATAGAAGTCGATGTTCGGGTAGAGCTTGCGGTCGATGAAGTAGGGATCGCTGAGGGCGATCTTTTCCAGCTCCATGGCCACTTCCAGCAGCGGGTCGTTGATGCCCAGCTGGCCGAGGACCTCGTGGCAGGTCTTCTGCATGACCTTCGCGCGCGGATCGAAGTTCTTGTACACGCGGTGGCCGAAGCCCATCAGCTTGTACTTCTTGTCCTTCACGCCCTGCACATAGGCCGGGATGTTCTCGACCGTGCCGATTTCCTCGAGCATCTCGAGGGCTTCCTGGTTGGCGCCGCCGTGCGACGGGCCCCACAGGCAGGCGATGCCGGCGGCGATGCAGGCGAACGGGTGAGCGCCCGACGAACCGGCCAGACGGACGGTCGAGGTCGAGGCGTTCTGCTCGTGGTCGGCGTGCAGGATGAAGATGCGGTCCATGGCGCGCGTCAGGACGGGGTTGGGAACCCAGTCCTCGGCCGGCACCGAGAAGCACATGCGCAGGAAGTTTTCCGAGTACGACAGCTCGTTGCGCGGCGTCACGAACGGACGGCCGACGCTGTACTGGAAGGCGCGCGCGGCGATGGTCGGCATCTTGGCGATCAGGCGATGGGCGCTGATCTCGCGTTGCTTGGGATCGTCGACGTTCAGGCTGTCGGCGTAGAAGGCCGACAGGGCGCCGACGGCGCCGGTCATGATCGCCATCGGGTGGGCGTCGCGGCGGAAGCCCTGGAAGAAGCTGTCGAACTGGGCGTGCAGCATCGTGTGATAGGTGATGTTGCGTTCGAACTTGGCGAATTCATCGGCCGTCGGCAGTTCGCCGTTCAGCAGCAGATGGCAGACTTCCAGGAACGAGGACTTCTCGGCCAGTTGGTCGATCGGATAGCCGCGGTGCAGCAAAACACCGGCGTCGCCGTCGATATAGGTGATCTTGCTCTCGCACGACGCGGTCGAGGTGAAGCCCGGATCGAAGGTGAAGTGGTCGCTGTCGCCGTAGAACTTGCGGACGTCGACAACGTCCGGACCCGTGCTGCCCTTGAGGATCGGCAGGTCGTAGCTTTTGTCGCCGATCGTCAGTGTGGCTTTATCGGTCATGCGGGAAACCCCTTCATCGATGGAACGAGCAGTCCAAGTTTCATTTCGCGAGTGCGTTATAGGCGCCTCATGCGCGCACCGCTAGCGCGTCGTCAAGACGGCCGAGGGTCTCCTCGCGACCGATGGCGGTCATGACCTTGTTGAGGTCGGGAGCCTGCGAGCCGCCGGTCAGCACGCCGCGCAGCGACGGACCGAACTTTCCGAAGCCCACGCCCTCGGATTCCGCGAAGGATTTCAACAACGTGCCAAGCGCCTCGACCTCCCAGTCGGGCGTCTGGGCCAGGCGATCGCGCAGGCGCGTCAGCCGTTCGGCGGTTTCTTCGGTTAGTTGCTTGGCGGTCTTTTCTTCGATCGCCAGCGGACGGATTTTCAGTGCGAAAGCACAGTGTTCCGCCAGTTCGAGGATGGTTTTTGCGCCTTCCTTTACTTGCGGGACCACCGCCAGTAGGCGGGCCAGCGCATCACTCGGCAGGCTTGCGCTCTGGGCGATCAGCGCCTTGAGCACCAGGTCGGCCAGGCGCGAGTCGTCGGCGACTCGCAGGTGATGGCTGTTGATGTGGTTCAGCTTGGCCCAGTCCAGGCGCGCGGGCGCCTTGACCACGTCCTTGACGTCGAACCATTCGATCGCCTGGGCGTCGTTGAACACCTCGTCGTCGCCGTGGCCCCAGCCCAGGCGGGCCAGATAGTTGCGCAGGCCCTCGGGAATGTAGCCCATGTCGGCGAACTCGCCGACCGCCTGTGCGCCGTGGCGCTTGGAGAGCTTGGCGCCGTCCGGACCGTGGATCAGCGGGATGTGGGCGAAGGCCGGCAGGTCCCAGTCCATCGCCTGGTAGATCAGGGTCTGGCGGGCGGCGTTGTTGAGGTGGTCGTCGCCTCGGATCACGTGGGTGACGCCCATGTCGTGGTCGTCGACCACCACCGCCAGGTTATAGGTCGGCGCGCCGTCGTTGCGCAGCAGGACGAGGTCGTCGAGGTCGGTGTTCTTGAAGGTCACCGGACCCTTGACCAGGTCGTCGACCAGGGTCTCGCCCTCGGCGGGGCCCTTGAAGCGAATGACGTGCGGCGCCGACGGATCGGCCGGCGGCGGGGCGTCGCGCCAGGGCGAGCGGATGGCGTGGCCTTCGGCGCGGGCCTTCTCGCGGGCGACTTCCAGCTCCTCGACCGTCATCCAGCAGCGATAGGCGCGGCCGCGCTCCAGCAGTTGCTGCACGACCTCGGCGTGGCGCGGCGCGCGGGTGTGCTGGAACACCGGTTCCTCGTCCGATTTCAGGCCTAGCCAGTCCAGGCCCTCGAAGATCGCGGCGACGGCGGCCTCGGTCGAGCGCTCGCGATCGGTGTCCTCGACGCGAAGAAGGAACTTCCCACCCGTATGGCGTGCATATAACCAGTTGAACAACGCCGTGCGGGCGCCGCCGATGTGCAGGAAGCCGGTGGGCGAGGGGGCGAAGCGCGTGACCACGCCGCGGTCGGTGGAGGAGGGGTTCGACATCGAACTCAATGCTGAAAGGCTGGACGCCGCCGAGACGGCCGGGATCGCGCGCCGAGGCGCGGCTTGGGCGGCGCGTCTTAGCACGGCGGTTCGCGCGTGGCCTAGCCCGACGGCGATCTTGCGTTCGGTTCGCGACGAGGTCGAGGCCAATCTCGAGCGCTGGGTGCTCTGGAGCCCAGTCTGGTTCGGCCTCGGCGCGGCCGCCTATCTGGAAGCGCCGGTCGAGCCGCCGCTGCTTCTGCTCGTTGCCCTGGCGGCGCTGACCCTGGGCGGATGGGTCCTGGCCAGCCAACGGAACGCCGGTCGGGGAATCATCATTGTGGCCGCGCTTATGGCCTTCGCGGCGGCGGGCGCGCTGGCCGGAAAGATCCGGAGCGATCGCGTGGCCGCGCCCGTCATCGATGGCGAGCGTGCGCCCAGGCGGGTCGAGGGCTTCGTGGTCGATGTGGTCAGCCCCGGCGCAGGCGGACCCCGGGTGCTGATCGCGCCGGTGAGCATTTCGGGTCTCGCGCCGGAGGCGACGCCCAACCGCATCCGCTTGACCGTCGATCCGGCCGACGTTCCGAAACCCGGCGACGCGGTGCGTCTGCGAGCGATCCTGGGCGCGCCGCCGCCGCCGGCCGCGCCGGGCTCCTACGACTTCGCGCGCGACGCCTGGTTCGACTCGGTCGGGGCGGTCGGCTTCGCCTTGGGCGAGCTTCGCGTCATCCGCCTGGAGCCGCCGCCTTGGCGCCTGCGGGCGGTGATGGCCGTCAACGCCTTCCGCTGGCGGCTGGCCGAGCGGATCCTCCAGCACATGGGTCCGGTCAGCGGCGGCATCGGCGCGGCCATGGTCACCGGCCACGAGGCCTGGATCACGCCCGAACAGACGGAAGCCATGCGCGCCTCGGGGCTGGCGCACATCCTGTCGATCTCGGGTCTGCACATGGCCATCGTCGGCGGCTTCGTGTTCGGCCTGGCGCGGCTGGGGATAGCGGCCTGGCCTTGGCTGGCCTTGCGGGCGCCGGGCAAGAAGATCGCCGCCTTGGCTGGGCTGGCCGCTGTCGCGGGCTATCTGGTGATCTCCGGCGCGCCGCCGCCGGCCGAGCGGGCCGCGATCACCGCCAGCGTCGCCTTCGCGGCTATCCTGTTCGACCGCCAGGCCGTCACCCTGCACGGCCTGGCCCTGGCGGCGCTGCTGATCCTGGCGATGCAGCCCGAGGCGGCCGGCGCGCCGGGCTTCCAGATGTCGTTCGCCGCCACCGCCGCCCTGATCGCCCTGGCGGAGGCCTGGCCCAGGCCGGTGCGCGAGATCTCGGTGCCCTGGCCGATCCGCGCGATCCAGGCCGCCGGCGGCTGGCTAGCGGTCAGCATCGGGGCCAGCTTCGTGGCGGGCCTAGCCACCGGTCCCTTCGCCATGCAGCACTTCAACCGCGTCGCGGTCTGGGGGCTGCCGGCCAACCTCGTCGTCGCGCCGCTGTCGTCCTTCGTGATCATGCCGTTCCTGGCCTTGGGCACGGTGCTGGAAGGCGTCGGCTGGGGCGAGCCGTTCCTGAGGATCGCCGGCTGGGGCGTGGAGGCGATGGTCGCGGTGGCGGGCCGCTTCGAGGCCCTGGGCGGCCAGGCGATCGTCGCCAGCGCGCCGCCTTTCACCCTGGTGCTGGCCCTGCTGGGCGTGATGCTGCTGTGCCTCTGGACCGGCCGCCTGCGCTGGATCGGCGTGCCCCTGGCCCTGGCCGTGGCGGTGTGGCCGCGCCCCGTCGCGCCGGACGCCTGGGTGTCGGCCGACGGCTCGGCCGCCGCCGTTCGGCAAGGCCAGACGGCGATCGTCCTGCGGCCCGAGGTCCGTCGCTTCGGCGTCGAGCTGTGGGCCCGTCGGCGCGGCCTGGAGCCCAAGGACGGGGAGGGCTTCGCCTGCGATCACTTGAGTTGCAAACCCGGCCCTGGCGCGCCCGCGCCCGTCTCGCTGTCCTGGACCCGCAAGAGCCCCGAAGGCGCGCCGCTGGCGGCTCTGTGCCGAGACGCCGAGGTCGTGATCCTGCGCGGGCCCACGCCGCCCAGTCTGCCGACGGAATGCCGGGGCCGCACTCTGCTGACCGCCGAGGACTTCAAGGCCGGCGGCGCGGCCGAGCTCTATCGGCGCGAGGACGGCTGGTGGGTGGTCTGGGCTCAGCCGTTGCGCGGCGAGCGCCCCTGGTCGAAGCTGCCCTGATCGCTGCTGTCACTCCCTGTCACGCCCAGCCGATATCGAAGGCGAAACCTCGGAGGATCTCCATGTCGACCGATCTCACCGCCCGCCGCGCCGCGTTCCGGGCCCTGCACGACGAGGGCTGCTTCACCCTGCCCAATCCGTGGGACGCGGGCAGCGCCAAGCGCTTGGCGAAGCTGGGCTTCAAGGCCATGGCCTCGACCAGCGCCGGTGCCGCCTGGGCCTTGGGCCAGGACGACGGCGGACTGAGCCGCGACCAGGTGTTGGACCACCTGCGGATGCTGTGCGCGGCCACCGACCTGCCGGTGAACGCCGACTTCGAGGCCGGTTTCGCCAACGATCCCGAGGGCGTGGCGGCAAACGTCGCCCTGGCGGTCGACACAGGCGTGGCCGGCCTGTCGATCGAGGATCGCGTCGGCCGCGACCTCCATGACCTCGATCTCGCCGTCGAGCGGATCAAGGCGGCGCGGGCGGCCATCGACGCGACGGGTCAGAACGTCGTGCTGGTGGGCCGCACCGAGGGCTTCCTGATCGGCCGCAAGGACCTTCCCGCGACCATCGATCGCCTTGTCGCCTATGCCGAAGCGGGCGCGGACTGTCTCTACGCGCCGGGCGTCATCGAGATCGACCAGGTGTCGCAGATCGTGAAGGCGGTCGCGCCCAGGCCGGTCAATGTGCTGATGGCCTGGCCCGGCCAGTCGGTGGCTCCGTTGGCGCAGATCGGCGTGCGGCGGGTCAGCGTGGGGGCGGCCCTGGCGGGCGCGGCCTGGGCCGGCTTCGACGCGGCGGCGAAGATGCTGGCGGACCAGGGCAGGCTGCCCTAGGCGGCCATCGCCCTCGCCGCGCGGGCGTCGCGCAGCAGGCCCCAGGCGCGCAGGGCCATCTCGATCCGCGACACCGCGAACAGGCCCACGCCCAGCACCACGAAGCCGTCGGTCAGCAGCACCGCGTTGATGTGCCAGGTCGAGGCCTCGGCCTGCAGCACGGCCTTCAGGGCGAAGCGCACCACGAACAGACCCAGCAGGAACAGGATCGCCGCAGGCGAAGGCTTGGTGTTCAGCAGGTGGGTCTCGGGATCGATGCTGATCGGGATCAGCTTGCCGCGCAGCCAGCCGATCGATCCGCCGACCAGGAAGATCAGTCCCAGCCACAGCCAGTCCGTCCCGTGAGGCGGAAATTGGAGGAACAGCGCGACCATGGCCGCGATCATGATCGTCGGCAGGATCCACATGTATTCGAGCTTCAGGCGGCGCTCGCGGTTCATCGACCGGAAGCGGAAGATGAAGACGATCGCGACGATCACGCCGGTGATCGCATAGCTGATCATTTGCTGGTTGCCGTGCGGCATCACATCCCCCGATGCGCGGTTACTCTGAAGATCAGGCCCCGGCCAGGCGCGCCTGGTCAATGGCTTCGACGATCCGTTCGGACGTTTCGGCCCCGACGACCGCCACCTTGCCCGCGAAGATCGCGAACGGCACGCCGGTGACGCCGCCTTGCACGGCCATGGCGTGCTCGCGGGTGACGGCGTCCTTGTCCGCCCCTTCCGACAGCAGCTGCAGGATCACCAGCCGCTCCATGCCGGCGGCCTCGCCGATATCGGCCAGCACCATCGGATCGCCGATATCCAGGCCGTTGGTGAAATAGGCCTCGAACAGGACCTCGACGACCGCGTCCTGCACGCCGGCCGACAGGGCCCAGCGGATCAGGCGATGGGCGGCGTTGGTGTTGGGCGACAGGGCGATCTGGTCGAACTTGAAGACGATGCCTTCCTCGGCGCCGCC
Organism: Caulobacter sp. GW821-FHT10F06; assembly: GCF_058809215.1. Taxonomy (NCBI): domain Bacteria; kingdom Pseudomonadati; phylum Pseudomonadota; class Alphaproteobacteria; order Caulobacterales; family Caulobacteraceae; genus Caulobacter; species Caulobacter sp. GW821-FHT10F06. The sequence goes on along the minus strand of NZ_JBXASK010000003.1, from coordinate 247,877 downwards.
TTCGACCAGGGCGTCATGCGAGGCCTTCAGGCGGGCAGGGTCCTTGAACTTGGCGGCCATGTAGGCCTTGCGGTCCACGCCCTCTTCCGGGAGCGAAGGATCCAGCTGATAGGGCCGCCAGATCAGTTTGGCGTCGACGTCGGGACGCAGGGCCAGCGCGCCCTTCAGCCGTCGCCAGCCCAGATAGCACCACGGGCAGACCACGTCGGCGACGACGTCCACGATCATCGGAGCGCTTTGAGGCTGGCTCATAGGAAACCTCAGCCGGCTTCGCGTTGCAGGGCGCGGGCGGCGGCCCGCTCGAGGGCCTTCACCGCGCCTTCGCCGTTCTCGATCTGGGCGACACCGATGTCGAACTCGCAGACGAACGGCGGCCGATCCTCGCCGGCGTCGAAGGCGGTGCAGCCGATGACGGCGGCGATCCGCTCGGCGGCGGCGCGCGCGGCGTTCTGGTTGGTGGCGGGCAGGGCCAGGGCGAAGACTTCCGGCGCCAGGCGGGCGGCGGTGTCCTCGACGCGGACCAGGCGACCGACCATCGAGCCGATCTGCGGGATGGCGCGGTCCAGCCAGCCGTTCTGACGCGCCCAGACGGTCTCGGGCTTGTCGGCCACGCGCAGCACGCAGATCGACAGCGGGCGAGCGCGTTCACGGGCGGCGCCGGTCAGGCGGGCCAGGTGGGCGGCGAAGAGGTCGCGGGTGAACAGGCCCGTGGCGGCGTCCATCAGACCTGAGCTGCGGGCCTTTTCCAGCGCGCCGCGAATAGATTCGCCACGGCGATAGTTGCGGGCCAGTTCGATGACCCGGCGAGCGGTCTCGACCTCCGGCGTTTCGGGCGAGGCGACGTCCGAGACGCCTCGATGGAAGGCCTCCGACATCGTCACATAGCTCTCGGCCTTCAGGTACAGCATGGCCGGGATGTGGAAGAGGCGGGTGTTGCGGCGCATGCCGGCGGCGATCGACAGGGCTTCCTGCTGATTGTCGCCGGCCCATAGCACCACCGAGTCGAACGCCCGCTCGTGCAGGTAGTCGAAGGCCGTATAGGCGGTGAAGGCGCCGACCACCTCGGCGCCGCTGCGCTTGAGAGCGTTGGACAGGGCCAGGAACTGCGGCGCCGGCTCGCCCACCGCCAGGATGCGGAACGGCGAGGGCTGCGGCTCGGGCAGGTCCATCCGGCGGCCGCGCTCGCCGAAGGTTTCCAGCCGCAGCTCGAACTCCTCCTCGGCGATGGCGGTGCGGACCAGAGACTCCAGGCGCAGCGCGGCCTGCGACGGATGCAGAGGCGGTGACAGGGTAAGGTCGAAACTCTGGATCTGCTGGGCGCCGTCGGGCTCGCCGATGGCGATGACCGGCAGGCGGCGCGGGGCGACGGCGGCCTTCAGGCGCCGCGCCAGGGATTGGGTGTCGGGACCGGCGCTGGCCAGGTCGACGATGACGGCTTCGATCGGCAGGTCGCCCAGCGCGGCGAGGGCGGCATAGGGCCCGCGCGCGGTGATCGTCCGCCAGCCGAGCCGATCCAGCCCCTCGGCCAGGGGGCCGGCGCGCAGATCGTCGCGCGCCACGATTAGGATCCGGGCGTCTACCGCCACACTTACCTCCGACCCGAAACCCGTCGAACCTGATCGACATCGACCATCCAGATTCGACGCCGCAACATAGCAGAGGCTCGGACCGGAGATAGGGATGGAACGCCGCAGGCGGGCGACTGCCCGGGCAGCGGGCGCCAGGATGACGGCGCATGGGGACAGAGCGTGCTCTATCCCCGGCGTACGCGAGATAGAGCTCAGCGATTTCAACGCGCTAAAATTAAATGCATCACGCCAATCCTCGGCGCTTGAACCCGATTCATACTGATCTCACCCGGAAGCAAGGGAAGGGACGTCGGCCGGCGACCTGACGGGCTTCTAGAGGTGGTCGAGCGGGAAGCGCTCGTCGAGGTCTTGGGTGACGGCTTTCGCGGCGGTCCAGGTCGGGTTCCTGAAAGATCGGGACGAAGGCCTGGCGACGAAGGTTCGATGAGCGCGGCAGGCACAGGCTGAAATCGCCTGTGCGGTCCGGAGGGGACGCTAACCTCTCCGCCCGCCGGAGGCCGAATTTGGGAGCGGGTTAAGACCCCGCGTCTCGAAGGCTTCTGGAAGCAGGCCACGCGGAGCGGACGGCTTCGTCGAAACGGTACTCACTATTCAACCCTCCGGACGTCGTCCGGACGCTCCGCGGCCCTTCCCACCACCATCGCAGCGAAAGCGCGAGGTCGAGAAAGTGTGCGTTCAATTAGATGCTCCCCCTCTGGGGAGCTGTCGCGGAGCGACTGAGGGGGTCCTCCACGGCTTAGACCGGAGAGGACCCCCTCCGGCCCTCCGGGCCACCTCCCCCAAAGAGGGAGGATCTTCTCCTTGCATGACCGAAGGTCAGCGCCGTTCTAAGTCAGTCGAACGACCGCGTTGAAAGGTCGATGAGGAGGACGCCATGGGCCAGGGGCCGCTTTCGGGACTGAAGATCGTCGAGTTCGCCGGCATCGGCCCAGGTCCGTTCTGCGGCATGCTGCTATCCGATCTCGGCGCCGACGTGGTGCGCATCGACCGCAAGGGCGCGGGCAGGGGCTCTCCGGCCGACGTCACGGCGCGGGGCCGACGGTCGGTGGCGCTGGACCTGAAAAATCCCGCCTCGATCGAGACTTGCCTCAAGCTTCTCGAAAGCGCCGACGGCCTGATCGAAGGCTTCCGGCCCGGCGTGATGGAGCGTCTGGGCCTGGGTCCGGACGTGGCCCTGAAGCGCAATCCCAAGCTCGTCTATGGCCGCATGACCGGCTGGGGACAGTTTGGCCCCTACGCCAAGGCCGCCGGCCACGACATGAACTACATCGCCATCACCGGCGCGCTGGACGCCATCGGCACGGCGGACAAGCCCGTTCCGCCGCTGAACCTGGTCGGCGATTTCGGCGGCGGGGCGCTCTATCTGGCCTTCGGCCTGCTGGCCGGGGTGATCCATGCGCGGGAAAGCGGACAGGGCCAGGTGATCGACTGCGCCATGAGCGACGGCGCGGCCTCGCTGATGGCGATGTTCTACGGCTTCAAGGCCGGCGGCATGTGGAACGAGGGGCGGCGCTCCAACCTGCTCGACGGCGGCGCGCACTTCTACGACACCTATCAGTGCAGCGACGGCGGCTGGATCTCGATCGGCTCCATCGAACCGCAGTTCTATCTGCTGCTGCTGGAAAAGACCGGCATCACCGACCCGCAGTTCCAGCACCAGATGAGCCGCGAGGAGTGGCCGGAACTCCGCGCCAAGCTGGCCGCCGTCATCGCGACCAAGACCCGCGACGAATGGTGCGCGATCATGGACGGCACCGATGTCTGCTTCGCGCCGGTCCTGACCATGGCCGAGGCGCCGAACCATCCGCACAACGCCGCCCGCGAGACCTTCGTCGAGGTCGGCGGCGTGATGCAGCCGGCGCCGGCCCCGCGCTTCTCGGCGACGCCGGGCAAGATCCAGGGCCCGCCGCCGAAGGTGGGCGGCGACAACGACGCGGCCCTGGCCGACTGGGGCTTCTCGGCCGAGGCCATCGCCGACCTCAAGGCCAACGGCGCGTTGTGAAGATGACGCCAAGGCTGTCGACACCGTTCAGGCTGGGTTCAGCCGGCGAGACCTAGTTTGGCGCATACCGGTTGTCGCGCCATCCGTCCCTCGATGCGGCGGCCGGTTTCAGGTTTATCCTGCGGAGACGCGTCGCCTTCCCTGAGGCGGCGCGTCTTTGTCGTTGAAAAACGGGCCTTTCCCGGGCTGGGGTTGCGCCAGTCGCCGGGCGCGGGCAGTTTCCGGCCGATGCAAGACCACAATCCCATTCGCTGGCGCGACCTGGATCTGGATCCGATCCACTGGGCGCGGGAGATCCTGCGCGTGCTGGGCCTTGCCCTGCAACGCATCTGGGGTCGCGACGTGATGCTGTATGTCGGCGGCGTCTCGTTCTTCGTGCTGCTGGCGGTGTTCCCCGGCCTGGCGATTCTGATCGGCCTCTACAGCCTGCTGCTGACTCCCGAACAGGCCGCCGCCCAGGCCGACAACCTCGCCGACCTGATGCCCTACCAGGCCCGCGCCCTGTTCGAGGACGAGTTCTCGCGCCTGGCCCATGCCCCCGAACAGACCGTCTCGGCCCAGAGCGCCGTCGTGCTGGTCATCGGCGCCTACGCCGCCCATCGCGGCTTCAAGGCCCTGCTGGCGGGCCTGTCGTTCATCCACGACGAGGAGGACCAGCGCGGCTTCGTCGGGTTCAACCTGATGGCGCTGTTCGTGCTGATCGCCGCCTTCGCCCTGCTGTTCGTCATGTCGGGCGTCTTCCTGACCTTCCGCCTGCTGGGCAGCGCGTTGGACATCCAGCCCCTGGCCGGCGTCTCGTGGATCCAGAGCGAATGGACCTGGGCCAGCCTCGGTGTGGTCATCGGCATGACCCTGATCTACCGCTACGCCATGTCTCGCGCCCCGGTCGGCTGGCGCGCCTCGATCGCCGGCGGCGTCGCCGCGGCGGTGCTGTGCCTGTTCATGTCCTGGGCCTCGGCCTTCTATGTCGAGAAGGTGGCCCATCTGGGCGCGACCTACGGCTCGATCTCGGCCGTGATCATCTTCCTGATCTGGCTGTCCTGGAGCGTGAACGCCATCTTCCTGGGCGGCGCCCTGGCCACCGAGGTCGAGATCGCCCTGGACGAGCGGCCTCAGGCCTTGCTGCAGGGCCCGCGCCCTGTAGCGCTCAAGGCGCCTTTGTCACCAGAAAGCTGATCGCCCCGCCGGGCTCGTCGGTGATCGAAACCACCGTGGCTCCGGCGCTGCTGGCGAAATGCGGCACATCGATCCGGGCCAGCGGATCGTCGGCGATCAGCCGGACCTGACCACCGGCCGGCGCGGCTTCCAGCGCCCGGCGCAGGCGCAGGGTCGGGACGGGACAGCGATGCCCCCGGGCGTCGACGACCGTCGGCTCAGACATCGCCGAACACCTGCTCGGCCTCGACGGCCGGAAGGATGCGGTGCTGCCCCGGCTCGAGATCGGCCGGCAGAACGAGGCCGCCGATGCTCTCGCGATGCAGGGCGTTCACGTGATTGCCCGCCGCCGCGAACATCCTGCGTACCTGGTGATAGCGCCCCTCGGTGATGGTCAGCCGGGCATGGTGGGCGTCGATCACCGCCAGAACAGCTGGCAGCAGCGGCTTCTCCTCGCCCTCCAGCATCAGTTCGCCGGATGCGAACAGCGCGCCTTCCGCGCCGCTCAGCGGCCGGTCCAGCGTCGCCAGATAGGTCTTGGGCACATGGCGTTTGGGCGAGATCACCCGGTGCAGATAGTCGCCGTCATCGGTGATCAGGATCAGGCCCGAAGTATCCTTGTCGAGCCGGCCCACGGTCGACAGGCCCGGATCGCGGATCTGCCAGCGCTTGGGCAGCAGATCATAGATCCGCTCGCCGTCCTCCTTATGCGAGCACACCACACCCAGCGGCTTGTGCATGACCAGCACCAACGGGGCCGGCGGATCGACGGGGCGGCCCCGGATCGTCATCCGCTCGGGCAGGTCGGCGATGACGGCGACCTTGGTCCCGACGTCCTTCAGCACCTTGCCGTCCAGCACCACCTTGCCGCCGGCGATCAGCGCCTGGACGTCCTTGCGGCTGCCATAGCCCAGATTGGCCAGCAGCCGGTCAAGGCGGGCCATCAGGGGCTTGGTCACTTGCGGGCCTCATAGACCTTGTAGCCGTTGGTCTCGCCCGCCAGCTTCACCTTGGCGAAGTGCTCGTTGAGGATCACCTCATAGGGCAGGTGGCGGTTGGCCACGAGCCACAGGTCGCCGCCCTTCCGCAGGCTGGCCGCAGCGGTCTTGATGAAGGCCTGGCCCAGCGAACGATCTTCGCCGCCGGTTTCATGGAAGGGCGGATTGGTGACCACGAAGTCCAGCGACCCGAGCCGCGCGGCGGCCTGGCGGGCGTCGTCCCAGAGGAAGTCGGCGCGGCTGTCCTCGATATTGCGGACAGCCGCGTCGATGGCCCGGCGATCCAGGTCGATCAGGTTGAGCTTGGTGACCTTCGGCGAGGCCAGGACCGCCTTCGATAGCCAACCGATGCCGCAGCCGAAATCGGCGCCGGCGCCCAACAGCGGCGGCAGGGTCTTCAGCAGCAGGGCGGTGCCGGGATCCAGACGATCCCAGCTGAACACGCCAGGCTGGGTCCAAAGGTCGTCGACGCCCTTGCGCGGCGCGCCGGCCTCGATCGCCTCGACAAGGCCTGTCGGCGCAGCGGGACGCAGGGCCACGCAGATGCGGTTGTGGCGCTTGGAGCTTTCGCCGACCACGCAGCCGAAAGCCTCCAGTTCCTTCTTCAGTCGAAGGCCGCCGCGATCCTTGGGGCCGAACACCGTCAGCCGCCCTTCGACGGTCAGGGCGCGCAAGGCGTGAGCCAGGACAAATCGCCGCTCCACCACGCCGGCCGGAGCGCGGATGGCGATCTCGTCCAGCGCCCCGTCCTCGATCGACGCCAGGTCCGTCGCGCCGACGACCAGCGGCGAGAGCTGGATCGCGTCCGCCGCGACGGGAGCCAGCTCGTGGTCGGGCTGGCCGTAGGACGCGGTGCGGGAAAGAGCCATGGGAATCCTGGGCTTGAAGCCCTTCGCGCGCCGTGGCGGCGAGCCTTGCGCGAAGGTGAGTGAGGTGGCGGACAGAGTGGGATTCGAACCCACGATAGGCTTTCACCTACGGCGGTTTTCAAGACCGCTGCCTTAAACCACTCGGCCATCTGTCCGGAGCAGGCGGCTATATCAGCGCCGTCGCGCCTTAACCAGACTTCAAAACAACTGATGCATCATGAAGGCTCGGAAGGGCGAGCCCGCGTCGGAAAGACGTCTGAATGGTGATCGATCAACATCTGTGGCGTTGCGTGCGCGGCGTGAGCCTGGCCCTTCTCGTGGCCGTGGGCCTGGCGGCCTGCTCGACGCCCAAGCCGCGCCTGGATATCGGTCGCCCGGTCGCCTATTCGCCGCGCGGATCCATGACCTCGCCGTCCGGCAAGCCTTTGCGCGGCACCGAGAAGCCGTATCAGATCAAGGGCGTCTGGTATTATCCTCACGAGGACCCCGACTACAACGTCAAGGGCGTTGGCTCCTGGTACGGCGAGCAGTTCCACAATCGCCGCACCGCCAACGGCGAGATCTTCGACATGGACGTGCCCTCGGCCGCCCACAAGACCTTGCCCCTGCCTAGCCTGGTCGAGGTGACCAACCTCGACAACGGCCGCAAGATGGTGGTCCGCGTCAACGATCGCGGCCCCTTCATCGGCGAACGCATCATCGACCTGTCGAAAGCCGCCGCCGACCAGCTGGGCTATCGCCGGCAGGGCGTGGCCAATGTCCGCGTCCGCTATATCGGCCCCGCGCCAAAGAACGCCTTCGACACCCGCCAATATGTCCAGGCCGCGCCGCAACCGGCGCCGAAGCCTGCCTCGAACCGGTTGGCGTTCCGCGACGACGAACCGATCGAATGGCCGGCCGAGCCGCCGCCCGTTCGCACCCAGATCATCCCGTCGCGTCCTGAACCCAAGCCTGCAGTCTCGGCGCCCGCCCGTCCGCCATCAACGATCCAGCGCGCCGACCTCGACATCGTGCCGACTCGCGCCTCAACGTTCCGCATCCAGGCCGGCTCGTTCTCCAATCGCGAGAACGCCGAGCGCGCCGTCGCCCAACTCCAGAGCGCCGGCTCGGCCACGATCGAGCCGATGGAGCGCGCCAGCGGCACGTTGTATCGCGTCACCGTTTCGGCCGGCGCTGATGAAGGCGAGGCCTGGTCGATGCGCGAACGCGTCGTGGCCCTGGGCTATCGCGACGCCGCCGTGCTGCGCCCCTGACGCAAAGCCGCAAGTCCTCTGGACAAGCGACGCGATCCGGCCGAATTGAAGCCCGTGACACGCGGCGCATTCATCAGTTTCGAAGGCGGGGAGGGGGCTGGAAAGTCGACTCAGATCCGCCGCCTGGCCGATCGTTTAGAGGCGGCCGGCTTCGACGTGGTCCTGACCCGCGAGCCCGGGGGCAGCCTGGGCGCGGAGACCATCCGCGACCTGCTGGTCAATGGCGACGCCGATCGCTGGTCCTCGATCACCGAGACGCTGCTGATGTACGCTGCGCGCCGCGACCATCTGGAGCGTGTGATTCGTCCGGCCCTCGACCGCGGCGCCATGGTCCTGTGCGACCGCTTCGCCGACTCGACCCGGGCCTATCAGGGCGCCGGCGGTGACGCGCCGGCCTCCCTGATCGCCGCGCTTGAGGATCATGTCCTGGCCGGCTCGCTTCCCGACCTGACCCTGATCTTCGACATCCCGGCGACCATCGGCCTGGACCGCGCGGCGTCTCGCGGCGGCGCGGCGCGGTTCGAATCCAAGGGTCTGGATTTTCATGAGCGCCTGCGCGCCGGCTTCCTGGCCATCGCTCAGCGCGAGCCGGAGCGCTGTGCGGTGATCGACGCCAACGACACGCCCGACGCGGTCTGCGAGACCGTCTGGGACGTCGTGTCCAACCGGCTGGACCTCTGATGGATGCGCCTCTGCATCCTCGCGACGTCTACGGTCTGGAGGGCCTGGGCACCGCCGAGGCGTCCTTTCTCGACGCCCTAGATCGCGGACGCCTGCATCACGCCTGGCTGCTGACCGGCCCTGAGGGCGTGGGCAAGGCGACCCTGGCCTATCGGATGGCCCGCCGCCTTCTGGGCGCGCGGCCGGATCCCTCGCAGGGCGTGCTCGGCGCCTCGCCGTCGGACGTGGTCAGCCGCCAGGTCGCCGCCCGATCGCATCCCGACCTGATGGTGCTGGAGCGCGCCACCGACGACGGCAAGGCGCGCAAGGCCATCCCCGTCGACGAGGCCCGTCGGCTGCCGGAATTCTTCGCCAATTCACCCGCCATCTCACCCTACCGGGTGGCCATCATCGACGCCGCCGACGACCTGAACGTCAACGCCGCCAACGCGGTGCTCAAGACTCTTGAGGAGCCGCCGCCGCGCGGGGTGATCCTGCTGGTCAGTCATTCGCCGGGAAAGCTGCTGCCGACCATCCGCTCGCGCTGTCGTCGGCTGGCTGTGCCCGCGCCAGGCGTCGAGGCGGCGGCCAGCATGGTGGAGCGCCGCGTCGGCCTGGATCACCGCGACGCCGAACGCTTGGCACGCATGGCGCACGGCGCGCCGGGCAGGGCGCTGCAACTGGCCTCGTCCGGCGCCTTGGCCATGGATGACGCGGCCGGCGAAATCCTGCGAGGCCTTCCGGGCATCGATGAGGCCGCCCTACTGGCCATGGCCGACACCTTCCGCGGCGCCGAGGGCGCGGCGCGGTTCGAGCTGCTGTTCGAGCGTCTGGCCGATCAGATCCACGCCATGACCACGCGCCTGGCGAGCGCCGGCGCAACGCCCGCCGTCGACCGCTGGGCCGGCGTCTGGGATCGCATCACCCGCTGGCCGGGCGAGGCCGAGGCGGTGAACCTAGATCGCGCCGATGTCTTCTGGAGCGCGATCTCGGACTTGCGCGCGGCGGCCAAGACGGCGATGTGAGCCGCATGCTCATCGACAGCCACGTCAATCTCCACGCCCACCAGTACGACGAAGACCGCGATGCGGTGATCGCCCGCGCCCGCGACGCCGGCGTCGAGCTGATGGTCACCATCTGCGACAAGGTCTCGTCCTTCGAAGCCGTGCACGCCATCGCCATGGCCGAGCCGGACATCTGGTGCACGGTCGGAACACACCCGCACGAGTCCAAGGAAAATCCGGACCTGACGACGGCGACCTTGGTCGACCTGGCCAGCCGCCCACGCGTGATCGGCATCGGCGAATGCGGCCTCGATTTCCACTACGACCTGTCGCCGCGCGACGTGCAGGCCCAGGTGTTCCGCGCCCACGCCGCCGCCGCGCGTGAAACGGGCCTGCCACTGGTGGTGCACACCCGTGAGGCCGACGATGTCATGGCCGAAATCCTCGAGACCGAGCATGCCAGGGGCGCGTTCAAGATCCTGATGCACTGCTACACCAGCGGTCCGGAACTGGCCGCCCGCGCCGCCGCCCTGGGAGCCTGGTTCTCGGTCTCTGGCATCGCCACCTTCAAACAGGCTGAGAACGTGCGCGAGATCATCCGCGACATGCCGGCCGACCGCATCATCGTCGAGACCGATTGCCCCTATCTGGCTCCGGTCCCTATGCGCGGACGTCGCAACGAACCGGCATATCTGCCTCATATCATTGACAAACTGGGCGAGATCCGAGGCTGGACGCGCGCCGAGGCCGAGGCCCGGACGGAAGACGCCTTCTTCAGTCTGTTCGACAGGATACCGCGCCCATGACCGGCCCGCTGGAGTTCACGATCCTCGGCTCGGGCTCCTCGGGCGGCGTGCCCCGCGCCGACGGCAATTGGGGCGATTGCGATCCCGCCGATCCTCGCAATCTGCGCACGCGATGCTCGATGCTGGTGCGACGCAAGGGGCAGGGCGGTCCGACCGCCGAGACCACCGTGGTGGTCGACACCTCACCGGATTTTCGGCTTCAGGCGGTGGCGGCTGGCGTGAAACGCATCGACGCGACGCTGTTCACCCATGATCACGCCGACCAGGCGCATGGCATCGACGATCTGCGGCCGTTCTTCCTGAACCAGCGGCGGATCATTCCGACCTATATGGACGAGGCCACGCGCGCCGGGCTGACGCATCGCTTCGACTACGTCTTCAACACGCGTCGCGGCTATCCGGCGATCTGTGATCCCAGGCCGCTGCCGCCGCATGGCCAACCCTGGACGCTGAACGGCCCCAGCGGCGAAATTCCGGTGCTGAGCTTTGACCTCGATCACGGCGGCATCCGTTCAGTCGGCTTCCGGTTCGGCGACGTTGCGTATACGCCCGACGTTATCGGAATTCCGGAAGAGAGCTGGCCGGCGCTCATGGACCTCGACGTCTGGATCGTCGACGCCTTGCGCTGGACGCCGCATCCGACCCACGCCCATGTGGAGCGCGCCCTGGAATGGATCGTTAGCGCCAAACCCCGCCGCGCCATTCTGACAAACCTACATATCGATTTGGATTTCAAAGCCTTGAGCGCAAAACTTCCGCCGGGCGTCGAGCCAGCTTACGACGGGTTGAGCTTCACGGCGTGACGGTCGCCAACATCAAAGCCTGATGATCATAACCAATATTGCTGATAATATATCTTAGACGATATTGATCTAACCGCGCTAGAATGGTCGTCGCCTATCTCTCCGACGGTCACCCGAAGCTCAAGATACGCGATCGAACGCCAGATTGCGTCCGCTTGGATTGGGCAGACCCACGCGACGGCGACGCCGAAAGTATGTCACGTCGAGTCTCCCGAGCCGTCGAGGCTCGACGTATCTCACGACTCCAGCGCCGCCGCGTGGATCAGTTGCGACAGCTTGCTGATCGAGGCGTGCGGCGAAGCGTTGGTCTTGCGGACATAGGCGACGTCCGGCAGCGCTGGCAGGCCCGCGTCGCGAAGCGGCGCATGGTTCGGCAGGAACAGTGTCGTACGGCACGTCACGGCCAGGCCTGCCTGAACCGCCGCGCGCAGAGCCGAGAGGCTCGGCGTCTCCAGAGCGATCCTATAGGGTCGCCCTGCCCGTTCCAGCGCCGCCAACGCGGCGTCGCGGAAACGGCACGGCGATTCCAGCACGGCGATCGGCAAGACGGGCTGGTTGGAGAGCCCTTCGCTCCCATGCCAGACCATCGGCGCGACCCGGGCGGCGGCGGCGTCATCGGCTGGCCCCATGCACAGCACCACGTCGAGGCGATCGCTGGCCAGCAGGTCCAGCAGCTCGGGCGACCCCGCGACACGCACCTGAAGCTGGGCCTCCGGGTTGAGCTGGGAAAAGCGCGCCAGAACGCCGGACAGCAGCGTTTCGGCAAAATCCTGCACTAGGCCCACGCGCGCGGGTCCGGCCAGGACATCTCCCGTCAAGGCGACCACGGCGCTGTCGTTGAGCGCCAGGATCTCGCGCGCCCGCGGCAACAGCGCCTGCCCCGCCGGCGTCAGGACCAGCCTGCGGCCGTCACGATGGAACAGAGGCGTCAGAACCGTCTCCTCCAAACGCTTCATCTGTAGGCTTAGGGCGGACTGGGTGACGAAGACCCGCTCGGTGGCGCGCAGCATCGAGCCGGAATCGACGATGGCGACAAAGCTGCGGAGGAGTTCGGTCGGTAGATTAGTGGCCATGGCGCGCCCCTTGAGAAACTCTAATAAGACCCCTGAGGATAAGTCTATTGATCTAGTAGGAATTAAACGTCCTTCTCTGTGAACGAAAGGCGCTTGCGCCGCAACGCCTTACAGCTCGGAAGGTCCTCAGTGTCTCTGGCGCCGACCCACAGAATTTCTCCAACCCTTTCATGGCGTTGGCCCAGATGGTCCCACGCGCGCTGGCTATCGCCGATCGCGCTGCTGCTGCTGTGGGAGCTTGGCTCGCGCACGGGCGTGATCCCGCCTCGCGTGCTGACCGCACCGTCCGCCGTGGCGGAAACCTTCTGGTCGATGATCGTCTCCGGCGAGCTGCCCGCGAACCTCTTGGTGTCGCTGGGACGCGCCGCCACCGGCCTGTCGATCGCGCTGCTCATAGCCGTGCCGCTGGGCCTGCTGTCGGGCCTGTCGCGCTGGGGCGAGACGCTGAGCGACCCCTTGCTGCAGATCAAGCGCACCGTGCCGGTGGTCGCTCTGTCGCCTCTGTTCATCGTCTGGTTTGGGATCGGCGAGACCCCGAAGATCGCCCTGCTGGCCGTGGCGATCGTTTTTCCGATCTACCTGAACCTGTTCGCCGGCATCCGCAGCGTCGACAAGCGGCTGGTCGAAGCCGCGCGCAGCTTTGGCCTCTCGGGCTGGTCGCTGATCACCGAGGTGATCCTGCCCGGCGCCCTGCCCGCCTTCTTCACGGGCCTGCGCTACGCCCTAGGCATCTCGGTGATCATGCTGGTCGTGGCCGAGCAGATCAACGCGCAGGCCGGCCTGGGCCACCTGATCAACAACGCCCGCGACTTCATGCGCACCGACATCATCGTCGTCTGCCTGCTCGCCTACGCCCTGCTCGGCCTCAGCGCCGACGCCTTCGTCCGCATGCTGGAGCGCAAGACTCTGGCCTGGCGCCCCAGCCTCGTGGAGCAATGACCATGGTTCAGCCCCGCCTTCGCAGCCGTCCGCTCAAGGTCGTCTCCAACACCGCTCCGCCGCCCGTGGTGAACCTGAAGGGCTTCACGCGCCAGTTCGGCGACAACGTCGTCATCGACAAGCTGGATCTGGCCATCGCGCCGGGCGAGTTCGTCGCCTTGCTGGGCGCCAGCGGCAGCGGCAAGACCACGTTGCTGCGCACCTTGGCCGGCCTGGACTCCGCCCAGGGCCAGGATGTTACGACACCGGACGCCCGGGCTGTCGTCTTCCAGGACGCCCGGCTGCTACCGTGGAAGAAGGTCTGGCGCAACGTCGCGCTCGGCCTGAAGGACAAGAACGTCAGGGCTCGCGCCGAGGCGGCGCTGAAGGAGGTCGGCCTGGGCCATCGCCTCGACGTCTGGCCTTCGACGCTGTCGGGCGGCGAGGCGCAGCGCACCGCCCTGGCCCGCGCCCTGGTTCGCGAGCCAGCCCTGCTGCTGCTGGACGAACCGTTCGCCGCGCTGGACGCCCTGACCCGCCTGAAAATGCATGACCTGGTGCTGACGCTGTGGCGCGAGCACAAGCCGGCCGTGCTGCTGGTCACCCACGACGTCGACGAGGCCATCGCCCTGGCTGACCGCGTCCTGGTGCTGGACGGCGGCCGCATTGCCGCCGAGGAGCGCATCGGCCTGGAGCGACCGCGCTTGCCGGACACCCGCTTCCACGCCATACGCCGCCGCCTGTTGGGGCGCCTGGGTGTCGAAACCCCGGCCGCTCCCGCCGAGGGCGCGCTGATCGCCTTCCCGACCGGCGAGGTGGTGCTATGAGCGCCGCCGCCCTGAAACTGGCGCCCACGCCGGACCTCCCCGATCTCGACGCCGTGCTGCCGGGTCTGACCGCGGCCTTCGCCGCCACCGCCGGTCGCCACGATCGGGAGGCCAGCTTCCCGTCCCCCAATTTCGAGGCCCTGCGGGAGGCGGGCCTGCTGGCCCTGACCGCGCCCAAGCGCCTGGGCGGTCTGGAAGCCGATCTGCCGACCGCCCTGAAGGTGGTTTCGGCCGTGGCGCGCGGCGAGCCGGCCACCGCGCTCGTGTTGGTCATGCAGTATCTGTTCCACGCCTCGGTCGAAGGGCGCTCCGGCTGGCCGGAACATCTCAAGCAGCGTGTGATCGGCGAGGCCATCACCGATGGCGCGCTGATCAACGCCCTGCGGGTCGAGCCAGACCTGGGCACGCCCGCGCGTGGCGGGCTTCCGGCGACGGTGGCGCGCCGCACGCCGGAGGGCTGGCGGATCAGCGGCCGCAAGATCTATTCGACCGGCTCGACGGCCCTGACCTGGTTTGTCGTCTGGGCGCGCTCGGACGACGCCGAGCCTCTGGTCGGCGGCTGGCTGGTGCGCGCCGACAGCCCCGGCGTTGTCATCGAGGAGACCTGGGATCATCTGGGTCTGCGCGCCAGCGCCAGCCATGACGTGATCTTCGAGGACGTGCTGGTTCCGCTGGACCACGCACTGGACCCGCAGCCGCCCGGCGCGCCGCCGCCCTATCCGGCCAGCTTCGCCGCGTGGTCGTCGGTGCTGACCGCCGCGATCTACGACGCCCAGGCCCAGGCCGCCCGCGACTGGCTGGTCGACTTCCTGGCCAATCGCAAGCCCGCCAACCTGGGCGCGGCGCTGTCCACCCTGCCCCGCTTCCAAGAAGCCGTCGGCGAGATCGATAGCCTTCTGCTGACCAATCGCGTGCTGTTGGAAACGGCGGCGCGGGGCGAGGTGACCGGCGTCGAGGCCGGACAGGTCAAGCACCTTGTCACGGAGAACGCCATCGCCGTGGTCGAGAAGGCGCTGAAGCTGACCGGCAACCCCGGCCTGACGCGCAACAACCCGCTGGAGCGGCACCATCGCGACGTGCTGTGCGGCCGGGTCCACACGCCCCAGGCCGATGTGGTGCTGACCAGCGCCGGCAAGGCGGCGTTCGCGGCGCGGGAAGCCGGCAAATGAGCCGTCTCGTCGTCGCCAGCCAACTGCCCGAGCTGTTCAACAGCGTCTTCGCCCAGCACGCCGGCGACGCGGAGATCATCGCCGTGCCGCCGGGCCTGACTGCCCCCCTGCCCGACAAGACCAAGGTCCTGGTCGCGGCGCCGTTCCGCAAGGCCGGCGGCCAGCTGCCCAAGGATCCGCCCAAGGGCTGGCCCTATGACGTGGAGTGGGTGCAACTGGTTTCGGTCGGCATCGACTTCTATCCCGACTGGCTGTTCGACGGCCCCATCGTCACCTCGGCGAAGGGCTCTTCGGCGGTGGCCTTGGCCGAGTTCGCTCTGGCCGCCATCCTGGCCGACGCCAAGCGCCTGCCCGATATCTGGATCGACAAGGCCGAGCGCTGGGCGCCGCAGCAACTGCGTCTGGTTTCGGGCTCGACCCTGGGCCTGGTGGGTTTCGGCGCGATCGGCGAGGCCCTGGCTCCGCGCGCACAAGCCCTTGGCCTGAAAGTCATCGCCACCAGGCGCTCCGACCAGCCCATTCCGACGCCGGGCGTCGAGCGGGTGGCCGACCTTAAGACACTCTTCGCGCGCAGCGACCATGTGGTCCTGGCCGCGCCGGCGACGCCGGAAACCCACCATCTGGTCGACCGCGAAGTGTTGGCCCACGCCAAGCCGGGCCTGCATCTGATCAATATCGCGCGCGGCGCCCTGATCGACGACGAGGCCTTGCTGGCGGCGCTGCAAGACGGCCGCGTCGGTCGCGCCAGCCTGGACGTCACCCATCCGGAGCCGCTGACGCCAGGCCATCCCTACTACGCCCACCCGAAGGTCCGGCTCTCGCCGCACACCTCGGTGCATACGCCAGACACCCGCATCAACCTCGCGACCCGCTTCGCCGAGAACCTGGCCCGGTTCCGGTCCGGCGCGCCCTTGGCCGACGTCGTCGACCTGTCGCGCGGCTACTGAAGGACATCCGCTCATGACCGCCATCAGCCCCGCCCGGGCCTTCGCCGCTCAGGGACCGCACCCCGCCAAGATCGAGACCGTCCTGCCGGAATTCGGCTCGCGCGAACTGCCTCGCCAGCCGACCCACGAACAGGCCTCTATCGCAAGCAGCGCTTGGCGGCCTCCTATCGCCTGTTCGGCCGCTACGGCTTTGACATGGGCGGCGCGGGCCACATCACCGCCCGCGATCCGGAGCTGACCGACCATTTCTGGGTCAATCCGTTCGGCGTTCATTTCAGCCGCATCAAGGTCTCGGACCTGATGCTGGTCAGCCATTCGGGCGAGATCGTCCAACCGCCCGCCAAGGCGCCCGCTCGCCTCAATAGGGCGGCCTTCGCCATCCACTCGCAGCTGCACGAGGCCCGGCCCGACGTCGTGGCCGCTGCCCACTCGCATTCGCTGTACGGCAAGGCTTGGTCGGCGCTCGGCCGACTACTGGATCCCCTGACCCAGGACTCGGCGGCGTTCTATGACGACCACGCCCTGTTCGAGGAGTTCTCTGGCGTGGTGCTCGACACCAGCGAGGGCGAAAAGATCGCCAAGGCTCTGGGCCCGAAGAAGGCCGTGATCCTGCAGAACCACGGCATCCTGACCGTCGGCCAGTCGGTCGAGGCCGCTGTCTGGCGCTACCTGGCGCTGGAGAACGCCTGCCAGACCCAATTGCTGGCCGAGGCCGCGGGCCCGACCAAGCCGATGCCGCCCGAGGTGGCCAAGCACACCGCCGGCCAGGTCGGCAGCGAAGCCGGCGGCTTCTGGGCCTTCCAGCCGTACTGGGACGTCGTCACCGAGGAAGAGCCGGACCTGTTCGATTGATGACCAGCTTTTCCTTTTCGCGCCGCGACCTGATGGTCGGCGGCCTGTCTCTGGCGGGTCTGTCCATGGCCGGCCTCACCGCCTGTTCGCCCCAGAACGATCGCAAGGCCGCGTCGATCCAAGACCTGACCCTGAGGGTCGCCACCTATCGCGGCAACGCCGAAGCCTTCTTCACCGAAGCGGGCGTCGGCGCGCCCCCCTACAAGCTGGCGCGCAGCCAGTTCGCCAGCGGCAACCTGATCGCCGAGGCGATCAACGCCGGCGCGCTGGATTTCGGTGGCATGAGCGAGATCCCGCCGATCTTCGTCGCCGCCCAGCCAGGCAACCAGGTTCGCATCGTCGGCGTGTTGCGCGGCGACGTGAACAACCAGGTCGTGCTGGTCCCCAAGGGCTCATCGATCAACGGGCTCAAGGATCTGCGGGGCAAACGGATCGGCTATGTGAAGGCCACGACGTCCCACTACATCCTTCTGCGCCTGCTGAAGGAAGCCGGCCTGACCTGGAAGGACATCACCCCGGTGGCCTTGTCGCCCCAGGATGGCCTCGCGGCCTTCCAGAGCGGCGCGCTGGACGCCTGGGTGATCTATGGCGTCATCGTCTACCAGGCTCGTGCGGCCGGGGCGCGCGTGCTGACCACCGGCCTTGGAAGGCTGTCGGGCAACTACCTGATCACGGCCGCCAAGACCGCGCTGGACGATCCCATCCGCCTCAAGGCGATCGGCGACTATGTCGGTCGCTACAAGAAGGTCTTCGACTGGATCAACGCCGATGGCGAGCGCTGGGCGCGAGCGCGATCGGCGGCCACCGGCGTTGAGGCCGCCTATTACGTCCAGGAATTCAAGGAACGCAGCGCAGACTACGCGCTGACGGGGATCAGCGACGACGCGATCGCCTCTCAGCAGGGCGTCGCCGACACCTTCGCCGAGGCTGGCGTCATTCCAGCCAAGGTCGATGTGCGCCCGTTATGGGATTCACGCCTGAACGCCTCCATCTGAATGTTGAGGTCGGAGAATGATAAATATTCGCCGATCCGATATGAGCAAATCTGAGAACATCTAGATATTATGTTGTTTGCGATCGGCATCCTTATCGCGCCTTATCCCTATCAATTCTGTCGGGGATAAAAATGCACAACGCCTTCTTGAAGACTTCACTGGTCGCCGCAGGGTCGGTCCTGGCCCTCGCGACGGCGGCGCGCGCCGAAACCTCTCCTGCCGCCGCTGAAGTCGATGGCTCGCCCGCCGCGGTCGAGCAAGTGATCGTCACCGCCGAACGTCGCGCCACCGACCTGCAGAAGACCGCCATCGCCATCTCGGCCTTCGGCGAACAGGTGCTGGCCGACCGCAAGATCGACAACATCCGCGACCTGTCCGGCCAGATCCCGAACCTTACCATCAGCCGGGTCACCATCAGCCACACCACTCAGACCTACGCCCTGCGCGGCGTGGGCGAGAGCGATCCGATCCAGGAACCGGTGCTGGCCGTTTATGTCGACGACGTCTACATCCCGCGCCAGATCGGCTCGATGATCGAGTTCAACGATCTGGAGCGTCTTGAGGTTCTGCGCGGCCCGCAGGGTACGCTGTACGGCCGCAACTCCAGCGCCGGCGCGCTGCGCGTCATCACCCGCGATCCGGGCCAGGACGTCCGCGCCAAGGCCGAGGTCGGCCTGGGCAATCTGGGCGCGGTCGACGTCCGCGCGCTGATCGAGGGTCCGTTGGTCGCCGACAAGCTGGCCGGCAGCGTCTCGTACATCCACCACAGCCGCGACGGCACGGCCTACGATCCGACCCTTGGTCACGACGTTAACCGCATCGACGTCAACGCCTATCGCGCCAAGCTGCGCTGGACGCCGACCGACAAGCTGGATGTCCTGTTCACGCTCAACGCGGTGGCCGACCGCAGCGACAGCCGCGCCTATATCCCAGTCAAACAGCCCGGCGGCGTGTTCCGCAAGGACCGCTCCTATTCCGAGGTCGAGCCGGCCCAGGACCTGGACCAGGCCAGCGGTTCGATCCGCGCGCAGTACGAGATCAATGACGCTCTGAAGCTGAAGTCGATCACCGCCTATGGCGGCTTCAACCTCAATCCCGTCAACTACGACAATGACGGCGAAGCGGCCCTGATCCAGAAGAACCTGATCCATTACAACGATCAGTACGTCACCCAGGAAGTCCAGCTGAACGGCGACTACGGCGCCGTCACCTTCACCAGCGGCCTCTTCTATCTTCACGAAAGGTTCTTCGTGGAGCGCGACGGCTACAGCCGCCGCAATGCCCAAGCCACTGATCCGGCCGTAACGCCCAGCAACTACATCTTCGCCCGCGCCCACAACGTGACCAACACCGACGCCTACGCCCTGTTCGGCGAGGCGACCTGGAAGGCCACCGATCGCCTCAGCCTGACCGGCGGCCTGCGCTGGACCAACGAGGAAAAGAAATTCGTCTTCAACAACAAGACCCTGAATCTGGCCGGCCAGGTGACGGGTCAGTCGATCGCGGGTACGGCCGACAAGACCTGGTCGGCGATCACGCCCAAACTGGTCGCTCAGTACCAGTGGACGCCCGAGGTGCTGCAGTACGTCAGCTATTCCAAAGGCTTCAAGTCGGGCGGGTTCGACAACCGCGCCACCCGCCTGGACCTGGCCACCCTGCCCTTCGCGCCCGAGGACGTGACCACCTACGAAACCGGCCTGAAGACCCAGCTGTTCGACAATCGGCTGCGGGCCAATCTCGCGGCCTTCTACAACGACTATCAGGATCTCCAGGTGTCGTTCTACGACCCAGCCTATGTGGGCAGCCGTCGCGGCAATGCCGGCCAGGCCCACACCTATGGCGTCGAGTTGGAGACCGACGCCCGCCCCACCGAGCGCCTGGGCGTGCAGTTCAACGTCGGATGGCTGTTCGCCGTCTATGACGACTACAAGGGCGCCGGCGGCGCGGGCGTCAACGCCGACGGCAATCGCCTTCTGAACTCTCCGCGCTGGAGCGTCTCGAGCGGCGTCACCTACGATGTGCCGGTCGAAATTCCGGGTTCGCTGCGGGTCGGCCTGAACGCCCAATGGCAGAGCGGCGTCGTCACCAGCGCCACCCCGGCGGCGGGCGGCCAGAATAACATCCCGTCGCAGGGCTTCCTGAACGGCGTGGCCACCTGGACCTCGCCCGACCCGCACTGGGCGGTCAGCCTTTCGGTTCGCAATATCCTGGATTCGGACAAGCCGGTCGGCTCGACCTACACTCCGTCGACCGGCGTCTACTACCAGAACTTCCCCGATCCCCGGACCGCCGTGGTCACCCTTAAGTACGCGCTGTGATCGGATGAGCGCGCCCCGCTTGCACCGCCTGACCGATTTCGTGAGCGACCTGGCCGCCGTGCTGGATCACACAGCTGACGAGGCCAAGATCCTCGATCAGGGCGGACGGCTGCTGGCGGGGTTGATCGCTCAAGACGACTGGCTGCCCGAGACATACGCCAAGCCCGATCCGCTGCGCTATCAGCAGTATCTGCTGCATTGCGACAGCCGCGAACGCTTCTCGGTCGTCAGCTTCGTCTGGGGTCCGGGACAGGCCACGCCCATTCACGACCACACGGTCTGGGGCCTGGTCGGCGTCCTGCGGGGCGCCGAGCTTTCCCAGGCCTATACGCGAAACGGCGAAGCCTTCGCCGCCGCCGGCCCCGTCCATCGCCTGGAGCGCGGCAAGGTCGAGGCCGTCTCGCCCCGGATCGGCGATGTCCACCGCGTCACCAACGCCTTCGACGATCGCGTCTCGATCAGCATCCACGTCTACGGGGCCAATATCGGCGCCGTGCGGCGCGCCACCTACGACCGGGACGGACAGCGGAAGCCGTTCGTCTCCGGATACGCCAACGACACCCTGCCCAACCTCTGGGACCGGTCCAAGCCGGTCGCCGCCGAGACCGCGTCATGACCCTGCCCACCGTTACGCCGCGCGATGTCCGCCACGACCTGATCGCCCGTCGCGAGATCGCCCTGCTGGACCTGCGCGAGGAAGATCCCTTCGCGCGCGCCCATCCGTTGTTCGCGTCGCAACTGCCGTTGAGCCGGCTGGAGTTGGAAATCCTCGATCGCGTGCCGCGCAAGGACACGCGGATCGTCCTCTACGATAACGGCGAGGGCCTCGTATCGCCCGCCGGCAAGCGCCTGGCCGCGCTCGGCTACACCAATGTCAGCGCCCTCAAAGGCGGGCTCGCGGGGTGGCGTGAGGCTGGCTACGAGCTGTTTCAGGACGTCAATTCCTACAGCAAGGCGTTCGGCGAACTGGTCGAGGCGCGGCGGCATACGCCGTCCCTGCCCGCTCCCGAGGTCCAGGCCCTGATCGACTCCAAGGCCGACCACGTCATCCTCGACGCCCGTCGCTTCGAGGAATACGCCACCATGAGCATCCCCGGCGGCGTCAGCACGCCGGGCGCCGAACTTGTCCTGCGGGCTCGGGAGATCGCGCCCGATCCGACGACCACAATCATCGTCAACTGCGCGGGCCGCACGCGAAGCTTGATCGGCGCTCAGTCGCTGGTCAACGCTGGCGTGCCCAATCCGGTCTTCGCCTTGCGCAACGGCACCATCGGCTGGACCCTGGCCCAGCAGAGTTTGGAACACGGGCAAATCCGTCGCTTCCCGGACGTCTCCAACCAGACGTTGGAGGAAGCTCGAACCAAGGCGGGCGAAGTCGCCTACCGCGCCGGCGTGCGTCGGATCGAAGCCGACGGCCTGGCCGATCTCGCCCAGGACCGCAAGCGCACGCTCTATCGCTTCGACGTCCGCACACCCGAAGAATATGCTGCGGGACATCTGCCGGGCTTTCGCAGCGCGCCAGGCGGCCAACTGGTGCAGGAAACCGACGTCTTCGCGCCGGTTCGAGGCGCTCGCATCGTGTTGGCCGACGACCTGGGGCCCCGCGCCGACATGAGCGCCTCGTGGCTGGCCCAATTGGGCTGGGAGGTTTACGTCCTCGATGGCGGCTTCGAGGGCGATCTGGAGACCGGCGCCTGGCGCGCCGCCCGGCCGGCCTTGCCCACGGTGGAGACCATCACCCCGCGTGAACTGGCCGAAGCAATCGCCGACGACGCCGTCGTGGTCCTCGACCTCGCGCCCAGCCCCCTTCACCGCAAGGGCCACGTTCCCGGCGCGTGGTTCGCGATCCGCGCGCGCTTGGCCGAGGCCTTCGAGCGTATCGACGAAGGCAAGCCGATCATCCTGACGTCGCCCGATGGCGCGTTGGCGCGTCTGGCCGCCGCCGAGGTCGAGGAAATCTCGGACCATCCTGTGCGTGTGCTCGACGGCGGAACCGAGGCCTGGATCGCGGCCGGTCGCGCCGTCGAGCCGGGCCTGACCCGCGCCGCGAGCGATCCGGAGGATGTCTACAAGCGTCCATACGAGGGCACCGACAACGCCACCGAGGCGATGCAGGCCTATCTCGACTGGGAATATGGGCTGGTGGACCAACTGGCGCGCGACGGCTCGCACGGTTTCTACGTGATCTGAGCCTGAACCGCGCCGAAGCCTGATGAGCGAAGCTGATCAAGCTCTTGAGAAAGCCTCGCTTTTTACACCGCAACTCACCCGTAGACTTCAAACCAATCCAGACCGGAGCCTGCCCATGTCCGTCGAGTTCATCGGTTTTGTCGGCGCGCAGAATGCGTCGGAGATCCACCCACCCATCGGTCCGGCGATCGACCGCGACTATGTGGAGCGGGTCGCCCGCGCTCACGAGGACGGTGGCTTCGACCGCGTCCTGGCCGCTTTCCACTCCACGGGTCCGGAAAGCCAGCTGATCGCCGCCCACGCCGCTTCGGTCACGACGCGCCTGGGCTTCATGATCGCTCACCGTCCCGGCTTCACGGCGCCGACGGTGGCGGCCCGCCAGCTGGCCACCCTGGACCAATTCACCGGCGGCCGCGTCGCCGTGCACATCATCACCGGCGGTTCGGACGAGGAACTGGCCAAGGACGGCGACCACCTGACCAAGGACGAACGCTACGCCCGCACGGACGAGTATCTCGACATCGTTCGCCGTGAATGGACCAGCGACAAGCCTTTCGATCACAAGGGGCGCTACTACAACGTGGTCCAGGGATTCGGCGGCGTGAAGCCGTTCCAGAAGCCGCATCTGCCGATCTATTTCGGCGGCTCGTCCGACGCCGCCATTCCCGTGGCCGGGAAGCACGCCGATATCTTCGCCTTGTGGGGCGAAACCCAGGCTCAGGTCGCCGAGACCATCGCCCGTGTCCGCCACGCCGCCGCCAAGCACGGCCGTCAGGTGCGGTTCTCGTTGTCGCTTCGGCCCGTCATCGCCGCCACCGAGGAAGCCGCCTGGAAGCGCGCCGACGAGATCGTCGAACGCGCCAAGGCCCTGCGCGAGGCCTCCGGGCTGCCTACCACCGGCCATCGCCCGCCCAACGCCGGCTCGCAGCGCCTGCTGGACGCCGCCAATCAGGGCTCTCGCCTGGACAAGCGCCTGTGGACCGGCGTAGCCGCCGTCACCGGCGCCCAAGGCAACTCCACGGGGCTCGTCGGGACGCCTGAACAGGTCGCCGAAGGGCTGCTGGACTATTACGACCTGGGCGTCTCGACCTTCCTGATCCGAGGCTTCGACCCGTTGGACGACGCGATCGCCTATGGCCGCGACCTGATCCCGCTGGTTCGTCAGCTGGTCGCCGATCGCGACGCCCGCCCCGCCGTCGCGGCGGGCTGAGCACGCCATGGCGCCTTATGACGCCTCGGCCGGCTGGTCGCGCGCGGCAACGAAGCCCGTCACGCCGCCGGTCGATCCGATCTTGGTCAAGGATGCGCTGGCGCGGCTGGCGAGCGGCGTCGCCATCATCTCATGCTGGCATGAAGGTGCTCCGCGCGGTCTGCTGGTCAGCTCGATCACGGGCCTGTCTGTGGACCCGCCGCGCTTCCTGTTCTGCGTCCGAAAGGAAGCCGCCAGCCATGACGCCCTGATCGCGGCGGAGGCCTGCGGTGTCGCCATACTCGCGCACAGCGATGCGGAGGAGGCGTTGCGCTTCGCATCGTCTTCGCGCGCGCCCGAGCGATTCAAGGACGCGCGCTGGGCTTTGGATCCGGCCTCGCAACCGCGCTATGCGGGCGGGCTTTCGTCAGCCTGCTGCGCGATCCGGCAGGTGATCGACGCCGACAGCCATTCGATCGTGATCGTCGAAGTGCTAGAGCTAACCCTCGGCGACGGTCCTCCCCTGGTCGCCTATGATCGAGACCTTCACACCCTGTCGACGCCTCAGGTTCGCTAGCGACGGATGAGGATCGGCGCCGTGCAGTTGCGGCCGCTGTGGGCGTAGACGTGCGGACCGGTGCGTTCGAAGTCGACATCGGCTGTCTTGTCGCCCACGCTCAGTCCCTCGACGCCGAGACGGTCGATGCCGATCGGCAGGCGCGGATTGACGATGTTGACCTCACCCCGCCAGCCGTCGACCGTCACGCCCAGGCAAGCCTGCAGCATCATGAAGGCCGAGCCCGCCGCCCAGGCCTGCGGCAGGCATGCCACGGGATAGGCCACAGGGGGCTCGCCGGCGGCGCGCGGGAAACCACAGAAGAGTTCCGGCAGCCGCATCTCGTAGTGCGCCGCGGTCTCGAAGAGACCCGACAGCACGCGCACAACGCCGTCGCGCTCGCCGTATCGCGCCATGCCCATGGCGCAGAAGGCCGTGTCGTGAGGCCAGACCGAGCCGTTGTGATAGGACATCGGATTGAAGCGCGGCTCGCCCGACGCCAGGGTTCGTACGCCCCAGCCATTGTGGAAGGCCGAGGACAGCAAGGTGTCGATCACCTTGCGGGCGCGGTCAGGCGACGGAAGTCCCGAAAACAGCAGATGGCCCGGGTTTGAGCCACGAACCCGACAGGGCTTGCCATGGCCGTCGATGGCCATGGCGTAGAAGCCCATGTCCTCCATCCAAAACCGGTCCTCGACCGTCTTGCGCAGCGTTTCGGCCCGAGCGCTCCAGCGCTCGGCCTGCTCGACAGCGCCACGACGCCGCGCCAGGTCGGCCATGCCATTGAAGGCCGCGAAGGCGTAGCCCTGCACCTCAACCACGGCGATCGGGCCATCGGGGAACCGGCCATCGGCGTGGAAGACGCTGTCTTCGCTGTCCTTCCAGTTCTGGTTTGAAAGGCCCGTATCGGCGCCGCGTGCATAATCGATGAGGCCGTCGCCATCGCTGTCGCCGAAATGCTCGATCCAGCCGATGGCGCCGACCAGCGAGGTCCACAGCGTCTCGATGAAGGCCATGTCGCCAGTGCGCGCGGCATAGGCGCAGGCCAGGCCGACGAACAGCGGCGTGGTGTCGACCCCGCCGTAATAGCGACCGAACGGCAGCTCGCCGAGCGCGGTCATCTCGCCCTTGCGGGTCTCGTGCATGATCTTGCCGGGCGCGCTGTCACGGAAGGCCGAAACCTCGACCGCCTGGTTCTCGGCCAGATAGTTCAGGACGCCCTTGGCCAGGCTCGGCTCGATCCACAGCACCTGCCAGGCGGTGATGATGGCGTCACGCCCGAACGGCGTCGAGAACCATGGGATGCCGGCATAGGGATAGGGGCCGGTGTCGAGTTCTGTCGTCAACAGCGCCAGATCGGCCCGCGACTTGTCGAGCCATTCGTTGAACAGACGGCCGGAACTATGCAGTCGCGCCCCACGTCGTGTGCGGTTTCGCATGCTCATCCGGCCGCGCGCCGCCGCGGCGCGCCAGCGTTGACGTGTCGGCGGGTGGTCCTCTTCCGGGCCGACCTCGACATAGAGCTCGAAACGGTCGTCGGGCGTCAGCACGAACATGAAGTCGGCGCGCGACGAGGTCAGGCGCCCGGGCGGTTCGGAGAAGGCGACGACGCTCTTGCGGGTCACCGCGTCGAGGCCTTCGTAGCTGAAGGTGACGCTGCGCCCGTTTGTGGTCGGCGCCAGCGAGCGACCGCGCGCGGGTCGCTTGGAGCCTCGCACCTCGAACATGTCGTGGAAGTCGGCGGCGAACTCCAGGCTGACAGGCAGGATAACCATGTCGCGGCTGTAGTTCACGAAGGTCAGCCGCTCATAGAACCGCTGGTCCCACAGGAAGCGCTTTCGCTCGATATGGATCGCGCCATGCGGCGCAGCGCCCGCGCCAAGCAGCGGCAAGGCCTGGTTCGTTGAGTGAGAGTTGAAGAAGACGTTGTCCTGCGACACCGCCGCGCTCAGGAGCGCCGGTGCGCGTCCGCCGATCAACAGCCGCAGCTTGGATAACAGGCGCGTGTCATGGTGGAAGAGGCCGTCCGCCGCCCCCAGGATATCGCCGAACGCGTCGGCGACCAGGAAGGTGTCGCGATCCTTGAGGGCGAACAGCCGATAAGGAACGCGAGGCTCACCGGTCTCGCCCTGTTCCGCCGCCCCCACAGGGCCGGGCGTCATGTCATCCATGTGCGGCCTTTCTTGTGGGCCTTGCAGCTCAAGCGCTGTGGACCAGAGTCAGGTTCGAGCCATGCGACGCTTCACCAAGGTTTTCGTACAAATTCAGATAGCGACGAGCCATAGCGGTGGCCGAGAAGCGCAGTTCGAAGCGCTCGCGCACCACGCGCCGGCTCAGCGACGGCACGCGCCGCAGAGCTTCAACCGCCTCGTCCTCGCCCTTGACGATAAAGCCAGTGACGCCGTCCTCGATCACTTCGGGCACCGAACCGCAGTCATAGGCGATCACAGGCGTGCCGCAGGCCATGGCCTCGATCATCACCAGGCCGAAGGGCTCGGGCCAGGCGATCGGGAACAGCAGGGCGTCGGCGCCGCCAAGGAAGGCCGACTTCTCGCCGTCGCCGATCTCACCGACGAATTCGATCAGAGGATCAGAGAGCATCGGCTCGATCACAGTATGGAAATAGGCGAGGTCAGCGTGATCGACCTTGGCGGCGATCTTCAGCTTGCGCCCGAGCCGCTTGGCGATGGCGATCGCCCGGTCGGGGCCCTTCTCGGGCGAAATACGGCCGAGGAAGGCCAGATAACCTTCAGACTGCGGATGGAAATCATAGATGTCGGCGCGCATGCCGTGCAGCACGGTGCCGCTCCAGTTGGCGAACGGCAATGGCTTGCGCTGGTCGTCGGAGATCGACACCAGGCCAAAGCGCGTAAAGCGGCTGTAGACGCCTGGCAGATCCTTCAGGTCGAGGCGGCCGTGCAGCGTGGTCAGCGTCTTGGCCGCCATGTCCTCGAACAGCGGGAACTGGATCATGTCGGTGTGGAAGTGGATGACATCGAACCGGTGAGCCTGGGCCCGAACCTCGCATAGCATCGCCATGTGCGCGGCCAGATCCGACTTCAGCGGCGCCGGATCCAGCCGGATGGCCTGGTCCCGAACCACGACCAGCTCGGCCTTGGTCTGGGCGTCGGCGCTGGCGAACAGGGTCACATCATGACCCAGGTCGACGAGCGCGTCAGTAAGGTGTGACACGACCCTTTCAGTGCCGCCGTAGAAGCGCGGGGGAACAGCTTCATACAGCGGCGGCACTTGGGCGATACGCATCGGCGATGATCCTGGAAGGCGGCGCGGCTCAGTCCGCCCGTTGGCAATTCAAACCAAGCCGCACGCCGAAGGTTCCCTCGATTGTTGCGCTGCGGCGCTAATCGGCGGCCTTCGAAGATTCTGCTCCCAGGAACACCACCTTGGCGCCCTTCTGCACCGCCGCGCCAAGCTGGGCGGCGTCCCAGTTGGTCAGCCGCACGCAGCCGTGGGAAGCGCGTTTGTTGACCAGCTTCGGGTCCGGCGTGCCGTGGATGCCGTAGGTGTCCTTGGTCAGGTCGATCCAGGTTGAACCGACGGGGTTGTTGGGGCCCGGCTGGATTGTCAGCTTGCCCTTGGGCTTGCCGAAGGTCAGGCGCGAGGGGTCGTAGGTATAGGTCGGCTTCGGCGCGACCGTGTTGACGGCCCATTCGCCAACCGGCGCCGGACGCTCTGTGCTGCCGACCGTGGCGGGATAGACCGCCAGCTGGACAGCCTTGTCGTCGAAGACCCTCACCTGCCCCTTGGCCTTGTCGATCTCGATGCGCGCCACCTTGCCGGCCAGTTTGTCGGGACCGACCGCCGCGACCACGACGGATGTCCCGGCGACGGCCGTGTCGATGTTTGGGTTGAGGGCTCGCAGCAGGGCCTCGTCCATGTGGAAACGCTCGGCCAGGGCTTCGGCCAGACTGCCGTATGAGAGCGCCGGCAGCTTGGCCATCGCCTCATAGTCATCCTTCGGGATGTCCGGCGTGAAGGGGCCGGCTACGTCTTCGGCGGTGATCACATAGTCCGTCATGACCGCCGCGCCATCGGCGGCGACCAAGGCGTCCCACACCGCCGGCTGCAGCTTGCCGTCGACCGGCAGCCCTTGCCTGGCCTGGAAGGCGGCGATGGCCAGGGACAGGTTGGTTCCCTCGCGGCCGTCGATGACGCCCGGCGACAGGTGCGCGCGGCCCAGCAGGACCTGGGCCTTGATCAGCGCGGGCTTCTTGGCCTCGACATCGATGATCGCTGGATCGAACGCAACGGCGTCGATCGCCTGGGCCTGGGCCGACTTCGACGCCACGATCACCGCCGGCGGCGCATCGACTACGGGCGGCGCGGCTTGGCTGGTTTGCGCCGGGGCAGGCGCGGGCGCGGGTTTCGGCTGAGGGTCCGGCGCGGAATCCGAGCACGCCGCCATGAGAAAGGTCGAGCCAAACAGGGCGGCGACAGTGCGCGTGTTCAGGATCATGTTGCAACTCCAGACGGAACGACTCGTGGGTCTGAAGCCTTCAGCCATGGCGAAGTTCCAAGCCTCGCGGGGAGAACCGATTGAAGCTGCTGCGGCGTCTGGCCTGGATTTTCGGCGTGCTGGCCTTGGCGACGGCAGCCTTCGTCGCCTGGGTCATGTGGCCCAGCGCATCCACGACGCGACCATCACAAGCGCCTGAGCCGCCGCCATGGAGGCCGGCCGAGATGGCGACGACTCACATTCCCTCGATAGATCCGCCGAGTTCGACGCCGACGGTCGCCGTCGCCGAGGACTGCAGCGGTGGCGACGCGCCCGCCGGCGCGGCGGAGGTCAACGCAGCCTCTCTGACAACAGCCGCCTGGTCGCCGTTCGGTCGTCCGGAAGTCGGTTGGGAGATCTACGCGCCGCGCGTCGCCGCCGAGATCGGCACGACCTGTGCGCCGTCCAGCCATCGCTTCGCCGCCATGCTGGCGCGCTGGCAAGGCGGGCATGGCCTACGACCAACGGGCGTGCTCGATCCGGGAACCTTCCAGCCCATGGTCACCGGCTGGCACTTGGCGCGTCCCTTCGTGCGGGTCAACGCCAAGGGCGTCTGTCCCGACGCCCCGCCGATCTCTTCGTTGGCGACGGCGCGTCCCGAGGAGAGCTATGGCGGCAAGGTCATTCAGCTCCGCCCAGGCGCATTGGACGCCTATAGAAGGATGGTCATGGAGGCTCGATCGGCAGGCGTCGTCCGACGCCCCGAGGCCTTGACCCTGTTCTCGGGCTTTCGCGATCCGGCGGCGGACGCAGCCCGCTGCGCGCGCGACAACAACTGCCAAGGCTTGGTTCGGACGATCTGTTCTGCGCACCGCACGGGACTGGCGATGGATCTCTATATCGAAGCCGCCCCGGGGTTCGGCCCCGACTCCTCCGCCGACGAAAATCGGCGCGCGATGGCACGTTCGCCCTTGTTTCGCTGGATGGTCGCCAACGCCGGACGGTTCGGTTTCGTGAACTACGCCTTCGAGCCCTGGCACTGGGAATGGACGGGTGAGCCTATGCTGCCGGGCGTGCCGATCAGCAGCCTGCCGCAGGCCGGTTCGCAGCCTGCCCCGCCCTTCCCCGTCAAACCCTGACGAGGCGGGAACCCGACGCGGTCGCGCGGTATTCCCTTGCCATCAAGGAGATTGCCAATGGCCACCGATATCGAGAGCGACCGCGACGACCAGGACCAGTCCGAGGTCTTCGACGAAGACAACCAGAACCTCGATGGCGGCGGTCGTGTCAGTCGCGGCGAGATGCGCACCTTTGAGGAGTTGCCGCAGGTGATCGACCTCACTTCGGCGGAAGGCGACGCCGACGATGACGACGCCCTGATCGGCGAAGACCTGGAAGACGACGAGATTATCGCCCTGGAGCAGGACAAGGACGGCTCCGAAGACGAAGACTTGTCCTAGGAGCACTCCACATGGCCCGACGGAGCCTTGAGACCTACAAGGCCAAGCGCGACTTCGGCGTCACCGAAGAGCCCAGCGGCGAAGTCGAGATCGCCGCTGGGGACCGCGCGCGCTTCGTTATCCAGAAGCACGCCGCCACCCGTCTTCATTACGATCTGCGCCTTGAGCACCAGGGTGTCTTCCTCTCCTGGGCGGTGACGCGCGGGCCTTCGCGCGATCCTCACGACAGACGCCTGGCCGTCGAGGTCGAGGACCATCCGCTGGACTACGGCGATTTCGAAGGCACGATCCCAAAGGGGCAATACGGCGGCGGCACAGTCATGCTGTGGGATCGCGGCTGGTGGGCGCCGGAGCCTGGGTTCGACATCGACGCCGGCCTCAAGCGGGGCGAACTGAAGATCGTCTTCGCCGGCGAGCGGATGAAGGGCGGCTGGGCTATGGTCCGGCTGAAGAACGATCGCAACGGCGGGAAGCGATCCAACTGGCTTTTGATCAAGCACAAGGACGATTATGTCCATGAAGGCGACAAAGCCTTTCTGGATGAAACCGCCTTCTCGATCGCTTCCGGACGGACGATGGACGAGATCGCCGCAGGAACCGGCAAGGCGCCGACGCCTTTCATGGTCTCCAAGACGCAGAGCCCCAAGGCTGTCTGGAACAGCAAGGGTTCATCGCCAGAGGCCAGCGCGGAGGCCGTGGCCGAACGCGCGGCAGCGCCGAAATCCAAGCGCGCCAAACCCGCCGCCAAGGTCGAGGCGATGCCCGATTTCTTGCCGCCGCAGCTCTGCAAGCTGGTCGATCGTCCACCCAAGGGCGCGGGCTGGGCCCACGAGATCAAATTCGACGGCTATCGGATGCAGATGCGCATCGAAGGCGGCAAGGTCGCGCTGCGCACCCGGACAGGCCTGGACTGGACCGATCGCTTCGCCGCCATAGCCAGGTCCGCGAACAATTTGCCGGACGGAGTGATCGACGGCGAGATCGTCGCCTTGGACGACCACGGTTCGCCATCGTTCGCGGGTCTGCAGGCCGCGCTTTCCGACGGCGATAGCGACAACCTGATCTTCTTCGCCTTCGACCTGTTGTTCTCGGACGGGGAAGACTTGCGGGGCCTTCCACTCAGCAAGCGCAAGAGCCGATTGAAGAGCCTCCTGGGCGAACCCGCCGATCGCTTGCGCTATGTGGAGCACTTCACCAGCAGCGGCGACGCTGTGCTGGGGTCGGCTTGCAAGATGTCGCTGGAGGGCATCGTTTCCAAACAGCTTTCGGCGCCTTACCGATCGGGCAAGGGCGAGACCTGGACCAAGGCCAAGTGCCGAGCGGGCCACGAGGTGGTCATCGGCGGCTGGACCACCACGGGCGAGGCCTTCCGCTCCCTGATCGCCGGCGTTTATCGCGACGGCGAGCTGGCTCATGTCGGACGGATCGGCACCGGCTTTGGGCGCGACAAGGTCGCCAAGCTGCTGCCAAGGCTCAAGGCGCTGGAGACATCGAAGTCTCCCTTCAAAGGCCCAACGGCGCCGCGCGGATCCAGGGACATTCACTGGGTGAAGCCTGAACTGGTCGCCGAAATCGAATATGCCGGCTTCACCGGCGACGGCAACATTCGCCAGGCCGCTTTCAAAGGTCTTCGCGACGACAAGCCCGCCAATGAGGTGGAAGCCGAGGCGCCGACGCCGGTCGAGGACGCCGTCCTGGCGCGGCCCGCCGCCACGGGGGGCAAGAAGGCCGCCGCCGTCGTGATGGGCGTCACCCTGTCCAGCCCCGACAAGCCGCTCTGGCCGGATGGCGGCGACGGTCAACCGGTGACTAAGCTCGACCTCGCGCAATATTTCGAAGCGGTCGGCCCCTGGATGATGCGCCATCTCAAAGGGCGCCCCTGCTCGATCATCCGCACCCCGGACGGTCTGGACGGCGAGCGGTTCTTTCAGCGTCACGCCATGAAGGGCCAGTCGTCTCTGATCGACGAGGTGACGGTCAGCGGGGACCACAAGCCCTATTTGCAGGTGGATCGGATCGAGGCGCTGGCCGCCCTGGCCCAGGTGTCGGCCGTCGAACTCCACCCCTGGAATTGCCAACCGGACGCCCCCGACACGCCCGGGCGCCTGGTGTTCGACCTCGATCCCGCGCCCGACGTCGCCTTCGAACAGGTGATCGACGGCGCGCGGGAGATCCGTGATCGGCTGGAGGAACTGGGGCTGGTATCCTTCTGCAAGACGACGGGCGGCAAGGGCCTGCACGTCGTCACGCCGTTGAAGCGCGCCAAGGGCGCGGGCCCGGACTGGCCGACCGCCAAGGCCTTCGCCCGCGAGATCTGCGCCCAGATGGCTGCCGACAATCCCGATCTGTATCTGATCAGCATGGCCAAGAAGGATCGCGGCGGCAGAATCTTCCTGGATTACCTGCGCAACGACCGCATGAGCACCGCTGTCGCGCCGCTGTCGCCTCGCGCCCGGCCGGGCGCTCCAGTCTCCATGCCGATCACCTGGACGCAGGTTCGCAAAGGGCTGGACCCCATGCGGTTTACGCTGCGCACCGCGCCCGCCCTCGTGAAAGATCTGGCGGCCTGGGAGGATTATTGCGACGGCGAGCGCGATCTGGCCGCCGCAATCAAGCGGCTGGCCCGCTCGACCTAGGCCGACTTCTTCTTGGTGGCGGGACTTTTCGCCTTCGCGGCGGACTTCTTTGCAGGCGCGGCCTTGGCGGCGGGCTTGGTCGCGCCGCCCTTGCCGAGGCTGTTGCGCAGCGCTTCCATCAAGTCGATGACGTTGGTGTCCTCGGGCTCGGTCACCGTGACCTGCCGCCCCTTGCCCTTCTGCTTTTCCTTAATCAGCGCGCGAAGCGCGTCCTCGTAGCGGTCATTGAACTGGCTGGGATCGAACGGGCCCTGCTGCTGCTCGATGATCTTCTCGGCGATAGCGATCATTTGCGCATCAGGGCGCTTGTCGGGAATGTCGTCAAAGAAGTCTGCGGCGTCGCGCACCTCCTGGTGCGACCGCAGCGACCAGGCGACCATGCCGTTGTCGCGCGGCTCGATGGCCAGCAAACGCTCCCGCTGATGCATCACGACGCGGCCCAATGCCAGTTGGCCGGTCTTGCTCATGGCCTCGCGAATGACGGTGAAGGCCTCCAGGGCCAGCTTGCCATCGGGAACCAGGAAATACGGATTGTCCCAGTAGAGCCGATCAATACCGTCGGCTTCCACGAACCGCTCGATATCGATGGTTCGGGTGCTTTCCAGCCGAACCTCGTCGATCTCGTCCTGGCTCAGCACGATGTACTTGTCCTTCTCGTACTCGTAGCCCTTGACCAGATCGGCGCGCTCGACCGGGCCGATGTCGGGGTCGGTCGGGATCATCCGCACGCGGTTGTGGGTGTCCTTGTGCAGCAGATTGAAGTGCACCTCGCCGCTGGTCTGGGTGGCGGTGTAGAGCGCCACCGGACAGGTCACGAGCGAGAGACGCAAATGTCCCTGCCAAGTCGGTCGGCTGGCCATGGGTGAACTCCGTTGAAGGTTCAGGCAACAACGCTCAAGCAACCTCGCCGTTGCGGTTGACCGCTGCGAACGGTCAGAGCCGCCAGTCCAGGATGCTCCCCTCATAGGCGTCCTCGCCGCGCCCGATGGATCCGATCGCCTCGATCATTCTGCCTTTACGCCCCAGCAGGTCGTCGGCCAGCGCGACCATTCGAGGGTTTGGCGTGGCGCTCGGCGACATCGCCCTCAACTGCCCGGCCAGCCTCGCCTCGGCGCCAGATCCCTCACGACGGCAAGCTAGGATATAGGCCGCCGCCGTCGATCGGCTGACGCCCGCGTGACAATGAAGGAGCAGCGTCTCCGCCTGCTTGCTCAGCTCCAACAGCGCCTCCACGTCGCGACGTGATGGCATGACCAAGCCGTCTCGCGGTTCAGCGGTGTCGTTGAAGCGAAGGGTGTGGACAAGCGGCCCTGCGGAGCAAGCCGCCAACGCTTCGGCGTCGGGCGAGATGAGGCTGACGATCAGGTCGACCCGGTGCACGGCCAGCAACCGCTCGACGTGGCGCGCGGGAGCCACCAGCAACCTCATGCCAGGACCGCCCCGACGCCCAGTAGGAAGCCGACCTCGAAAACCTGCTCGATCCCGCCAAGTACGTCGCCCGTATGGCCGCCGATCAGTCGCTTGGAGATCAGGCAGAGCAGCATGGCGGGCGCCGCGCCGCCCAACAGCCCGGCCAGGATCGCGAGCGGGGGCAGCAAAACGAGCGGCCAGGTCGCGATCGCCAGAGCGCAGACGACCTCGCCCCATCGCACGCCGATCGGCGCGGGCTTCCACTTTCCCGCCTCGCCCAGCACGGCATACGGTGTCAGTCGCATGGCCACGACCGCCGCCGCACGCGCCGCTCCGTGCGCCGCCAGCAGCGCCAAGGCCGCCTTGGTGGTCGGCAGGTCGCTCAGGGTGAGGACCTTCAAGGCCAGGGCCAGAACAAGAGCCACGACGCCGTAGGTCCCGACCCGGCTGTCCTTCATGATCTCCAGCCGCCGCGCCGGCGTCTGTCCGCCGCCCAGCCCGTCGGCCGTATCGGCCAGCCCATCCTCGTGGAACGCTCCCGTCAGAGCGATCCCGACCAGGATCGCCAGGGCCGCGGAAATGGAGCCGCTCCAGACCTGTCCGGCCAACATCAGGACCGATGCCGACATGCCGCCGACGATCTGGCCGACCAGCGGGAAGTAGCGCGCCGCGCGGGTTATCCAGTCGCTCTGGAAGCCCGGGATCGACGGCACGGGGATGCGCGTCAGGAATTGCAGCGCGCAAGCGAAGAGCTTGATCTGCAGGACAAGCCAGGCGCGCAAGATCAGAGTCGCCCGGCCATCACGTCGTCCAGGCTGGCGACATCGGTCAGCAGCCGCGCGGCGGCTCGGACCATCGGCAGCGCCAGCAGCGCGCCCGTCCCCTCCCCCAACCGCATGTCCAGTTGCAGCAGCGGGTCGACGTCGAGAGCGACGAGCATGCGGCGATGGCCGTTCTCGGCCGAACAGTGGGCGAACACGCAATAGTCTCGCGCCGCCGGGGCGATCCGGATCGCCGCCAGGGCCGCGGCCGAACCGATGAAGCCGTCGATGAGCACCGGCCGCCGCGCCGCCGCCGCGCCAAGCACCGCGCCGGTCATCATGGCGATCTCCAGCCCCCCGAATTCACGCAGCACGTCGAGCGGCGCGCTGGCGTCGGATCGTTCGGCCGCACGCGCCAAGGCTCGTCGCTTGCGCGCCAGACCTTCGGCGTCCTGTCCCGCCCCGGATCCCAGGCAGTCGTCGAGGGCGGCCGGCGCCAGCCGGTGCATGATCAGGCTGGCCGAGGCGGTGTTGCCGATGCCCATCTCGCCAAACAGCAGCGCGTCGTAGCCTTCTGCGATGGCGCTCGCGGCGATGCCGGCTCCCGTCTCGAGGGCCTGAACGACCTCGTCCGCGGTCAGCGCGGCCTCTTCGGCGGCGTTGCGGGTTCCACGTCGCACCTTCGCCGAGACCAGACGAGGATGGGCGGCCAGATCACCGTCGACGCCGGCGTCCACCACACGAAGATCCGCACTGACGGCCTGGGCGAAAGCGTTGGCGCTGGCCTTGCCGGCCAGGAAGGTCGCGACCATCGCCTGGGTCACGGCGGCGGGATAGCTGGACACACTGGCTCTGGTCAGGCCGTGGTCGCCTGCGAAGACCAGCAGCAGCGCGCGATCCGCGCGAGGCGAGGCATGGCCAGCGATCAACGCCAACTGGATCGCCAGGCCCTCGATGCGGCCAAGCGCGCCCAAAGGCTTGGCCTTGCCGTCGATCAAGGCGCGGAAGACCGGAACCTGATTCTCGTCGATGGGAGTGATCGGCGGGAGTTTCATGGTCTTGGCTCCAAACCTGAAAGCGCCGCGAGCGCTTCGATGTCGAAGGCATGCTCCAGGGCGGCGGCGATCTCATCCAGGGCGCGGTCGACGCGAAGGCTCTGGTCCAAGCCGTCCGAGCCGGCGCCCAAGGAGTCCAGGAACGCCTGGCGCGCCGAGCCCTGATTGAACAGGCCATGGACGTAGCAGCCCATGATCTTGCCGTTGGCCGATATCGCGCCGTCGGCCCCGCCATCGCTCAGGACCAGCATTGGGGCGTAGCTGCTCGTCGTTCGGCCGACGTGCATTTCATAACCTTCGAAGTGGCCGTCCAAGGTCGCCAGTCGCCCTTGGACCGGTCGCAGGACCTTGTCGCCGGTCAGGACCGTATCGACGTCCAGCAGGCCCAGCCCCGGCGCCGTTTCAGGCGGCCCCTCGACGCCCTCGGGATCGCTCAAGGTGCCCCCCAACATCTGATAGCCGCCGCAGACGCCCAGCACCCGCCCGCCACGACGAACATGGGCGGCTAGGTCGATGTCCCAGCCTTGCGCCCGGAAGAACGCCAGGTCGGCCAAGGTGGCCTTGGTTCCGGGCAGGATGACGAGGTCGGCGTCGCCAGGCAGCGGCTGGCCCGGCGGCACGAAGGCGAAATCCACCTCGGGCTCCACCCGTAGTGCGTCAAAATCGTCGAAATTGGCGATCCGCGACAGCATCGGCGCGACGATCCGCAAGCGGCGGCGCGTTCCGGACGCCTGGCGATCCAAGACGACCGCATCCTCCGCCGGCAACGATCGCGCCGCGGCCAGCCAAGGCGCCATGCCGAGATCGGCCCAGCCGGTGCGCCGCACGATCTCCGCCCTACCGTCATGGAACAGCGACGGATCACCCCGAAACTTGTTGATCAGGAAGCCCCGGATCATCGCGCAGTCCTCTGCATCGAGCACCGCATGGGTTCCGACCAGAGCGGCGATGACATGGCCCCGGTCTATGTCGCCCACCAGCACCACCGGTACGTTCGCGGCCCGCGCGAAGCCCATATTGGCGATGTCGCCGGCGCGCAGATTGATCTCGGCCGGGCTGCCCGCCCCTTCGACGATGACCAGGTCGGCCTCGGCCTCGAGCTTGCGGAAGCTGGCCAGAACCGTGTCCAGCAGTTGGCCCTTGCGCTCCTGATAGCCACGCGCCTTCCAGGTTCCGGCCATCCTGCCCAGCACGACCAGCTGCGCGCCGACGTCGCTCTGGGGCTTGAGCAGGACGGGGTTCATGTCGACCGTCAGCGGCGTACGACAGGCCAGCGCCTGCAAGGCCTGCGCTCGGCCGATCTCGCCGCCATCCGCCGTGACAGCGGCGTTGTTGGACATGTTCTGCGGCTTGAACGGACGCACGCGCAGACCGCGATTGGCGAACACCCGGCAAAGTCCCGCGACCAGCACGGACTTGCCGACGTCGGACCCGCAGCCCTGGATCATCAACGCGGCCATGCCAGTCCTCCCGCCGCCAGCAACAGCCAGAGCAGGCCGCAGGCCGCCACGTAGACCTTGAGTCCGCGCCGCAGGTCGACGGCGCTCGGCTCTGGCCCATCACCGAACGTGGCGCGTGGCGTGACGACACCGTCGTAGGCGACCGGCCCACCCAGTTGCACCTTCAGGGCTCCCGCCATGGCCGCCTCCGGCCAGCCGGAATTAGGCGAAGCGTGCTTGCGCGCGTCACGGATCATGACCCGCCAGCCGCCGCCTCCAGCCAAGGCAATCAAGCCGCCTGCGATCCGGGCCGGCAGCAGGTTCATCAGGTCATCCATCCGAGCCGAAGCCCAGCCAAATTCCCGCCAGCGCGGCTCGCGGTGGCCGATCAGGCTGTCGGCGGTGTTGACCGCCTTGTAGACGAAGAGGCCCGGCAAGCCGCCGACCAGAAACCAGAACACCGGCGCCACGACGCCGTCGTTGAAGCTTTCCGCCAGACTTTCCAAAGCCGCCGACGCCACCCCGCTCTCGTCTAGATCGGCCACGTCCCGCCCGACGATCGCGCCGACAGCCCCGCGCGCGCCTAGTAGGTCGCCCGCCATCAAGGGCTTGGCCACTTCGGAAACATGATCCAACAGGCTGCGTTGGGCTAGGCCCAGGGTGCCTAGAGTCACCACGAGGCCCATGGTGATCTTGCCCGGAGCCAAGCTGGGCAGCCGCCCGGCCCCATAAGCGACGGCCATGACCCCGATCAGACTGAGCACGCCCAGGACACGCCTGACGATCGGCGTGTCCTTCTCCCGATTCAGACGCCTGTCACACCATCTAATCAGAGCACCGACCCAAGTCACGGGATGCGGCAAGGTCCGGTGAAGCCGATCCGGGTATCCCACGACGGCCTCGGTCGCCGCCGCCGCCAGGACTAGCCAGGGATCAGCTGGCACGGCTAACCACATCCAGGATCGGACCGGTAGCGCCCGCGATCATCCGAGCGTCCACGCCATAGGCGCTCATCAGCACTTCCGGCCTGAGCGCGTCGAGCGGTGCCCCATCGGCCAACACCTTGCCCTCGCTCAGGACGATGACCCGGTCGGCGGCGCGCGCCGCCAGCGGCAGATCGTGCAGGGTCACGACGACGCCCTTCTTCTGATCGCGCGCCAGGCTGCGGAAGAGATCGACCGTGTCGAGGGCGTGGCCGATGTCCAACCCGGTCAAAGGTTCGTCGGCCAGCACCCAATCGGTCCAACTCGACAAGGCGCGAGCGATCAGAGCCCGCGCACGCTCACCGCCAGACAGCGTCGTCACAACGCGCTCGCCGAGAGCGCCCAAGCCGGTCACGGCGATGGCTTCCTCAACGGCGGCTTCGTCCTCACGACCAAGACCGAAGGCGCCTTGGTGCGGGATGCGCCCGAGACCGACGAAGGTCCTGACGTCCACGGCCCAATTGATTTCCGGCGATTGCGGCAGGAACGCGATTCTTTTCGCCCGCGCCTTTGACGTCAGCGCCGCCAAGGGCGCGCCGTCCAGATTGACGAGGCCCACATCCGGCCTCCGCAAGCCGGCGAGACAGCTGAGAAATGTCGACTTGCCAGCGCCATTGGGGCCGACGATGGCGGTCACCGCGCCTGGCTGGAAGTCCAGCGAAACGCCATCGAGCACAGCGCGCTCGCCCAATCTGACGTACAGGTCTCGCGTCGACAGGCCGGAATGGGAGGTCATCATGCCAGCCTCCGGCGCATGGAAATCAGCAAGGTCAGGAAGAACGGACCGCCCAGCGCCGCCATGGCGACGCCCAGCCGCACCTCGGTAGCGGCCGGCGTCATTCGAACCAGCATGTCGGCCGCCAAGGTCAGGGCGGAACCCGCCAGGAACGAGGGAATCAGCAGCGCGCCGGGCCGCGAGCCGACCAGGGGCCTCATCAGGTGCGGAGTGACCAGGCCGATGAACGCGATCACGCCGCTGACCGCGACGCTGGATCCGACGGTCAACGCGACGCCAACGGTCATCAAGAGCCGCATCCGGCCAAGGTTGATCCCCAGCGAGGCGGCTCCCGCCTCGCCGAGGGTCAGGGCGTCGAGCGCCCGGCCGGTGGTCAGCAGGATCGCCAC
Organism: Caulobacter sp. GW821-FHT10F06; assembly: GCF_058809215.1. NCBI lineage: Bacteria > Pseudomonadati > Pseudomonadota > Alphaproteobacteria > Caulobacterales > Caulobacteraceae > Caulobacter > Caulobacter sp. GW821-FHT10F06. The sequence goes on along the minus strand of NZ_JBXASK010000003.1, from coordinate 208,379 downwards.
GCCCAAGGCGATGCCAGGCAGCGCCAGTTGCACCTCCTCCACGCTGCGATCGGCGAGAGACCCCATCAGCCAATTGACGATCTCGTTCACCGCCCACGGGTTTGGCGCGAGGTTCAGGGCCAGGGAAATTCCAGCCGAGCACATCGTCTGGATGATCATGCCGGCGAGCACGAAGGTGGTGACGCTGGAGGTCGCGCCGGCCAGGCCGAACAGGACGGCCACCCCGATCGCCGCGCCGATCATGGCTCCTATCGGCAGGACCCAGGACGCTTCGCCAGCCGCGCCGAAATAAAGCGTCAGCACCGCGCCCAACGCAGCGGCCGGCGATACGCCCAGCACGCTGGGGTCTGCCAGCGGGTTGCGCGTATAGCCCTGCATCACCGCGCCCGTCAGGCCCAACGCCCCGCCGACCAGGATCGCCAGCACGGTTCGCGGCAGGCGAAGGCCGAAGATGATGGCCCAGCGCGGATCCTGTCCCGCCGAAAGCCAAGCGCTCCAGGGCACCCAGACCCGACCCGCGCTCAGGCTGGCCACGGACAGTACGCACAGGAGCAGGATCAAGCTTCCGAAGATCAGAGGCCTTGGAACCGTCTTCAAGCCGCTTCTCCCCGGAGTTCTCGACGCGCCTTGGTCAGCACTCGCGCGGTTTCGATCAGGACGGGACCGCCGCAATAGAGATACTTCTCGGGCAGTCTCGCCATCTTCATTCGCCCCGACAGGCTCTTGAGCGCGGGATGGGTCATGACGCGATCGGCCCAGCTTCTCGCGCCTCGAGCCGGTTCGCCGACCAGCAGCGCCTCGGGCGGATCGGCCAGAAGACGTTCGAGCGGGACGTTCCCCCAGCTCTTCAGGCCGTAGCGTCGAGCGACATTGTCGAAGCCGGCGTGCTCCATCATTTCATCGACCAGCGTGCCCGGTCCTGCCGCGAAGCCGTTGGGTTGATAGATCAGCGCCCGCAGCGGTCGAGCGCCGGCGTTCGGCGCCGAGGCGGCGATGGCGGCCTGAATGCGGTCGACCAGCGCCCTGCCCCGTCCGGGATGGCCGAGCAGGCGCGCCACACGTGTGACCTGGCCCAGGCTTTCCTCGACGGACTTGGGTACCGCAAAGCGCTCGACTGGCACATGCAGACGCTTGAGCGCGTTTCGGGTGGCCAGCGCCGAATGCTTGCTGGCCAGCACTAGGTCGGGCTCCAGCGTAATGATCTCCTCGGCGCTTTCCCAGGTGAACGGCAAGGTCTTCGCCATCGCGGCGACGGTCGAGGAATGGTCTTCGCGGCCATAGTGGCTGAGCGCGGCGATCTGCGAGCGGTCGGCCAGGTGCACCACCATGGCGTCGAGGCAGGCGTTCAGCGAGGCCACGCGGCGCGCCGGCGGCTTGGCGGCGCCAGCGAAACTGAGCGAAAGTGCGCCGGCCATCATCGTGCGTCGATCAGGGGTCATGGCCTCGAAGCCTCCAGGGCCGCGGCGAGACGCGCCAGGCCGACGCTGTCGGGCACGCCAAAGCGCAAGCGATCCGAGGCATCCTCAAACGGGCGCGTCAGCACGCCCTGAGCGCATAGCCCGTCGAACACCGCGAAGGCGCGGTCGGTCTTGACCAGTCGAAAAAGTCCGGTCCCGCCGATGACGGACAAACCGTGCCCCTCAAGCAGATGATCCAACGCCTGAGCGTCTTGGCTCAGCCGCTCCAAAGTGGATGCTCTCCAGGTCTCGTCCGGATAGGCCGCCAAGCCGATGGCGACGGCGTCGGCCGAGACCGGCCAGTCGCCCTGCAAGGCTCGAAGCCTGCCGATGACGGTCGGATCGGCGATGACGAAGCCGAGACGTACGCCGGGCAGACCATAGAACTTGCCGAAGGAGCGCAGCACCACGAGGCGCTCGATGTCATCGCCAGCCACACTGAGCTCCGGCGCGGTCTCGACAAAGGACTCATCGATCACGGTCCACAGCCTGCGCACCGAGCGTCTTGCGGCAAGGTCAAGCACGGCGAGGCGATCCAGCCGCCGACCGTCCGGATTGTTCGGATTGACCACGACCAGCACGCCCGCCGAGGTCTCACGATCACCCTCAACTGCCGCGACTGCCCGCCCCGCGAGCCGCCAGGCCGTGTCGTGGCCCGTATAGGTCGGCGAAACGATGGCCACCTCTGGAGCGGCGATCACCGCCGGCAGCAGGCGCAGCCCCGCCTCCGCCCCGGCGGTGGCCAGGACGCGACGCGGATCGGCCACGGCCATCGCCGCCGCAGCGGCGGCCTCAAGATCTGAGATCGCTGCCGGATCCGGCAACCGGGCCAGGTCGGCCCAGTCCGCCCGCGCGCCGCGCCAGGGCCGTGGATTGATACCGGTCGACAGGTCCAGCCAGGGCGTAGGCGCATGGGGAAACGCGGCGGCCGCCTCGCGAAGGCGACCGCCGTGTCGATAAGCGCCGACGGGAAACATCGACGCCATCTCGGCTCCTAGAACTTGGCCCGCAGGCCCAGGAAGGCGCCGCGACCGGGCGTCCCGTAGTTCAGGATGGTCTGATAGTCCTCGTCGAAGGCGTTCTCGACGCGACCGTAGACCTCGAGCGTCTCGCTGATCGGATATGATGCCCGGAAGTCGACCAGCGTGTATTCGCTGACCGACACGGTGTTGGCGTCGTTGTTGAACGTCTTGCCGACATAGCGCGCCGCGACAGCGGTGCTCAGGCCGATCGGCCAGCGATAACTCGCCGACAGGTTGGCCATGTCCTTGGGACGGCGGGTCAATTGCTTACCCGCCGCCGTGCCCGAAGCGTTCTCGGCGTCGGTATAGGTGTAGTTGCCGGTGAAAGTCAGTCGATCGGTCGCCGCGAACTCACCGACCAGTTCCAGGCCCTTGGTCTCGGTCTTCTGGATGTTCTTGTAATAGCCGAAGCGGAGCACGCCGCCCGGACGGCACAGCGGATCGGTCGAAGCCGACGAGCACGAGTTGTAGCGGATCTCGTTGTCGGCATCGCGCTTGAACACCGTGGCCGAGACCTTGGCCTTGCCGCCCAGGAAACGCTGCTCGACGCCGGCGTCCCAGCTGTCGAACTCTTCCGGGTTCAGGTCGAGATTGCCATACTCGCTATAGAGCTCGTACAGGCCTGGCGCGCGGAAGCCCTGACCGAAGCTGGCCCGCAACACCGTCGCGCCCTCGTTCAGCGCCCAGGCGGCCGAGACTTGACCCAGGGTGTGCGAGCCATAGGTGTCGTGGTCCTCGTAGCGCAGGCCGCCGGTCAGGGTCAGACCGGGAACGACCTCGGCCTGCACCTGGCCATAGACGCTGTCGACGCCGACGCGGCCGGTGCGGAACGCCGGGTTGGGCGTGGCCACGCTCGGCGAACGGGTGCGCATGCGCGAACGCTCGCTTTCGGCGCCGAACGAGGCGGTGACCGTGTCGTTCACCGCGAAGGCGCCCTGATATTCCCAGCGCTTGTTCTTACCGGCGGCGTCGAAGGTCAGCGGCACCGCCGGACGTGCAGGGTTGATATTTTCGCGGTCGGTGTCGGTGTAGCCATAGGCGACGCGGTTGTTCCAGCGACCGTCCAGCAGGCTGAAGTTCAAACCGGTGTAGATCACCAGTTCCTTGGTGCGGCCAAACTCGGCGGAGTCGCCGGCGAAGCCGTCGAAATCGTACTTGCCGCGTGAATAGACCGAGCGGACCTCGGCCGAGACGGTGTCGGTCAGCGCCACGCGCACGCGGCCCGAAGCGCCAGTGTTCTGGTAGCCGTCCTTTTCCGTACCCAGCGTCGACGAGGAGAAGCCGTCGGTGGTGTAGTAGCTGCCGGCCAGTCGCCAGGTCACGCGTTCGGCCACACCGCCGGCGCCGGCCCGGACATAGGCCGTGTCGCGCGCGCCGCCTTCGACGCTGGCGTTGCTCTCGAATGGCTGGGTCGGTTCAGCGGTGACGATGTTGACGACGCCGCCGATGGCCTGGCTGCCCCACAGGGTCGACTGTGCGCCGCGCAGCACCTCGATGCGCGAGACATCGCCGATCAGCAGGTTGCCCGCGTTGTAGCCGCCTTGGGTCGAAGACGGGTCGTTCAGCTTGACGCCGTCGATCAGCACGACGGTGTGCTGGGTCTCAGCGCCGCGGATGTTGAGGCTCGTGGTGGTCCCCGGTCCGCCGTTGCGCACGAAACTGACGCCGGGCGCCTGAGCCAGCAGCTCGACCGCCGAGATGGCCTGGCTGGCCTTGATCGTCTCGGTGGTCAGCACGGTGACGGACGCGCCGACCTTATCGATCGGCTGCGCCGAGCGCGTGGCGGTGACCACCAGTTCGGCGACTGCGTTGGCGCCGGCGCTACCCGCCACGTCCGTTTCAGGCGCCTTTTGCTCGTCGGCCATGACGGCGCCGGCGATCAAGGTGGTGGAAAGTGCTGAAGTGCAAAGAAGAGCTCGGATCATGGATATTCCCTCGAAGATGATCCGTGCACGTCCTCCAGGCGCAAACGCTGAACACGCCTACGCCGGAGGCCGCGACGCGGCCTGACTGACATGTCGTTTCGCGGGAAATCCCGTTCGCTCGGCGCACCCCGGCCGGACGATGAACGACCGCGACAGGCAGGTCTCCTGGCTCACGGGTCAATGCTTGGCGCGCCGCCTTCCCAGGACCAGGGTCCCAGTGGCATGTGACGCGCAAGCTCGCCGCTTACAGTTGCGGGGGCAGCCGAGGTTTCAAACCTCGTTCCCTATTCATCCTCTTTCGAGGAACCTGACGCGAGCGAAGGCCTATATGCTGCGTCGCACACCGTCAATGTGGAGCTTCCATGACTGTCACCCTCGTCCTTGGCGGCGCGCGATCCGGCAAAAGCGCCTTTGCGCAAAGGGCGGCCGAGCTAGCGGCAGCACCTGGCCGCCCCATCCTGATCGCCACCGGGCAAGCCTTCGACGACGAGATGAGGGATCGAATCGCGCGTCACCGGGCCGACCGCGGCGATGCCTGGCGCACCCTGGAAGCGCCGCTCAACCTGGCCAAGGCCATCGTCGATCTAGCCGAGGACGATGTCGCGGTGGTCGATTGTCTGACCTTGTGGCTGAGCAACCATTTGCTGGCCGAACACGATCTGGCGGCCGAACGGGCTGGACTGATCGCCGCCGTCAGCGCCTGTCGCGCCCGCCTCTGGCTGGTCAGCAACGAGATCGGCTGGGGCGTCGTGCCAGACAACGCCCTCGCGCGTCGTTTCCGCGATGAGGCCGGCCGCCTGCACCAGGAACTCGCCGGAATCGCCGACGACACCGTGCTGATCGTCGCGGGCTTGCCGCTTGCTTTGAAGGCCGCGTCATGAGGCGGTCTCGGGCTCTCTCGGCGATCCAGGCGTTTCTCGCTACGGAGGCGTCTGGCGGTATTCTGTTGATGGCGACAGCCGCTGCCGCCCTGCTGATCGCCAACTCACCGCTCGGCGTGAGCTATTTTCACGCGCTGCATATCGAGATCGGTGGCCTCAGCCTGTCCCACTGGATCAATGATGGCCTAATGGCCGTGTTCTTCCTATTGGTCGGACTGGAGATCAAGCGCGAGACGATCGATGGCGAGTTGTCGTCCTGGTCGAGACGAGTGCTTCCCGGCGTCGCGGCGCTCGGCGGCATGGTCGCGCCGGCGCTGATCTATGTCGGCCTGAACCTCAATTCGCCAGCGACGCTACGCGGTTGGGCAATTCCCGCCGCCACCGACATCGCCTTCGCTCTGGGCGTTCTGTCGCTTCTTGGCCCTCGCGTGGTCCCGCCGTCGCTGAAGATCTTCCTGGCCGCCCTGGCCATCATCGACGACCTGGGCGCGATCCTGATAATCGCGATCTTCTATACCGATCAGCTCACGCTCTGGGCTCTAGTCGGCGCCGGCGTGGTGTTGGCGCTGCTCGTCGCGCTCAATCGGCTGAAGGTCATGCGCCTGACGCCCTATCTGCTGCTCGGCGTCGTGTTGTGGTGGCTGCTGCTGCGGTCTGGCGTCCATGCCACCCTGGCCGGGGTCGCCCTGGCGCTCACCATTCCGATCGGCAAGGTTCACTCAGGCCAGGCAGCCCCGCCCTCGCCGCTCCACACGCTCGAACACGCCCTGCATCCCTGGGTGGCCTACGCCATTGTGCCGATCTTCGGCTTCGCCAATGCGGGCGTGGACCTGGGCGCGACGGGCCTCGCGGCCGTCACCGCGCCTTCAACGCTCGGCGTGACGGCGGGCCTCTTCCTGGGCAAGCAGTTGGGCGTATTCGGTTTCAGCGCTCTGGCGATCCGCCTCGGCGCGGCCAGCCGCCCGTCCGGCGCCAGCTGGAGCCAGCTCTACGGCGTCTCGCTCCTGTGCGGCGTGGGTTTCACGATGAGCCTCTTCATCAACAACCTCGCCTTCAGTTCGGTCGAGCTGCAGGACGAGACCAAGCTTGGCGTCCTAGCGGGCTCGCTTTTGGCGGCCCTGGCCGGGTGGGCGGTGTTGAGCTGGAGCGCGCGTCGCGCCAAGTCGCCTACGGAAAGCTGACCTGAACGCCTGTTCGTACGCTCTGGCCTTTTGCTCCGGAACGCCGCACAGTTTGCATTTGGGGGATGATGTGCAGGAGATCCGTCCATGAGACAGTCACTCGCCATTGGCGCCGTGCTGGCCGCGCTTTCGGTTGCGCCGGCCTCGGCGGCTCCTCAAGTCTCGGCGGTTCGAGTGACCATCAGTCCCGATCTCGCCAAGAACACCAAGATCCTGGATGCGCGGGAATTCGACTACCTGACCAACGAGCTGCAGCGGTCTGTGGAGCGGAAGCTCGGACGCTCCGGATCGCTTGGCCCAGACGGCGGCGAGCTCGACCTGATCATCGAGGACGCCCGTCCCAACCGACCGACCATGCGCCAGCTCGGTGAAGAGCCCGGACTTTCCTATTCCAGCTTCGGTGTCGGCGGCGCGCGCATCAGCGGCCAATACCGCGCCAAGTCCGGCGAACGCACGCCGGTCGACTACAGCTGGTACGAAACCGACATCACGCGAACGCCCTACTATTCGACCTGGAGCGACGCCGGCACGGCCTTCGATCGACTGGCCGCCAAGATCGCCAAGGATGAATTCTCGGGACGCTAGTTCCGGTCAAGATGCTTTGAAAAGGCGGGACGAACCCGCCGTGTGGGAGGAGTAAGGGAATGGCCGATCGACGATCGTCCTGGTCGCTGGCGGCATTCGCCGCGCCCTGCCTTCCGCTCGCGGCGCTTGGCCTGCCCCTGGTGGTCTATCTGCCGGAATTCTACGTCAGCGAACTAGGCCTTTCGCTGGGCGCCGTCGGCGCGGCGTTCCTGATCGTTCGCTTGATCGACATCATGTTCGACCCCTTCATCGGCGGTCTGATGGATCGCACGCGCGCGAAATGGGGACGGTTCAGGCCTTGGCTGGCCGCCGGCGCACCCCTGGTGATGGCCGGAGCCTTCGCCCTGTTCATGGCCAAGCCTGGGATTGGTCCGGTATATCTCTGGTTCTGGCTGGTCGTGGTTTATGCCGGCTATTCGATGATGGTCGTCTCCCATACCGCCTGGGGCGCGGTGCTCTCCACCGACTATCGCGAACGCTCTCGCGTCTATGGCTGGTGGCAGGCCGGCAATGTGTTGGGTATGATCCTCGTCCTCACCCTGCCCCCGATCATCGCGCTGACCTTCAAGGGGGACCACGCCGCCGGCATCCGCTCGATGGGCTGGTTCGTCGTCGTGCTGATCCCGCTGACCGTACTGCTGGCGACCCGGTCGGTCGGCGAGCCGGCGGCGCCCATCGCCCGCCACGCCTCCGGTCTGAGGCAGTATTTCGGGCTGATGAGCCGCAAGTCGGTGCGCAAGCTGCTGGTCGCCGATCTGCTGATGGGTCTGGCTCCCGGCATCGCCGGCGCGCTGTTCTTCTTTTTCTTCGAGCGCATCAAGCACTTCGACAAGACCCAGGCCGGTCTGTTGCTGCTGATCTACTTCGTCGCCGCCCTGGCCGGCGCGCCGCTGTGGCCAATGCTGGCCAAGCACATCGGCAAGCATCGCGCCCTGGCCGTCGCGTCCGTGCTCTACGCCTTTGTCCAGGTCTGCGCGGTGCTGACGCCGGCTGGCAATTCCTGGGCCGGCATGGCGATCCTGATCCTGGCGGGAATCCCCTACGCCGCCGCGCCCTTGCTGGTGCGCGCCATGATGGCCGACATCGGCGACGAGGAACGGCTCGAGACTGGCGCGGATCGCACCGGTCTGCTGTACGCCATCGTCAACGGCACCGTGAAGCTGGGACATGCTCTGGCCATTGGCGCTTTCCCGTTGCTGGCGCTGTTCGGCTTCGATCCCAAGTTGCCCACGCAGACGGGCGAAATGGCCCTCATCGCCCTCTACGCGGTCGTGCCGGCCGCCATGGGCCTTGTGGTCGCCGCCGTCATGCTGCGCTATCCGCTGGACGCGACTCGCGTTGCCGAGATCCAGCGCCTTCTCGCAGCGAGGGATGCGACGACGCCCTCGCCCCACCAGCCCGAGCCGGATCCGAATGTCGCCTTTGCAGCCCCAGCCGAATGAGCCCGACCATCCGCTTTTCCAGCTGATCGAGATCATGGCCCGCCTGCGCGATCCCGTCGGCGGCTGCCCCTGGGACCAGCAGCAGACCTTCGCGACCATCGCCCCCTACACCATCGAGGAAGCCTACGAGGTCGCCGACGCCATCGAGCGCGGCGACCTAGGCGACCTGAAGGAAGAGCTTGGAGATCTGCTGCTGCAGGTCGTCTTCCATTCCCGCATGGCCGAGGAGCAAGGCGTCTTCGATTTCGCCGGTGTCGCCGCCTCCATCTCCGACAAGATGATCCGCCGGCACCCGCACGTCTTCGGCGATCACGCCTATGACGATCAGGCCGCCCAGGTCGCGGGGTGGGAAGCGCTGAAGGCGCAAGAGCGCAAGGCCAAGGCCAAGACCGGCGTCCTTGATGACGTTCCGGCCGGCCTGCCCGCCCTCACCCGGGCCGTGAAGCTGACCAAGCGCGCCGCCCGCGTCGGCTTCGACTGGCCCTCGACCAAGGAGGTGCTGGACAAGCTGCGCGAGGAGATCGCCGAGCTGGAGGTGGAGATCGAGGCCGGCGACCAAGCCAAGGCTCGCCAGGAACTGGGCGACCTGCTGTTCGTCTGCGCCAACTTGGCGCGCAAGCTGGATGTCGAGCCCGAGGACGCCCTGCGCGCCACCAACGCCAAGTTCAGCCGGCGCTTCGCCTTCATCGAAGCCGAACTGGCCAAGGACGGCCGCACGCCCGATCAATCCGACCTGGCCGAGATGGACGCCCTGTGGGACGCCGCCAAGGCCGAGGAGAAGAAGGTCTAGCTGGCCGCGATGACGAAGGCGTCGGGGAACTGGCGCTCAAAGCGGCCCAAGGCCTGAGCGTCGAGACGCGCCACCAGGGTGACCCCGCCTTCGCTCTCGTCCTCGCGGCTCATCACCCGACCGTTGCGGTAAATCCAGGCCAGGGCCTCGCCGTCGCCCGCGCCAAGGCGGATGGCGATGGGCGGAGAGTCGTCGATCAGGCCGCTGATCCGCTTGAGCAGCGCCGTGCAGCCTTCCCCGGTAACGGCGGAGACAGCCGAGGCCTCGAAGCGTCGGGCATGCCCGAGGATGACCTCGCGGTCTTCCTCGGGCACCAGGTCGATCTTGTTCCAGACCTCGACGACGGTCTTGCCTTCGTCGAGCGTGACGCCCAGCTCGGACAGCACCGTCTCGACATCACGGGCCTGGGACTCGCTGTCGGGATTGGCCACGTCCCGCACGTGCAGCACGACGTCGGCCTCTTGCACCTCTTCCAGCGTGGCGCGGAACGCCTCGACCAGTTCGTGCGGCAGGTCGGAGATGAAGCCGACGGTGTCCGACAGGATCGCGGGGCGGCCGTCAGGCAGTTTCACGGTGCGCAGAGTCGGGTCGAGCGTGGCGAACAGCATGTCCTTGGCCAGGACCTCGGCCTCGGTCAGGCGGTTGAACAGCGTCGACTTGCCGGCGTTGGTGTAGCCGACCAGAGCGACGGTCGGGTACGGCACCTTCTTGCGCGCCGAGCGATGCAGGGTGCGCGTGCGGCGCACCTCCTCAAGCTCGCGCTTGAGCTTCTGGATATGGTCGCGGATCAGGCGGCGATCCAGTTCGATCTGGGTTTCGCCAGGCCCGCCGGTGTTGCCGGTGCCGCCACGCTGCCGTTCTAGGTGGGTCCAGGTCCGGACGAGGCGCGAGCGTTCGTAATCGAGCCTCGCCAGCTCGACCTGCAACTTGCCTTCGCGCGTGCGGGCGCGGCGGGCGAAGATCTCGAGGATCAGCCCGGTCCGGTCGACGACCTTGACGTTCAGCCCGCGCTCAAGGTTTCGCTGCTGGACCGGCGTCAACTGATCATCGAACACCGCGACGTCGATCTTCTCAACTTCGCAGATCGACTTCAATTCCTCGATCTTGCCCTTGCCGAACAGGGTGGCGGGCGTGACCACGCGCAGGGGCGCGATCATCGTTTCGACGACGTCGAGGTCGAGCGCCAACGCGAGGCCAACCGCTTCTTCGAGACGCGACTTCGGATCGCGCGCCTCGAAGGAGGCTTGGCCCCGCACAGGTCTCACGGGGTGGATGACGAACGCCCTAAGGACCGGGACGGCGTGATCTACGGACTTGGAGGAGGATTTGGACAAGCGTCTCTAATTCAGTCGTCGGAATCGGCGCTCGGCTCGTACAGCTGAACGGGCTGGGCCGGCATGATGGTCGAAATGGCGTGCTTGTAGACCAGTTGCGACTGGCCATCGCGACGCAGCAGGACGCAGAAGTTGTCGAACCAGCTGACAACGCCCTGAAGCTTGACGCCATTGACGAGGAAGATGGTGAGCGGCGTCTTGGACTTGCGCACGCTGTTCAGGAACGTGTCCTGCAGGTTTTGTTTCTTTTCGGCAGACATTGGGGGTTCCCCTCTTATTGTTTCGGAAGGCAAAGCGCCCTCCACACAAACAAGTTCATGCTAGATCATTTTCCGCCGAACGCGATCTACATTCGGTGTGAAAATGCGCCCTGCGTCGAATTCACGCTCGTTTGGACCAGCGCGCCCTCGCCGCGATCAGACCGCCTAGACGGCCTTTTCCTGAGCGCGCTGGATATAGAGAGCCCGCAGCTTCGTCGCCACCGGTCCGGGCGATCCATCACCAAGTTTCACGCCGTCGACGCTGACGATCGGCGTCACCAGCGTGCCGGCTCCGGTGATGAAAGCCTCGCGCGCGGCCTGGGCCTCGGCGATCGTGAAGGGTTTTTCGTTGATCGGCAGGCCCGCTTCGCGGATCACCTCGAGCAGCGTCGAGCGAGTGATGCCCCGCAGGATGTTGGCGTTAGTGTCGCGCGTGCGGAGGTTGCCCTCGCCGTCCACAATCCAGGCGTTGGATGACGCCCCCTCGGTGACCAGACCCAGGTCGTCGACGAACCAGGCTTCGATCGCGCCGCGTTCGCGCGCCGCCTGCTTGGCCAACGCGTTCGGCAAGAGGCCGATCGACTTGATGTCGCAACGGCCCCAGCGATTCTCGGGTACGCTAATCACGCTGGAGCCCTGCGCGGCCTTGCGTTCAGACAGGCCGCGGTCGACCGACTTGGCGGTGACGACCATCGACGGCGGCACGGCGGGATTGGGGAAGGCATGGTCGCGACGCGCCACGCCGCGCGTCACCTGCAGATAGACGAGGCCGTTGCGAACCTTGTTGCGCCGAACGGCTTCACGCAACACGAAGGTCAGCGCGGCCTCCCCCATGGGATGGGCGATGCGCAGTTCGTCCAGGCTGCGCCACAGGCGCGCGAAGTGGCCCGCGGCGTCGGCCAACTTGCCGTCGAACACCGCCCAGACCTCATAGACGCCGTCGGCCAGCTGATAGCCGCGATCCTCGATATGCACGGCGGCCTCGCCGTGACGAACGAAGCGACCATTCACATAGGCGAAACGCGACATCTACTCTTCCTCGTCCGCCCGAGCGCCGGCGACACCTAGGGACTTGAGCTTTCGGTGCAGCGCCGAACGCTCCATCCCGATAAAATTGGCGGTGCGCGAGATGTTGCCGCCGAAGCGCAGGATCTGGGCGTTCAGATATTCCCGCTCGAACAGCTCCCGCGCCTCGCGCAGCGGCAAGGCGATGATCCGTTCAGCGCCGATCGCTCCCGCGTGCCCCGCCGAGGGCTGCTCTGCCCCCGACAGCATCTCAGCGGTGATCAGGTCGCCCGGCTCGCCGGCGGCCAGGATCAGCATGCGCTCGACATTGTTGCGCAGCTGTCGGACGTTGCCGGGCCAGGTCTGAACCTGAAGCGTCGCCAGGGCGTCGTCGCCGAGCCGGCGGCGTGGAAGTCCGGTCGCCTCGACGATACGGTCGATGAAGAAGCTGATCAGCTCCGGAATGTCCTCGCGGCGTTCCGACAAACCGGGCACGCGAACCGGCACCACGTTGAGACGGTGGAACAGGTCTTCGCGGAACCGCCCGGCGGCGATCTCGTCGCGCAGATCGCGCGAGGTCGACGAGATGACCCGCACGTCGACCTGCACGTCATTGTCGCCGCCGACCCGACGAAAGCGCTGCTCGACCAGAACTCGCAGGATGCGGCTCTGGGTCTCGCGAGGCATGTCGGCCACTTCGTCGAGATAGAGCGTGCCGCCGTGCGCGCGTTCGAACACGCCGATCTTGCGCGGACGGCCGCCTTCGCCTTCCTCGCCGAACAGTTCGACGTCCAGGCGCTCGGGCGCCATGCCCGCCGCGCTCACGGCCACGAACTCCTGCTTGGCCCGGGCGCTAGCGCCGTGGATCAGCCGGGCCACTAGCTCCTTGCCCGATCCGGGCGGACCCGAAACCAGCACCCGGCTGTTGGCCGGTGAGACTTTGGCGATCATCTGGCGCAAGGTCTGAGCGGCGGCCGATTTGCCCATCAAGCCGTCCGAAGTGAAGCTCTGGGCGCGCAGACGGCGGTTTTCCCGCTTCAGGCCGGCGGCCTCGAGAGCGCGTTCGACCACCAGCAGCAACCGATCTGATTTGAACGGCTTCTCCAGGAATTCATAGGCGCCGCGCTTGATGGCGCTGACGGCGGTCTCGATGTTGCCGTGCCCCGAGATCATGATCACCGGCAGGTCCGGATCCAGCGACTTGACCATGTCGAGCAGTTCCAGCCCGTCCATGCCGCCGCCCTGCATCCAGATGTCGAGCACCAGCAGGGCCGGTTTGCGCGCCCGAACCGCCGCCAGGGCCTGATCGGAATCGGCGGCCGTCCGCACGGCGTAACCCTCGTCCTCGAGGATGCCGGCAACCAGTTCGCGGATGTCGGCCTCGTCGTCCACGACAAGAACGTCAGCGCTCATATCATCTCCTCTACGCCACTATGGGCCGCGGCGGGCAAACGCGCGGTCGTGGGGAATTTCATGATCACTCGGGCTCCTGGAAGCTCGCGGGCGTCGGTCAGGACGAGGCTGCCCTCGTGGTCTTCCATGATGCGCTTGACGATCGCCAGGCCCAGGCCGGTGCCCTTTTCGCGGGTCGTCACATAGGGTTCGGTCAGACGATCGCGGTCGCGGGCGGGCAGGCCCACGCCGTTGTCCTCGATGATGACGCACAGGTCCTCGTCGGTCGAAACCAGGCTGGCGACGATCCGGCCGGGAGATTCCGGAGACGCCTGGCGACGCGCGCCCACGGCCTCGCCAGCGTTCTTGAGGATGTTGGTCAGGGCCTGACCGACCATGCGGGCGTCGCAGGTGATCATCACGTCCTCGCCGGGCTCGTCGAGAACGACCTCGATCTCCGGATCGACGAAGCGCTGGGCGAACACGCCCTGACGAAGCATCTCGGTCAGGTTGGCCGGCTCGAACCTTGGCGCGGGCATGCGCGCGAAGGCCGAGAACTCGTCGACCATGCGTCCGATGTCGCCGACCTGGCGAATAATGGTGTCGGTGCAGCGATCGAAAGTTTCCAGATCGCCGGTGATCTCCTTGCGATACTTGCGACGGATGCGCTCGGCCGACAGCTGGATCGGGGTCAGCGGGTTCTTGATCTCGTGGGCGATCCGGCGAGCCACATCCTTCCAGGCCGCGTTGCGCTGGGCGGCCACGAGGCGGGTGATGTCGTCGAAGGTCAGCACCAGCCCCTCGGCCACATGACCGGCGCCGCGCACGCGAAGGCGACGAGTTTCGCCATCGCGCGTCAGGTCGACCTCGACCTCGGCGTCAGAGCGGCCTTCCAGGATGGTCTCGACGACGACGTCGAATTCCGGCGCGGCCTCGATCAGACCCAGGCCGACCGCGTCCTCCTGCAAGCTCAGCAGGGTCACGGCCCGGCGGTTGAGCGCCGAAATCCGACCACGCTCGTCCAGGCTGATGACGCCGGCGCTTACGCCCGACAGCACCGTCTCGATGAACTGTCGACGAGTCTCGGCGTCCAGGCTGGCGGCCCGCAGCGCGGCCTGCTGCACCTGCAGGTCAGTGGTCATCATGTTGAAGGCGTTGGACAGCGCCCGGATCTCGTCGGGACCGACTTCGGCGTCGACGCGCGCATCCAGGTCACCGGCCGACACCCGACCGGCCGCCTCGACCAGACCGGCGACAGGTCCGGCGATCGAGTTGGCGGCCGCTATGCCCACCCAGACGGCGGCGACCAGCACCAGCAGCGCGGTCTCGACATAGCTGAGGCCGAAGATCGCCTGAATACGCACGCGGCTGCGTTCGGCGTCGCGATACGAGATCAGCGACTCTTCAGTCTCGATCAGGTGGCTCAGGATGCCCTTGTCGATCGGCCGCACGACATAGAGGTAAGCGTCAGGGAAAGCCTTCAGCCGATAGAGCGCCCGAAAGAGGTCGGACGACACGAAACGCTGGGCGATCACTTCGCCGGTGTCGGTGCTGGCGAAGCTGGTCGGCGGCGGCGCCAGGAACGGCGGCGCGCCCGGCGTTTCAGCCCGCGCCAGCACCCGGCCGTCGCGGTCCAGCACATAGGCGGCGGAGAAGCCATTGTCCTTGGTCTGGTCGGCCAGATAGTGCCCGAAGGCGACCGGCGACTGCGACATGGCCGGCGCGGCCTGATTGAGCTGCGTGGCCATCGGGCCGATGTGTTCGCCGATATAGGTCGTCTGCTCGGCGACGTAGGAATTGGCCACAGTGGCAGAGTTCTCGACCACCGTGCGAACGCGCTGGCTGAACCAGCCCTCGACGCCGCGATTGACCAGGACGCCGAAGAAAAGCGCCACGATCACGGCCGGCGCCACGGCGGCGAACGAGAACAGACCCACGAAACGAAGATGCAGACGCGCGCCGGCGTCGTTGGCCCGTGCATCGATCATCTCGAACAGGCGAAGCCCCACCACCGTCGCGATGGCCAGGATCAGAGCGAGATTGAAGCCCAGCACGATCAGGATGGCCGTGCTGGCAGGGCTGATCGGGCCGCTCTTGGGCGGCGACGAGGCTAGGGCGACGCCGGTCACCGTCAGCAGCACCGCGAGCGCATAGGCGCCGCCGATGACGTAACGCGACCGCAGAAGGTCCCGCCACCAGGCCCGGCTATAGCGGGTTGGCGGACTCTCGGATCCGGACTCGGACATGACTGACGCCATTGCCCCAGTTTAGAGGTTGGTGTGCCCTAAATTCAACAGCTATGTGCCAAATAAGCTTCAGCGTCGACCGCGGGTCATCTCCACGCCCAGGTCCTGAATCTTCTTGCGCAAGGTGTTGCGATTCAGGCCGAGAATCTCGGCCGCCCGCACTTGATTGCCGCGCGTCGCCGAGAGGGTCAGTTGGATCAGCGGCCGCTCGACCTCCTGTAGCACGCGGTCATAGAGCCCCGCCGCCGGTACGCCGTCGGGCTGGTCGGCGAAATGACCGGCCAGGTGACGCTCGACCAACATCGACAAGGTCACGGGCCCCTCTTCCGATCGCACCGCCGGGGTGTGATCTTGCAGCTCGCGATCGACGATGCGCGCGGTGATCAGCTCCTCGGCATAGAGGGCGCACATCCGACGGATCAGGTTTTCCAGCTCGCGAACATTGCCGGGCCAGGAGTGCGCCTTGAGACGATCCAAAGCGCTGGCGTCGATCGTCTTGGCTGGCAGGCCCTCACGGTTGGCGCGCAATAGGAAGGTGCGGGCCAGATCCGGAATATCCTCGTCGCGATCGCGCAGCGGCGGCAGGCGCACCGGCGCGACATTGAGGCGGAAGAACAGGTCTTCGCGGAACAAGCCTTGCTGGATCAGTCCCCGCAGATCGCGATTGGTGGCCGCGATGATCCGCACGTTCGGGCGACGGCCGGTCTTGGGGTTCACGACGGGCTCGGTGCCGTCGATCACGCGCAGCAGGCGTGTCTGGGCGTCGAGCGGCATGTCGCCGATCTCGTCGAGGAACAGCGTGCCGCCGTCGGCCTCGACCAGACGGCCAAGATCACCCTCGCCGCGTCCGAAGAGCTCTGTCTCGACCCGCTCGCGCGGCACGGCCGCCAGGTTGATGACCACGAACTTGCCGTCGCGACGACGTCCCAGCTCGTGCAGCGCGCGGGCGACCAGCTCCTTGCCTGTGCCGCTTTCGCCCAGGATCAGCACGGTCAGGTCGGCGCCGACCAGACGCGCGATTGTCCGATAGACCTCCTGCATCGGCGCCGAACGGCCGATCAGCGGCAGACGCTCGTCGCGCATGGCGCGCGCCTGGGCCTTGGAAGCCTCGGCGTCGGCCGGACGCGACAGCGCGCGGCGGGCCGCGGCGGTGACGTCGTCCAGATCGAAGGGCTTGGAGATGTACTCGAACGCGCCCGCGTCGGCGGCGTTGACCGCCGTCAGCAGGGTGTTCTGAGCGCTCATCACGATGATCGGCAGCTTGGGCCGTTCCTTGCGAATACGCGGCAGCACGTCGAAGACGTTCTCGTCCGGCATCATCACGTCTGTGACGACCAGGTCGCCCTCGCCGTCCTGAACCCACTTCAGCAGGGTCGTGGCGTTGCCGGTGGCGCGGACTTGATAGCCCAGGCGGGTGAAGGCTTGGCTGAGTACGAGTCTAATCGAGGAATCGTCGTCGGCGATCAGGATCTTCTTGCTCGCGGCGTTCATACTCACGCGTCTCCGGACGGGGATTCAGGGGCCACGGGCAGCAGCACGCGGAACACGGTGCGGCCGGGCTCGGACTCGAAGTCGATCAGGCCGCCATGGGCGGTGACCAGTTTGGTGACCAGCGCCAGGCCAAGACCGGTGCCATTGGCCTTGGTGGTCACGAATGGCTGGAACAGATGG
Source organism: Caulobacter sp. GW821-FHT10F06 (assembly GCF_058809215.1). Classification (NCBI taxonomy): domain Bacteria; kingdom Pseudomonadati; phylum Pseudomonadota; class Alphaproteobacteria; order Caulobacterales; family Caulobacteraceae; genus Caulobacter; species Caulobacter sp. GW821-FHT10F06. The sequence goes on along the minus strand of NZ_JBXASK010000003.1, from coordinate 191,188 downwards.
TCGCGCAAGGTCTGCGGAACGCCCGGACCATTGTCCTGCACGCGGATCTCGATCGGCGCGCCGGCGGTCGTCTTGCCGTCAGCGCCGCGCACGCGAACGCCGGGCCGCCAGGCGGTGTGCATGGAGATCGCGCCACGACCGTCGCCACGCATGTGGGCGGCCTCGGCGGCGTTCTTCACGAGGTTCAGGAAGATCTGGATCAGGTGATCCTCGTCGCCCCACACCGGCGGCAGCGAGGGATCGTAGGTTTCCTTGAGGACCAAGCCGTCGGCGACGCCGTTGGCGACCAGGGCGCGGACGCGGTCCAGCACCTGGTGGATGTTAACAGCCTCCCGCGGGGTCGGCAGGTCTTCGGAGAAGGCCTCCATCCGGTCGACCAAGCGGCGGATGCGATCCGTTTCGTCGACGATCAACTGGGCCAGCGGTTGGTCCACGGCCGAGGCGCCGGTCTTCAGCAGTTGCGCCGCGCCACGAATGCCGGCCAGCGGGTTCTTGATCTCGTGGGCCAGCATCTTGCCGAGACCGACCACCGAGCGCAGCCCGGCCGCGTCGGCGGCGCGGTCGATGCCTAGCGCGCCCCTGACGTGCAGGGTCAGCAGCACAGCTCCGTCGCCGAGAGGCGCAGCGGCGCCATCCGCCTCGAAGGGCGGTTGGCCGAACAGATTGACCTCGACGCCGTGCTCGCGAACCAGCGCACCCTCGAAGATCGCGCGATCAAGCAGCGAGACCAGCACAGAGCCCGGCGGCAGGGCGGCGCGGAAACGGCCGCGCGCCAGCAGGGAGAGGCCATGACCAAACAGCGCCTCGGCCGCCTCGTTGACGGCGACAAGGCCGCCATCGCGATCCACGACCAAGGCCGGCTCGGGGCTGAGGTCGAAGGCGGCCGACTTCAACGCCTCCGGGGCCTTAGCGGTTAGTGCGCGCGCGTGATCGGTCATGCCGCGACCCTCCGATCGATAAGCCACAACTGGGTGAGTTCCCGCTCGACCGCCGCCGGATCTTCCAGGCGGCACAAAGTCGCTCGCGCCGCGCGGCGGGCTTCCGCCGTTTCGGGCCAGGGCGCGGCTTCGATGTAGGAAGCCAGGTGCTTGCGGAACATCTTCAGGCCTTGGCGTTCGCCGTAGAATTCCAGACTGCGCCGGAAATGGGTCAGGGCGATCGCCAGGCGCTCCTCGGCGTCCGGCTCCACGAAGGGGCGTCCGTCGAGCGCGGCTTCGATCGCAGTGGCGATCCAGGGGCGGCCATACACGCCGCGCCCGATCATCACGCCGTCTGCGCCGGATTGTTCTAGCGCTTCGCGGGCGGTGTCTCCGTCGATGATGTCGCCGTTGACGAGAACAGGCACGGAGACCGCCCCCTTCACCTCGGCCACCGCCGACCAGTCGGCGACGCCCTTGTAGAACTGGCTGCGGGTGCGGCCATGCACCGTGATCGCTTTGGCGCCGGCGGACTCGGCCCGACGCGCGATGTCGGCGGCGTTGCGCGTATTGTCGTCCCACCCCAGACGCATCTTAACGGTCACGGGCACGTCGACGGCCGCAACGGCGGCGGCGACCAGCGCCTCGGCCAGATCGGGTTCGCGCATCAGGGCGGAACCCGACTGTTGACCAGCCGAGACTTCCTTGGCGGGGCAGCCGAAGTTCAGATCTATGATCTCCGCGCCGGCGTCGGCGGCCATCCGCGCGCCTTGCGCCATCAATTCTACGTTCCGACCGACCAATTGTACGACCATCAGCGGCAGCCCCTCGCCCACGGCGGCGCGGCGCACGACGTCAGGGCGTCCCCGCGCGAACTCCGCGCAGGCCACCATTTCCGTCGCCACATAGGGCGCGCCAAGCGCCGTGGCCGTTTCTCTGAAGGGTAGATCGGAAACCCCCGTCATGGGCGCGATCCACACGCGCCCAGGAATCTCCACTCCACCGACCTCGAGCTTGTTGCTCATTTTGTAATCATCCCCACCGCCACGTTTTTAGGCATATTGTGCGGCGCAGTAAAGCCTTGATCGACTGGACAAGCTCAATGGTCCGACTAAACACCGGCCATGACCTTTTCAGCCGTGATCGTCGCCGCCGGCTCTGGAACCCGCGCGGGCCCAGGCCAAGCCAAACAGTGGCGACTTGTGGCGGGTAAACCCGTCCTGCGCTGGTCGGTCGAGGCTTTTCTGGCTGCTGGCGCGTCCAGTATCGTCATCGTGACGTCGGAAGATGGCGAATTGGCGTTGCCCCAAGTGCTCGAAGGCCTCTCGGGCTGGTCGATCGCCCGTGGCGGCGCGACCCGCGCCCTATCGGTTCAATCCGGACTCGCAACCCTTTCCGCACGCCCCGCCGATGAGCCCGTACTGGTGCACGACGCCGCTCGCCCCTTCCTGACTCGCGAAGCGATCGGGGGACTCCTTGAGGCGCTTGCTGACGCCGACGGCGCCATTCCCGCCCTACCCGTCGCCGACACGCTCAAGCGCGCCGAACCCGGCGCCGCACTGGCGACGACGTCGCGCGAAAATCTCTGGCGAGCTCAGACACCGCAGGCTTTCCGGCGCGAAACGCTCGTCAAGGCCTATGCCGCCTGGGCCAGCTCGGCCGAACCCACCGACGACGCGCAGGTCGTCGAGGCCGCAGGCGGTCGCGTCGCGATCTCGCCTGGCGATCCGCTGTTGATGAAACTGACCTATCCGGAGGACTTCGCCATGGCCGAACGACTGGCGGGCGCGGCGCGCCTTACTCGCATCGGCCAGGGCTTCGACGCCCACCGTTGGGGTCCAGGCGAGTCGGTCTGGCTATGTGGCGTCGAGATCGCCCATGACGAGACTTTGATTGGCCATTCGGACGCCGACGCCGGCCTGCACGCCCTGACCGACGCCTTGCTGGGCGCCATCGGCGAAGGCGATATCGGCGATCACTTCCCGCCGACCGACCCGCAATGGAAGGGCGCGGCGTCCGACAAGTTCCTGATCCACGCCGCCGACCTGGTCCGCGCCAAGGGCGGGGTCATCGTCAATGTCGACGTCACGTTGATCTGTGAGCGGCCGAAGATCAAACCGCATCGTGCTGCGATGCGGGAGAAACTGGCCGAGATCTTGGCGCTGCCGCTCGATCGCGTCAGCGTCAAGGCGACCACGACCGAGAAGATGGGCTTCACCGGTCGCGGCGAAGGCCTGGCCGCACAAGCCGTCGTATCGGTCGAGACTCCGGCCTGACAGGTATAGGCTTCACCCGAATCCGCTGGAGAGCCGCATGTTCCCGCTCGAGATCGAGACCCTGGCCCGACTTCTGGTCGCCGAGGCGCGCGAGAAATCGCTCCGGCTGGTCGCCGCCGAGAGCTGCACGGGCGGCTTGGTGGCCGGGGCGATCTGCTCGATCTCCGGTGCGTCCGACGTCTTCGAGCGCGGCTTCGTCACCTACACCAACCGGGCCAAGTCGGAGATGCTCAGCGTGCCGGGCGACCTGATCGCCGACGTCGGCGCGGTCTCCGAGCCGGTGGCGCGGATGATGGCCGAAGGCGCGCTGGACGCCAGCAACGGCCATGTGGCCGTCGCGATCACCGGCATCGCCGGTCCGGGCGGCGGAACGCCGATGAAGCCCGTCGGCACCGTCCATTTCGCCGTGGCGCGCAGCAATCGGTCGGTCGTTCACCGTCACGAACTCTTCGATGGTCAGACCCGCGAGGCGGTTCAACTCGCGGCGGTCCGCACGGCGCTCGAAATGCTCCGCGAGGCGGTGGCCTAGCCGTGCCGGACACCGCGCCCAGCGACTGGCGACGTTTCGCCGGCGTCGGGCTGTCCCGCGCCGCTTGGGCCAAGGCCGTAGCGCGCAAGAGCGAGTGGCGTCACGCCATCCGCGTTTCCAGCGCCGTCGTGGCGGCCTACGCCCTGGCGACGCTGCTGAGGCTGCCTCAAGGCTATTGGGCGGTTTTCACCGCCGTCATCATCGTGCAAGGCAGTCTCGGCGCGACGATCACCGCCTCAATCGAGCGCTTCATGGGCACCGTGGTCGGCGCCGCCGCCGGGGCTGGGGCAGCCATGTTGCACGCCCGCTGGCCCGAAGCCGGCGGACCGATCCTGGCGATCACCGCGGCCCTGCTGGCGTTTCTGGCCGCCGTTCGCCCCACGCTGAAGGTGGCGCCGATCACGGCGGTGATCATGCTGATCGGCACGACGACTCACATGGATCCGGTGGTGGCGGCCTTCCTGCGCGTGGCCGAGATCACCGTTGGCAGCGTCGTGGGCATCGCCGCCACCTTGCTGATCTTTCCGGCCCGAGCCCACGCCTCCGTCGTGCAGAGCACCCGGTCCGTCGCCAGCCTGCTGGCCGACCTGCTCGAACACTACGGCCTGAAACTGCGCGGCGGCGCGACCGACCTGGAGGCCCGCGACCATTACGACAGCACCCTGAAGGCGCTGACCAAGCTGCAGACCGCCATGACCGAAGCCGACCGCGAAAGCGCCAGCCGGCTCAGCGATCACACCGTCACCGACGCCCTGCCCCGCACGCTCTGGCGGCTGCGCAACGACTGCGCGATGATCGGGCGAGCCCTGCGCGAGGCCCTGCCGGCTCCGGGCCTCACCCTGCAATCGGCCGGCATGCTGAACGCCAGCGCCACCTTCCTGCGCGCAAGCGCCGCGCTGCTGGACAAGGGACCGCGACCCGACCGCATCGCTTTCGCCGAAGCCCACCAAGCCTTCCAGACGGCCGTAGAGACCCTGCGCGAGACCGGCGGCACGAGGGCCCTGGCTTTCGACGACGCGGCGCGGGTGTTCGGGCTGGTGTTCGCGATCGAGAACCTGTTCGCCAATCTCGGCGACTTTGAGGAGCGGATTGAGGAGACGGTCGCCAAGCGCGGCTAGGCCCTAGCTCCGTAGATCGCCGCCGCCCGATCCTCGAAACAGCCGATCAGCTTGCCGGCCGCCTTGTCGATATTGGCCGCCAGCATGGCGTCCAGCATCCGCGACTTGAAGGCGAAGTCGATGACGAACTCGACGGTCGTGTCGGCTTCCCCCATGGCGGTGAACCGCCATTGATTGGAGAGCCGCTTGAAGGGTCCATACAGCAGACTGACATCGACCGTCAGGTGCTCGGCGTCTCGGCGCACGCGGGTCGCGAACTTCTCTCTCAAGAACGAGAAACCGACCTGAGCCTCGGCGTCGATCGTGCTCACCGGACCATCGACCCGGCCGTTCCAGGTGCGCATGCCGGTGATCCACGGCACGAACTTGGGATAGGCCTCGACGTCGCCGACCAGCGTGAACAGCTGCTCCGGCGAATACGGCAGGACCCGCGTGACGACATGTCGATGCAAGCCTAGGCCGTCCGGGCGTCGAGGGCGCGGCGGGCCGCCTGCAACTTGGCGAAGTCGTCACCGGCGTGGTGCGACGAGCGGGTCAGCGGGCTGGCTGACACCATCAGGAAGCCCTTGGCGCGGGCGATCGCCTCATAGGCCTTGAACTCTTCCGGCGTCACGAAACGGTCGATGGCGGCGTGCTTGCGGGTCGGCTGCAGATATTGACCGATGGTGATGAAGTCGACGCCGGCCGATCGCATGTCGTCCATCACCTGCATGACCTCTTCCTTGGTCTCGCCCAGGCCGACCATCAGGCCGGACTTGGTGAACTGGCTTGGGTCGCGCTCCTTGACCCGTTCAAGCAGGCGCAAGGAGTTGTAGTAACGGGCGCCGGGGCGGATCTTCAGATAGAGGCGCGGCACGGTTTCGAGGTTGTGGTTGAAGACGTCCGGGCGGGCGTCGATGACCACGTTCTCGGCGCGATCCTTGCGCAGGAAGTCCGGCGTCAGGATCTCGATCGTCGTGCTAGGTGCGGCGGCGCGGATGGCCAGCACGACCTCGGCGAAGTGGCGGGCGCCGCCGTCGATCAGGTCGTCGCGGTCCACCGAGGTGATGACCACGTGCTTGAGGCCCATCTTGGCGACGGCCTCGGCCACGCGGCGCGGCTCATCGGGATCCAATTGAGTCGGCAAGCCTGTCGTGACGTTGCAGAAGGCGCAGGCGCGGGTGCAGATCTCGCCCATGATCATCATGGTGGCGTGCTTCTGGCTCCAACACTCGCCGATGTTCGGGCACGCCGCTTCCTCGCAGACCGTGGTCAGCTTGTGCTCGCGCACGATGTTCTTGGTTTCGTTGTACTGACCCGAACCCGGCGCGCGGACGCGGAGCCACTCGGGCTTGCGCAGCACCGGCGTGTCCGGGCGGTTCTGCTTTTCGGGGTGGCGCGTGGCCCGGTCTTCCGGGTTACGAGCCTTGAGCGTGTCGATCACCGTGGCCATGGCGCCTAAATCGGTCTTCTTGCCCTCCGGATCAAGCACGCGATCTTGCATGAGACGCTAAGGCGCGAAATGAGTGCTCCATATGCGTCGCCGCCTGCTTGCCGTCCTGCTGTTGCTTTCCCTCGCCGGCTGCGGTGATGGCGGCTCCCGCGCGCCTTTCGCCGAAAGTCGCACGCCGCCTTCGATCGCGCCGAGGTTCTACGCGCCCGATGGCTGGACCTGGGGCTATGTGCGGGTCGGCGACGGGTCCGTGCAGCGTTACGGCGTTTCCGCGACGGCGGTTCGGCCGCGCGCAACAGTGCTGATCCTGCCCGGCTACGCCGAACCCGCCGAGAAGTGGTTCGAGACCGCCCGCCGCCTGAACGAAGACGGCTATACGGTCTGGGTGCTGGAACGGCAGGGCCAGGGCGGGTCCGAACGGCTGACGCCGTGGCGCGACCTGGGCCATGTCGACAGCTTCGAACCCGACGCCGCCGCCGTCCGCGCCTTGGTCAATGTCGTCATCCGGCCCAAGGCCGACACGCCGCTGATCGTGCTGGGCCACGCCGTCGGCGGTCTCGTCGCCCTGCGGGCGATGGAGGCGGGCCTGCCGACCGACGGTGCGGTGCTGTCCTCGCCGGCGTTCGAACTGGCCCATCTGCCGCGCCCCAAGGCCGAGACGATACAGCTCGCCGTCTGGGCGCGCCGTCTGAGACTGGGATGGCTGAAGGTCCCGGGCGATCCGGGCTGGCGACGCGACGGGCCGGATGGGCTCGCCGCGGGCTTGACGAGCGACAAGCCGCGCGGCGCGGTGCAACAGGCTTGGCTGACGGCTAATCCCGACCTGCGGATGGGCCAACCCACTCTGGGCTGGCTGGCGGCGTTCTTCGAGGCTTCGGAGCGCGCCCAGGCGCACGCGCGAAAGGTCCCAGCGCCCGTGCTGATGCTGGACGGCGGCAAGGACGTGGCCGTTTTGACCGCGCCTCAGACCCGGACCTGCAAAGCCATGTTGGCCTGCCGCGAGGTGAGATATCCCGCCGGACGCCATGAACTTCATATGGAATCAGACGGAGTGCGCGACGCGTGGCTGGCCGAAGTCGAAGCGTTTATCCGCGCGCGCATCGAGGCCAGAACCCAGGCTGACAAGCCTCGACCTCACGCTTTGTGACTCTTTCTTGCAAAGCCGGACCTTCCCCGGCAGACTCCCGTGCTAACGAACGAAAGCGATGTCGCTTTTCGGGGAGGTTTCGCCGGGATGCCGGTAGTTTTCAAAGCGGAAGACGGCCAGAAGGCCCTCTTTGACGCCCTTATCGACGCGCGTGACACCTACGGCGCGAAAAAGCTCATCCTTGAGGATCAGGATCGCAATCCTCTCAGCTACACCGACCTGATCCGAGCCAGCTTCGCGCTGGGCCGCAAGATCGCGGCGATGACCAAGCCCGGCGAGAACGTCGGCGTGTTGCTGCCGTCGGGTTCGGGCGCGGTGGTGACCTTCTTCGCCCTGCACGCCTTCGGCCGCGTGCCGACCATGCTGAACTTCACGGCAGGCCTGCGGAACCTGAAGGCCGCCTGCAAGCTCGCCAAGGTGCAGCGCGTGCTGACTGCACACAAGTTCATTGAGTTGGGCAAGCTGCACGACATCGTCGACGCCTTGGGAAGCGAGGCGACGATCACCTATCTTGAGGATGTTCGCGAGACGATCGGCCTGGGCGACAAACTGTTCGCCGCCGCCGCTGGCTTTTTCCCGCGCCAGTTCCGGGCGCCGGCCAAGCCGTCCGACCGTGGCGTTGTGCTGTTCACGTCCGGCAGCTTCGGTGCGCCACGCGGGGTCGTGTTGAGCCAGGCCAACCTCGTCACCAATGCCGAACAGGTGGCCGCCCACATCGCGCTGGATCCGGCCTGGGTGTTCTTCAACCCGCTGCCGGTCTTCCACTGTCTGGGCCTGACCGCCGGGGTGATCCTGCCGTTGCTGAAGGGCATGAAGGCCTTCCAGTACCCTTCGCCCCTGCACACCAAACAGATCCCTCCGCTGGTCAAGGACACCGGCGCCTCGGTGCTGTTCGCCACCGACACCTTCCTCAATCACTATGCCCGTGCAGCCGAAAGTGACGAGCTTTCCGGCCTCAGGTTTGTCGTCTGTGGCGCTGAAAAGGTTCGGGAAGAGACCCACAACCTTATCCACGAGAAGTTCGGGAACGTGCCGGTCCTGGAAGGCTATGGCGCGACCGAGGCCTCGCCGGTGATCGCGGTCAACAAGCCCGAGGACAATCGTCGCGGCACGGTCGGCGGCCTGCTGCCCGGCCAGGAGTTCCGCATCGAACCGGTCGAGGGCATTTCCGGCGGCGGCAAGCTGCTGGTGCGCGGCCCCAACATCATGCTCGGCTACCTGCGCGAGGATGGCGGCGTCGACGCGCCCGAGGGCGGCTGGCACGACACCGGCGACGTCGTGTCGATGACCGACGACAACTGGGTCACCATCAAGGGTCGAGTGAAGCGCTTCGCTAAGATCGCCGGCGAGATGGTGTCGCTGACGGCGGCGGAAGATCTGGCCTCGGCGGTGTGGCCCGATGGCCGCCACGCCGTGATCTCGATGCCGGACAAGAAGAAGGGCGAGAAGCTCGTCCTCGTCACCGACCGTCACGACGCTGCGGTCGCCCAGCTGGTGGCCCATGCCCAGACCATCGGCGCGCCCGAGCTGGCCGTGCCGCGCAAGATCCTCAAGGTGCCGCAAGTTCCCGTTCTGGGCAGCGGCAAGACCGACTACGTCGCCATCCAACGGATGGCCGATCAGGACGCGAGGGCCGCCTAAGGCAAGTCACGGAGGAAAACTTGGAACGACTGCTTGTATGGGCGCCACGGGTGCTCAGCGTGTTGCGTGTCATCGCCGCCCTGCTCTTCATGGAGCACGGCCTGATGAAGGTTTTCCATTTCCCCGCCGCCCAGCCGGGCGCACCCGATCCCCTGCCCCCGCTGCTGGTCGCAGCCGCGTGGCTGGAGATCATTGGCGGCGCGCTGCTGGTGGTCGGCCTGTTCACCCGTCCGGTGGCGTTCGTGCTGTCGGGACAAATGGCCGTGGCCTATTTTCTGGCCCACGCTTCCAAGGGTTTCTGGCCCGCGCTGAACGGCGGCGAGGCGGCGATCCTCTTCAGCTTTACGTTCCTGTACCTGGTCTTCGCCGGCCCCGGCGAATGGAGCCTGGACGCGCAGGTGCGCAAGCGGCCCTAGAAGGATCCGCCCAGGGCTTCCAGCTCGGTCCGGAAGCCCTGCTTACGACCGTGGTTCAGACGCAGGTCCTCCATGAAGGCCTGATGGTCCTGGAATTCGCCAAAGTCCGAGATCATCGGGGCCAGGCTTTCGACTTCCAACAGATGCTTGGCGGCCGCCTTGTAGCGATGGGCGATGCCGTAAGTCAGGGCGTGGCGGATCAAGGCTCGAAGCAACAGGGTCGCGGCAAGCGGATGACTGCCCTCCAGCCGTCGCGCGGCGGCCGTCAGTAGCGCTTCATCCGCGCCGTCGGCCGCGCCATGGCGGCGTAGCACCAGCCGCGCGGCGGCCGGCAGGTCGGGCCACTCGATCAGGAACGCCAGGGCCGCGTCGAAACGCGGAAACTCCGAGGCGATCTTCTTGGCGTCGTCTTCCGCGACCACGTCGTCGAAGTCCGGCAGATTCTTCAGGAAGGCGCGCAGGCGCGGAATGGACAGGAAGGCTTGGAACGCCGCCCATCGGCGCTTCTGGGCCTCGTCCTGGCGGCCGTTGGCCTGCAGGGCGTCGAGATAGACCTCTTCCCAGGCGGCTCGCTCGGCGGCGTCTTCCGCGTCCTCGGCGCGTCCGCGCGGCTTCTCGCCGGGCGCGCCGGCGTTCAGCGCCACCAGCGCCTCGGCCCCGCGACCGGCCGCCAGCAGGCGCTTGCCGATCTCGGTGGCGATCAAGGGCGCCCTGCGGTGCGCGGGATCGAAGGTCGCCACGAAGGCGTCGACGTCATTCGACAGGTCGGCCAGTCGGCGCAAGGCGTCGCGTAGCAACGCCGCGCGGCCGTCATAGGCCGCGTTGATCCGCTTGGCGCGCGCAGCCAATGTCGTTTCGAACTGTCCGCGCAGGTCCGCGAGACCGGCGGGCCCCAACGCAGGCCCCATCACCTGGATCAGCGCGCCGAACAGCGCGTGGTCGTCGGTGAGGATCAGCTTGGAGACGCGGGCGGCCAGGTCGGTCGGCGCGGCCTTGGCCCGCACGGCGATCTCACCGACCCCGTCGCGCGCCTCGATAAAGACGTCGGCGATGACGCCCTCGGGCTGGTTGATGCGGTCGAGAACCGGCGTGGCCATGTCGAGCAGATCGAGCATCAGGCCCAGCGCGGCCTTGGGATTGTCGATCGCCAAACGCTCGATCATGCCGCGATGCAGGTCGAGGTCGCGGGCGAAGGCCGCGCGCTTGCGCCAGTGGATGCGCGAGGTCGACTTGCCGATCGTCGCGAAGCGCTTGGAGATCTCGAGCGCTAGCCCCTCGGGGCTGACCTCGGCCAGAAGTTCAAGCTTCAGGGCGCGCTTGACGTAGCTGTCGACCGTCAGATCCATCAAGATGGACGCCAGCCGCTCCGCGCCGAGGTCGGCGAGGTTGGCTTCGGAAAGGGTGGTCTTGGACCCTTTCCGAGCCTTGGCCGGCTTGTCGCTAGTGGCAGCCGTCGCGCGCGCCATTCAAGTCCCTAGATGTGCAGCACGCGTCCATAGGCGTCGAGCGCAGCCTCGTGCATGGCTTCCGACATGGTCGGGTGAGCGTAGACGATTCCGTGCAGGTCTTCCTCGGTCGCCTCGAGCGTGATGGCCGTGACGAAGCCCTGGATCATCTCGGTCACTTCGTGGCCGATCATGTGGGCGCCGATCAGGGCCCCGGTCTTGCCGTCGAACACCGTCTTGACGAAGCCTTCGGTCTCGCCGGCGGCCACGGCCTTGCCGTTGACCTTGAACGGGAAGCGGCCGGCCTTGACGTCGATGCCCGCGGCCTTCGCGGCGGCTTCGGTGTAGCCCACCGAGGCGACCTGCGGGTTGGCGTAGGTGCAGCCCGGGATCGGCGAGTGAACGGCGGGGGTCTTGTAACCGGCGATGTGCTCGGCGGCGTGGATGCCTTCGTGGCTGGCCTTGTGAGCGAGCCAAGGCGGGCCGGCGGCGTCGCCGATAGCGTAGAGGCCAGCCACGTTGGTCTCGCCGTGCTTGCCGGTCACCACGTGGCCGCGATCCATGTTCAGGCCGATGGCCTCCAGGCCCTCGGTGTTCGGAGCGATGCCGACGGCGACGATGCACTTCTCTGCGGTCAGGGCCTCGGCCTTGCCGGCCACCTCGACGGCGACGGAAACGCCGGTCGCGGTCTTCTCGACCTTGGTCACCTTGGCGCCGATGCGGAACCTGATGCCGCGCTTCTCGAAGGCCTTCTGGGCGGCCTTGGAGACCTCGGCGTCCTCGACCGGCATGATGCGGTCGACGGCTTCGACGACGGTCACATCGGCGCCGAGCGCGCGATAGAAGCTGGCGAACTCGATGCCGATGGCGCCCGAGCCGATGACGACCAGCGACTTGGGCATGGTCTTGGGGGCCAGCGCGTCGCGATAGGTCCAGATCTTGTCGCCATCAGACACTGCGCCGATGGCCGGAATGTTGCGGGCGCGGGCGCCGCTGGCCAGGATCACGTTCTTGGCCTGGATCGTGCGGCTGCCGCCGGCCTTCAGGGCCACGACGACCTTGGGCGAAGGGCTGCCCTTTTCGAGCTTGGCCTCGCCCTCGACGACCTCGATCTTGTGCTTCTTCATCAGGAAGGCGATGCCGCCCGACATAGTCTTGGCCACGCCGCGCGAACGCTCGATGATCTTGTTGAAGTCGAACGACGGCTTCTCGACCGACAGGCCATAGCTGTCCAGGTGCGACAGCTGCTCGAAGATTTCGCCGGACTTCAGCAGGGCCTTGGTGGGGATGCAGCCCCAGTTCAGGCAGATGCCGCCCAGGTTCTCGCGCTCGATGATAGCCGTCTTCAGGCCCAGTTGGCTGGCGCGGATCGCGGCCACATAGCCGCCAGGACCGGCGCCGATGACGACGACATCGAATTCCGTGGACATGTTCATCTTACCCTAGCTTGGACGTCGCCCGAGGGGAGCCGGGCGGCCTAGATCGATCGGCCTGCAGCCGACCTGGGATAATTAAAGCAGCGCCTCGACCGCGACCTTGAGGTCCTCGGGCTTGGTGTTGGGGGCGAACCGCTCGACGACTTCGCCGTCGCGGCCAACCAGGAACTTGGTGAAGTTCCACTTGATCCCCTCGGTGCCCAGGATGCCCTTCTGCTCCTTCTTCAGGAATGCGTAGAGCGGATGGGTCGAGGGGCCGTTGACGTCGATCTTGGCCAACATCGGGAAGGTCACGTCGTAGGTCAGTGAACAGAAGTTCGCGATCTCCTCGGCGTTGCCCGGTTCCTGAGCCCCGAACTGGTTGCACGGGAAACCCAGGATCGTCAGACCGCGATCCTTGTATTGGCGATAGAGCGCCTCGAGACCTTCGTATTGCGGGGTGAAACCGCACTTGCTGGCCGTATTGACGATCAGCAGGACCTTGCCCCGATAGTCGGCCAGGCTCACGTCCTGGCCGTCCAGCGTCTTGGCCGAGTAGTCATAGACCGACATGGCGCCCTCCTGCCCCGCCCTAAGATCAGACGATCAGGGTCAGCGGCTCTTCGATCAGCGGCTTGAAGGCCGCCAGGAACTTGGCGCCGACCGAACCGTCGACCACGCGGTGATCGCAGGTCAGGGTCACGGTCATGACGGTCGCCACGGCCAGCTGGCCATTCTTGACCACCGGGCGCTGCTCGCCCGCGCCGACGCTCATGATCGCGCCTTGCGGCTCGTTGATGATCGAGGCGAACGACTTGATGCCGAACATGCCGAGGTTGGAGATCGAGAACGTGCCGCCCTGGAATTCCTCGGGCTTCAGCTTCTTTTCCTTCGCCCGCTTGGCCAGGTCCTTCATCTCGTTGGAGATCTGGGCCAGGCCCTTGGTCTCGGCGGCGCGAATGATCGGCGTGATCAGGCCGCCCTCGACGGCCACGGCGACGGCGATGTCGGCGTGGTGGTGCATGGCGATGCCTTCAGGCGTGTAGGAGGCGTTGGCTTCCGGCACCTGCTTCAGGGCCACGGCGGCGGCCTTGATGACGATGTCGTTGACCGAGACCTTCACGCCCTGCTTCTCGAGCAGGCTGTTGATCTTGCTCCGCGCAGCCAGCAGCGCGTCGATCTCGAGATCGATCTGCAGCGGGAAGTGCGGCACGTCGCGGAAGCTTTCCGTCATCCGTCGCGCGATGGTCTTGCGCATGCCGTCCAGGGGGATGAGGTCGTACGAGCCGGCGGGGATGCCCATCTGCTCCAACGACTGCACCTGACGCGGCGCGGCGGCGGCCGGAGTCGCAGCCGGGGCGGCGGCGGGAGCCTTGGCGGCGGGCGCGCCGCCTTGGCCGGCGGCCTCGACGTCGGCCTTGACCACGCGACCGTGCGGGCCGGAGCCCTTGATCGACTTCAGGTCCAGATTGGCGGCCTGGGCCAGGCGGCGAGCCAGGGGCGAGGCGAAGACGCGATCGCCGGTCGGCGCGGCGGCGGCCGGAGCAGCAGCGGCGGGCGCGGCGGCCGGAGCAGCAGCGGCGGGCGCGGCGGCCGGAGCGGGAGTAGCGGCCTTCGGCGATTCGGCTGCGGGCGCGGCCTTGGCGGCCGGCGGCGGAGCGCTGTCGCCCTCCCCGGCCAGCTTGGCGATCAGCGCGTTGACCTTGACGTTCTCGGTGCCGGCGTCGACCAGGATGGCTTCAACCACGCCTTCGTCGACGGCTTCGACTTCCATCGTCGCCTTGTCGGTCTCGATCTCGGCGATGACGTCGCCGGCCTTGACGGTGTCACCCACCTTCACGTGCCACTTGGCGAGGGTGCCCTCTTCCATGGTGGGCGACAGGGCGGGCATCAGGATGTCGATCGACATTGAGCTTCTTCCTCAAGCGTTCGGGACGTTGTCGGCCGGGCCGTCGTCCGCTCGATCTCGCGCCGGGGCGAGGTGTTGTTCTTGGCCGAAAGAGAAACGGCTCACGTCCGACAGGTATGCAGCGATCGCCGCTCTCCCGCCAGACATGAGCCGCATCTTCATCAGCGGTAGCAGACCTTCTTCGCGGCCTGGACGATCTTGTCGACCGACGGCAGCGAGAGGGCTTCCAGGTTCGCCGCATAGGGCAGCGGCACGTCCTCCTGGTGCACGCGCAGGGGCGGCGCATCCAGATAGTCGAAGCCGTGCTCGGTGATGCGCGCGACGATCTCGGCGCCGACGCCCATCGGGCCCCAGCCTTCCTCGGCCGTGACCAGACGGTTGGTCTTCTTGACGCTTTCGAGGATCGTGGCGTGGTCCATCGGGCGGATGGTCCGCAGATCGATAACCTCGGCAGAGATGCCTTCGGCGGCCAGGGCTTCGGCGGCCTGGAGGGCGAAGCCCACCATGCGGCTGTACGCGACCAGGGTCACGTCCGAGCCTTCGCGACGGACCTTGGCCTTGCCGATTGGCACGACGTAGTCCTCGACGTCCGGAATGTCGAACTCGTGGCCGTACATCATCTCGTGTTCGAGGAAGACGACGGGGTTCGGATCGCGGATGGCGGCCTTGAGCAGGCCCTTGGCGTCGGCCGCGTCATACGGCGCGATGACCTTCAGGCCGGGCACGTTGCCGTACCAGGCCGCGTAGTCCTGGCTGTGCTGGGCGCCGACCCGCGAGGCCGCGCCGTTGGGGCCGCGGAACACGATCGACGACTTGATCTGGCCGCCCGACATGTAGAGCGTCTTGGCGGCGGAGTTGATGATGTGGTCGATCGCCTGCATGGCGAAGTTCCAGGTCATGAACTCGACGATCGGCTTCAGACCGGCCATCGCCGCGCCGACGCCCATGCCGGCGAAGCCGTGCTCGGTGATCGGGGTGTCGATGACGCGCTTGTCGCCGAACTCCTGCAGCAGGTCGCGGCTGACCTTGTACGCGCCCTGGTACTGGGCGACTTCCTCGCCCATCAGGAACACGCGGTCGTCGCGGCGCATCTCTTCGGCCATGGCGTCGCGCAGGGCGTCGCGCACGGTGATCTTTTTCAGCGGCGTGCCAGCCGGGATCTCCGGATCGGCCAGCTGGACCGGAGCAGCGGCCGGAGCCGCGGCGGGCGAGGCCGCAGGAGCAGCGGCGGCGACGGGCGCGGCAGTCGGAGCGGCCGAGGCCGCCTCGCCTTCGCCCTTCAGGCGTGCGATCAACGTGTTGACCTTGACGTTCTCGGAGCCGGCGGCGACCAAGATGGCCTCGACGACGCCTTCGTCGACGGCTTCGACTTCCATCGTCGCCTTGTCCGTTTCGATCTCGGCGATCACGTCACCGGCCTTCACGGTGTCGCCTTCCTTGACCAGCCACTTGGCCAGCGTGCCCTCTTCCATGGTCGGCGAGAGGGCGGGCATGAGGATGTCCACGCTCACTGGGCGGCCTCCAGATAGACGTCGGTATAGAGTTCGGAGGGATCCGGCTCAGGGCTGGTGCGGGCGAATTCGGCGGCTTCGGCGACGATGCGCTTCACTTCGCCGTCGATGCCCTTCAGGTCGTCCTCGGTGACGCCGGCCTTGGCCAGACGTTCCTTGATGTGGTCGATCGGATCGCGGGTCTGCTTGACCTCGTCGACCTCTTCCTTGGTGCGGTACTTGGCCGGGTCCGACATCGAGTGGCCGCGGTAGCGATAGGTCTTCATCTCGAGGATGTAGGGACCCTGGCCGCTACGGGCGTGCTCGCTGGCGCGGGCGCCAGCCTCGCGTACGGCCACGATATCCATGCCGTCGACTTCCTCGCCCGGGATCCGGAACGAAACGCCGCGCTTGTGGAAGGCTGTCTCGGACGCCGCGCGCTCGACGCTGGTGCCCATGGCGTATTGGTTGTTCTCGATCACGTACACAACCGGCAGCTTCCACAGCTGGGCCATGTTGAAGCTCTCGTAGACCTGGCCCTGGTTGGCCGCGCCGTCGCCCATATAGGCGTAGGACACGTTGCCGTTGCCCTTGTAGCTGTTGGCCAGCGCCAGGCCGGTGCCGAGCGCGACCTGCGCGCCGACGATGCCGTGGCCGCCGTAGAAGCCGGTCTCGATGTCGAACATGTGCATCGAGCCGCCCTTGCCGCGCGACGAACCGCCCGCGCGGCCGGTCAGCTCGGCCATGACTTCCTTGGGATCCATGCCGGCGGCCAACATGTGGCCGTGGTCACGGTAGCCCGTGATGATCTGGTCGCCCTTCTGCTGGATCGACTGCATGCCGACCGCGATGGCTTCCTGGCCGATGTAGAGGTGGCAGAACCCGCCGATCAGACCCATGCCATACAGCTGGCCCGCGCGCTCCTCGAAGCGGCGAATGAGCAGCATGTCCTGATAGAACTTGAGAAGCTCTTCCTTGCCGACGAAAGCGTTGACACCGGTGTCACTCGCTTTCCCCTCGGAAGCTTCACCCTTGCGCGTGCGCGCCATTCAATTCTCCCTGGCCAATCTTCATCGCGGCCTTCACCTCAGAGCACATCCCGCCGAAATAGTCGTCGGTTCCGCGAAGGAAGTGCTCCTCATGTCATGCCATGATCGCTCCCGGCTCGGATGATCCGGAGAACGATCGTCAGTCCGGGCCGGAGGTCGTGACCGCCCAGGCTATCGCTTGGTGCGGATCACATAGTCCTTCGGGTCGGCATATCCTAGGAGCGAACGCGCGCGTTCTTCCAGGAGATCAGCCGACAGACTGCCGCTGCGTAATAGACGAGCGCGGGCCTCCAGGTCCATCCTCTCCGCACGCACCTTCTTGAGTTCCTTCGTTTTCGCGGCGAGGTCGGCGTTGCGTTGAGACGTCGACAAAAGGCCGCGTTCGCCGGTCAGGGCGTGGAACGCGAAGTAGAAGATCAGGAAAAAGATCGCCGCTGTCGGCAGGATCGGTTGCAGTCGGGCGAACATCGGAGAATCCCGGGAAGGGGATCTCAGACTCTCAGATCGTGCTTAACGCCTTCTAAATCAGGGCCCGCGAGACCCTCGCAGATAGTCACGCTCGCAACGATCCGATCCTTTCATTTGAGATCGTTTCATCAGCATCTAGATACTGCATCGCAGCGCCCTGCTCGCAGGCGCGAAGACGCTAAATTTGAAGCCCAAACACGCTTCGTCGACGCTTATAGAAAAATTGTTGGTGAATTTCAGCGTTCGAACGAATGTTCGTCGCCCGTTGAACAATTTCCGCCCGAGAATCGACACGCTTGCCAAGCGTGATATCGCCCCAAGGTTGACTGGGGAACGCCACATGATCGATAGGCGAGATATCTTGCTGGCGCTCGGCGTCACAGCGGCTCCCGTTCTCGCCTGGGCTGAAGAAGGCGTGGTCAAGGGTCCCAAAGGCGGCCCCAACATGATCAAGGGCGATCCGCCGAAGCTCGACTTCGGCGGTGGCCTGGTGATCCCGATGAACGCCTCGATCTTCCGGACGCTGTGGGAAGGCGAGGATCGCTGGATCACCTATGGGCGCGCGCTATCCATCCAGCAGGTCCGCGCCATGGGCCAGGCTGAGACCGCCGCGATCGGATCGATGAAGCTGATGCTGTTGACCCTGGCTTTCCAGCCCGATCGCTTGGTGCGGTTCGAGACCTGTGGCTGGAAGCTGAAGTCCGGAAAGACCGATGACTTGGTGAAGGGCGATATCGTCCTGCCCGGCCGTCCGGTCATGCCTACCGTCGACGAGGTGTCGAGCGGGAGCGGCCAGGTTCCGGAAGGCGGCTCGGTCGGCGATCCGGCCTATCACGCCATCACAGGCTACATGGTGATGAAGAAGGACGCGCCGCTGAGCTACATAAAGGAAAAGGCGCAGCTTCTGTCCGAAGCCGCGCCTTCCTGAAGTCCGGAGTTCGTTGGGCGACTAGCGGCCCTTGAGAGCCGAGCGACCGGCATAGACCCCTTGGTCGTCCAGCATCTCCTCGATGCGCAGCAGTTGGTTGTACTTGGCGGTGCGGTCCGAGCGTGCAAGCGAACCGGTCTTGATCTGACCGCAGTTCAGGGCGACGGCCAAGTCGGCGATCGTGCTATCCTCGGTCTCGCCCGAGCGGTGGCTCATGACGCTGGTGTAGCCGTGGCGGTGGGCCAGATCGACGGCGTCGATGGTTTCCGACAGCGTGCCGATCTGGTTGACCTTCACGAGGATCGAGTTGGCCAGGCCCTTCTCAAGGCCCATCTGCAGGCGCGTGGAATTGGTGACGAACAGGTCGTCGCCGACCAGCTGCACTTTCTTGCCCAGGGTGTCAGTCAGCAGCTTCCAGCCATCGAAGTCGTCTTCAGCCATGCCGTCCTCGATCGTGAGGATCGGGAACTTCGAGACCAAGCCGGCCAGATATTCGACCATGGCGGCCGGATCCAGCGACTTGCCTTCGCCTTCCAGCTCGTACTTGCCGTTCTTGAAGAACTCGGTCGAGGCGACGTCCAGACCCAGGACGAAGTCGTCGCCGGCCTTGTAGCCGGCCTTCTCGCCAGCCTTGACGATGAAGTCGAGCGCGGCTTCGGCCGACGCCAGGTTCGGGGCGAAGCCGCCCTCGTCGCCGACGTTGGTGTTTTGACCAGCGTCTTTCAGGGCCTTCTTCAGGGCGTGGAAGATCTCAGCGCCCATGCGCAGGCCTTCGCGGAAGTCCTTGGCGCCGGTCGGCAGGATCATGAACTCCTGGATGTCGATCGGATTGTCGGCGTGGGCGCCGCCGTTGATGATGTTCATCATCGGGGTCGGCAGCACACGGGCGTTCACGCCGCCCACATACTTGTAGAGCGGCAGACCGGCCGACTCGGCGGCGGCCTTGGCGGTGGCCAGCGACACGCCCAAGATGGCGTTGGCGCCCAGGCGGGCCTTGTTCTGGGTGCCGTCCAGATCGATCAGCAGCTTGTCGACGCGGCGCTGGTCCTCGGCGTCCACGCCCGACAGCGCGTCGAAGATCTCGCCGTTGACGGCGTCGACGGCCTGCAGGACGCCCTTGCCCAGATAGCGGCTCTTGTCGCCGTCACGCTTTTCGTTGGCTTCGTGCGCGCCGGTCGAGGCACCCGAGGGGACCGCGGCGCGACCGAATGCGCCGTCTTCCAGGACGACGTCGACTTCGACCGTCGGGTTGCCCCGGCTGTCGAGGATTTCGCGGGCGATGATGTCGACGATCTCGGTCATGGGAGTTCCTCAAGGCGAAAAGGCGCGGGAGCCTTAGCCGCCATGGGCCCGGCGCGCAACTTGACTTCCCTTCCGGAGCGCGACTGATCATCGGTCATAAAAGGGAGAAGCCCATGCTGAGCGTCGAACGCAGCGGCCCGATCGCGGTCGTCACTCTCAATCGACCCGAGTCGATGAACGCCCTGTCCAAGGCGCTGCGGGCCGATCTGCACGCGGCGATAGTCGAGTTGGACGCCGATCCCGAGGTCAGCGTGGTGGTGCTGACGGGCGCCGGCGAGCGAGCCTTCACTGCCGGCCTGGACCTGAAGGAGCTGGGCAGCGACCCCAAGGCTATGAGCGCCGCCAACCACCAGGGCGCGGAATCCAATCCGGTCAAGGCCATCGAGCTTTGTCGCAAACCGGTGATCGGCGCGATCAACGGCGTGGCCATTACCGGCGGCTTCGAGTTGGCCCTGGCCTGCGACGTACTGATCGCCTCGGAGAACGCCCGCTTCGCCGACACCCACGCCCGGGTCGGGATCATGCCCGGCTGGGGCCTCTCCCAGAAGCTGTCGCGCCTGATCGGCGTCTACCGGGCCAAGGAGCTGTCGCTGACCGGCAACTTCCTGGACGCCAGGACCGCCGCTGACTGGGGCTTGGTCAACCGGGTGGTCCCGGCCGACGAGCTGATGCCGACCGCCTTGAAGATGGCCGCCGACATGGCCTCGATCCCCGTCGAGACGCTGTCGTTCTACAAGGCGCTGATCGACGAGGGTTTCAGCCGCTCCTTCCGCAAGGGGCTGGAGATCGAGCACGAGCGCTCAAGCGCCCATAACCGCAAGGTGACGCCCGAGGCGGTCGAGGCTCGCCGCGCCCAGGTTCAGGCCCGCGGACGCGGCCAGTAGGCTCAGGCGTTCATGATCCGGGGCTGAGCGACATTGCCCAGCCGGAACAGCACTCGGCCCGCCCCGAAATCCAGCTCGACCCGGGCGAACATCTGCAGCACGTCAACGCCCAGAAGCACCGCGGGCCGGTCGTTCATGCCCCAGATGTTGAAGATGTGCAGATCGGCGAAGGCCATCGGCAGGTTGGTGACGCGCACGTCACCCAGGGTCAGGGAAGGCGCGATCCGGAACTGCCCGACGGTGATCTCGCCCGAGGCCGTGAGCAACTGAGCCGGGCGAACGTCGTCCGCGGTCCGCCGACGCCGGGTCGCGATGGCCCGCGACAGCGCCATGTTGCCGATGCTCACGCCGCCGCCCGAGTCGATGAAGGCCAGGGCGCGGGCGCCGGCCACGCGGCAATCGACGACGGTCAAGCGGCCATATTTGTCGTCGGCCACCACCGAGACCTCACGAGACAGCCTGACGAAGTCGAAGGCCGAACGACTGCGCCGCACCTCGAGCCTGTGGCGCACGAAGTCCATGATGACGCTGCGACCTTCGAGGACGTCGACGCCTAACAGGCCATCGGCGCCGACCCGCTCCTGCGCCAACACCGGCAGGCTGACCTGGCTGAGCCTGGCGTCACCGACCGTCAACTGATCGACGACGGTCGTGTGGCTGAGCTGGGCCCCGGCGATGCCGTGCACGATCACGTCCGGACCACGCGTCAGGTCCAGGCGCTGAGCCAGGTCGGCCGACAGCACGCTGCGATCGGCGCCGGTGTCGACGATGAATTGGAAAGGCCCCTGCCCGTTGATCTTGACCGGTATGGTCAGGCGGTCATCGGCGTCGAGCGACGCATCGAGGAACAGCACGGGATCGGGTGTGGGAACGGATTGCGGCGTGAGCGCTGGCGTCGTTTGCCGAGCCAAGGCGGCTTGGCCGACGAATGACAGTCCCAGTCCCGCCGTTAGGATTCGGCGTGTGAGCATGGGCGGATCTCCCTGACCCGCTCAGCTAACGCCGTTTTTTCGACTTCCGCGACAAAAAAGCGGCGACGACGAAAAAACGAAAAACGCCGCCTGGGCTGAGCCCGGGCGGCGTCTTCGTACTCACGTCCGTGAAAGAAGACCTTAGTCTTCCTTGGGGGTGAGGATCTGCTTGCCGTTGTACAGGCCGGTCTTCAGGTCGACGTGGTGCGGGCGGCGCAGTTCGCCCGAGTCCTTGTCTTCCACGAAGGAATTAGCGCCCAGGGCGTGGTGCGACCGGCGCATGTTCCGGCGAGAAGGCGAAGTTTTTCTTTTGGGAACGGCCATCGAAGTGACTCTGCTCGCTGAGCGTGAAAATCGAGAGCGGCGACTCGGGGGATGCCCAGGTCGCCGCGTGAGGGCGCGCTTATGCCGTAAGACACGAGAAGATGCAAGCCGGTGGTTGAAGTACGATCCTAACGAGCACTTTCGGACAAGATCGCTCCATGGTTAACTGACTTTTTCACAGGGGGAGGCAAGATCATGGGACTGGTTATCGATACGGTGACTCTGAAAAAGTTCGCGTCCAGCTGCGATGTCGCGGCGGTGGCTCCGGGCCTGGAAAAAGCCCGATTGCTTCACGGCCTGACCACGGCCAAGCGGCTCACCCATTGGCTGGGGCAGATCTATCACGAGAGCGGCGGCTTCACGCGGCTGTTCGAGAACCTCGACTATCGCGCCGAGCGCCTGGTCCAGGTCTGGCCCAGCCGATTCCCGACAATCGCGGCGGCCGCGCCCTACGCCCACAATCCGCCGGCCCTGGCCAATCTGGTCTATGGGAAGCGACTGGGAAACACCGATCCGACCGACGGATGGCGGTACCGGGGACGCGGCTATATCCAGCTGACCGGCAAGGCCAATTACAAGGCCGCCAGCGCCTGGGCCGGGGCAGACCTGGTGGCCTCGCCCCAGATCGCCGGCGAATACGACGGCGCGGCCAATATCGCGGCCGCCTTCTGGGCGAACAAGGGCTTGAACGCCGTCGCAGACGGCCCCGACGAGGCCGCAGCGATCAAGGCCGAGACCAAGGCCATCAACGGGGGCTTCCTGGGCCTGGAGGAGCGCAAGGCCGCCGTCGCCCGGGCCCAGAAGATCTGGTCCTGACCCGGGCTAGCAGCAAGGCCGGGGGTTAGACCAGCCGGCCCTGTTCCTTCGCCGCCGCGATGAAACTCGCGAACAGCGGGTGCGGCGCGAAGGGGCGGCTTTTCAGTTCCGGGTGGAACTGGACGCCGATGAACCACGGATGGTCCTCGCGCTCGACGATCTCGGGCAGCACGCCGTCGGGCGAACGACCTGTCAGCTTCAGGCCTGACTCCTCCATCCGATGGCTGTAGCCGATATTGACCTCGTAGCGGTGCCTGTGGCGCTCGCTGATGGCGGTGTCGCCATAGATCTTGGCGACTTTGGAGCCCGGCGTCAGGACGGCGTCGAAGGCCCCCAGGCGCATGGTGCCGCCCAGGTCGTCGCCGGAGCGGCGCTGGACGGTCTCGTTGCCCTTGATCCACTCGGTCATGATGCCGACCACCGGCCGGTCCGTGGGACCAAACTCGCTGGACGAGGCGTCAGTGATGCCGGCCACGTTCCGCAGGGTCTCGATCACGGCCATCTGCATGCCGAAGCAGATGCCGAAATACGGCACTTTCCGCTCGCGAGCGAACTGGGCCGCACGGATCTTGCCCTCCGCGCCGCGTTCGCCGAAGCCGCCGGGCACCATGATGGCGTGGGCGTTCTCCAGACGGGCCGCGGCCGCGCCGGGATCGCCTTCGAAGGTCTCGCTCTCGACCCAGTCGAGATTGACCTTGACCTTGTTGGCCAGGCCGCCGTGGTGCAGGGCCTCGATCAACGACTTATAGGCGTCCTTCAGCACGGTATATTTGCCGACCACGGCGATGGTCACTTCGCCGTCGGGGTGATTGACGGTCTGGTCGATGGCCTGCCAGCGCGACAGGTCCGGCTTGGGCGCGTCGCTCATGCCGAACACGTCCAGCACCTCGGCGTCCAGGCCTTCATGGTGATAGTCGATCGGCACGGCGTAGATCGACGAGCTGTCCATCGCCTGGATCACGGCGCTGGGACGCACGTTGCAGAATTGCGCGATCTTGCGCTTTTCCTCGACCGGGATGTCCTGCTCGCAGCGGCACAGCAGGATGTCGGGCTGAATGCCGATCGAGCGCAGCTCCTTGACGGAGTGCTGGGTCGGCTTGGTTTTCATCTCGCCGGCCGTCTTGATGAACGGCAGCAAGGTCAGATGGATGTAGCAGCTCTGGCCGCGCGGCAGGTCCTGGCGCAGCTGGCGGATGGCCTCGAAGAACGGCAGGCCCTCGATGTCGCCGACGGTGCCGCCGATCTCGACCAGCACGAAGTCGACCGGCTTTTCGCCCGTCTCGTCCATGGCGGGCGACATCACGAAATCCTTGATCTCGTTGGTGACGTGCGGAATCACCTGGACGGTCGCGCCCAGATAGTCGCCCCGACGCTCCTTCTCGATGATCGTCTTGTAGATCTGGCCGGTGGTGATGTTGTCAGCCTTGGTGGCCGACACGCCGGTGAAGCGCTCGTAGTGGCCAAGGTCCAGGTCCGTCTCGGCGCCGTCGTCGGTCACGAAGACCTCGCCGTGCTGATACGGGCTCATCGTGCCGGGATCGACGTTGAGATAAGGGTCGAGCTTACGAAGGCGGACCTTGTAGCCACGAGCCTGGAGGAGCGCTCCGAGCGCTGCGGAGGCGAGGCCTTTTCCAAGCGAGGAAACCACGCCGCCGGTGATGAAGATGTACCGGGTCATGGGCGCTCAGATTACCCGCGATTCGGGGATCGCGGCGAAAAGACCGACGTTCATCAACAGCTTTTGAGAAAAACGCTTACTGGGCCGGGGTTTGCGCAGGCGCGGGAGCCGCCGGCGCCGGCGTTTGAGCAGGTGCGGGCTGGCTGGTCAGCGGCGCGTTCAGCTGCGGGGTCGGCGCGGTGATCGCGCCCGGCTGCGATGTCGACGGCGTCTGACCGGCCGGAGCCACCGGGATGGCCGGCGCGTTCAGGGTCTTGGTGTCGAGATTGTCGATCTTCAGACGGTCGACGGCCGAACCCGCGCCCATGCGGCCCGTCAGGATGGTCAGGACCAGGCTGATGACCAGGAAGACCGAGAACAGGATCCAGGTGATGCGGGTCAGCAGGTCGCCGGCGCCGCGCGCGGTCATGAAGCCGGTGTTGCCGCCGCCCATGCCCAGGGCGCCGCCCTCGGAACGTTGCAGCAGAACCACGCCGATCAGGCCAAGGCAGACGACGATGTTGATGGCCAGCAGGATGCCGATGAGCATGAGGAAACTGATCTCGATCCGGGCGACGGGGAGTTCCGTCGTGAAAAACGAAGCGGCCCCTCTACCACTAGCGGCGCGCGCACGCCATAGCTGGGAAGGACGCCGGCCAACTCAAGTCCACAACCGAGACCAAAGATCCGAATGATCCTTGAAACCGAACGCCTGACGCTCGCGCCCCTGACGCCCCAGGACGCGCCGCTGGTCTATCCGTTCCTCAGCGATCCCGAAGTGATGGCCCATTGGGACCAGGCCCCGATCGAGGACCCCGATGAGGTCCAAGCCTGCGTCGACGGCCAGGTCGCCGAAATGGCCGATGGCAAGGCCCACTACTGGGCGGTGCGCCAGTCCACGAGCGGCGACTTCCTGGGCTATTGCGAACTGGTCGACATCGACCAGCGCCATCATCGGGCCGAGCTGCGCTTCATCGTGGCCCGCGAGGGCTGGGGCCAGGGCTATGGCCTGGAAGCCGTCCGCGCCCTCCTCGCCCACGCCGCGTCGATGGGCCTCAAGCGCCTGATCGCCCGCACCCATGTCGGCGACAACCGCGCCGAGAAGCTGCTGGAGCGGCTGGGGTTCGAGGAGGAAGGCTATCTGAAGGGCCATATCCATCGCGAAGGCGAGCGCCGGGATTGCCGGCTGTTCGGGCTGCTGCTTTAGGGCTTCGTGCGTCCTTCGAGGCTCGCCGTCGGCTCGCACCTCAGGATGAGGACCCTTTTGCATCGGATCTCCTCATCCTGAGGCGCCCGCGCAGCGGGCCTCGAAGGACGCACGGCTTCTCGGCCTCACGCGGCGTTGGCCGCTGAAGGGTGTGGGGAGGCGCGAAGCGGCCGGGACGAACCCGGGGACCGTGATGTGTTGTGTGCGTTTCGGTTCGATCGTCCGCTTCGCAGGCGCTGTTCTTGACCTGAGGATGGGAGGCGTGAGCGTTTTTCGGCTCGGGTCCCCAAGAGCCCCCGGACGGGCAGGGATAAGATCGATCGGTCTCTGTCCGTCTCGACCCCGACTATCCCCGATAGGCGGCTTGTACGATCACCGCCCTGTCGTTCCCGCGCTTGTCCCGACCTTGCGAGCCACTCGGCGCTTGCGCCGTCCTTCTGAGACAGCCCGCACGCTTCGACCCGCCGGCCAGGACATCGCGGCCCCGCTCAGCTCCATCCCCATCGCCGCTTTGGGCCGGTACCAGGCGCCCTCCCCCTGCGACGGGGACACCAATGAGTATGGGGCGGGTTGAGGCGCCGCTGAGAGCGCGATGGAAGAAAGTTTCAAGACATTGAATTGACGGCGTTTGATATCGCCAACGCCCGTGGTTCAGCGCCCTCTATCCCCTCTCTCCATGAGAGAGGAACCAGGATTTTAAGCCGCCGCGATGATCGCCAGGAAATCCGTCGCCTTCAGCGAAGCCCCGCCGACCAGCGCGCCGCCGACCTCGGCCGCGGCCAGGATCTCGACGGCGTTGTCCGGCTTCACCGAGCCGCCGTAGAGAATCGGCACGGTCGCGCCGTGGTCGCCGAACTTGGCGACCAGTTCGGTGCGGATCGCGGCGTGCATCTCCTCGATATCAGCCACGCCGGCCACATGGCCGGTGCCGATGGCCCAGATCGGTTCATAGGCCACCGCGAAGGCTTGGCCGGCCAGCGAGGCCGGGAGGGAGTTGCGAACCTGCCCCGTCACGATCGCGAGCGCCTTGCCCGCCTCGCGCTGGGCCAGGCTCTCGCCGAAGCAGACGATGGGCTCTAGGCCTTCGGCCAGGGCGGTCTCGACCTTGGCGGCCACCAGGGCGCAGGTCTCACCATGATCGGTGCGGCGTTCGGAATGGCCCAGGATCACCAGGGCCGCGCCGGCGTCAGTCAACATCGGCGCCGAGACGTCGCCGGTGTGGGCGCCGCTCGTCTTCACATGGCAGTCTTGGCCGCCGGTGAGCACGACCGAGCCTTCCAGCGCCCGGCTCAGCCGGTCCAGCAGGGTGGCCGGCGGACAGATCGCCACCCGGGCGCCGGCGGGCTTGGCCTCCAGGGCGGCAGCCACCGCGCGGGCTTGATCCAAGGCCTCGGCGAGGCCGTTCATCTTCCAGTT
Source organism: Caulobacter sp. GW821-FHT10F06 (assembly GCF_058809215.1). Classification (NCBI taxonomy): domain Bacteria; kingdom Pseudomonadati; phylum Pseudomonadota; class Alphaproteobacteria; order Caulobacterales; family Caulobacteraceae; genus Caulobacter; species Caulobacter sp. GW821-FHT10F06. Next base: position 164,431 of record NZ_JBXASK010000003.1, on the reverse strand, counting down.
TCCGGCGATCAGCGGCCGGGGCGTCAGGCTTGAGAGGGTCATGAGGAGGTTGTTGACCTCGCGCGCCCTTGGGAAGTCAAGACCGCCGTGGCTTGCCCCCTCGCCTTCCGCTCTACTATACCCGCTGCTCGCGCTCGCTGCGTCGCCTTTAGGCGCGTGCGCACGCGGTAAGTCAGGAAGGTTTTCCCAGTCATGCTCGCCGGTTTCCGCACCTTCGCCAAATCGCCGCTCGCGGTGGTCCTGTTCGGCCTGCTGATCGTCAGCTTCGCCGTGTTCGGGATCAGCGACGTGTTCAAGGGTCCTCGCATCTCGGGCGTTGTCGCCGCCGGATCACGCTCGGTCTCGCCGGAAGACTTCAAGACCCGGTATGAAAACTACCGCAAGGGCACGGAGCGCCAGACCGGCGAGGCTCTGACGCCCGACCAGGCCGTCGAGCGCGGCGTCGACCGCCAGATCCTGCAGGAAGTGGCTCTGCAGGAATCGATGGCCGAGATCATCAGCCGGTTCGGCATCAAGCCGTCGGACAAGCTGGTGGGCAACATCGTGCGCGAGCAAATGAGCAACCTGCCGCCGAACCAGCGTCCGTTCGACCCGATCACCGGCAAGTTCGATCCCAAGCTCTACCAGCAACTGCTGGCCCAGGCCGGCCTGACGCCGGACAGCTACCAGGCCTCGCTGCGCGACGAGATCGCCCAGACCCATGTGTTCTCGGGCGTCGCCAACGGCCTGCACGCGCCGCGCATCTATGGCGCCCTGCAAGCCGCCTATGGCCTGGAAAGCCGCGATCTGGCCGCCTTCGCCGTCAACCCCGCCAGCGTCGAGCGCCCGGCCAATCCGACCGACGCCCAGCTGACGGCGTTCATGAAGGAGCACGCCGATCGCCTGACCCGTCCGGAGACGCGCGTGCTGTCGATCATGCGCGTCAGCGCCCAGGCGCTGGAGCCCTCGGTCACGGTCAGCCCGGCCGACGTGCAGAAGACCTTCGACTTCCGCAAGGACACGCTGGCGACCCCGGAAACCCGCTCGATCGTCCAGATCGTCGCCCCCGACGCCAAGGCCGCCGCCGTCATCGCCCAGCGCCTGGCCAAGGGCGACCAGCCGGCCGTCGTCGCCTCCGCCTACGGCAAGACGCCGGTGGTCATCGCCGACAAGCCCAAGAGCGCCCTGCCCGACCGCAAGGTCGCCGACGCCGCCTTCAGCCTGGCCGTCGGCCAGGCTAGCGGTCCGATCGCCGGCGAGCTGGGAACCTCGGTGATCAAGGTCACCAAGATCACTCCCGGAACCGCCGCGACGCTGGACAGCGTTCGTCCGCAGATCGAGGCCGAGCTGCGCGCCCAGAACGCCCAGGCCAAGGCCTATGACCAGACCCAGGCCTATCAGGACGCCCACGACGCGGGCTCCGACCTGGTGGCCGCCGCCGGCAAGGCCGGCGCGCTGGTCATGACCACGGCTCCGATCACCGCCCAGGGCGCCGACGAGACCGGCCGTCCGCTGGCCGGCCTGACCCCCGACATCCTCAAGACCGCCTTCGCCCTGTCCTCGGGCGGCGAGAGCGAGCTGGTCGAGATCGGCAAGGGCGAATACTACGCCGTGAAGGTCGAGAAGGTCATTCCGGCCGCCCTGCCGCCGCTGGACGCCATCAAGCCGCAGCTGACCGGCGTGTGGCTGCAGACCGAGATGGGCAAGCGCCTGCAGGCCAAGGCGGACGCCCTGGCCGCCCGCGTCAAGAAGGGCGAGAGCCTGGACGCCGTCGCCGCCTCGTCGGGCTCCAAGGTCCAGCGCGTGGCGGGGATCAGCCGCGAGAACGCCCAGCAGCACCAGGCCCTGGGCCGCGAGCTGCTGATGGCCACGTTCGGCGCCAAGCCCGGCGACGTTTTCACCTCGCGCGCCGGCCAGATGGCCTTCGTGGTCGCCAAGCTCGAGACCGTGCGTCCGGGCAAGGTCGAGGACATGGCGCGCATTTCCCAGGCGCTGCGTCCGCAGGTCGACCAGGGCCTGATGCGCGACATCGGCGAGACCGTCCGCAACGCCGCCAAGGCCGAGCTGAAGACCAAGATCAACCTGACCCTGGCCCGCCAGGCCATCGGCGTGGACACCGACGCCCTGGCCAAGGCCGAGGCCGCCAAGACCGGCAAAGCCAAATGAGCCTCGAGCCCGCCTTCGACGCCTTCGCCGAAACCTACGACGCCGGCCGGCCGCAGGTCGTCTGGACCCGCCTGATCGACGATCTGGAAACGCCAGTCTCGGCTTATCTGAAGATCGGCCAAGGCAAGCCCTATGCCTTCCTGTTCGAGAGCGTCGAGGGCGGCGCATGGCGCGGCCGCTACTCCATCGTGGCGATGAAGCCGGACCTCGTCTGGCGCTGTCGCGGCGACCAGGCCGAGGTCGCCGAGGGTGAGGCCATCGACCGCAAGGCCTTCACGCCCCAGGCCGGCGGCGCGCTGGACAGCCTGCGCGACCTGATCGCCCGCTCGCGGATCGACCTGCCCAAGGGCCTGCCGCCCATGGCCGCCGGCGTGTTCGGCGCGCTGGGCTATGACATGGTGCGCCTGGCCGAACGCCTGCCGGACATCAACGAGGACACGCTTGGCGGCCTGCCGGACGGGATCATGACCCGGCCGTCGATCGTCGCCGTCTTCGACGCGATCGCCCAGGAGATCATCCTGGTGACGACCGCACGGCCGAAGGCCGGCGTCTCGGCCAAGGACGCTCATGACGCGGCACGGACCCGCATCGAGGCGGTGATGGCCGACCTGCGCCGTCCGCTGGCCCACGAAGCGCCGCGCACCGGCCACGCGCCGATCGAGTTCACCACGCCCGTCAGCCGCGAGGACTATGCGGTCGTGGTCGACAAGGCCAAGGAGTACATCCGGGCCGGCGACATCTTCCAGGTGGTGCCCAGCCACCGCTTCCGCGCGCCGTTCGATCTGGATCCGTTCGCGCTCTACCGCTCGCTGCGCCGGACCAACCCGTCGCCGTTCCTGTATTTCCTGAACCTGGACGGCTGCCACCTGGTGGGCTCCAGTCCGGAGATCCTGGTGCGCCTGCGCGACGGCAAGATCACCATCCGCCCGATCGCCGGCACCCGCCCCCGCGGCGCGACGCCGGAAGAGGACAAGGCGCTGGAAGCCGAGCTGCTGGCCGACCCCAAGGAACGCGCCGAGCACCTGATGCTGCTGGACCTCGGCCGCAACGACGTGGGCCGCGTGGCCATGCTGCGCGAGCCGGGCAAGAACACGCCGGCCCAGACGCCCAAGGGCCCGCAGGTTCGCGTGACCGAGAGCTTCAAGATCGAGCGCTACAGCCACGTCATGCACATCGTCTCCAACGTCGAGGGCAACGCGCCCGACGGCGTGGATCCGGTCGACGTGCTGATGGCCGCCCTGCCCGCCGGCACCCTCTCGGGCGCGCCCAAGGTGCGGGCCATGGAGATCATCGACGAACTGGAGATCGAGAAGCGCGGCCTCGGCTACGCCGGCGCGGTCGGCTATATCGGCGCCGACGGCTCGGTCGACACCTGCATCGTGCTGCGCACGGCGCTGGTCAAGGACGGCATGATGTACGTGCAGGCCGGCGGCGGCGTGGTCGCCGACAGCGACGCCGACGCCGAATACGACGAGACCCTGCACAAGTCCCGCGCCCTCAAGCGCGCCGCCGAAGAAGCCTGGCGCTTCGCTTAGGGGCGCTTCGCCTATACCTTCAGCCCAGGCGGTCGCTCGGCAGATGCTGGGTGACCGCCGGCGGAGCGATCACCATGATGGTGGCGAAGCTCAGGGCGCAGAACGCCGCGAAGGCGGCGGCGGCCAGCACCGGTCCCATCTTCTGGCGACGCTCCTTAGGCCGCAGCAGGGCCCGGGCATAGGCCATGGCGATGGGGTCGAGGGCGGAATCACTGACGCTCATGTCCCCTAGGATGACGAAGCCCTGGCCCGACGCAATGCGGCGCTTTCGCGCTGGCGCTCGGATGAGAAAAACTCCTCTCACCTTTTTGCCGAACCCGAACTAAAAGCTGTTCTCCGAAAGGCGGCGTCATGATCCTGGTCATCGATAACTACGACAGCTTCACCTACAATCTCGTCCACTATCTGAACGAGCTTGGGGCCGAGACGGTCATTCATCGCAACGACGACCTGACGGTGCAGGAGGCCCTGGGTCTTCGCCCTGCCGCGATCCTGCTGTCGCCCGGCCCCAAGGCGCCCGACCAGGCCGGCATCTGCCTGCCGCTGCTGCGCGGCGCGCCGGACGACATGCCGATCCTGGGCGTCTGCCTGGGCCACCAGGCCATCGGCCAAGCCTATGGCGGGGATGTGATCCGCGCCAAGGAAGTCATGCACGGCAAGGTCAGCCCGATCCGCCACGCCGACGTCGGCATCTTCAAGGGCCTGCCCAATCCCTTCACCGCCACCCGCTACCACAGCCTGGCGGTGAAGCGCGAAACCCTGCCGGCCGAGCTGGAAGTCACCGCCTGGACCGACGACGGCGAGATCATGGGCGTGCAGCACAAGACCCGCCCCGTACATGGCGTACAGTTCCACCCCGAGTCGATCGCCACCGAGGGCGGCCACCAGATGCTGGCCAACTTCATCGACCTGGCGGGCGTCAAGCGCGACGCGGCGATCTGGGTCTAGGCCGACACCATGTCCGACGCTTTCAAGCCGCTGCTGGCCAAGCTGGCCGACGGCCAGACCCTGTCCGAAGACGACGCCGAAGTGTTCTTCAGCGCCTGCCTGCGCGGCGAACCGACCCCGGCCCAGGTGGCCGCGGCGGTCACCGCCATGCGCCTGCGCGGCGAGACGGTCGGCGAGATCGCCGCCTGCGCCCGGGCCATGCGTCGCGCGGCCGTCCGGCTGGAGCACGACTATGACGTCGTCGACGTCTGCGGCACCGGCGGCGACGGCCTGCATACGCTGAACATCTCCACCGCCGTCGGCTTCGTGGCGGCAGGCGGCGGGCTGAAGGTCGCCAAGCATGGCAACCGCGCCGTCACCTCCAAGTCCGGCACCGCCGACGTCCTGACCGCCCTGGGCGTCAATATCGACGCCAGCCGCGAGCAGCAGCGCGCCGCGCTGGACAACGCCGGCATCTGCTTCCTGTTCGCCCAGGCCCACCACGGCGCGATGAAGCACGTCACGCCGATCCGCCAGCAGCTGGGCTTTCGCACCATCTTCAACCTGCTGGGCCCGCTGACCAACCCAGCTGGCGCCCGCCGCCAGGTGGTCGGGGTGCCCGCCCCGCGTTTCGTCGAGCCGATCGCCCGCGCCCTGGGCGCCCTGGGCGCCGAGCGCGCCTGGTCGGTGCACGGCTCGGGCCTGGACGAGCTGACCACCACCGGTCCGACCGAGGTCGCCGAGTGGCGCAACGGCGCGGTGCGCCTGTTCACGATCACGCCCGAAGCCGTAGGTCTGCCGCGCGCGTCGCTGGCCGACATCACCGGCGGCGAACCCGCCTTCAACGCCGCCGCCCTCACCCGGCTGCTGGACGGCGAAAAGGGCGCCTATCGCGACATCGTCCTGCTGAACGCCGCCGCCGCCTTCCTGGTCGCCGACAAGGTCGAGACGCTGAGCGAGGGCATCGAGGCCGCCGCCGCCTCGATCGACAGCGGCGGGGCCAAGGCGGCCCTGGCCGGCCTAGTGGCCCTCACCAACACCGAGATCGCGACCGCATGACCGACATCCTCGCCAAGATCGCCGCGTACAAGCGCGACGAGGTCGCCGACCGCAAGCGCCGGCGCACCGTGACGGCGCTCGAGAACGCCGCCCGCAACGCCTCGGCCCCGCGCGGCTTCAAGCGCGCCCTGAAGGCCGCTCATGCGCCCGGCAAGCTGGCCCTGATCGCCGAGATCAAGAAGGCCTCGCCGTCCAAGGGCCTGATCCGCGCCGATTTCGACCCGCCGGCCCTGGCCCGCAACTACGAAGCCGGCGGCGCGGCCTGCCTGTCGATCCTGACCGACGGTCCAAGCTTCCAGGGCGCCGATCCCTACCTGATCGACGCCCGCGCGGCGGTGTCGCTGCCCTGCATCCGCAAGGATTTCCTGGTCGATCCCTGGCAGGTGGCCGAAAGCCGCGCCCTGGGCGCCGACGCCATCCTGGTCATCCTGGCTATGATCGACGACGTCCTGGCCGCCGAACTGATGAGCGAAGCCGCCCGCCTGGGCATGGACGCCCTGGTCGAGGTCCATGACGAGGCCGAGATGGCCCGCGCCGGCCAGCTGGGCTCGACCCTGGTGGGCATCAACAACCGCGACCTGAAGAGCTTCGTCGTCGACTTGGCCGTCACTGAACGCCTGGCCGCCCAAGCCCCGCAGGACGCCCTGCTGGTCACCGAGAGCGGCATCTTCACGCCCGAAGACGTGGTGCGGATGGAGACGGCCGGCGCCACGGCCATGCTGGTCGGCGAAAGCCTGATGCGGCAAGCCAACGTCACCGAGGCGACCAGAGTCCTGCTGGGCTAATCCGCCGAGACCGGTCTAGCCGCGTGGAGACCGAGCGCGTGGGCGCTCCAGTCGGCCGCCGTCTCGGGGATCTCTTGCCTGAGCAGCGTGGGTTCGAAGGAGCCCGTCCAGATCAGAAGACGCACGATTTTCCGTCGCCCGGCCGCCGTTAGGAATGAAACCTCCATCCAGGATCTCCAAGACTTCCCGGCGCCGGAAGGCGCAAGCACGTCCTAATAGTGACGCTTTAATTTCCCAGGCCCTGAAAGCGCCGCCATACCGCCAAAATCTGAAATCAATGTCTGGCTGTGGGACTTCCGAAGGTTGAGTCCCGGTGGGGGATCTTCAATGGGATTCAGTGGCGCTTTGCTGCAAGGTTTTGCGGCCGCGATGACGGTCGGCACGGCCCAGCCGTTCGACGATGCGCCCTCCCCGTCCAAGACCGAGGAAGTTCGGCCCGACTGCGACGAACCACGCTCGACCTCCGGCAAGCCATCCAAGCCCGCCGAGGCGCCCTGCAAGGTCGATCCGAACGCCGTCGACGGCGTCACCGTCGAAGGCGAAAAGCGCGGCAAGACCGAGGGCCCCGTCAAGCCCGAACTGGTCCTCGACGAGGAAGCCATCAAGTCCTACGGCGCCAGCAGCATCGCCGAGCTGATGATGCTGATCGAGCCCCTGACGCGCAGCAGTCGCGGCGACGATCCGCCCATCCAGCTGATCAACGGCCAGCGCACCTCCAGTCCGCAGGAGACGCGCGGCATACCGCCCGAGGCCCTGGTGACGGTCGAGATCCTGCCCGAGGAGGCCAGCCTGGCCTATGGCTTCCGCGCCACCCAGAAGCTGGTGAACTTCAAGCTCAAGAAGACCTTCCGCGCCAAAACCCTGCAGACCGATGGCCGCTGGGCCACCGACGGCGGGCGCGTCAGCGTCGAGCAGCAGGCCAATCTGTTCAATGTCGACGAAAAGGCCCGCTGGACGATCGATACGCGCCTCAACCGCGCTTCGCCGCTCTACGAGCAGGAGCGCGACATCGTCCGCACCGCAACCGCGGGCGCGCCCTACGACATTCAGGGCAATGTCACGAGCGCCGTCGCGGGCGGCGAGATCGACCCGGCCCTGTCGGCGCTAGCGGGTTCGGTCGTCACCACGGCCGCCGCGCCGGCCTCGGCGGCGAGCGGCGCGAGCGCCCTGTCCGACTTCGTCGCCGGCGCGGGCAAGTTGGCGAGCGACGACCTGACCGCCTCGCGCACCCTGATGCCGCGCACCGAGGGCGGCTCGATCCAGGCCGCCTACACCCGCAATATCTTCGGCAAGACCACGGCCACGCTCAGCGGCAATCTGGAAAGCTCCAGCCAGATCAGCTACCTGGGCCTGACGGGCGCGGCGATCCAACTGCCGGCCACGAGCCCGTTCTCGCCCTTCGCCCAGGACGTGACCCTCTATCGCTATTTCGAGGCGCGCGACGCCCTGCGGCGCACGGTCGACACCGACAAGGTCGAGGCCGGGCTGACGATGCTGGGCATGGTCAAGGGCTGGCGCTGGACCTTCGCCGGCAATTTCGACCGCGCCGACAGCGCCACGCGCACCGGGCGCGGCCTGGACGTCACCGCGTTCAAGGCGGCGGTGGCGTCCGGCGACGCAGGCGTCAATCCTTTCGGACCGATCCCGGCCGGCCTGCTGCGCTACGCCGCGCAGGACACAGCCGACTCCGTCACCACCAACGCCAAGGCCGACCTGACCCTCGCCGGGACCTTGGCCGAGCTGCCGGCCGGCCGGCTGCGCGCCACGCTGAAGGGCGGGCTGGACACGCGCCGGATCGAGGCCGAGAGCCTCCGTTCCGGCGTGCGGGTCGCGCGCGAGCTGGTCCGCGACCGGGCCAGCGTCCAGACCAGTCTCGACCTGCCGTTGTTCAGCCGTCAGGCCGGCGCGCCCGTGTTCCTGGGCGACGTCTCGCTGAACGGCAACCTGCTGTACGAGCAGTTCTCGGACCTCGGCGGCCTGGCCACGATCGGCGCCGGGATCTCGTGGACGCCGGTCAAGCGCCTGACTCTGTCGGCTAATTACAGCGGCGAGGACGGCGAACCCACGCCTCAGCAGATGAACGATCCGGAGCTGCTGACGCCCAACGCCTCGATGTACGACTTCGCCACCGGCCAGACCGTGCAGGTCACCCGCACCGACGGCGGCAATCCGAACCTGGTCACCGACAGCAAGCGGGTGCTCAAGCTGGGCCTCAATTACAAGCCGTTCGAGAAGCGCGACCTGTCGCTTTTCGCCAACTACACCTCCAGCCGCATCGACGATCCGATCATATCGCTCCCCGCCATCTCACCCGAACTGGAGAAGGCCTTTCCCGAACGGTTCACGCGCGACGCGACGGGGCGGTTGACCGCCGTCGACCTGCGGCCGGTGAACTTCGCCCACGCCGACCGGCAGGACCTGCGCTGGGGCTTCAACTATTCCCGGCGCTGGGGCGCGCCCCCGATCGCCGCGCGGCCGGCCAGCCCCGCCACGGCGCCTCGCGGCCGTCCCGGCACGCCGTCGACGCCGCCGGCGACGGGCTTCTTCTCCGTGTCACTGACCCATACGTGGCGGCTCCAAGACGAGGCGGTGATCCGCGACGGCATGGCGCCGCTGGACCTCCTGGACGGCGCCTCGCTGGGCCGCCGGGGCGGCACGCCGCGCCACGAGGTCACCCTGCAGGCCAATGTCTTCAAGGACGGCCTGGGCCTCTTTGCTTTCGGGGTCTGGAAGTCCTCGACCTGGGTCGACGGCGGCGTCTCCGGCGACGATCTCTATTTTTCAGATCTGCCGACCCTCAGCCTGACCGGCTTCGTCGACTTCAATTCCCGTAGAGCCTTGGTCAAGCGCCATCCTTGGCTAAAGGGCGCGCGCGTCAATGTGGGCGTCGACAATGTCTTCAACACCAAACAGACGGTGCGCGACCCGCAGGGACTGACACCCCAGGCCTACCAACCCGACTACATGGACAGGCTGGGCCGGACGGTGAGGCTGAGCGTACGCAAACAGTTCTGAGCCCAGATGACGAAACCGTAAGCCATGATTTGGCCAAGCTGGCCCCCACACTCTGTCTTCAGGCAGATGCGGGGAACAGCCATGAGCCACGATAGCGAAACCAGGACCGGTTGGGCCCACGGCCTGGTCGACACCGCCAAGACCTTCGCCATCGTCGTGGCGATCATGCTGGTGCCGCGCACGGTGCTGTGCCAGCCCTTCACCATTCCCTCAGCCTCGATGGAGCCGACCCTGCTGGTCGGCGACTACATCCTGGTCTCGAAATTCCCTTACGGGATAAGCCGCCACTCGGCGCCGTTCAGCCCGCCGGTGGGCCACGGCCGCCTGCTGAGCCACGACCCCGAACGCGGCGACGTCGTGGTGTTCAAGAAGCCCGGGGATGGCCGCACCGACGTCATCAAGCGCCTGATCGGCTTTCCCGGCGACCACATCCAGGTGGTCGGCGGCGTGCTGCGCATCAACGGCAAGGCCGTGGCTCAGCGGCCCGTCGCCACTCGCGTCGAGGACAGCGCCTGGGGCTATCCGGTGACGGTCGACGAGATCGCCGAGACCCTGCCCAACGGCCGCCGTTACCTGACCCACACGCAGGGCCCGACCACCCCGGCCGGCAACACCGGCGTCTACATCGTGCCGGCCGGCTGCTATTTCGTGATGGGCGACAACCGCGACAACTCGGTCGACAGCCGCTTCGATCCAGGCGTGACGCCCCGAGGCTACGCGACCTGCAAGTGGAACAGCGAGCTCGACCGCTATCTGCCGCCCGAGACCGGCATGGGCTATGTGCCGGCCGAGAACCTGGTCGGCCGCGCCGAGCGCATTCTGTTCTCCTGGGACGGCAAGAAGGGCCTGCGTCTGGACCGGACCTTCAAGTCCCTCTCCGCCCCCAAGGCCTGACCCGAATTCGACGCCTCGCGACTGGCGCTCGACGCCCCGCTCGGCCACATTGCCCTAACGGAACGTCCCGACACGCGGACGCGTTTGGGAGGATCGTTCGGATGGGCATTGTCGCCCGCATCGTCAAATGGGCCCTGGTCACCTTCTTCCGGACCCAGGGCTGGAGCGTCGAAGGCTCCGCCCCGGCCACCCGCAAGTTCGTGATCATCGCCGCCCCGCACACCAGCAACTGGGACTTCGTCTATTTCCTGGGCGCGGCCGACGCGCTGAACCTGAACCTCAGCTTCATGGGCAAGGCCTCGCTGTTCCGCTGGCCGTTCGACAAGATGATGCGCGACCTGGGCGGCGTGCCGGTCGACCGCTCCAAATCCGGCGACACCGTCTCGGCCATGGCCGCCGAGTTCGGCCGTCGCGACGAATTCATGCTGACGATCGCGCCAGAGGGCACGCGCGGCAAGGCGCGTCAGTGGAAGACCGGCTTCTACAACATCGCGCGGCAGGCCGACGTGCCCCTGGTGCTGGGCTTCATCGACTACGAGCGCAAGATCATCGGCCTTGGTCCGACCATGATCCCCAGCGGCGACTACGATGCGGATCTGGCCAAGCTGATCGAATTCTACCGCCCCTACAGCGGCAAGCACCTGGACAGGGCGACCCAGCTTTAACGTTTTGATTCGGCCGGTTTCGGCGGTTCGACGCGTCCATGGACCCAGCAAATGCTTGCCCGGTGGCGCTTCGACGTCCGTCAACTTGACATTAAGGAAGAACGCCTAGAGAACATTCGCAGGGTTTGCGGTTTGTTCCGCGTCTTCACCGAGGTCGAGATGCTCACGCGCAAGCAGCACGAGCTGCTGATGTTCATCCACGAACGCATCAAGGAGAGCGGCGTGTCGCCGTCCTTCGACGAGATGAAGGAGGCGTTGGACCTCGCGTCGAAGTCGGGCATTCACCGCCTGATCACGGCGCTGGAGGAACGCGGCTTCATCCGTCGCCTGGCTCACCGGGCCCGGGCGCTGGAGGTGGTGAAGCTGCCACAGCAGGCGACCACGGCGGCGCCGCCCAAGGGGCGCGGGTCGTTCAAGCCGCAGGTGTTCGAGGGCGGCGGCGCGCCGGCTCCGGTGCCCAACGGCGGATCCTCGTCGACGCCGGCCAATGACAGCCGCGAACTGCCGATCCTCGGCAAGATCGCCGCCGGCACGCCCATCGACGCCATCCAGCACGAACGCGAGCGCCTGCCGGTGCCCGAGAGCATGCTGGGCGGCGGCGAGCACTATGTGCTCGAGGTGCAGGGCGACTCGATGATCGAGGCCGGCATCCTCGACGGCGACTACGTGATCATCAAGAAGGGCGACACCGCCAACTCCGGCGAGATCGTCGTGGCCCTGGTGGGTGAAGAAGCCACGCTCAAGCGCCTGCGCAAGAAGGGCGGCTCGATCGCACTCGAGGCGGCCAACCCCAAGTACGAGACGCGGATCTTTGGTCCGGACCAGGTCGAGGTGCAGGGCAAGCTGGTGGGGCTGATCCGGCGGTATCACTGAGTTCAGTTGAAGCTTCGGAATTGAAAAGGCCGTCCCGGTTGGGGCGGCCTTTTTCGTTGGTTCAAAAACGCAAAATTCTTGTCATCCCGGAAGCCTCGCAGAGGCTGTCCGGGACCCAGGGGCCAAGGCACTGCGGCTACCCCTGGGTCCCGGCTCTCCGCTGCGCTGCGGCCGGGATGACAAGGTTGAGTTGGAGGGGAGGCGCTAGCCGCCCTACTCCCTGGCGATCCGCGCCAGGTGCCCCAGGATCTTCTCGGCCGCGTCGAGACGCTGAGCCGGCGTATCCCACTCGCCCTTGACCACCACCTTCTGATCGGGCCGGACCTTCCAGATCAGGCTGTTCTTGGCGACGTACTGCATCAGCCCCAGCGGGTTGGCATAGGTATCGTTCCGGAAGCTGGCCACCGCGCCCTTCGGCCCCACGTCGATCTTGGCGACATTGGCTTCACGGCACAGGCCCTTGATGGCGACGACCTTGAGCAGGCTGTCGGTCTCGGGCGGCAGCGGGCCGAAGCGGTCGATCAGCTCGGCGGCCAGGGCTTCGCGGTCGGCCGACTTCTCGGCTTCCGACAGGCGGCGATAGAGCGACAGGCGCACGTTCAGGTCCGGCACATATTCGTCCGGGATCATCACGGCCGCGCCGGTGTTGATCTGCGGCGACCAGCCGCGATCCTCCAGCAGGGCCTCGGCGCCCTGGCGCTGGCGCAGCTCGGCGACGGCGTCTTCCAGCATCTGCTGATAGAGCTCGACGCCGATCTCCTTGATGTGGCCGCTCTGCTCGTCGCCCAGCAGGTTGCCGCCGCCGCGCTGATCCAGGTCGTGGCTGGCCAGCTGGAAGCCCGCGCCCAGGCTGTCCAGCGACTGCAGCACCTGCAGGCGCTTTTCGGCCGACAGGGTGATGGTCTTCTCGTTGGGCGTGGTCAGATAGGCATAGGCGCGGGCCTTGGACCGGCCGACCCGGCCTCGGATCTGATAGAGCTGCGCCAGGCCGAACATGTCGGCGCGGTGGACGATCAAGGTGTTGGCCGACGGGATATCCAGCCCGCTCTCGACGATCGTCGTGGCGAGCAGCACGTCGTACTGGCCCTCGTAGAAGGCCGTCATCACGTCTTCCAGCTGGGTCGGGGCCATCTGGCCGTGGCCGACCACGTACTTGATCTCCGGCACCTGGGTGCGGAGGAACTTCTCTATGTCCTCCAGGTCCTTGATGCGCGGCACCACGTAATAGGCCTGACCGCCGCGATACTTCTCGCGCAGCAGGGCCTCGCGCAGGGTCACCGGATCGAACGGGCTGATATAGGTCCGCACCGCCAGGCGATCGACCGGCGGGGTGGCGATGATCGACATCTCGCGGATGCCGCTCAGCGCCATCTGCAGGGTGCGCGGGATCGGCGTGGCGGTCAGGGTCAGCATGTGCACGTCGGCGCGAAGCTCTTTCAGCTTCTCCTTGTGCTTGACCCCGAAGTGCTGCTCCTCGTCGACGATCACCAGGCCCAGGTCCTTGAACGAGACCTGCTTGCTGAGCACCGCGTGGGTGCCGACCACGATCTCCAACTGACCGTTGGCCAGGCCCTCGCGGGTCTCGGCGGCTTCCTTGCCGGTGACAAGGCGCGACAGGCGGGTGACCTTGACCGGCCAGCCCTGGAAGCGGTCCTTGAAGGTCTTGTAGTGCTGACGGGCCAGCAGCGTCGTCGGGCAGACGATGGCCACCTGCTTGCCGCTCATCGCCACCACGAAGGCCGCGCGCAGGGCGACCTCGGTCTTGCCAAAGCCGACGTCGCCACAGATCAGGCGGTCCATCGGCTTGCCCGAGGACAGATCGCCCAGCACGTCGGCGATGGCCGACAGCTGGTCGTCGGTCTCCTCGTACGGGAAGCGCGCGCAGAACTCGTCGAACACGCCGTGCGGCGGGTCGGTTTCTTCCACCGACTTCATCTGGCGGGCGGCGGCGATCTGGATCAGGCCCTCGGCCATGACCCGCAGGCGCTCCTTGGCCTTCGACTTGCGCGACTGCCAGGCCGCCCCGCCCAGCTTGTCCAGTTGGACGTTCTCGCCGTCGGTCCCGTAGCGGGTCAGCAGGTCGATGTTCTCGACCGGCAGGTAGAGCTTGGCCTCGCCGCCGTACAGCAGGTCCAGGCAGTCGTGCGGCGCGCCCTGGACGTCGAGGGTCTTCAGACCCTCGTAGCGGCCGATGCCGTGGTCGATGTGGACGACCAGATCGCCCGGCGTCAGAGCGCTGGCCTCGGCCAGGAAGTTAGCGGCGCGGCGCTTCTTGCGCGGCCGGGCCAGGCGATCGCCGAGAATGTCGGTCTCGGAGATGACCGCCAGGTTTTCGGTCTCAAAGCCGTTGTCCAGCGGCAGCACCACGCGCTGCGGGACTTTGGGATCATTGGCCTTGGCCGCCTGCCAGTAGCCGGCATAGGGGATCTTTTTGAGGCCATGGTCGGCCAGCATGGTCCCCAGACGCTCAGACGAGCCCTCGGACCACGAGCCGAACAGCACGCGCTTGCCCGCGGCCGCCAGGGCGCTGGCGTGGGCGGCGGTGGCCTCGAACAGGTTGACGCTGTCCTGGGCCCGCTCGGCGGCGAAGACGCGGCCAAGCTTGGCGCCCATGTCGACGACGTCCAGGCCCTGGGGCTGGAACGGCGTGAACTTGCGGTGCGGGCGGTCGGAGACCGCTTCGTCCCATTCCTTGGCGGTCAGGTAGAGGGCGCTGGGCTCTAGCGGACGATAGGCCGACTTGCGATCGGCCGAGGCGCGGGCCTGATAGGCATCCTCGATCATCGACAGGCGCTCGTCGCGCGCTTCCGACGTCTGGTTGTCGAGGCCCACCAGCGAACCGTCCGGCAGATAGTCGAAGAGGGTCGCCATCCGCTCGTAGAACAGCGGCAGCCAATGCTCGAGGCCCGCGCGGCGACCGCCCTCGCTGACGGTGTTGTAGAGCGCATCGTCGCCCGGCGCGCCGAACTTGGCGACATAGCCTCGGCGGAAACGCGAGATGCCCTCGGCGTCCAGCAGGGCCTCGCTGACCGGCAGGAGATCGATCTCCTTCAGCTGCTTGGTCGAGCGCTGGGTCTCGGGATCGAAGGCGCGGATGCTTTCCAGCGTGTCGCCGAACAGGTCCAGGCGCACGGGCTCCTCGGCGGCCGAGGGGTAGACGTCGATCACGCCGCCCCGGATCGCGAACTCGCCGCGCTCGGAGACGGTGGAGGCGCGGACATAGCCGTTGACCGCGAAATAGCGCTCCAGGTCCTTGATATCGACGCTGTGGCCCACCTTGGCCGAGTAGGACGCCCGCATCAGAACGGTCTTGTCGGGCACGCGCTGCAGGAGGGCCGGCGCGGCGATCACCAGCATGGCCGGCTTGGTCGTGCCGAGGCCTCGGGCCAGGCGCGACAGGGTCGCCATCCGCGTCGCCGCGACGCCGGCCGACGGGCCGATGCGGTCATAGGGCAGGCAGTCCCACGACGGGAACAGCACCGCCTCGATCTCGGGCGCGAAGAACTTCAGGGCATCGATGAAGGCGCTGGCCCGGGCGGTGTCGCGGGCGACGAAGGCGGTCAGGCCGCCGCGCGCGCGGGCGATGTCGGCCATCACCAGGGCATCGAAGCCCTCGGGCGCGCCGGCCAGGGTCAGGCCGCCGGCGGCCTTGGCGATCTGCTTGGCGTCGTAGGCCATGAAACTCTCTTAAGCGCCGTCGCCGACGGGGCGGACGGCATGCGCCTCGAAGCGGAACTGTCGGATCATCGCCAGCACATCGGTCTCGAATTGCTCGGGCGTGGCTTCCTGCCCGACGATCCAAGCGTAGATCTCGCGATCGGGTTGCTCGAGCAGGGTTTCGAGGGTGTCGAATTGCTCGGGAGTCAGGTCCTGGCCATGGTTGTCCGCGAACGGCCCCAGAATGAGGTCCGCTTCCCGAAAACCGCGATGCCAGGCGCGGAACCGAAGCCGCCGAAGGCGGGAGTCGTGATCTATGGTCATGTGCCCGGCGGATATAGAGCGCGGGGCGGGCGGGCGCCAGCCATCAGGCCGGTTTGCGCCACTCCATGATGACGTACCAGGGAACGCGGTTGTAACGCTCGGCCTTGGCGGGCTCGCCGCCGGTGGCCCGGGGCTCGTCGAAATGGGTCAGGACAAGGCCCGTCGCCAGGAACCAGCGCATGTAGTCGCTGAGCGGCCGGTGCCAATTGACGATTCTGATGCCGCGCCAGCTTTCCCAGGTCGACCGCGCCTCGAGATAGCGATCGATGGCGAAATGCGTCCTGCGGCCCAGCCTGTCCTTTTGCCAGCCGTCATTCGCCCGGGCCGTGCTGAAGCCGGTGAGATTGGCGACGAGCAAGGTTCCACCGGGCTTCAGCACCCGCGCCATCTCGGCGATGGCCGCCTTGGCGTGTTCGATGTCGATCAGGCTGAGGCAGCTGACCACCAGGTCGAAGCGGGCGTCGGGAAAGTCCATCGCCTCGGCCCGTCCTTCCACATAGACGCCTTGCGGATCGCGATCTCGGGCGGCGGCCAGAAGCTCCTCCGTCGGATCAAGGCCGACCGGCGCGAAGCCCTCGGCGCGCAGAATCCGGCAGAACCGCCCTTCCCCGCAGCCGACATCCAGCGCATCGCCCTTCGTCAGCGCACGGAGCCGCTCGACCATCCGACCGTCCAGCACGTGCTGACGCCCGAAATCGCCGGTCTCGCCCATGTCGGCGATCCAGGCCTTGGCCGAACTCTTCCAACCGCCGTCGTCCATGCTCGCCCCGTCCCTTGAATTCTTGCCATCATTGACTTTGCCAGGGTTCGGCCTATTTATCCCCAGCTTCGGAGCAGGTCAGGCGAATCCGCGCCACCCGTTCGCCCAAATACGGGTGGCTTCGAATTTCAGCCAGAATGACATGACAGAATTTTCCGAACTCGGGCTGTCGCCCACGACCCTTCAAGCGGTCGCAGACACCGGCTACACCACGGCCACCCCCATTCAAGCGCAGGCGATCCCGGTCGCTCTGGCAGGCCAGGACGTTCTGGGCATCGCCCAGACTGGCACCGGCAAGACCGCCGCCTTCACCCTGCCGCTGATCGACAAGCTGATGAATGGCCGCGCCAAGGCGCGCATGCCGCGCGCCCTGGTCATCGCCCCGACTCGCGAACTGGCCGACCAGGTCGCCTCGTCCTTCGAGAAGTACGCCAAGGGCACCAAGCTTTCGTGGGCGCTGCTGATCGGCGGCGTGTCGTTCGGCGATCAGGAAAAGAAACTTGATCGCGGCGTCGACGTGCTGATCGCCACCCCCGGCCGCCTGCTCGACCATTTCGAACGCGGCAAACTGCTGATGACCGGCGTGCAATTCCTGGTCGTCGACGAAGCCGACCGCATGCTGGACATGGGCTTCATCCCGGACATCGAGCGCATCTTCAAGATGACGCCGCCCAAGAAGCAAACCCTGTTCTTCTCGGCGACCATGCCGCCGGAAATCACCCGCCTGACCAAGCAGTTCCTCAAGGATCCCGTGCGGATCGAGGTGGCCAAGCCGGCGACGACCAACGCCAACATCACCCAGCTGCTGGTCAAGGTGCCTTCCTCCGATCCCAAGGCCAAGCGCTTGGCGCTGCGCGCGCTGGTCGAGAAGGCCCAGATTGAAACCGGCATTGTGTTCTGCAATCGCAAGACCGAAGTCGACATCGTCGCCAAGTCGCTGCGCTCGCACGGCTTCGACGCCGCCGCCATCCACGGCGACCTGGACCAGAGCCAGCGCATGAAGACCCTGGCGGCCTTCCGCGACGGTTCGCTGAAGATCCTGGTGGCCTCCGACGTCGCCGCGCGCGGCCTGGACATCCCGGCCGTCAGCCACGTCTTCAACTACGACGTCCCGCACCACGCCGACGACTATGTGCACCGTATCGGCCGCACCGGTCGCGCCGGGCGCACGGGCGTGACCTACATGCTGGTGACCCCGGCCGACGACAAGGGCTTCGACAAGGTCGTCAAGCTGATCGGCTCGACGCCGGACGAGGAAAAGCTCGACCTCGACTACTCGGGCGCCGTCACCGTCCACCGCGACGGCGACAAGAAGCGTGGCGGCCGTGGCGCGCCGCGTGATCGCGATCGCGGCGAGCGCGAGCCGGGCGAACGCTCGGCCCGTGGCGGCCGTGGCCCGCGTCGCGACGCGGAGGCCGCCCCGGCCGAAGCCGCCGCGCCGGTCGAAGGCGTCGTCGAGGCAGCCGCGCCGGCGGAAGCCCGCGAGGATCGTCCTGCCCGCAGCCGTGGCGACCGCAAGCCCCGCGAGCGCGGCCCCCGCGCCGAGCGCGCCGAGGCCGAAGCGCCGTCGGAAGCGGTTCAGGCCGACGTTCAGGTCGAAGCCGAGATCCGCGCCCCGCGCGAACGTGGCCGTGACCGTGGCCGTCCCGAGCGTGGTCCGCGTCCGGAACGCGTCGAAGCCGCCGCACCGGTCGAGGCCGAAAGCATCGCGCCGCGCGGCCGCGATCGTGGTCCGCGTCCCGAGCGCAACGAGCGTCCCGAGCGCGAAGCCCGTCCGGCCTCGCCGGTGCGTGGCGTCCAGCCGGTCCGTGGCCGCGAGGATGACGACGACCGCCGCGTCGTCGGTTTCGGCTCCGACACCCCGGCCTTCCTGATGCGCGCCCCGCCGCGCCTGCCCAAGGCCTCGGCCGAGGACTGATCGAGGCGGCGACGTCCAGGCGTCGCCATTCCTCCAAAACGAGCGTAGGATAACGGCGTTCTCGGCTTCGGCCGGACGCCGCCCGCTTTCCCGCGCGACGCCTTGGCCTGATCCGAGCCCTTTCGGAGGTCCTTGGCATGAACACCGTGAACGACCCGGACATCACACCCGACCTGCTGGCCCACGAGCGCACCTATCATGCGTTCAACATGCTGCTGCGCTGGGCGATGCTCAGCCTGGCCGCCGGCCTGACGGCCCTGACCATCTGGTTCGCCACGCCGATCGGCTTCCTGGGCGGACTGGTCGTCGGGATCATCGTCTGGGTCGCCGGCTATTACGGCCTGGTCCGGCACGAGGCGCGCCAGCCGCTCGATCCTTGGGCAATGGGCCGCTAGGAGCTCAGAGCGCCGCGTCGATGAAGGCCAGCAGGTCGTCGAGCGGCGGCCTGTAAGCGAACTTGAAACCGCGTTTCAGTCGGGCCAGCGGCGCGCGCCAACGGCCGGCCGGCGACCCGCAGACATAGCCGCGCCACTCGACGCCGACCTGGCGGCAGGCGGCCCAGACCCAACGGCTGCTGAAGTTCTCGGGCTGGATCTCCACCACCCGCGCCCCGGGCGGCAGGAACAGCGCATTGGCCAGGGCCGCGCCGGTCGGCGCCACCACGACCTCAGCGTCGCGCATCAGGTCGATCTGCTGAAGCGGCGACAGGTCCTCGGGCCGCACGATGACGAAGCCCCGCTTCTCGAGCGCCGCCTCCAAGGCCCGCTCGTTGACCATCACCCGCATCGACTGGCCTCGCCGTGAAAGATAGACGCGTCGAGCGCCCTGCCCCGGCTCACCCTTGGTCGCAGACAACCGCGCGGCCAACCGCGCCACCGTTGCGTCGGGCGCATGCAGGAAGTGGTTCATGCTGCTGGCGTAGAGCGCGGTGTCGAGGCGCACGACCGGCGCGTCGAGCTCGCGGACCGTGCGGCCCGGAAAGGCCATCACCAGCAATTCGCGCTGCCAGGCCTTGAGCGGCGGCGCGACGATCTCGGCGCCGTCCAGCAGCCGTTGCTCCTCAAGCATCAGTAGCGAGGTCAGGGCGTCGAGAATGAAGTGGCCGTAGTTGAAGCCCGCGCCCCACGGCAGGAACAGGGCGGCGCGCTCCAGCCTCGGCGGTTCGTCCTTCAGGCGCAGACGCGGTGCGCCGGCCTCGACCGAGACGCCAGGCAGACCAGACAGATTTGGCCAGCGATGCAGGGCCTCGCCGGTCGGCCCCAGATGCGCGCCGCCCTTTAGCGGACCGTCGCGCTCGACCACTACGCCGAAGGCCGGAAAATGCAGCACGTCGCGCGCGAGGCAGATCGCCGTGGCCTCGACCGGCGGCGGCGCGCGATCGAAGGGCCAGGCAGACGCCGCCTTGCCGCCCAAGGCGGCGTCTGCCGTCGAGGCCGCCGCATCTGTCGGCGATTTCCAGAACGTCCCCGACGGCCCGCTGTCGGCCAGCCGCATGCGCAGCACCGCCGCGTCCGTCACCGACGGCAGCGCGGCGTTGTCCAGAATGTGCAGCGGCGCGTCGAAGCTCATCAGGCCTTTCGACCACGCGACTCGGACGGAGGCAAACGCGCTAGCGCTTGATCTGCCCGGCCAGATACTTGCGGATGCCCGCGCCATAGGGCGGACGTAGGCCGAGCATAGGAGCGATGTCCTTCTTCAGCTGATGGAACACCGCCTTCTTGTGGCTAAACTCCAGGAACCCGTCATGGCCGTGATAGGCGCCCATGCCGGCCGGCCCGACGCCGCCGAACGGCAGTTCCTCCTGCGTGACGTGGAAGATCACGTCGTTGACCGTGACCCCGCCGCTGGTGGTGCGCTCCAGAACGCGGTCCTTCTCGGCCTCGTCCGTTCCGAACCAGTAGAGCGCCAGCGGCCGGTCGCGGGCGTTGATGTAGTCCACGGCCTCCTCGACCTTCTGATAGGTCTTCACCGGCAGCAGCGGGCCGAAGATCTCTTCCTGCATCACCGCCATGTCGTCGGTGGGATTGAGGATCAGGGTCGGCGCGATCTTGCGGTGCGGCTGCTGGCTCAGGTCCTCGCCGGCCGGATTGATCTCGACAATCGTCGCACCCTTGGCCCGGGCGTCCTCGACATAGCCGCTGATCCGGTCGAAGTGCCGCTGGGCGACCACGGCGGTGTAGTCGGGATTGTCCTTCAGGGTCGGGAAATAGCGACCGACCGACGCCTTGGCTTCGGCGACGAAGCTGTCGAGCTGCTCGACCGGCGCGAACACATAGTCGGGCGCCAGGCAGATCTGGCCGGCGTTCAGGGTCTTGCCGTTCATGATGCGGGCTGCGGCCGTGGCCATGTCGGCGCCGCGCGACAGGATCACCGGGCTCTTGCCGCCCAGTTCCAGCGTGACCGGCACGAGGTTCTCGGCGGCGGCCCGCATCACGTGACGGGCCACCGAGGTGGCGCCGGTGAACACGAGGTGGTCGAAGGCGAGGCCGGAGAAGGCTTGCCCAGCCTCGGGACCGCCGGTGAAGACCGCGATCTCTTCTTCGGTGAAGGCCTTGGCGAACATCGCCTTCATCAGCTCGGAGGTCGCCGGCGTGAATTCCGACGGCTTGATCATCGCCCGGTTGCCGGCGGCCAGAATGCCGGCCAGCGGCGCGAAGGTCAGGTTGACCGGGAAGTTCCAGGGGCTGATCACACCCACCACACCCTTGGGCTGGTACTGGATGCTGGCCTTGGCCCCGAACAGGCCCAGGATCGCCGGCGTCGTCTTGCGCTTTTCGGTCTTCATCCACTTGGCGAGGTTGTCGCGCGCGAATTTCAGAGGTCCGATCGAGCCGGCGACGTCCGTCAGGGCCGTGGCGTCGGGGGAACGCGAACCGAAGTCATCACTGATCGCCCGAGCAATTTCCGTCTGGTGCCCGACCAACAGATCGATGCAATGATTGATGCGTTCGATGCGCTTGGCCGCGTCGGGTGGCCCCTCGCGCAGGTGCGCCGCCTTCTGGCGCGCAAGCACATGATTCATTTCGGCTTTGTGAGCCTCGAAACCCAGATTCACCGGCGCGTTCATGACTGCCATCCTCCCGAGCGGCCCGCCTTGGGCTCATCTTATCAGTGTTCACAATGATCAAGAGCCGGAAGAAGCGCAAGAGAACCTTGTTCGCTCTTAACCCCTCGTTTGAACTCTCGGCGCTAAGGTGACGGTCCAAGCGATCGGCATTCTCGCTAAGGAGCGCGCCGATTGGGGGAAGATAAGATGTCGGACGTCGAAACCACGCTGCGCGGCCCTGAGGCCTACAAGATCGCGAAACGCGCCTTGGAGCTGATGGAGCGCCATCAGGTGTGGCCCACCGCGCTCAATTTCGAACTCTGGACTCATTACGTCGCCGATCCCGAAGGCGCCCTGGCGCGAGAGCTGACCCGGCTGATCTCGCTGGGCGAACCGATGACCGAACTGGTCAGCGAAGAGCTCGCAGCGACCTACCTGCCCAAGGCGCGCCTGAACGAACAAATCCGCGACGCCGGCGACTTGCTGAGCAAGGAACTGGAGTCGGTCTCCAAGGCTATCCAGAACGCCCAGAAGACCAACGCGGCCTTCGGCAAGCAACTGGCCGGCGTGACCAAGGACCTCGGCGCCAGCACCGACGCAGCCTCGATCAAGAACGTCGTCACCAGCCTGGCCGAGGCCACCCGCCGCGTTCACAAGGAAAACCAGTCGCTGGAATCGCGCCTGGCCGAATCCACAGCCGAGGTCGATCGCCTGCGCGAGCACCTGGAACAGGTTCGCCGCGACGCCACGACCGACGGCCTGACCAACCTCGCCAACCGCAAGGCTTTCGACGAGGAACTGGATCGCGCCTGCCAGGAAGGCGACGAAGCCGGCAGCAGCCTTTGCCTGGCCGTCCTCGACATCGACCATTTCAAGGGCTTCAACGACACCTGGGGCCACCAGACCGGCGACCAGGTCATCCGCTACGTCGCTTCGGTGATCGGCCGCGTGGCCGCCATGCCGCGCTTCGCCGCCCGCTACGGCGGCGAGGAGTTCGCGATGATCTTCCCGCGGGAATCGGCGTCGATCGTCGCCAGCTGCCTGGAAGAGATCCGCGTCGAGGTCTCCTCGCGCATGCTCAAGCGTCGCTCGACGAACGAGGACCTGGGCACGATCACGATTTCCTCGGGCTTCGCCGAGCGTCACAAGGACGAAAGCGGCCACTCGCTGATGGAACGCGCCGACGCGGCCCTCTACGCCTCCAAGCGCGGTGGCCGCAACAAGGTCAGCTCCGCCGAGGGCAAGCCGGCTTCGGCCAACGCCGCCTAGTCTTCAGCGTCATAAACGACGATCGAACGCCGCCGTTTTCGCGAACGGCGGCGTTTTCGTGTGAAAAACCCTCTGGCCTTCCCCCGGGTGAAGGGCGCCTAGCTAGTCTCAAGAGCGTAAGAGCCTTGGGAGGACGCCGTGGACTATCAGAAAATCCGCCTGACCGCCGAGGATGGCGTGGCGACGATCACCCTGTCCGACCCGACGACCCTGAACGCCGCCAGTCTCGACCTGGCCAAGGAGATCATCCACGCCCTGGCCGCCATAGCGCATGGCAAGGTCGAGGCCCGGGCCGTCGTCATCACGGGCGAAGGTCGCGGCTTCTGCTCGGGGGCCAATCTGTCGGGCGGCGGCGCGGCCGGCCGTGAACTGGACGTCGACGGCAAGCCGGACGCCGGCTCGGCGCTGGAGACCATCTACAATCCGATGATGACCGCGTTGCGGGATTTCCCGCACCCCATCGTCACCGCCGTCAACGGCGCGGCGGCCGGGGTCGGCTGCTCGCTGGCCCTGATGGGCGACATGATCGTGGCCGGCGAAAGCGCCTATTTCCTGCAAGCCTTCCGGCGCATCGGCCTGGTGCCGGACGGCGGTTCGACCTACCTGCTGCCGCGCCTGATCGGCAAGGCGCGGGCCATGGAGATGATGCTGCTGGGCGACAAGATCCCCGCCGCCAAGGCCTTCGAATGGGGTCTCGTCAATCGCTGCGTGCCGGACGCCGAATTGCAGGCCACGGCG
Source organism: Caulobacter sp. GW821-FHT10F06 (assembly GCF_058809215.1). Lineage (NCBI taxonomy): Bacteria > Pseudomonadati > Pseudomonadota > Alphaproteobacteria > Caulobacterales > Caulobacteraceae > Caulobacter > Caulobacter sp. GW821-FHT10F06. The sequence continues at coordinate 140,821 of NZ_JBXASK010000003.1, read as the reverse complement.
ACGACGATCGCCAAGGAACTGGCCAACGGCCCGGCTGCCCTGGGCGCGATCCGCAAGCTGGTCTGGGAGAGCCTCGACGCCGACTGGAACGGCCAGCTGCACGCCGAGCGCAAGGCCCAGAAGTTCGCCGGCAAGACCGAGGACTTCATCGAGGGCGTCAGCGCCTTCCTTCAGAAGCGGGTCGCGGCCTTCAAGGGGCGCTAACGGCGCTCGCCTGAAGGTCCAGCAGAATCGCCAGCGCCTTGTCGGCCATGTCAGCCGGCACGAAGACATGGTCGTGGCGCAGGGCTGCGACCATGTTGCAGGCGATCCCGGCCTTGGCCAGCGCCGTGGCCACGGCCGCCGTAAGACCCACGCCGTCCAGGGCTGAATAGACGTTCAACGTGATCAGCCGCATCGGGTCCGCGACCGCGAATCCGTGCGCCTCGGCCTTCCCGCGCTCCAGGATCAGGCTTACGCCCTCGGCCTCGCGGAACATCGCCAACGGCTCCAGCCAAAGCCAATCACCCTTGGCGGCGCAGAACACATAGTCGCCGGCCATCAGTTCCGGCATCATGCCAGCCACCATCGCCCGCCTGTCGCGAACGACCTTGGTCATGCGAGATACGGCTTGTAGCTCTTTTCCTCCACGATCTCCGACCCCGCCGCTGCGTTGATCGCGCGCTTGATGGCGGCGCGCTGATCGTTGTCGATATAGACGCGGCGGGCCAGGGCCACGAAGTCCGGGCCGAAATCCTGGCGGCGCTCGCAGTCGCGCTTGCCGTCCTCGATGTCCCACAGGGCGGCGTTGACGGCGGTCAGATCGGCGGTCAGTCGGTCGATCTCGTCTGAGGCCGGCAGGTGCTCGGCCGCCGTGGCCTCCAGCAGGGCCAGCTCCTTGCGGACATTGGCCTCCTTGGCGGCGTCGCCGATCCGCGCGGCCTTCACGCGCAAGATGGTGATCTTGTCGATCAGTTCGCCCGCCGAGATGGGCGCGAGGATGGGCATACTAGGCGACTCCGGACATCAGCCGCGAGAGAGCGGCGTGGACCGCATCGCTGGGCAAGGCGGCCATATCGTGTCCGTAGTCCTCCGCCACCAGCATCTCAAGTCGCGCGGCGGCGGGACGGAACTTCACCGCCTTGCGCCGATCCTTCTGCAGCGACAGCAACGGCGCGCCGCCGGCGGCCAGCATGTGACCGGGACCGGCGTCGTTGGCCACGGCGGCGGCGAGCCGGCCGGCCAGGGCGATGACCAGCAGCGGTCCCTTCACGTGCGGATAGGCGTCTCGGCGATCGGCTTCCGGAAACCGGGCGCCGGGAACATCACGCCGGGTCTTGGCCGCGTCGTCGACCTCGTCGGGCCCGAAGAAGAACACCGGCGTCACGCCCGTCGTTTCCAGGTGCTGGGCCAACGCGATGTAGCGCTCCAGCGGCCAGCGCTTGTCCTGGCCGCCAGCGCCAGGCGCCAGACCGACATAGGTCGGACCGTCGGGCAGCAGGGCCTTGGCGGCTTCAAGAGCGTCCTTGTGGGTCAAGGTGATCGGCGTCGGCGCGCCCTGCCCGTCCGACGCCAGGGCCAGCAGGCGGGCCAGGCGGTCGGTGACGGCCACGGGCCAGTCTCGGGTCCTCGCCAGCCGAGCCGCCGACACCAAGGCCCCCGCCGCTCGACTGGCCACGGCGCTGCGGCGCAGGTTCTCCTGGGTGTCGATGACGAGGTCGAACCTGCGACCGCCGAACGGCCTGACCCAGGGCAGGATATCGCGCGGACGCTCGCCGGTGACGCCGTCGAGGATCACCTCGTCGACATAGCCCTCGACCACGGTCTTCAGCGGCCCGACATAGACCGTCTCGCCCTTGGCGGCGCACCAGGTGATCCGGGCGTCCGGAAAGGCGGCGCGCAGGCCGGCGATGAAGGGCAGCTTGATCAGCCCGTCGCCGATCACTTCGCCCATCGAATAGACCAAGACGGTTTTGACCATGGGCTGGATTAGGCCGCCTCGACGTCCCGGGTCAACGCCGTGGAATATGTATGTGAGCGTTCACTTGCTTATCTGAACCATTGCGGTAATCTCGTCTCATGAGCGCCAAACCCCGCATCGAACGCGCCGCACTCGAGGTCTTCGTCAGCGACGGCGTCGACGCCGCCACCACCAAGGCCATCGCCGCCAAGGCGGGTGTGTCCGAGGGCGCGATCTACCGCCACTGGAAGAGCAAGGATGAACTGGCCCTGGGCCTGTTCATGGCCACCCACCGCCGGCTGTCGGACCTGATCGCGCAGACGGCCGACGCCAGCAAGAGCGTCAACGCCAAGGCCGCCGCGCTGGTCGCCGCCTATTGTACGGTGGCCGACGAGGACTGGCTGCTGTTCTCTTTCCACTTGCTGCACCTGCACCACTTCCTGCCCTACTATCAGGAAGACGGCCAAGACCCGGTGACTTTAGTCGAGGGCGTCATCAAGCGCGCCATGTTGGCCACCGAGTTGCCGCCGGGCGACCCGCGCGTGATCGCCGCCATGGCCATCGGCGTGATCGCCCAAACCGCCCAGAACAAGGCCTATGGCCGTTTGGGCGAAGACGCCCTCTCCGCCCACGCCTCCTTGATGACCGCGGCCGTCCAGGCCGTGCTCGTCGCCCGTTAAGTCGTTCCCATCAAGGAATATCGAACCATGCGCAGCGCGCTGTTCAACGCCTACTACTGGGTCCTGTCGATCTTCTACGGCCTGTCGGCCGCGCTCTCCGCCCTACTCCCGGGCCGCAAGCCCATCGCCTTCGCCCTGCGGCTCTACAGTCAACGGATGCTGTGGGCGCTGCGGACCTTCGCCGGAATCAAGATCGACCTGAAGGGCCAGGAGAACCTGCCCAAGGGCGCCTTCATCATCGCCGCCAAGCATCATAGCTGGGGCGACGGCTTCGTGATGTTCGCTAATGTCGAGAACCTCAGCTTCGTGACCGGCGACCACCTGGAAAAGTTTCCGCTGGTCGGGGCGATCCTGAAGAAGTTCGGCGCCATTGTCGTCGACAGCTGCGGTGGGCCGGAAGCCCGCAAGGCCCTGTCGGAAAGCGCCGCCCAGGTCGCCGCCGACGGGCGCCGCATCCTCATCTATCCCGAGGGGCATCTGGCCGCGCCGGGAGAGCGGTTCCGCTATCGCACCGGCGTCTACTACATGAGCAAGGACTTCGACCTGCCGGTCGTGCCGGTGGCGACCAATCTGGGCTGCTTCTGGCGTCAGACCGACAAGCAGAAGACCGCCGGCCAGGCGACGGTCGAGTTCATGCCGCCGATCATGCCGGGGCTTGCCAAGGATGACTTCATGGCGCGCATGGAGCAGGTCATCGAGACCCGCACCAACGAACTGATCGCCCAGGCGCGTGGTGAGCCGGTGAAGCCGTCGGTGCTAGTGGAGTGGAATGGTCGGACGAACGTGGCGCCGCAGGCCGAACCCGCCACCGCGTCCCTTCTCCCGTAGGGAGAAGGAGGGCCCGCCGCGCAGCGGTAGGAGGATCAGGGGTTATGAGGCCTGAAGACGTGCCAGCACGCCATCGAACTCCCAACACCCAAACCGCCCCGTCCCTATGGGAGAGGGTTCAAAGGATCAGTCGACCTGCACCGGGCAATCCAGCGGGATCGCGATGAACGTCCGGTCGGCCTTGCGCTTGCGGAAATGCTCCGAGGCGCAACCGACCGAGCACAGGATCCCGCGATCCGACCAGTAAAGCGGAGTCTGGTCCTCATGCCGGAAGCTCGGCGCGCCCCAAACAAGGCCGCATTCGACGCAGCAAGGTGTGCGCGCCAGCATCCTAGTGCTCCGTCTCGATCGCGGGCTGGATCGTCACGCTCTCGCCGCAGCCGCAGGCGTCGGTCTCGTTCGGATTGTTGAACACAAACTTCGACGACAGCTTGGCGGTCTCGTAATCGATCGTGGTGCCGATCAGGAACAGCACCGCCTTGGGGTCGATCAGGATGGTGACGTCCTTGTCCTCGACCACCTCGTCGAGCGGGTTCTTCTCGGCGGCGTATTCGAAGACATATTCCGAACCGGCGCAGCCGCCGTTCTTCACGCCTACTCGAAGACCCGCGTAAGGCTTATCCGCCCGGGCCATGATCTCCTTCACGCGCGCGGCCGCGGCGTCGGTCAAGGTGACGACCTTGGGACGGGGGCGACGGGCGCGGGGCGTGACGGCGATATCCATGGCGTTCGAACCGATCAGAACATGTTCAGTTGCAGCTTGGCCTCGTCGCTCATCCGCGAGGCGTCCCATGGCGGCTCGAAGACCAGGTCGACGGTGCACGACTTCAGGCCCGGGATCTCCATGATCGCATCCTTGACCCAGCCCGGCATTTCCCCGGCCACCGGGCAGCCCGGCGCGGTCAGGGTCATGTCGATGGCGATATCTTTCTCGTCGGAGACATCGACCTTGTAGATCAGGCCCAGCTCATAGATGTCGACCGGGATTTCCGGATCATAGACCGACTTCAGCTTCTCGATCAGCAGATCGGTCAGCTTGGCCAGCTCTTCCTTGGGAAGAGCCGAAGTGGTCTCGGGAACGGGCGCGGCGGCGTCGGTCATGCGGGGCTCAACTGAAGAAACTGCGGGCTTTGGCCAGCGCATCCACGAACGCGTCGGCCTCGGCCTCTGTGTTATATAGGGCGAAGGAAGCGCGAGCGCTCGACGTGACGCCAAATCTGCGCATCAAGGGCTCGGCGCAGTGGGTGCCGGCGCGGACGGCGACGCCGTAACGGTCCAGCACTTGGGCCAGGTCGTGGGCGTGGACACCCTCGACCGTGAACGACAGCACCGCGCCCTTGCCGGGCGCCTCGCCGAGAATTCTCAAGCCGTTGACGCCGCGCAGCCGCTCGGCGACCCGCTCATAGAGGGCGTGCTCGTGGGCGAAGGCGGCGTCGCGATCCAGGCCGTCCAGCCATTCGATCGCCGCGCCCAGGCCGACAGCCTCCAGGATCGCGGGCGTACCGGCTTCGAAGCGGTGCGGCGGGTCGGCATAGGTAATGGCGTCCATCGACACCGAGCCGATCATCTCGCCGCCGCCCTGATAAGGCGGCAGGGCGGCGAGGCGCTCGGTCTTGCCGTAGAGCACGCCGATGCCGGTGGGGCCGTAGAGCTTGTGGCCGGAGAAGACGTAGAAATCGACGTCCAGCGCCTTCACGTCGACCTTGGAGTGGACGATGGCCTGACAGCCGTCGAGCAACACCTGAGCGCCGGCCGCGTGGGCCAGGCGGACGATCCCGGCCACGTCGTTGACCGTGCCCAGCACGTTCGACATGTGGGTGATGGCGACCATCTTGGTCTTCGCCGACAGCAGGCCCTTGAAGGCCTCCATATCGAGACGTCCGTCGTCGAGCACCGGCACGAACTTCAGGACCACGCCCTTGCGCTCGCGCAGGAAGTGCCACGGCACGATGTTGGCGTGGTGCTCCATCTCGGAGATGACGATCTCGTCGCCGGCGTTCAGCGACAGGCCGAATGAGCTGGCGACCAGGTTGACCGCCTCGGTGGCGCTCTTGGTCCAGACGATTTCGGTCGGTTCGGCGTTGATGAACTTCGCGACCGTTTCCCGAGCCTTTTCGTAGGCTTCCGTCGTTTCATTGGCGAGCGTGTGCAGGCCGCGATGGACGTTGGCGTAGGAGGTGCGGGCCAGGCCGACCATGGTGTCCAGCACCGCGTCGGGCTTCTGGGCGCTGGCGGCGCTGTCCAGATAGATCAGCGGCTTGCCGTGCACGGTCCGTTGCAGGATCGGGAACTGGGCGCGGATCGCCTCGACATCGAAGGGGGCGTCAAAAGCCATCAGTCGATGCTCCGTCCCAGGCGCTGGGCGACCCAGGCGCGTGCGACCTCGCGGGCGGCGTCATGCGCGATGCGCTCGACGACTTCGCCAACGAAGGCCTCGGTCAGCATGGCGCGGGCTTCCAGTTCGGGAATGCCGCGCTGGCGGGCGTAGAAGATCGCCTGCTCGTCCAGGGCGCCGATGGTGTTGCCGTGGGCGCAGGAGACGTCGTCGGCGAAGATCAGCAGTTCGGGCTTGGCGTCGACCTCGGCCTTGTCCGAGAGGATTAGGGCGTGGTGGCCCATGCGGGCGTCGGTCTGGTCGGCGCCGGGCTGGACGATGATCCGCCCCTGGAACACGCCGCGCGCCTGGTCGGCGACCATACCCTTGGTCAATTGCGAGGTCGTGCCATCGACGCCGTCGTGGGTGACCTGGGTGGTCAGGTCGGCATGACGCTGGGCGTCGAGCAGATAGATCCCGTCCAAACGCAGGTCGGCATGGGCGCCAGGATGGGCGACGCGGGTCTCGATCCGCTGGCGACGAGCGCCGGTGGTCAGGATCGTCTGGGCGTAATTGGCGCCGGCCGACAGGGCGACCTCGGCGTCGACGACCGAAACGGCGTCGGTCGCGTCCGAAGCCATCACGATGCGTTCGACGACGGCGTCCTTGGCGACCCGAATGTCGAACGTGATCTCCGACAGATAGCTGTCGGCCAGGCCTTCGTGGCTTTCGAGCAGGGTCAGGCGCGCGCCTTCGCCCACCGAAATCCGCACGCGGCCGGCATGGGCCGTCGCGGCGGTGGCCGAGATCAGACGCAGAGCGACGACGCGGGTCTCGCCGGCGCCGACGGTCAGCTCAACGCCGCCCTGGCCGTTGACGATGGTCAGGGTCTCGTCCGCCGCGAACGGACCGGCGCCGACGTCGCTCTCGAACTTCGGCGAGATCGGCGGCAGGGTCCGGATCAGGCCGCGCAGATCGGTCCAGCGCCAGTCCTCGTCGCGGCGCGAGGGTAGCTCGGTCAGGTCGCCGGTCTTGAGGGCGGAGGCCAGGCTCATGCCGCGGCGCTCGCATACTTGTCGTAGCCTTCGGCTTCCAGCTGCAGCGCCAGTTCCGGGCCGCCCGAAGCGACGATGCGGCCGGCGGCCAGCACGTGGACGCGGTCGGGTTTGATGTAGTCCAGCAGGCGCTGATAGTGGGTGATCACCAGCATGCCGCGCTCAGGGCTGCGCAGGGCGTTGACGCCTTCAGAGACGATCTTCAGGGCGTCGATATCCAGGCCGCTGTCGGTTTCGTCGAGGATGAGGAACTTCGGCGAAAGCATCGCCATTTGAAAGATTTCCATCCGCTTCTTCTCACCGCCCGAGAAGCCGACATTCAGGCCGCGCTTCAGCATCTCAAAGTCGATCTTCAGCGAGGCGGCCTTCTCCTTGGCCAGCTTCAGGAAGGCCGGGGCGGCGATCTCGTCCTCGCCGCGCGCGCGACGCTGGGCGTTGAGAGCGGTGCGAATAAAGGTAAGCGCCGGAACGCCCGGAATTTCCAAGGGATATTGGAACGATAGGAACAGCCCCTTGGCGGCGCGCTCGTTGGCGTCCAGGGCCAGCAGGTCCTCGCCATTCAGGTGTGCCGAGCCCTCGGTGACCTCATAGCCGCCACGCCCCGTGAGCACGTAGGAGAGGGTCGACTTGCCCGCCCCGTTCGGCCCCATGATGGCGTGCACCTGCCCGGCGGGAACATCGAGCGTCACGCCCTTCAGGATCGGCTTGTCTTCGACGCGCGCGTGGAGGTTCTGGATAGAAAGCATCTTTAACCAACGGATCCTTCAAGGGAAATCGCGACCAGCTTTTGAGCTTCGACGGCGAATTCCATGGGCAGTTGTTGCAACACGTCCTTGACGAAGCCGTTGACCAGCAGGGCCACGGCTTCTTCCTGCGAAAGGCCGCGTTGCTGGCAATAGAACAGCTGGTCGTCCGACAGGCGGGTGGTGGTGGCCTCGTGCTCGAACACCGACTGGCCGTTGCGGGCCTCGATGTACGGGACTGTGTGGGCCGCGCAGGTCTTGCCGATCAGCAAGCTGTCGCACTGGGTGAAGTTGCGCGCGCCCTTGGCCTTGGGGTGGGCCGATACCAGGCCGCGATAGGTGCTGGTCGATTTGCCCGCGCTGATGCCCTTGGCGACGATCCGCGAGCGGGTGTTGGCGCCCAGGTGGATCATCTTGGTGCCGGTGTCGGCCTGCTGGTGACCGTTGGTCACGGCGATCGAGTAGAACTCGCCCGAGCTGCCCTCGCCGCGCAGCACGCAGGACGGATATTTCCAGGTTACGGCCGAGCCGGTCTCGACTTGCGTCCAGCTGACCTTGGAGCGGTCGCCCCGGCAGTCGGCGCGCTTGGTGACGAAGTTGTAGATGCCGCCCTTGCCGGTCTCCGGATCGCCCGGATACCAGTTCTGGACGGTGGAATATTTGATCTCGGCGTCGTCCAACAGGACGAGCTCGACCACGGCCGCGTGCAGCTGGTTCTCGTCGCGCATCGGGGCCGTGCAGCCCTCGAGATAGGAGCAATAGGCGCCCTTGTCGGCGATGATCAGCGTCCGCTCGAACTGGCCGCTGTCCTTGGCGTTGATGCGGAAATAGGTCGACAGCTCCATCGGGCAACGCACGCCCGGCGGGATGTAGACGAACGAGCCGTCGCTGAAGACCGCGCTGTTGAGACAGGCGAAATAGTTGTCCGAGGTCGGCACCACCGAGCCCAGATACTGGCGCACCAGATCGCCATGCTCGCGGATCGCCTCGCTCATCGAGCAGAAGATCACGCCGACCGCCGCCAGCTCCTTCTTGAAGGTGGTGACCACGCTGACGCTGTCGAACACCGCGTCCACGGCATAGCGCGGAGCGCCCTCGACACCCGCCAGAACTTCCTGCTCCTTCAGCGGGATGCCGAGCTTGGCGTAGACGGCCAGCAACTCGGGATCGACCTCGTCCAGGCTCTTGGGACCATCCTTGGTCTTGGGCGCGGCGTAGTAGTAGGAGTCCTGATAGTCGATCTTCGGGTAGTTCACCTTGGCCCAGTTGGGCTCTTCCAACTCAAGCCAGCGGCGATAGGCCTCCAGGCGCCAATCCAGCATCCACTGGGGCTCTTCCTTCTTGGCCGAGATGAAGCGCACGATGTCCTCGGAGAGGCCCTTGGGGGCGAACTCCTGATCGATTTCGGTCGTGAAGCCGTGCTCGTACTTCTCGAGCGCCGCTACGGTTTCGACAGTCTCTTTGACCGCGGCCATCAAGCCACCTCCCGACGCCGAGCGCCGATACGCTTCCAGGCGGCGAGCCAGGCGTCGCCGCATTTGATCCAGTCGTCTTCCGTGCTCGCCCAGCCACCGCTGACCCGAAGGGCGAACGGAGCCAGATCGGGTCGGCCCATGGCTTCCACCACACGGCTGGCCTTGACCTTGCCCGATGAGCACGCGCTGCCGGCGCTGGCCATCACGCCCGCCAGATCCAGGTTCATCACCTGGATCTCGGAGCCGAAGCCTTCGCCGGCGAAGCACAGGGTTTGGGGCAGGCGATCGACACCCTCCCCGAGCACGACCGCGCCTTCCGCCTTGACGCGTTCAGCCAGGGCGTCGCGCCAATGGCCCAGTTTGGCCATCGAGGCAAGGTCGCGAGACGCCGCATCGGCGGCCGCTCCGAAGGCGGCGATGCCCGCGACGTTCTCGGTGCCGGCCCGACGGCCACGCTCCTGACCGCCGCCGTGCTGGCGACGATGCAGGACGGCGCGCGTGCCGGCGACCAAGGCGCCGACGCCCTGCGGCCCGCCCAGCTTGTGGGCCGACAGGGCCATCGTATCGGCGCCGAGGGCGGAGAAATCGATGGCGATCTTGCCGGCCGCCTGCACGGCATCGACATGCAGCCAGCCGTCGGCGGCGCGCACCAGGGCGGAAGCCGCCGCGACCGGCTGGATGACGCCGGTCTCGTTGTTGGCCAGCATCAGGCAGATCAGCGCGCGGCCGGGCTTGGCCAATTCGGCTTCCAGCCAGGCCAGATCGGCGACGCCGAAGTTATCCACAGGCCAGGTCGCGACCGGCAGGCCAGAGACCTTGGCGGTCTCGACCACGGCGTCGTGCTCAGTGGCCCCGACGATAATCCGCTCGAAGCCTGCGGCCTTGGCGCTTTCGATGGCCAGGGCGTTGGCCTCGGTGCCGCCGCTGACGAAGGTGACAGAACCCGACGGCACGCCGACCAGGGCGGCGACTTGGGCGCGAGCCTTTTCCACCAGATCGCGCGCCGCGCGGCCGGCGGCGTGGACGGATGAGGGGTTGGCGGGAGCCTCCAGCGCACGCAACAGCGCGTCCCGCGCTTCCGGACGGATTGGCGCGGTGGCGTTGTAGTCGAGATAGACGGGGGCGCGGGTCATGCTCACTCCGCCGCGATCTCCAAGGCTTTGGGCTCAGGACGCAGACGGCCTTCCAGCACGTCGGCCACCGACACCGAGGCTAGGTAGCCATGGATCTGGCGGCCCATCTCTTCCCAAAGGTCGTGGGTCATGCACCGCTCGCCGCCGGCCATGCAGCCCTTGGGGCCGCCCTTGGACAGGCCGCAGCGCGTGGCGCGCAGGGGTTCGTCGACGGCCAGCACGATGTCGGAGATCAGGGTCTTCTCGGCGTCCAGCGCCAGGCGATAGCCGCCGCCCGGACCCCGCGCGCTCTTGACCAGGCCCTTGCGGCGCAGGCGCGCGAAAAGCTGTTCGAGATAGGACAAGGAGATCTGCTGACGGGCCGCGATCTCGGCCAGGGCGACCGCACGGCCCTCCCCTTCGTCCTGGCGCTTGGCCAGGTCGGTCATGGCCATGACGGCGTATCGTCCCTTGGTGCTCAGGCGCATGCGCCTTACTCCTTGCAGATTCCGCGCGCATCGGCTTTTGCGTGTGCTACAAGCCGCGACTTCGCGCGCGGGCTCGACAGTCCGCGTCGCTGGCTGCGATTTAGGAAGACCAAGCGCAGCGGTCAAGTATTCCATCGGCCGGAAAGCCGGGAAAACGACCGCTCGCGAGCTTAAGGGGACGATATGCCTGATGTGATTTTGACCGGCGCGTCCGGGCGGATCGAAGGTCGCTATTCTCCGGGCAAGACCGAGACGGCGCCGATCGCCCTGATCCTGCACCCGCACCCCAAGGCGGGCGGTCACATGAACCACCCGGTTTCGGTGCAACTGTATCACCTGTTCATGAAGCGCGGCTTCGCGACGCTGCGCTTCAACTTCCGCGGCGTGGGCCGCAGCCAGGGCGAATTCGACGCCGGCATCGGCGAACTGGCCGACGCGGCCACCGCGCTGGACTGGCTGCAGACCTCGAACCCGGCCGCCAGCCAGACCTGGGTCGCTGGCTTCGATTTCGGCGCCTATATCGGCATGCAGCTCCTGATGCGTCGCCCGGAGACGGACGGCTTCATCAGCGTCTCGCCGCCCACCAACATGTACGACTTCAGCTTCCTGGCGCCCTGCCCGGCCTCGGGCCTGTTCCTGACGGGCTCGGCTGACAGCATCACCCCGCCGGTCGAAGTCGAGCGTGTGGTTTCCAAGCTGCGCACGCAGAAGGGCATCGTCATCGACTACGAAGTCATCGACAAGGCCAGCCACTTCTGGACCGAGCACCTGCCCTTCGTGGAAAAGAGCGTCGGCGACTATCTGGACAAGCGGATCGAAGCCAACCCGATCTGATCCTTCAGAGGCCTCCCTTCGGGGAGGCCTTTTTCATTCGGGACATCGCCGGTTCGAGTACTTACATAACGCTGGTACCGGTAACGCGAGAGCGAACATGCACTACGATATCGTGATCGTCGGCGGCGGCGCGGGCGGGCTGGAGCTGGCCTCGCGGTTGGGGCGCAAGCTGGGTCGCAAGGCCGGGCGCGAGCGGGTGCTGCTGATCGACCGTTCGATTTTCCACATCTGGAAGCCGACCCTGCACGAGGTGGCGGCCGGCACGCTCAACGCCCACCAAGAGGGCCTGTCCTATCCGATCCTGGCGCGCAGCAACCATTTCAGCTTCTTGCTGGGCGAGCTGACCGGCTTCGATCCGGTCGCCAAGCGCCTGACCCTGGGCGAGCTTCGCGGCGACGACGGGTCGGTGCTCGCGCCCGAGCGCCATGTCGGCTTCACCTGGGGCGTGCTGGCGATCGGCAGCGGCTCGAACCTGTTCGACACCCCCGGCGCGGAGCAGGCGCACCTGCTGGAGCGCACCGAGGACGCCGAGCGCTTCCATGCCCGGCTGCTGGCGGCGTTCATGCATGCGCCGTTCTCGCCCGACAAGGCGCTGCGCGTGGCCATCGTCGGCGGCGGGGCGACCGGCGTGGAGCTGTCGGCCGAACTGATCGAGGCTCACAACGAACTGCAGGACGGCCTGGGCGCCGAGCAGCGCTTTCGCCTGGAAATCTCGATCGTCGAGGCCGCGCCGCGCATCCTGGGCGGCCTGCCGGAGAAGATCTCCGACCAGGCGACCACGGCGCTGGAACGCAAGGGCGTGCGTGTACGCACCGGAGCCAAGGTCATCGCCGTCCACGCCGACCGGCTGGAGACCAGCCATGGCGACATTCCCGCCGACCTGATCGTCTGGGCCGCCGGGGTGAAGGCGGCGGGCTCCAACGCCGGCTACGGGCTGGAGACCAACCGCCTGAACCAGTTCGTGGTCAGCGAGCGGCTGGAGACCACGGCGCCGGACGTCTACGCCCTGGGCGACTGCGCGGCCTGCCCCTGGAAGGACGGCAAGCTGGTGCCCGCCCGTGCGCAGGCCGCTCACCAGCAGGCCGATTATCTGGCGAAGGTGATCAACGCCCGTCTGCATCAGCGGCAGGTGCAGGAGCCCTATGTCTACAAGGACTTCGGCTCGCTGGTGTCACTAGGAGAGAACAAGGGCGTCGGCTCGCTGATGGGCGGACTGGGCGGGCCCAACTTCTTCGTCGAGGGCCTGATCGCCAAGACCATGTACATCTCGCTGCACCTGGACCACCACCGGGCGATCCTGGGCACTGTGAAGACCGTGGTGCTGGCCTTGGCGCGCCTGCTGCAGGAACGTGTGTCGGGGCGGCTGAAGTTGCACTGAGCGCATCAGCAAGGCGGTCGGCTGGCGAACCGGGCGGCGTTCTGGGCCAGGGTGTCGGCGAAGCCTATCGCCTTGCGGCGCTCATCCACCGTCTCCGGGGCCTCCAGCGTGTCGACAACCCACTTGCCGCCCTTGCAGGTCATCTGGCTGCCATAGCGCTGCGGACGCCCCTCGGCGATGGCTAGGCGGTCATACATCAGAGCGAAGTCGGGCCCTCGGACCTCGCCGGTCGCGACCAGCGGCTCCAGCACTGGCACAAAGCGCCGCCACAGCGCCACGTCGGAATGCTGGACGATCAGGAAGGCGGCCATCGACGCCTTGGGCCCATAGCGGCTCTTGTAGAACCAGCCTTCAGGCGGAAGCATCGCCAGGAGTTGTTCTTGGTTGGCCTTGTCGACGGCCATGATCGGCGTCCACATCGCGGCCCGGGCGGCGTAGAGCTGAGGCGGCTCCAGCGTATGCAGGTCGATGGGGATCATCGCCAGCCGCCCAACCTGCTCCAACCGTCCCATGCGCTCCAGGCGTTCGGCGTCGTCGGCAGCCGGTGGCAAAGCGGCTTGGGCCTTGCGCTCAGCCTCGATCGCCTCGCCGACCGGCGCCACCAGGGCCGCCGCCTGCGGGCTCAAAGGCGCGGGGGTCGGTTGAGCTGAGGCGAGCAGCAACAGCGTCAGCAGTATACCGATCATCGCTATCGCCCCCGAACCGACCGAGCGCGCATCCAGTCACGATTCCCGTCCTCCGCGAAAGTCTGATATTGCGGCCTAGGGTTGGACGATCCGTCCGCCTGTCATCGGCGCCGCAACGCCCGTCGTTCCCGGGAAGCTAATCGGCAACCCCAGCGCCGTTCGCGCCGCCAGATAGGCGAAGGCTTCGGCCTCGATGGAGTCGCCGCGCCAGCCGTAATCCTCCGCGGTCCTGACCGGCACCGGCGCGCGCTCGGACAACACCTTCATGATCTGCGGATTGTGGCGACCGCCGCCGCAGACGATCAGCGCGCTGGGACGATCGCCCTTGTCGAACGCCTTGACGACCGCCTCGGCGGTGAAGGCCACCAGGGTGGCGGCGGCGTCTTCGGCCGACAGGGGTTCGACCAGATCGAGCGGGAAGTCGTAGCGGTCCAGAGACTTGGGCGCGGGGCCGGCGAAGTAGGCGCTGGCCAGGAAGGTGTCGAGCACGCCCTGGTCCACCTTGCCGGCCGCCGCCATCCGCCCGTTGTCGTCGAAGCGACCCAGCCCCCGCGACTGCAGCATCAGGTCGATCATCCCGTTGCCCGGACCGGTGTCGAAGGCCAGCAGCCGGTCATCGGCGTCGATCAGGGTGATATTGGCCACGCCGCCGATGTTCAGCGCCGCCACCGGCGCCGGCAGGCCCGAGGCTCGGGCGCGGGCCGCGTGATAGATCGGGGCCAGCGGCGCGCCCTGCCCGCCCGACGCGACGTCGGCGGTGCGGAAGTCGAAGGCCACTGGCCGCCCACTGGCCTTGGCCAGACGCTCGGCTTCGAGCAGTTGCACCGTGCGGCCGATGCGGCCGGGCTCGGGGCGCTCGTGCAGCACGGTCTGGCCGTGCACGCCCAGCAGGTCGAAATCGCTCCACGCCAAGCCATGCTCGGCCAGGAAGCTCTCGGCGGCGTGGAAGTGTTCGTCGGCCACCGCGCGGGCGGCCTCGGCGAAGATGTCCGGCGCCGGCTTATCGCGCGGCCAGCCCCGAGCAACCTCGGTGGCCACCAGCAGCAGGTCGCGGGTCTCCTCGCGGAGCTTGCGTTCCCCGGCCGGGCCAAAGGCCTGGATGTCTTCGCCGTCGGTCTCGAGCACCGCCATGTCGACAGCGTCGAGCGAGGTGCCGGTCATGAATCCCAGTATGCGCATCAGCGTTGACTGCCATGGTCGGGGGCCTGTAGCTAGGCCCCATGATCGACGTCCGCTTCCCCGTCCGCGCCTATTACCGCCCGCTGAAATAGCGGGAGGCCGGCCTGACACGTCGCCACCCTGCCGGGGGCGCGTCTCAAAGATCATAGCGTTCCGGGCTCTATCCGGAGACTGACCTCATGAAACCCTCGCCACATCCAGGCCCGCCCGTGCTAGACGGCGCCCCGTCCCTTCAAAAGACGCCAAATCCAGAGAGTCGATCCATGTCCGCGCCCGCCTCGTTCAAGTCGGAATTCCTGCAGACCCTGCAGGCGCGCGGCTACATCCACCAGATCACCCACCCGGACGAGTTGGACGCGGCCGCCGCCGGCGGGATCGTCACGGCCTATATCGGCTTCGACGCCACCGCGCCGTCCCTGCACGTGGGCAGCCTGATCCAGATCATGATGCTGCGCCGCCTGCAGCAGGCCGGCCACAAGCCGATCGTCCTGATGGGCGGCGGCACGACCAAGGTGGGCGATCCCACGGGCAAGGACGAGAGCCGCAAGCTGCTGAGCGACGCCGACATCCAGGCCAACATCGCCGGCATCAAGCAGGTCTTCGCCAAGTTCCTGACCTTCGGCGACGGACCGACCGACGCCATCATGGTCGACAACGACGAGTGGCTTTCGAAGTTCGGCTACGTGCAGTTCCTGCGCGACTACGGCGTGCACTTCACGGTCAACCGGATGCTGGCCTTCGACTCGGTCAAGCTGCGGCTCGAGCGCGAGCAGCCGATGACCTTCCTCGAATTCAACTACATGCTGATGCAGGCCACCGACTTCCTGGAGCTGAACCGCAAGTACGGCTGCGTGCTGCAGATGGGCGGATCGGACCAGTGGGGCAACATCCTCAATGGCGTGGAGCTGACGCGCCGCGTCGACCAGAAGGCCGCCTTCGGCCTGACGACGCCGCTGCTGGCAACCGCCTCGGGCGCCAAGATGGGCAAGACCATGTCGGGCGCGGTCTGGCTGAACGCCGAGCAGCTGAGCCCGTACGACTACTGGCAGTTCTGGCGCAACACCGAGGACGCCGACGTGGGCCGCTTCCTGAAGCTGTTCACCGACCTGCCCCTGGACGAGATCGCCCGCCTGGAAGCGCTGCCTGGCGCCCAGATCAACGACGCCAAGAAGGTGCTGGCCGACGAAGCCACCCGCATGGCGCACGGCGAGGACGCCGCCAAGACCGCGCGCGACGCGGCCGAGAAGGCGTTCGAGCAAGGCGTGACTTCCGCCGACCTGCCGACCTTCGAGGTTCCCGCCGCGGATCTGAAGGCCGGGATCGTCCTGGCCAACCTGTTCGCCGACGCCGGCCTGGCCGCCTCGCGCGGCGAGGCGCGTCGCCTGGCCCAGGGCGGTGGTCTGAAGCTGAACGACAAGGCCGAGGCCGACGCCAACCGTGTCGTCACCGAAGCCGACCTGATCGACGGCGTCGTCAAGCTGGCGGCGGGCAAGAAGAAGATCGTTCTGGTGAAGCCTATCTAACCTGTGTCATCCCGGACGCCTCGAAGAGGTGATCCGGGACCGCCGGAAAACATCGACGCATGCCGTGGTCCCGGCGCTCCGCTACGCTGCGGCCGGGATAACAGTTGAATTGAGTTGAGGAGAGAAACGATGCTTCAAGCTGGCGACAAGGCTCCCGCGTTCGACCTGCCCACCGACACGGGCCGGGTCAGCCTCGCGAGCCTGAAGGGCAAGAAGATCGTCCTCTATTTCTATCCCAAGGACGACACCTCGGGCTGCACGTCCGAGGCGCTGCAGTTCTCGTCCGAGGTCGAGGAATTCCAGAAGCTGGGCGCGGTGATCGTCGGGGTGTCCAAGGACAGCGCCGCCTCGCACGCCAAGTTCCGCAAGAAGCACGACCTGACCGTCGAACTGGCCGCCGACACTACCGGCGAAGTCGTCGAGACCTACGGCGCCTGGGTCGAGAAGAGCATGTACGGCCGCAAATATATGGGCATCGACCGCTCGACCTTCCTGATCGACGGCGAGGGCGTCATTCGCGAGGTCTGGCGCAAGGTGAAGGTGCCCGGCCACATCAAGGCTGTGCTAACGGCGGCCCGCGCACTGAAGTAGGTTCGGGCGCAATTTTTTGCCTGAACGCCAGGAACGCTTGCCGCGTAACGGTGTTGTATTTCCGCCTCGGCCTTCGAGCTTCTGTCGCGAACACGACCCTAACGCGTGGTCGCCGCGTTCAGAACACGTTAACGGTTAGAGCCGCATGATCAAATTTACGACTCGCGCTCCCTTTGGGGGCGAAGAGTCTTGCGCCATTCCGCTTTATCGTTGCATATCCCCCTGTCCTGAAAACGGGGGTTTCCTAGGCGATGGCGATCAAGCGCTTCAAGCGGCTGCAGCAATCCCTGGAAAGCCTGTTCCCTGAACGGCATCTGTACATCCGCTCCGGCGGCGAGATGCGCGGCTACGTCTTCTCCACCAACAAGCAACTCCTGGCCGCCGCCGGCGTCGGCGTGGCGGCCTTGTGGATGGGCGTCTGCACCGCCTCGATGATGGTCAACGCCCTGGCCGTCAGCTCCACCGACCAGCAGGTCATCAAGCAGCGCGCCTATTACGAGCGCCTCAACGCCGACCGCCAGGCGCGCCTGAACAGCGCCGTCGCCCAGCTGTCGGCCACCAACGGCTCGCTCGACGAGCTGGCGGCTTCGGTCGAGAAGCGCCACTCGGCCCTGGCCATGCTGGTCAGCGACTTCAAGGGCGTGCCCGGGGCCGCCGACGCCCTGAAGGTGGCCAAGCCCCGCCTGCTGGCCGCCACGCCCGTGCAGCGCATCCAGGCCACCCGGATGGATCAGGAGCGCCTGATCGACGCCGCCGAGACCTTCGCCAAGAGCCGCGCCGAACGCCTTCGCCTGGCCATGCGCATGGCGGGCCTGGACGCCGGCAACTACACCGGCCGCGGCGTGTCGCTGGGCGGCCCGCTGATCGAGGCCAAGGATCCGCGCGCGCTCGCCGCCGTCCTTGATGTCGACGAGGAATTCGCCAGCCGCATCCAGCGCGCCGCCACCGACATGTCGGACATGCGCTCGCTGAACCAGGCGGCCCAGAAGCTGCCGTTCTACCGGCCGACCAACAATCCGGCGCTCAGCAGCAGCTATGGCGTCCGCTTCGATCCGTTCACCCATCGCCCCGCGTTCCATTCGGGCCTGGATTTCCCTGGCGCGTTCTACACCCCCATCATGGCCACGGCCCCGGGCGTGATCTCGTTCACCGGCGTTCGCTCCGGGTACGGCAACACGATCGAGATCGACCATGGCGGCGGCTTCAAGACGCGCTATGCTCACCTTCAAGCGATCTCCGTCCGGGTCGGACAGCGTGTGGCGATCGGTCAACGCGTTGGGGCCATGGGCTCGACGGGACGGTCCACCGGCCCGCACCTGCACTATGAAGTCTGGGCCAACGGCAGGGCCCAGAACCCCAATCGCTTTTTGAAGGCTGGTGAGTATGTTCAGCAAGCAAACTAAGTCCCCGGCGCGCGGCCCGGCCAAGATCGAGCCCCTGCCCACCCCCGTCTCGCCCCTCGACAACGCCCGTAAGGCCCCGCCGAAGGTGGCCTCGCTGATCTCCTCGGACATCACCATCGAGGGCGGCATCACCGGCGACGGCGAACTGCAGATCGACGGCGTGGTGCGCGGCGACGTCCGCGTCGGTCGCCTGACCGTCGGCGAGACCGGCCACGTCGAAGGCTCGGTGTTCGCCGAAGCCGTCGAGGTGCGCGGCCGCATCGTCGGCGCGATCACCTCCAAGCAGGTCCGCCTGTACGGCACCTCCTATATCGACGGCGACATCACCCACGAGCAGCTGGCGATGGAGACCGGAGCCTTCTTCCAAGGCCGCAGCCTGAAGTTCCAGCGCCCCGCCCAGCAACCGGCTCCGACGCCCGTCCTGGCCGCGCCCGTGGAGGCCCACGCCAAGCCGGCCTGAGCCCACCGACATCGAACTACGAAACGCCCCGGATCATTCCGGGGCGTTTTGCTTTCGGAGCCTAACGGCTGGACAGCACGAAGGTGTTGCCGTCCGGGTCCTTGAACTTGGCGAAGGTCCCCCAGGGCTGCTTCTGCGGCGGACCTTCGAACTCGACGCCCCTCTCGACCATCTTGCGATAGCTGTGTTCGACGTCGTCGCAGGCCAGCGAGCCGTTGAAGAAGCTGCCGATGCGGTCCTCGTGACCTTCAGGCGTGAACAGCACCAGGCCCGTCTCGGCGCCAGGGATCGACAACTCGATCCAGCGCTGGTCGCCCATCGGCTGGTCGGTGGCCACGCGCAGACCCACCTTCTGCGTCCAGAAGGCCAAAGCCCGATCCTGGTCACGGGTCGGGATGCTGACGAACTTCACCTGCTTGATCAAACTCATGGCCTCGCCTCAGCGCCTCGATGTGGAGGACCTGGATTAGCCGCGGGCGATTGCGTCCGGGAAGACATGCAGTCATTGCTATAGCAATGATGACACCAACCTACGTCCTCGACCGCTACGTGCTGGACACGCTGATGGCCGACTTGGTCGCGCACGACCACAGACCGTCGGCTTTCCTGGTGTATCTAGCCATCGTCGCCGCCCACGCGGACGGGCGCGCGACCTTCAGCCATGCGCAATTGGCCGAACGGACGGGACTGTCGAAGCGGACGGTGCAGGCGGCGGTCGAGCAGCTGGCCCGCCGCGACCTGATCAAGATCGCGCGCCAGGGACCGACGGAGCCCGCGATCTACGAACCCCTCAGCCCCTGGCGGCGATAGTCGCCTAGGACGCCGAGGCGTCCCGCGTGGCCCCGACCCGTTGGGCCAGGGACGCGCCCATGAATTCGTCGAGATCGCCATCCAGCACCCCTTGGGTGTCGGAGGTCTCGACATTGGTCCGCAGGTCCTTGACCATCTGGTAGGGCTGCAGGACGTAGCTGCGGATCTGGTGACCCCAGCCGATGTCGGTCTTCTGGTCTTCCAGCGCCTGCTGGGCGGCTTCGCGCTTCTGTAGCTCCGCCTCGTAGAGGCGCGCGCGCAGCATCTTCCAGGCTTCCTCGCGGTTTTGGTGCTGCGAGCGGCCGGCCTGGCAGGCCACCGCGATGCCGGTCGGGATGTGCGTCAGACGCACCGCCGAGTCCGTCTTGTTGATATGCTGACCGCCGGCGCCGCTGGCGCGGTAGGTGTCGGTCCGCACGTCGGACGGATTGATCTCGATCTCGATGGTGTCGTCCACCACCGGATAGACCCAGGCCGAGGCGAACGAGGTGTGGCGCTTTGCGGCCGCGTCATAAGGGCTGATGCGCACCAGACGGTGCACGCCGGCCTCGGTCTTCAGCCAGCCATAGGCGTTCTGGCCCTTGATCAGCAGCGTGGCCGACTTGATGCCGACCTGGTCGCCCGAGGTCTCTTCGACCAGCTCCACGCTCATCTTGTGGGCGTTGGCCCAGCGCGAATACATGCGCAGCAGCATGCCGGCCCAGTCGCAGGACTCGGTGCCGCCGGCCCCGGAGTTGATTTCGACATAACAGTCGTTGCCGTCAGCCTCGCCGGACAGCAGGGCCTCCAGTTCGGCGCGGCCGGCGCGTTCCTTCAGCTCCTTGAGCTGGGCGCGCGCATCCTCCAGCAGGGCCTCGTCGCCCTCCATGTCGGCCAGTTCGGCGTACTCCAGCGCGTCCTTCAGACCCTGCTGCAGGGCCTGCACGGCTTCGACGCGTCCGGCCAGGCTGGCGCGCTCGCGCGAGACCGCCTGGGCTTCGGCGGGTCTGTCCCAAAGGGTCGGATCTTCGACCCGGGCGTTCAGCTCATCGAGCTTTCTAAGGGCGACATCCCAGTCAAAGACGCCTCCTGAGCAGTCCAACGGACTGCTCGATGTCGGCCGCGGAGGCCTCGACATCCGGTCTCATCACGTAACTCCGTGACAGTGGTGAAGGGCGCGGGGAATAGCCTGCGCCCGGAGTCGGCGCAACGCCGATGATTGTCAGTAAAGGCCGCTGAGGGGGTCCGGGTTCTTCGGCGGCGGCTTGACGGCCTCGGCGGCGTTGGACGCGCCGGTGGGCACGCCGTTCGGCCAGGCGTCGGAATAGGGCTGCGGACCGGCGGCGGTCGGTGCGGCGACCTTGGGCTCGGTGCCCGGACGGAAGGCTTCGCGGATACCGCGCACCATGGCGAACTTGGCCGTCTTGGGCGGCTTGAAATCGACGACGGGCGTGCCCTTCAGGGCTTCCTTCATGAAGTCCATGAACACCGGCACCGCGTCCGTGGCCCCGGTCTCGCCCTCGCCCAGCGAGCGGTTGTCGTCGAAGCCGACGAACACCCCGACCACCAGGTTGGGCGAATAGCCGACGAACCAGGCGCTGCGGTATTCGTTGGTGGTGCCCGTCTTGCCGGCCAGCGGACGTCCCAACGAGCTGACGGCGGCGGCCGTGCCGCGCTGGACCACGCCCTGCAGCATCGAGGTGATCTGATAGGCGGTGACCGGATCCATGACCTGCTCACCCGGCGCATCGAAGCGCGGGCTTTCGTCGCCGTTGAAGCCGGAGGTGCACTTAAGGCAGTCGCGCTTGTCAGCGCGGAAGATCACCTTGCCCTCGCGGTCCTGCACCAGCTCGATCAGGTGCGGCTCGATGCGGCGGCCGCCGTTGACGAAGGGCGCATAGGCCGAGGTCAGCTTGAAGGGCGTGGTCTCCCCCGCCCCCAGCGCCATGGCCAGCACCGGGTCCATGTTGCGGACCACGCCGGTGCGCTTGGCGAACTCCACGATCTTCTTCATGCCGACGCTCTGGGCCAGGCGCACGGTCATGGCGTTGATCGACTGCTCCAGGCCCTTGCGCAGCGGTTGGGCCCCGTAGAACTCCTTGTGGTAGTTCTCCGGGCTCCAGTCCTCGCCGTTCGCGCCCTTGAAGGTGATGGCGCTGTCGACGACCACGCTGGCCGGCGTGTAGCCGTTCTCCAGGGCCGCCGCATAGACGAACGGCTTGAACGACGAGCCGGGCTGACGCATCGCCTGGGTGGCGCGGTTGAAGTTCGACAGCGAGAAGCTGTAGCCGCCGACCAGCGCGATGACCCGGCCGCTATAAGGCTCCATGGCCACCAGGGCGCCATTGACGGCCGGCACCTGGCGCAGACGGTAGGACGAGGAGTCGTCGACCTTCTCGACGAACACCAGGTCTCCGGGCTTGAGGCCCTTTCCGGCTTTCGCCCAGGCCATGTCCTCGCCGACGATAGCGCCCTCGCCCTCGTTCTTGATTAGCCGGACGCGGCCGTCAGAGGTAGTGACCAAAGCGGCGCGCCAGCCGGTGCGTTCGGACGGCGGGGCCTTGGCGCGCGCGGCCTTCTCCCATCCCAGGTCGTTGGATTCCACATGGCCCCAGGCGCCGCGCCAACCGTGGCGGCGGTCATAGTGCTCCAGGCCGTCCATCAGCGCGATGCGGGCGGCGGTCTGCAGGCGCGGATCCAGGGTGGTCCGCATGTAGTAGCCGCCTTCGTTCAGGCGCGGGCCGAGGGTGGCGACGCCGCGCTGACGCACTTCCTCGACGAAATAGTCGGCGTCGCGATACGAGGCGCGCTTGGGCGCGGCCTGGACCACCAGGTCCTCGGCCATGGCCCGATCGGCGTCGGCCTTGGACACCCAGCCCAGATCGGCCATCTGGCCCAAGATCCAGTTGCGGCGCGCTACGGCTTTCGCCTTGTTGCGCACCGGGTGATAGTTGTCCGGCCCCTTGGGCAGCGCCGCCAGATAGGCGCACTCGGCCAGGGTCAGGTCCGGCAGCGACTTGCCGAAATAGTTGTAGGCGGCCGCGCCGACGCCGAAGGAGCGATAGCCCAGCCAGATCTCGTTCAGGTACAGCTCGAGGATCTGCTGCTTGTCGAGGGACTGCTCCAGGCGGTGCGCCAGGATCGCTTCCTTGAACTTGCGGCCGACCGTGGCGTCACTGGTCAGCAGGACGTTCTTGGCGACCTGCTGAGTGATGGTCGAGCCGCCCTCCAGGCGGCGACCACGCGCGGCGTTGCCGACGTTCTTGAGCATGGCGCGCGAGAAGCCGCCCACGTCGACGCCGCTGTGGCGGAAGAAGTTGCGATCCTCGGCGGCCATGAAGGCTTGTGCCAGCTGCGGCGGGATCTGGTCGTAGGGGATGAAGATCCGGCGCTCTTTGCTGTACTCGCCGATCAGGGTGCCGTCCCACGCATAGACGCGCGTCGCCGTCGGTGGACGGTAGTCCTGCAGCTCGCCAGCGTCGGGCATGTCATGGAACAGCCACGCCGCGTAAATCGCGATCGCGAAGCCCGCCACGGCGATTGCGGAAAGCACCGCCACGCCGGCGATGGCCATCCATCGTTCGGTGGGTTTCAGATCCACGCGGCCTCCGTCGGACGGCGCAACCTCGCCCGCCTCGTTTCCATCCTCTAGAGCCGGATTCACGAAAGTGTAAGCGCTTTCGCGTCGCACCTGAGTGCCGACGGACTCTACCCCATGCCTCTAGCCCGCATTGCCCCGGGCGCCAACGGCGCACGGCGCCTCAGCCAGACGTCAGGACTTGCGGACCTGGGCGGCGAAATAGGATTCGATGGCGTCGCCGACAGCGTTGACCACGCGGGCGCGGCTGGTCGCGTTGCTCAGCAGGCGCTCGTCGTCGACATTGGTGATGAAGCCCATCTCCAGCAGAACGGCCGGCACGTCGGGCGCCAGCAACACGATGAAGCCGGCGTCGCGATGGCTGCGGCGAAGCAGAGTAGTCTCCTCCCCCACCCGCTCCAGCAGCAGCTGGGCGAAGGCGGCCGAGCGGTTCTTGGTGGCGCGCTGAGACAGGTCCAGCAGGATCTGGCTGACGGCGCGGTCACGGCCCGGCAAGCTGGCCTTCATCAGCCAGTCGTCCTTCTCCAGAACGCGGGCGACGCGCTCGGTGCCCTTTTCCGACAGGGTGTAGACGCTGGCTCCGCGCGTGGAGATATCGGGACCAGAGTCAGCGTGCATGGAGATGAAGAGGTCGGCGTCGGCGCGGCGGGCGATCTGCACGCGCGCTTCCAGCGGAATGAAGGTGTCGGTCTCGCGGGTCATCACCACCTGGAAGCGACCGGATTTCTCCAGCCGAGCCTTCAGCGCCTTGGCGGCGGCCAGGGTGACGTCCTTTTCGTAGACGGAAGCGCCCAGCGAGCCGGGATCCTTGCCGCCGTGACCGGCGTCGATGACGATCACCTTCTTCAGGCGAAGCGGCGCGGCTTTGACCGGGCTTGAGACCAGCGTCAGTTTCGGCGCGGCCACCGGGCCGGCGCCGTCGATGGCCTTCAGGTCGATGACATAGCGATAGGCCAGAGCGCCGTCGCCCGGCGGCAAGAGGAAGCGCCGGCGGACCTCGGCCTTGCCGGACAGATCCAGGCGCAGCCGCGCGCCGCCGCCCGCCTCGTCGATGACCCAGCGCTTGACCAGCCCTTGGCCGGCGCCCTGCAGGTCGCCCGACACCGAGACGTTGGGAAGGCCGATGACAATACGGTTGTCCAGCGCGCCATCGGCGACCAGCTTGCCGACCGCAGCGCGATCCAGGTCGATGACGACGCGGGTTTCGGCGCGGTCGCCGCCGAAGCGGACTTTCTGCACGCCGGCCGCCGGCGCGGGGCCTTGGGCAGTGGCCACGGCGACGCCAGCAAGGGTCAGTCCGCCGACGATCAGAATCGCCCGCAGCCAGCCCGTTCTCGCTAAACCGATGACAACCCTACGCATTCGCGCCCGCAAAACCCGAACCTGGTGAACCAACCGTCAATATCGGCCCGGCGGGGTAGCAAAAGCGTTAAACCTATCCTTGCTGTCGAGCGCTTTCCTTTTGCCTCGCGATGTTGCTACAATTCAAATGCGCGCGGGCGCCGTGATCGTCACAGCCGCTTGCGCGGGCGACCGCGAGACGATCGAAGCCTTTCGCCTCTTTCGTTCCGTGCGCCGCGACTAGACGAGTTATCCAGGATCGATCCTTCGTTCGTAGGCAGACGCCTGCCACGAAAAGCGGTCCGCGGGCCCGCGTCGGGCTTTACGCCTCCTGGCGACGACGCGCCATCCGATCCGCGCCATCCGGCGCGACGGGCAACACATCCAGTCCGCGCTCCCGGCGCGGTAGGGAAAAACGAAACCTCATGGGCTGCGCCGCACCCGTCCGCCTTTGGCATCCGACCTCTCGCAACCGCACTGGCGGAGCGACGGGCGGTGACGCGCGCGCCCCTCATTCATATCGGCGCCCGGACCCCGCGTCCGCCGCGCGCCGTGGAGACTTCCTTTATGTCGAAGAAGATGCTGATCGACGCAGCACACGCCGAAGAGACGCGTGTGGTCGTCGTGGACGGAACGCGGGTTGAAGAATTCGATTTCGAAAGCCAGACCCGCAAACAACTTCGCGGAAATATCTATCTTGCCAAGGTGACCCGCGTTGAACCCAGCCTCCAGGCTGCGTTCATCGAATATGGCGGCAACCGCCACGGCTTCCTCGCCTTCAACGAGATCCATCCCGACTACTACCAGATCCCGGTCGCCGACCGCGAAGCGCTGATGCGCGACGATTCGCATGACGACGAGGACGATCATCACCACGCCCGCGACGAAGACGACGGCGACGCCATCGACGACGAGGAAGACGCGGTCGAGGAAGAGCTGGCGCGCCGCAAGCGCCGCCTGATGCGCAAGTACAAGATCCAGGAAGTGATCCGCCGTCGGCAGATCATGCTGGTCCAGGTCGTCAAGGAAGAGCGCGGCAACAAGGGCGCGGCGCTCACGACCTACCTGTCGCTGGCCGGCCGCTACGGCGTCCTGATGCCCAACACCGCCCGGGGCGGCGGCATCAGCCGCAAGATCACCACGGTCACCGACCGCAAGCGTCTGAAGAGCGTCGTCCAGAGCCTGGATGTGCCGCAAGGCATGGGCCTGATCGTCCGCACCGCCGGCGCCAAGCGCACCAAGGCCGAGATCAAGCGCGACTACGACTATCTGCTGCGCCTGTGGGAGAACATCCGCGAGACGACCCTGCACTCGGTCGCCCCGGCGCTGATCTACGAGGAAGAAGACCTCGTCAAACGCGCTATCCGCGACATGTACGATAAGGAGCTGGAAGGCATCTGGGTCGAGGGCGAAGCGGGCTACCGCGAAGCGCGCGACTTCATGCGCATGCTGATGCCCAGCCAGGCCAAGAAGGTCTTCCACTACCGCGATCCGGCGCCGCTGTTCGTCAAGCACCGCATCGAGGACCACCTGGCGCAGATCTATTCGCCGGTCGTGCCGCTGCGTTCGGGCGGCTATCTGGTGATCAACCAGACCGAAGCCCTGGTCGCCATCGACGTCAACTCGGGCAAGGCGACGCGCGAGCGCAACATCGAAGCCACCGCGCTGAAGACCAACACCGAAGCCGCCGAGGAAGCCGCTCGCCAGCTGCGCCTGCGCGACCTAGCCGGCCTGATCGTCATCGACTTCATCGACATGGATGAGGCCAAGAACAATCGCTCTGTCGAGAAGGTCCTTAAGGACGCCCTCAAGGACGACCGCGCCCGCATCCAGATGGGGAAGATCAGCGGTTTCGGTCTGATGGAAATCAGCCGTCAGCGCCGCCGCACCGGCGTGCTGGAAGGCACCACCCACATCTGCGAGCACTGCGAAGGCACCGGCCGGGTCCGCTCGGTCGAGTCCAGCGCCCTGGCCGCCCTGCGCACCCTGGAAGTCGAGGCCCTGAAGGGCAGCGGCTCGGTGACCCTGAAGGTCTCGCGCGCCGTCGGCATCTACATCCTCAACGAAAAGCGCGCCTATCTGGTGCGACTGCAGCAGACCCACGGTCTGTTCGTGACGGTGCTGGTCGACGACAGCCTGCGCGCCGCCGAAAGCGAGATCGAGCGGACCGAGCTGGGCGAGCGCATCGCCATCGCTCCGCCGCCCGTGTCGGACGACGACTTCGAAGACGACGTCTATGACGACGAGGAAGAAGACGAAGACGAGGAGATCCTCGACGAGGAAGCCGTCGAGCGTGAAGACACCGACGATGACGACGCCAGCGCTCGCGCCAGCTCGCGCGGTCGCGGCCGTCCGGTCGAAGCCGCCTCGGACGATGACGGCGACCGCAACCGCAAGCGTAAGCGCCGCCGGCGCGGTCGCCGCGACGACGCGGACGCCGAGGTCGAAGCCGGCGCGGGTTCGGATGACGACGCCGACGGCGAGGACGGCGACGCCCGTGACGGCGACTTCGCCATCGAGGGCGAGGACGAAGAAGCCCGCCGCCGCCGCCGCCGTCGCGGACGTCGCGGCGGTCGCCGTGGCGGTCGCGAGGACGGCGATCGTCCGGCCGACGCCTTCGTCTGGATCCGTCCGCGCGTCCCGTTCGGCGACAGCGCCTTCGCCTGGCACGACCCTGCGGCTCTCGACGGTCGCGGCGGTGAGCCCCGCCGTCCGACTCCCGAACGCGCCGAGCAGGCCGAACGGGCGCCCGAAGCGCCGCGCGCCGAACGTCCTGAACGTCCCGAGCGCGAGCGTCGCGGTCGTGGCCGTCGCGGCGAGCGTGGTCCGCGTCCGGAAGCCGCTGAAGGCTTGAGCGAAACGCCGGTCGCCGCGATCGAGGCCGAACTGCCGCCGATCGCCCCGGCGGTCGTCGAACCGCCGCCCAGCGACATCTGGGTGGAGCTGCCGGCCCCGACCGAAGAGGCCCCGAAGAAGGCCCGCCGTCCGCGCGCCCGTGGCCGCAAAGCCGACGCCGCTCCTGAAGCGACGGCCGAGGTCGAGACCGTGACCGAAGCCCCCGTCGAGACCGTCGCGGAAGCGGCCGTCGAGGCGCCGGCTCCGGTCGAGGTCGCTCCGGAAGTCCTGGTCGAGCCCGCGCCCATCGCAGCGTCGGCTCCGCAACCGGCCCCGGAACCCGAGCCCGTGCTGGAAACCGCTACGGCGCCCGCCGAGCCGGATCCCGCCGAAATCTCCGAGCCGCCGGCCAAGCCCCGCAAGGGCTGGTGGCGTCGCGGCTAAAGACGTGATCGTGGACGGTCGGGCCCTGGCTCGGCCGTCCATCACGCCTATATGGTCAGGTGACGTCGGGCGGAAAGCAGTGTTCACACGCGGCTGAAATCCAAGTTACACTGGCCTCGTTCGCGGGGGCGCGATCTGGAGACATTGGATGACCTCCCGCACGCGGTGGGCTGAGAAGCGGTTTCGCGCCCTGTGTTCCATCGCCGTTGTCACGGCGGTCAGCCTGTCCGCGCCCCTTCCCGCCTCGGCCCAGGATGGCGAGTCGCTGATCCGGGACACCGAGATCGAGGAGATCCTGCTCAAGGACTCTGTGCCGATCTTCCAGGCCGCAGGCCTCGATCCGAAATCGGTCCATATCCTGCTGGTCGGCAGCAAAGACCTGCAGGCCTTCGCCGCGCCCGGCACCATGGGCATCTACACCGGCCTGATCCGCCAGTCCGAGAACCCCAACCAGCTTCGCGGCGTCATCGCCCACGAAGTCGGGCACTTGCAGGCTGGCCACTCGTTCCGCTCGGGCGAGATGACCAAGGCTGGCCTCAAGCCGATGATCCTGACCATGGGTCTGGGCGTTCTGGCCGCCCTGGCCGGCGCGCCCGACGCAGGCGCGGTGCTGCTGGGCAACGCCAGCTTCTTCGGTCAGTTAGGCGCCCTGGGCTACAGCCGCGAACAGGAAGGCCGCGCCGACCAGGCCGGAGCCACCTTGTTGGAAGCCACCGGCCAGTCCGGGCGAGGCCTCGTCGAGTTCTTCGACAACTTCCGCTACCAGGAGGTCTTCGACCAGTCGCGGCGCTACGCCTATTTCCGCAGCCACCCGTTGTCGTCCGAGCGTATCGACGCCCTGCGCAACCGGGTCGAGCGCTTGCCGCACTACGAGCAGGTCGACAGCCCTGCGGACCTGGCCGAACACGAGATCATGAAGGCCAAGCTGGAAGGGTTCATGAACCCCCAGTCCGCTCTCATCAAATACAAGGAAAGCGACCGCAGCTATCCGGCCCGCTACGCTCGCGCCATCGCCTACTATCAGATGAAGGAGCCCGACCGGGCCCTGGCCCTGATCGACAACCTGCTGACCGAGCAGCCCAACAATCCCTATCTGTGGGAGCTGAAGGGCCAGGTCCTGTTCGAGTTCAATCGCGTGCAGCTGGCCGAGGCGCCGCAGCGCCGCTCGGTCGAGCTGAAGCCGGACGCGCCGCTGCTGCGGATCAACCTGGGCCAGACCCTGATCGGCCTGAGTGATCCCAAGAAGGTCGAGGAAGGCGTCCAGGAGCTGAAGCGCGCCCTGATCACCGACAGCGACAACTCGGTCACCTGGCGCCTGCTGGCCCAGGCCTATGACCAACAGGGCAAGGACGGCGAAGCCCGCTTGGCCACCGCCGAGCAGTACTTCGCCATGGGCGCGCCACAGGAGGCCAAGGTCTTCGCCATGCGGGCCCGTGAGCTTCTGACCAAGGACACGCCCGACTGGCGGCGCGCCACCGACATCGTCCTGGCCTCGCGCCCCAGCAACCAGGACCTCAAGGATCTGGCCAAGGAAGGCGCGACTCAGTCCGTCTTCCGCCGCTGATCCCAAGCCTCCACACCGAGACCTTCATGACCCTTTCCCGCCGCGCCGGCGCCCTCACCGCCTCGCTCGCCCTGTCCGGCCTGCTCCTGGGCGCCTGCACGCCCGCAAAGCCCGACAAGGCGTTCGGCGAGAAGGTGCGCGCCTATCTGCTGGAGCACCCCGAAGTGCTGCTCGAGGTCAGCGCCAAGCTGGAGCAGAAGCAGGCGGCCCAGGCGGCCGACAAGGGCAAGAAGGCCATCGGCCAGTATCGCCAGGCGATCGAGCGCGACCCGCGCGACTTCGTGGCCAACCCCAACGGGTCGGTGACCGTCACCGAGTTCTTCGACTACCGCTGTGGCTACTGCAAGCTGGCCGCGCCGGAAGTGGTCAAGCTGATCCAGGAGAACCCAGACGTCCGGTTCGTGTTCAAGGACTTCGTGATCTTCGGTCACGACTCCGAGGTCGCCGCCCGCCTGTTCCTGGGCGCCAAGGACCAGGGCAAGGACCTGGCCCTGCACCAGGCCCTGATGGCCGAAAAGAACCTGGACGAGGCCGCGGCCGTGCGCGTCGCCACGGGCCTGGGCATCGACGTCGCCAAGGCGCGTGCGGTCGGCGCCAGCGCCGCCACCACCCAGCATCTGGCCGACACCCATGGCCTGGCCCAGAACCTCGCCATCGAGGGCACGCCCGCCTTCATCGTCGGCGACCAGCTGATCCCTGGCGCCGATATGAACGCCCTGAAGCTGGCCATCGCCAAGGCCAAGGCGGCGGGTCTGAAGATGAACTGATCGTTCGGCGCGTGGCCGACGCCTGAAACGTCCGCCGGTAGATTTCGCAGGGCAAACTTTGCCTTAGGACGGCGCGGCCGTTGTACGCGCCGCCAAGCCCTTGAAATCCTTGAGCGCGATTATTTCGAAAGTTGCACGAAGCTTGCGTTGCGTTCTCCGCCCTTATCGATGGCGGAGTGACCCATGCTTGTTTCCGGCTCCAGCAGCATCGCCGCGTCCCTCGGCGCGACGGCCCTGTCGCGCCTCGACCGCCTGATGGCGCCCAAGGAAGCCGGGCCCGCTGCCGACGGCATGAGCCCCGTCCCGACCAAGACGGCCAAGGACGAGTTCCTCGACTACCAGAAGATGACGCCCGCCCAGAAGATGCGGGCGGCCATGCTGTCCAAGCTGGGCGTGACCGAGGAGCAGCTTGCGGCGATGGACGCCAAGGAGCGCCAGAAGATCGAGGACAAGATCAAGGAGATGATCAAGGCCGAGATCGAGGGTCCGGACGGCGCCCGCAAGGGCTCGCTGGTCGACGTGAAGGCCTGAGCTAGATCAGGCCGGCAAGCGGCGAGCTCGGATCGGCGTACATCCGCTTGGGCATGCGGCCGGCCAGATAGGCTTCGCGACCGGCGATAACCGCGTGCTTCATGGCCCGGGCCATGCGGATCGGATCCTTGGCCTCGGCGATGGCGGTGTTCATCAGGATGGCGTCGCAGCCCAACTCCATGCCAATCGCCGCGTCCGAGGCGGTGCCGACGCCGGCGTCGACCAGCACCGGCACCTTGGCGTTTTCGATGATGATCCGCAGGTTGACGCGGTTCTGGATCCCTAGGCCCGAGCCGATCGGCGCGCCCAGCGGCATGATCGCCACCGCGCCCGCCTCTTCCAGCTTGCGGGCGTAAACGGGGTCGTCCGAGCAGTAGACCATCACCTGGAAACCCTCGGCGACGAGCAGCTTCAGCGACCGCAGCGTCTCCTCCATGTCGGGATAGAGGGTCTTGGGATCGGACAGCACTTCCAGCTTCACAAGGTCCCACCCGCCGGCCTCGCGGGCCAGGCGCAGCGTGCGCACGGCGTCCTCGCCGGTGAAGCAGCCCGCCGTGTTGGGCAGGTAGGTGAAGCGGTCCTGCTTGATGTAATCGACCAGCAGCGGCTGGGTCGGATCGGTCAGGTTCACGCGGCGCACGGCCACAGTGACGATCTCGGCCCCGGCGGCCTCGGCCGCGGCGGCGTTGGTCGCGTAGTCCTTGTACTTGCCCGTGCCGACGATCAGGCGCGACCGGAAGGTGCGGCCGGCGACGGTCCAGGTGTCGGACTCAGCGGTCGTGACGGAGTCGGTGGAAACATGCGCATTCATGGGGTTGGTTTACGCCTGCGGAAGCGCGGTTTCAAACACCTTGCGTCCTTCGAGGCTCGCAAGGCTCGCACCTCAGGATGAGGAAGTCTTGTTTGGGCTGTGTCGCTAAGACATCCTCATCCTGAGGCGCTGCGAAGCGGCCTCGAAGGACGCAACGACTAGCCGCCGCCAATAAACGTCACGATCTCGATGCGGTCGCCGTCGGCCAATGCGGTGTCGGCATAGGTCGAGCGCGGTACGATCTCGAGATTGCGCTCCACGGCAACCTTGCGGGAGTCCAGGCCCAGCGAGGCGACCAGATCGGCGACGCTGGAAACCTCGGCGATCTCCCGCTCATCGCCATTCAACAAAAGCCTCATCTCACCTCCTAAGCGAGCCCTGCTTGTGACGCGGAGGAACCGGCTATACAAGACCTTCGGAATCGACGGCGGAGCCGAATGGTAAAACCGATCCATGTGCTGAGCGGGCCCAACCTCAACTTGTTGGGAACGCGTGAGCCCGAGATCTACGGCAAGGACACGCTGGACGATGTCCGGGCGCGCTGCGAGGCGCGCGCGGCTTCGCATGGCCACTCTGTGGTCTTCCGGCAGTCCAACCATGAAGGCGAGCTGATCGACTGGGTACAGGAGGCGCGTGTGTCTGCCTCGGCGCTCGTGATCAACCCGGCTGGCTACGGCCACACCTCGATCGCCCTGCTGGACGCGCTCAAGATGTTGAGCGTTCCGGTGATCGAGTGCCACCTATCCAACCCGGGGGCGCGGGAGGAATTCCGCCGCCACACCTATGTCTCGCTCGCGGCTACGGGGATCGTCTCCGGCTTCGGCGCGGCGAGCTATGAACTGGCGATCGAGGCCGCTATCGGCCTGATCGGCGCGAACTAGGTCCAGGCCGCAAGCGTTCATTCGCAGCGGGCCAAGAGAACAAGGTAGCTTCAATGTCCAATCCCAAGGCTTCCGCCGATCCGGTCGAGACTCCGTCGATCGACGCCCGCCTGGTTCGCAAACTCGCGGACATCCTGAAGGACACCGGCCTGAGCGAGATCGAGGTCGAGCATGGCGGCCTGAAAATCCGCGTCGCCCGCGAACTGACCGTGGCGGCTCAAGCCACCACCTATGTCCAGGCCCCGCAGGCCTACGCTCCGCAAGCCGCCGCGCCCGTCGCCGCTGCTCCGGCGGCTGAAGCGCCCGCCGCCGCGTCGACCCCGGCCGCCGCCGCCCGCGCCGCCGGCGACCTGGTGAAGTCGCCGATGGTCGGCACCGTCTACATGTCGCCCCAGCCGGGCGCCGACGCCTTCATCAAGGTCGGCGACACTGTCGCCGCGGGTCAGACCCTGTTGATCGTCGAAGCGATGAAGACGATGAACCCGATCTCAGCTCCGAAGGCTGGCAAGGTCGTCGAGATTCTCGTCGGCGACGCCCAGCCGGTCGAGTTCGGCGAACCGCTCGTCGTCATCGAGTAACGATCATGTTTGACAAGATCCTGATCGCGAACCGGGGCGAGATCGCGCTCCGGGTTCACCGCGCCTGTAAGGAGATGGGCATCGCAACCGTGGCGGTCCACTCCGAGGCCGACTCCAACTCGATGTGGGTGCGCCTGGCCGACGAAAGCGTCTGCATCGGCCCCGCCCCCGCCGCCAAGAGCTACCTGAACATCCCGTCGATCATCGCCGCCTGCGAGATCACCGGCGCCCAGGCGGTGCACCCGGGCTACGGCTTCCTCTCCGAGAACGCCCGTTTCGCCGAGATCGTAAACGCCCACGGCTTCACCTTTATCGGGCCCAAGCCGGAACACATCCGGATGATGGGCGACAAGATCACCGCCAAGCAGGCCGTGAAGGACGCCGGCATTCCGGTCGTTCCCGGCTCGGACGGCGGCGTCGCCACCGAGGAAGAAGCCTTCGCGGCGGCCGAGGAAATCGGCTTCCCCGTGCTGATCAAGGCCGCCTCGGGCGGTGGCGGTCGCGGCATGAAGGTCGCGCAGACCCGCGAGGACCTGGCCGAAGCCGTCTCGACGGCCCGATCGGAAGCCCGCGCGGCGTTCGGCGACGACACGGTCTACATGGAGCGCTACCTTCAGAAGCCGCGCCACATCGAGCTGCAGGTCATCGCCGACAGCCACGGCAACGTGGTGCACCTGGGCGAGCGCGACTGCTCGCTGCAGCGTCGTCACCAGAAGGTTCTGGAAGAGGCCCCCTCGCCCGCGCTGGGCGCGGCCGATCGCGCCAAGATTGGCAAGATCGTCGTCGATGCGGTCAAGGCCATCGGCTATCTCGGCGTCGGCACCATCGAGTTCCTGTGGGAAAACGGCGAGTTCTTCTTCATCGAGATGAACACCCGCCTGCAGGTCGAACACCCGGTCACCGAAGCCATCACTGGCATCGACCTGGTGCGCGAACAGATCCGCATCGCCGCCGGCCTGCCGCTGTCGTTCACCCAGGACGACGTCGTGTTCGAAGGTCACGCCATCGAATGCCGGATCAACGCCGAGAACGCGCGGACCTTCACGCCGTCGCCCGGCACCATCACTGACTTCCATGCCCCCGGCGGACTGGGCGTTCGCCTGGATTCGGCGATCTACACCGGCTATGCGATTCCGCCCTATTACGACAGCCTGATCGGCAAGCTGATCGTCCACGGTCGCGACCGCGAGGAATGCATCGCGCGCCTCAAGCGTTGCCTGGGCGAGATGGTCGTTGGCGGCATCGAGACCACGATCCCGCTGTTCCAGGACCTGCTGGTGCAGCCCGACATCCTGGCCGGCGATTACGACATCCACTGGCTCGAACGCTGGATCAAGGCGCAGGGCTAAAGCGGAGGCGGAATGGACGCCTTCACGGTCGACGATCTCATCGCCTGTTACCAGCGGGGCATCTTCCCGATGGCGGACGCCCGCCACGATGAGAGCATCTTCCTGATCGATCCCGAACGACGGGGGGTGTTGCCGCTGGATGGCGTCCACATCTCCCGTCGACTGGCCCGCACGGTTCGATCCGACGCCTTCGAGATCCGCATCGACAGCGCCTTCGACGCCACGGTCGAGGCCTGCGCGACCTCGCGCCCCGGCCGCCTGGAAACCTGGATCAACGCGCCCATTCAGCAGCTCTACGGCGCCCTGTTCGCCCGAGGCCTGGCCCACAGCGTCGAATGCTGGCGTGATGGCGAGATGGTCGGCGGACTCTATGGCGTGTCGCTGGGCGCGGCCTTCTTCGGCGAGAGCATGTTCTCCACGCGCACCGACGCCAGCAAGGTGGCGCTGATGCACCTGGTGGCGCGCCTAAACGTGGGCGGGTTCAAGCTGCTGGACACACAGTTCATCACCGACCACCTGATGCAGTTCGGCGCGCAGGAGATTTCGCGGGCGGACTATCGGCGGCGACTGGCGCGCGCCCTGCCGGTCGAGGCCGACTTCTACGGCTTGTCGACGACCGGCGCGACCGGGGCTGACGTCTTGCAGGCGATCAGCCAGGCGTCATAGACCGGGTGCTGCAGCGGATTCAGGCCCGGCGAATTGGCGTACATCCAACCCTTGTAGACCTGGCGTCCGGGCGGCGCGACGCGACCGGCCACGGCCTTGGGCTGCGTGTCGACCACAACATAGGCGGCCGATTCCGGGGCCACCTCGTCCGGCGCCGAGGTCTCGCAGGCGCGGACGGTGAAGATCAGGGTCTTGTAGCGGATCGGCTGGCCGATCGGGGCCTCGAACCGCATGGTCTCGGTGGTCACCTTGTCCAGCGCCTGGATGATGGCGACGGACGAGCGGCCGCGCTTTACAGCCTCTGGCGGCTTGGCGGGCGTGACGACGGCGGCGGCGGGCTTGGGAACGGGTTTGGGCGCGGCCTGCGCCGGGTTCGGCACGGGCTGCTGGACCACCGGCGCGGTCTCGCGCGGCGTCTGCGGTTGGGGAGCCGGCGCGATGGGCGCCTGCGGGGCCTGGGGCGCGACCGGGGCGGTCGACTGGCGCGCGACGGCCGAACCGACCACGGTCAGTCCGGCGACGATCGCCGTCGCGCCAAGGATCGCCCCACGGCGCATCGAGGCTATTCCGGCTTCCAGGGCTGGTAGTCGCTGGTGGCCACCGCGCGCTCGCCGCCACGGGCCAGCGAGCCCTTCGGCTTCCAGGCGTGGACGGTGCCGGTCAGGTTGGGGATGTGATCCTTTTCCCAGTCGCGGCGCTTCAGCGGCGCCGTGGTCGGCGGCTCGTCGAAGGTGTAGTGCAGCCAGCCGCTCCACTCGGGCGGCACCTTGGAGGCCTCGGCGTAGCCGGTGTAGATCACCCAGCGGCGCTTGTGCTTGTCATAGCTGTCGCTGTTGTCGCGCGCTTCGAAGTAGCGGTTGCCGTAGTCGTCCTGGCCCACGAACACGCCGCGGCGGCCAATGTGGAAGCGTTGACCCAGGGTCGCGCCGTTCCACCACGTGAAGATCGCTTTCAGCACTACGTTGGCACCCGAATTAGCAAGGACTTCAAGGGTCGCGACCAGCGCGACGAAGCGGCCGGACCATAGCGCCGCCCGGCCCTAGCGTCCAGCGCGCGCCCGCAAAGCTCGACTTCAACATCTTGTGGACCAAGCGTCGCTAGGCCCCAACATCTATTGAAGGCGGTCGGACCGCGATCTAGGTTAAGGATCTCTTAGCGCTTAGACGCGGAATCGCCCATGCGCATCCAATCCGGATATGTCGGCCAGGCCCCTCACGTCGAACGACGCGAGGTCGAACGTAGCGACCGCATCGTCGAGGTAATGGCCCCGACGACGTGGACCGATGCGCGTGTCGAATCCTGGCTGGACTGGGCCGGCGGCGACTTGGACGCCGACGCGCCGCTGGGCGGAGGCCCTGCCCGCTACGCCGACGGATTGGCCAAAGCCGGTCTCGCCAAGGGCCTGTTCGCCGACAAGGCCGACGCCGACGCCTTCCGCGACGCCCTACTGACCACCATGCTGTCGGGCGTCGGCACGCCCGCCGGTTCACTGCCTGTGATGGAGCGCCTGCCCGACATCGCCGACCTGGAGTTCCAGCGCGAGGTCGAGGGCCATCTGGCGCGCCGGCGCAGCCATCTGCTGGCCAGCCGGGCGGCCGCCAAGCTCGACACCGCCCTGGCCCAGGTCGGCGACGCGGTCCAGCGTTGCCACGGCGACGCCAAGGCCTGCGCCGACCCCCGCAAGAACAGCGCCCTGGCCCGCGCCGCCCGCCGGGCCCGCGAGCTGGGCGCGGACGACCGGATGATCTCCGACGCCATCGCCATGGCCGGCGCCAAGCGCACCTCGTTGATCGATCCGACCGAGGAGCCCGAAACCGCGATGGCCGCTTCGAGTTCGCGGGCGACCGTGGCGGCCGGCGACGACGCAGCCAGCGCGGCGGCCCTGGTCGGCTGGGAGACCGGCACCCTCACCCTGGCCTTCTCGCCCGAGGACGCGGAGGCCGTGAGCCGCGGCGTCGCTCTGGGCGCGGCGATCGACGCCTCGGCCTTCCAGTCCGGCGACGCCTTCGACGTTCAGGGCTTCAACTACGCCGTTCACCTGTGGGCCACGGCCCTTGAGATCGAACGCGGCGAGCGCCGGGCCATGCTGGGCCTGGCCGGGGTCGGCGACTGGCTGCTGGCCCAGGGCCTGTCACTGGCCAGCGGAGAAGGCCGAGACGCCGCCGCCGCCCTGTGGGCTCTGGCCGCCGGATCGGCCCTGGCCGCCAGCGCCGAGGCTTCGGTGACCCTGGGCGCCGATCCGCTGTTCACTCAGGACCGCCAGACCATTCTGCGCAGCATTGCCGAGCGTCGCGTCCGCGCCGCCGCCCTGCGCTCGCCCTTGGCCACCGAGGCCGCCACGGCCTTGGCCATGGCCCATGGGCTGGCCAAGAAGCACGGCCTGCGCTCGTCCGGCCTTGTCGCCGCATTCGACGACGCCGAGGCGGCCCTGCGCCTGGGCGGCAAGCCCCTCGGCGCCGCCGGCGCCGCTTCGCCGGTTTCGACCGTACAGACAGCCGATGGCCTGCTGGTCCCCTCGTTCAGCGCCGCCGCCCATGCCTGCCTATCTGCAGCCGAAGCCGACATCGACGCCGCGCGACGTCATGCCCTGGGCCACGGCTCGCTGATCGACGCTCCGACCATCGACCACGTCACCCTGCAGGCTCGAGGCTTCACCGCCCACGAGATCGAGCAGGTCGAGGACGTGCTGCGCTCAGCCGCCGGCCTGCGCCAGGCTTTCGCACCCGCCGTGGTCGGGGCCGGCTTCCTGACCGATGTGCTCGGCGCGCCGGCTCGCTCGCTGTCGCAGCCTGACTTCGACACCCTGACCTTCGCGGGCTTCTCGCCGGGCGAGATCCTGGCGGCCGAACGCCACGCCCTAGGCGCCGGTACGCTGGCCGATTGCGAGGCGTTGAACGCCGAGCTGAAGGCCGTCTTCCAGTCGGTCGAGGCGCCGGCGACGGCCGACAGGCTGGCGATGATCGCCGCGGTCGAGACCTTCACCTGCCTGCCCATCCCCGTGGTCCTGTCCCTGCCCTTCGACGCCCGGCCCGTCGACGCCGTCCGCTTGCAGGCCTCGGCTGCCCGGGCCGGCGTTCGCGCCCTGCGCCTAGAGCGCGCCGAGGTGCCGGCCAACTTCCGCCTGGACCTGCCGGAGGAGCCCGTCGAGGCTCCGCGCCAGCCGGTCCGCGAACCGGTTGTCACCGAGCGCGTCGTCGAGAAGATCGTCGAGCGCGACCGCTCGCGCCGCAAGCTGCCCGACCGTCGCAAGGGCTACATCCAGAAGGCGGCCGTCGGCGGTCACAAGGTCTATCTGCACACCGGCGAATATGACGACGGCGAGGTCGGCGAGATCTTCATCGACATGCACAAGGAAGGCGCCGCCTTCCGCAGCCTGATGAACAACTTCGCCATCGCCGTGTCGCTGGGCCTGCAGCACGGCGTGCCGCTGGACGAATTCGTTGACGCC
This sequence comes from Caulobacter sp. GW821-FHT10F06, assembly GCF_058809215.1. Lineage (NCBI taxonomy): Bacteria > Pseudomonadati > Pseudomonadota > Alphaproteobacteria > Caulobacterales > Caulobacteraceae > Caulobacter > Caulobacter sp. GW821-FHT10F06. The sequence goes on along the minus strand of NZ_JBXASK010000003.1, from coordinate 102,531 downwards.
TTCGTCTTCACGCGCTTCGAGCCGGCTGGCCCGGTGACGGGTAACGACTCGATCAAGTCGGCGACCTCGATCCTCGACTATGTGTTCCGCGAGCTGGGCGTGTCGTACCTGGGCCGCGACGACTTGGCCAACGCCGACCCGCAGGAGTTCAACGCCGACGGCCTGGGCCACGGCAAGGCCGACGCTGCGTCGGAAGCCGAACCCCTGCCCGCCAGCAAGTTCATCTCCAAGGGCTTCTCGCGCGGCGCGGCGACCGACAATCTGGTGTTCCTGCCGTTCGGCGGTCGCAAGGCCGACGACGGGGCGCGGGCCGCCAGCAGCGAGGCCGACTTCTGCCCGGCCTGCGGCGACGTCGCCTTGACCCAGCGCGGCGCGATCACGGTCTGCGACAGCTGTGGGGCGCAGTCCAACCGTTCGGAGCCGGCGACCTGACGTCGTTTGCGGGGCCTTAAACTTCCGGCGTCATCCTGCTTGCGCCGATATTCGCCAGGATGCGTCTGAAGATGACCCCGATCGCCCGCCTTGCCGCCCTGGCGCTCAGCGCCGCCGCCCTGGCCGTCGCCGTTCCGGCCGTCGCTCAGAACCCCAGCCAGATCGCCAAGGTCCGGGCCGGAGCCCACTGTCCCGGCTGCAACCTGTTCCAGGCCGACCTGGCCAACCTGACCCTGCGCGGCAAGAACTTGTCGAAGGCCCGCCTGCGCCAGGCTGACCTGTCGACGGCGGTGATGAACCGCGCCAACTTCTCGGGCGGCGACCTGCGGGACGTCAACGCCTATGGCGGCGTGTTCGGCGGCGCCAGCTTCGCCCATGCCGACCTGACCAACGCCAGCTTCGTCGGAGCCTATCTGGAAGGGGCCAGCTTTGCCGGCGCCAACCTGACCGGCGTCAATTTGTCCGGGGCCGAGATGGATCGCGCCGTCGGCCTGTCGCAGAGCCAGCTGAACAAGGCCTGCGGCGATGATTCCACCCGCCTGCCGCGTGGGCTTTCCGTGCCCGTCTGTCGTTAAGCGCCTGTCATTACCGCGATTTAAGTGGCGCCCAAGGCCTGCCGGGGCCAAATCGTAACTCATGCAGTCGCGTATTGGCTGGTAGGAGATTTCGATGTCCCGTCTGGGCGTTTCACTCGCCGCGCTGACCCTGGCCCTGACCGGCCTGGTCGGGCAGGCCCAAGCCTCGACCGAGGACAAGGACGTCGCCCGTCTGGTTTCGTTCGGCGGCATGTGCGTCAACTGCGAGCTGTCGGGCCGCAAGCTGACCGGCGCCAAGTTCACCGGCGCCAATTTCGCCAAGGCCGTCCTGATCGGCGCGGACCTGCGCGGCGCGGCCTTCTACGGCTCCAACTTCCAGAGCGCCGACCTGACCCGCGCCGACATGCGCGGCGCCGAGATGCGGGGCGCCAACTTCACCAGCGCCAACTTCACCGACGCCCGCCTGTCCGGCATCGAGAGCAGCGGGGCCAATTTCCAAGGCGCCAACCTGCAGCGCGTCGACCTGTCGTCCTCCGAGCTGAACGCCGCCAACCTGGTCGGCGCCAACCTGACCAAGGCCAATCTCAGCAACGCCGAGATGACCGGCTCCAACCTCGTCAACGTCAACGCCCGCGGCGCGGACTTCCGCAACGCCGAGCTCAACGCCGCCAACCTGATCGGCGGCCGCTTCGACGGCGCCGACTTCCGCAACGCCGAGTTCACCGGCGCCCAGCTGCGCAACGCCACCTTCGCCGGGGCCGACATGCGCAACGCCGACCTGTCCAACGCCATGCTCGGCGGGGCCGACCTGTCCGGCGCCAAGGGCCTGGACCAGGACCAGCTGGACGAGGCCTGCGGCGACAGCACCACCCGCCTGCCCAAGGGCCTGGTCCTGAAGTCGTGCCACGGTCCCCGCAACATCCGGGTGATCGTCGACTTCAACCGCGCCCAGGCCGAGGCCGCCAAGGCCCAGGCCGAAGCCCAGAAGGCGCAGGCCGCCGCCGGCGCCGCCGCGTGGGCCGCGCCCAAGCCGCCCAAGGCCCCGGCGCCGCCCAAACCGCCGAAATACTAGGCTCGGCAAGGCCCTGAAAGTCGAAAGGCCCCGGTGCGAACCGGGGCCTTTGTCTTGGTCGCTACACCTTGATGGGCGGAGCGGAACGGATATGCAGTTCCTTGTACTGCCGCTCCACGGCCTCGGCCGGGGCGTTCATCAGCAGGTCCTGGCCCTGCTGGTTCAGCGGGAAGGCGATGACCTCGCGGATGGCGACTTGCTCGGCCAGCAGCATCACGATCCGGTCGATGCCGGGGGCCAGACCGCCGTGCGGCGGGGCGCCGAAACGGAACGCGTTCAGCATGCCGCCGAACTGCTCCTCGACCACCTCGGCGCCATAGCCGGCGGTCTCGAAGGCCTTGAGCATGATCTCGGGCTTGTGGTTCCGGATCGCGCCCGAGCACAGTTCATAGCCGTTGCAGACGATGTCGTACTGATAGGCGCGGATGGTCAGCGGGTCCTGGGTCTCCAGGGCCTCCAGACCGCCCTGCGGCATCGAGAACGGGTTGTGCGAGAAGTCGACGCGCTTTTCGTCCTCATTCCACTCGAACATCGGGAAGTCGACGATCCAGCAGAACTTGAACTGCTCTTCGTCCACCAGCTTCAGCTCGGTCCCGACGCGGGTGCGGGCCAGACCGGCGAACTTGGCGAACACGGAGGGATCGCCGGCCACGAAGAAGGCGGCGTCGCCCTGCGCGAGGCCCAGGCTCTCCATCAGCGCCTGGGTCGGTTCGCCCAGGTTCTTGGCGATCGGACCGCCCCACGAGCCCTGGTCTTCCGACCAGAACACGTAGCCCAGGCCCGGCTGGCCTTCGCCCTGGGCCCAGCTGTTCATGCGGTCGCAGAAGGCGCGGCTGCCGCCGGTCGGCGCGGGGATGGCCCACACCTTGTTCTTGGCGTCAGCGCCCAGGATCTTGGCGAACAGCCCGAAACCACCGTCACGGAAGTGCTCGGAGACGTCCTGCATCTTGATCGGGTTGCGCAGGTCCGGCTTGTCGCTGCCGTACCAGGCCATCGACTGGGCGTAGGTCAGGCGCTGGAAGCCCTTGTGCTCCAGCTCGACGCCGAAGTCGTTGGTGAAGGTGTGCGTGCCGGTGATCGGCGACACGGGCTTGCCGCCCGAGAATTCCTCGAACACGCCGTGCATCACCGGCTCGATGGCCGCGAACACGTCTTCCTGGGTCACGAAGCTCATCTCGACGTCGAGCTGGTAGAATTCCAGCGAGCGGTCGGCGCGCAGGTCTTCGTCGCGGAAGCACGGGGCGATCTGGAAGTAGCGGTCGAAGCCCGACACCATCAGCAGCTGCTTGAACTGCTGAGGCGCCTGCGGCAGCGCGTAGAACTTGCCCGGATGCAGACGCGACGGCACCAGGAAGTCGCGCGCGCCTTCCGGCGACGAGGCCGTCAGGATCGGGGTCTGGTACTCCAGGAAGCCCTGCTCGACCATGCGGTGACGGATCGAGTGGATCACCTTGCTGCGCAGCACGATGTTCTTGTGCAGGGTCTCGCGGCGCAGATCCAGATAGCGGTGCTTGAGGCGGATTTCCTCGGGGTAGTCCGGCTCGCCGAACACCGGCAGCGGCAGCTCGGCGGCTTCCGACAGCACCTCGACGGCGGTGACGTGGATCTCGATCGCACCGGTCGGCAGGTTGGGGTTCACGGCCGCGGCGTCGCGGGCCAGCACCTTGCCGTCCACCTTGATCACGCTCTCGGCGCGCAGGCGCTCGACGATGTCGAAGCCCGGGGTCTCGGGGTGCAGCACCAGCTGGGTCAGGCCGTAATGGTCGCGCAGGTCGATGAAGACCAGGCCGCCGTGATCGCGCTTGCGGTGGATCCAGCCCGACACCCGGACATCGGCGCCGGTGTCGGTGGCGCGGAGCGCGCCGCAGGTGTGGGTGCGGTAGGCGTGGGTCATGACAAAGTCTTCGAAAGTCGCGGGAACGCGTTGATTTGCAAGGCGCGGAAAGGCGCATGGGGGGGCGTCGATGTCAAGGATTCTGCGGCGGCCAACGCCGTGGAGGACCCCCTCCGGCCCTCCGGGCCACCTCCCCCAAAGGGGGAGGATCTTGCGCCGCGCTAGATGCTCCCCTTCGGGGGAGCTGTCGCGGAGCGACTGAGGGGGTCCTCACGTGCGTCCGCCGCCTCACGCTCTCGCTGTGAGTGGGTGGAAAGGGTCGCGGAGCGTCCGGGCTCGCCCGGAAGAAGATAGATAAATACCGTTTCGACGAAGCCGTTCGCTCCGCGTGACCGTTATCCGGAAGCGCGCGGCGCTCGAGCTCTGTTAGAGCCTCGCCGCCTTGAAGCCTCCGACGGGCGGGCTGGTTAGCATCCAACCCGGACCGCTGATCCTCCCGGACCAGCCTGCTGCTCTTTCGACCCTCGTGCTCCTGTCGTTTCTGTGCTGCAAGGCCGACCGCCGCCAAGGAAACACACGAGGTTGATGGCTTTCACCCATCATCGATTGAGCTTCCCGCTCGATCACCCCCCGCCGCCGCAACGGTCGCTGGCCATGCGCCCTTTCCTCGCGACGAGTTGGGATAACTATATGGCCGGTTTGAACGCGGTCGCGAAGATCGCGGTTACCCCCGCGCCCCTGCCCTTCTCCCCTTGCGGGAGAAGGTGTCAGCCGAAGGCTGACGGATGCGGGGTCGCACCGCCCTCAAAGCCTTACCTGGCAACGCCCCACGCTCATCGGACAGGCCTATCGACCCCTCATCCGGCGCTGCTCGCCACCTTCTCCCGCAAGGGGAGAAGGGAAGCCCCTATCCCCCGACCGTCACGCTCCCGGCGCCCGCGCTCGCCCCCTCGCCCCGCATCCGATAGGCCATCACCGCCGTCGCCCCCAGGTGCTCGACCAGCCGCCAGTTGACGATGGCCCCGACCGGCGCGCCGACCACGGGAAGGAGTTGAGCAAGTTTCGCCAAGTCGATGTGGTCGCGATACTGCTGCTGGAAGGCCCGCCAGTCGAAGGCCTCCAACGCACTTGGACGCTCCGCCACGCGCGCGTCCCAATCCTCCATGGCCGCCAGCACCTTGGCCCGGTGGCCGGCGTCCGAGAAGGCCAGCTCGAAGATGTGCAGGATGTAGAGCCGCTCATCCAACTGCGTCCCGTCATGGCCGAAGATCGCGGCGATCTCGAACAAGAGCTTGATCTTGAAGCTCATCAGCAGCGGAAAGTCGGCCGCCGCCGCCAGGAAGCCCCCGGCCCCGGTGATCCCGCCCTCGACGCTGGCGGCGTTGCGCCAGCCGGCGATCGCGGCCGCCGCCTTGGCCCGGCGCTCGTCCAGGGTCAGGCCGTGCAACGGCGAGCCGGTGGCGAAGTCGGCCCCGGTCAGGATGGCCTTGGTCATGCCCTCCATGGCGGCGGTGATCGCCGCGTGGACCTTCTCGGGGATGATCTGGTTGACCCTGATCTGCGCGGCGCGCGCCAAGCCGCTCAGCGGACCTGGAGGCTTGGTGATGGCAGCGCGCCAGGCGGCTAGGTCGGGGGCCGGGTGCATCTTAGAAAATGAATTCAAACTTCGTAAGGTTCGCCATCGCGAACCTTCCTCAAAAGTGCAATTGCCAAATCCGAGTATTTCTGGACCTTAGACTTCCCGTAAATAATTGTACTGTGATACTTATTATCCGATGATTTCATATCAAACCCGCTATCAGCTCGAAGCTTCTTCACAGTAGGCTCTAATTTCTGCCAACTTGAATAACCTAGCTTTGCAGCTAGCTGAGTCATATTATATTTGTAGTTCGCCGCATGCGCCATACCGTCGCTGACGGTAGTGAGTCCAAAGAGCTTGGCAAATGCCTCTGAATTTTCGACTGCACCTTCCAAGGTTTTAAAATCTGTCTCGATTGTCGCTCGAGGTATATCGTGTCTAACCAATTCGTATGATCGCGTCAAAAGTGCCCTTAAAAGCTTTGGGCTAATTCCAGATAGGTTTGGTTGCGATCCGAATGCATCGAAGACCCACTTAAAGCTGTCAGCTTCGATGGAATTCACCCTAACACTTCGGGCATCTTCGATCGGAATTAGCCTCTCTTTTTGAGGAGACACGTCTGCATTTGTAGGATTGAGCCGTTGCAAAATAAAGACATTCGATATTACGCCGCCAGAAACCGGAAGCGCCTCATCAATGTCTGAGAGTATAGCTCTAATGTTTGGATCTTCAGCACTATACCCTATAAACACCAAAGGATGTTCACTGAAAAATGTTAGAAGTTTCGCACTCAGATATTTCTTCTTCTTCATGAAATTCTGATAATCTGGTGTAGTAAGAACCATGCTTTCGGGTTCAGAAACACATCCGTGTATTTTAAATATTTCCCCGACCGAAGTCATAACGCCCTGGATTATTTTTTGTCCAACCACCGGCTCGTAGTCTGGGAACATAACCTCAAGAAGAGAGTCGTAGTTCGTAGTAATAATTGCATGAGGTTTAATTTTCTGGAGAGACACAATCTCCTCCTTATAAACCTTATTAATTTCCGCAATATTTTTTGGAGTAATTTTTAAAAAATGATCGGCAATTTTGCTTTTTATGTAAGCGTCGCCAGGAACATTTGACTCGAATAATGACTTGTCGAATTCCGATTTACCCGTCGACCAAGCCCACTCTTGATATATTTTTGCGAATTCATGGCCAACATCTTGAAGATTTGGCAAAGATTGCTTGTAGTAAGCGTAGTCCTTGTCAATTAGTGGGCAATCCTTTGCCAACCCGTCAAGCAATTCATCCCAGGACGGTCCGTTAAAATACCTCCGCGACAGGCCTGATCCAATGAAGAGTATAGGCTGGCAGCCCATTTTCTTCACGCACTCAACGATTTGTTCGGCCATTTCGGCCTTGTACTTTTCGTATTTCGTCTGAGATGGAGCAGAATCAGCCATGCATACCTCCCCAATTATTCACCCACCGTAGAGAGCCTTTGTTAGTTCCTCAACTATTGAGGCAGCACTTTATAATCCACACCTCCCCGCCCTCCATCCCCACCTTCCCTCACCCGCCCCGCTCGCACTGACGCTCCGGTAGGCCTATACCCAAGGCCTCGTTCACCACGCCGGACCACCCTCGTTTGTCCCGTCAGTTCAGACTGCCGCTGCACAGCCCGCCGTCGTTCGCGCGCGCCGACTTCGCGGTGTCGCCGACGAACGAAGGCGCGCTGGCCTTGCTGGACGCCTGGCCGGACTGGGCCGCCGGGCGGCTGGCGCTGGTGGGAGAGGCCGGCGCGGGCAAGACCCATCTGGCGCGCGACTGGGCCGGCAAGGCCGACGCCGTGATCGTCGAGGCCGCCAATCCCCTTGAGACGCCGCTGGACCTGGCCGCCCTGCGCGGCCGGGCGGTGCTGGTCGACGACGCCGATCGCCGGGCCGAGGGCGGGCATCTGGACGACGAGACCCTGTTCCACCTGATCAACATGGCCGGGGTCGACGGCGGCACGCTGCTGCTGACCGGGCGCGCCGCGCCGCTGGCGTGGCCCTGCGCGGTGCCGGACCTGCGCTCGCGCCTCAACGCCCTGACCGTGGCCAGCCTGGGCGAACCCGACGACATCGTGCTGGAAGCCGTGCTGCGCCGGGCCTTCGCGGCGCGGGCCATCACGCCGTCGGACGACGTCTATCCCTACCTGCTGCGCCGCATCCCCCGCTCGTCGCTGGAGGCCATCGCCGTGGTCGACCTGCTGGACGAAGCCGCCTCGGCCGACGGCCGCGCGGTGAGCCGCGTGCTGGCGGGGGAAGTGCTGGAGTTCGGCGGGGAGGATGAGGAGGAGGCGTAAGACGCCTTCCCTCCCGCTTCCAAATTCTTGTCATCCCGGAAGCCTCGCAGAGGCTGTCCGGGACCCAGGGGCCGGCGCGGTGCGGTTGCTCTGGGTCCCGGCTCTCCGCGCTACGCGCTGCGGCCGGGATGACAAGTTTAGTTTGCGAGCAATTTCGTTGTCTTGCCCCTGTCACTTGCCACGTTCACCATGCGCGAACACAGTTCGCCTATGGTTCCTCCGATGACTGACGCCGCGACTCTGCCGATTCCCGCCAACGCCCCCGCTCATGAGGCCGAGCACGAAGCCTGCCGGCTGGACAAGGAGTTGCTGGCTTCGCCCGAGCGGTTCTTCAATCGCGAACTGTCGTGGCTGGCCTTCAACGAGCGGGTGCTGGAAGAGAGCGGCAATCCGCGCCACCCGCTGCTGGAACGCCTGCGGTTCCTGTCGATCTCGGCCAACAACCTCGACGAGTTCTACATGGTCCGCGTGGCCGGCCTGAAGGGCCAGGTGCGCGAGGGCGTGCGGGTGGTCAGCCAGGACGGGCTGACGCCGGGCGAGCAGCTGGCGCGCATCAACGCCTCGGCCTCCGACCTGATGGCCGAGCAGCAGAAGATCTGGCGCGAAGTGCGGGCCGAGCTGTGGGCCGAGGGCCTGAAGCTCCTGGACGCCAAGGACATCGAGGGCGAGGACCGCGCCCTGGCCGAGGAACTGTTCCTGACCAAGATGTTCCCGGTGCTGACGCCCCTGGCGATCGATCCGGCCCACCCCTTCCCGTTCATCCCCAATCTGGGCTTCTGCCTGGCGTTGAAGCTGCGCCGCATCGCCGACGACAAGCACCTCTATGCGCTGGTGCCGGTGCCCAGCCAGGTGCAGCGGTTCTGGGAGCTCAGCAGCGTGGTGACGCGCGGCAAGAAGCGCCAGCGCAAGATCGTGGCGCTGGAGAGCTTCATCATCCTGTTCCTGGGCCACCTCTTCCCCGGCTACGAGGTCGAGGGCCGGGGCCTGTTCCGCCTGATCCGCGACAGCGATCTGGAGATCGAGGAAGAGGCCGAAGACCTGGTGCGCGAGTTCGAGGCGCGGCTGAAGAAGCGTCGCCTGGGCCAGGTGGTGCGGGTCAAGATCCAGACCACCATGCCCGAGGACCTGCGCGAGTTCATCATCGAGGGCCTGCGCGCCGAGCCCGAGGACGTCATCCTGGTGGACGGCAAGCTGGGCCTGGCCCAGATGAACGAGCTGATCCCGCCCGACCGTCCGGACCTGAAGTTCAAGCCCTACAACGCCCGCTTCCCCGAGCGCGTGCGCGACCACGGCGGCGACTGCTTCGCGGCGATCCGCGAGAAGGACATCCTGGTCCACCACCCCTTCGAGAGCTTCGACGTGGTGGTGCAGTTCCTGCGCCAGGCGGCGCGCGATCCGAACGTGCTGGCGATCAAGCAGACCCTTTACCGCACCTCCAAGGACAGCCCGATCGTGGCGGCCCTGATCGAGGCGGCCGACAACGGCAAGAACGTCACGGCCCTGGTCGAGATCAAGGCGCGGTTCGACGAGGAAAATAACCTGAAGTGGGCCCGCGACCTGGAGCGCGCCGGCGTCCACGTGGTGTTCGGCTTCGTCGACTGGAAGACCCACGCCAAGCTGTCGGTGGTGGTGCGCCGCGAGGGCGAGGCCCTGCGCACCTACTGCCACTTCGGCACCGGCAACTACCACCCGCAGACGGCGCGGGTTTACACCGACCTGAGCCTGTTCACCTGCGATCCGGCACTGGGCCGCGACGGGGGCAAGCTGTTCAACTTCATCACCGGCTACGCCCAGCCGCACGGCCTGGAGAAGCTGGCCTTCTCGCCCGAGACGATGAAGCCCGAGCTGCTGCGGATGATCGGCGTCGAGGCCGACAACGCCCGCGCCGGCAAGCCCGCGGCGATCTGGGCCAAGATGAACGCCGTGGTCGATCCCCAGATCATCGACGCCCTCTACGCCGCCAGCCAGGCCGGCGTCAGCATCGACCTGGTGGTGCGCGGCATCTGCTGCCTGCGTCCCGGCGTGAAGGGGCTGTCGGAGAACATCCGGGTCAAGAGCATCGTCGGACGGTTCCTGGAGCACGCCCGCGTGGTGGCCTTCGCCAACGGCGCAGCCCTGCCCAGCGCCCAGACGCGGGTGTTCATCAGCTCGGCCGACTGGATGCCGCGCAACCTCGACCGCCGGGTGGAGAGCCTTGTGCCGGTCGAGAACCCCACCGTGCACCAGCAGGTGCTGAGCCAGATCATGGTCGCCAACCTCAACGACGAGGCCCAGAGCTGGAACCTCGACAGCGAGGGCGAGTACACCCGCGACCCGGCCTGGGAGAGCAAGGGCGCCTTCTCGGCCCACGACTACTTCATGACCAATCCCAGCCTGTCGGGCCGCGGCCACAAGGTGAAGGACCTGCCGATGGCCTTCGACCACGTGGGACCCCGTCGCGGTTGAGGCGCCTCGCCGCCCTGGGCCTGCTGCTGGCGAGCCTGAGCGCCTGCGCGCCCAAACCGGCGCTGCAGGCCGACATCTGCGCCATCCTGGCCCAAGCGGTCGCGCCGGGCCTGGACCAGATCGGCGACGCGCGCGGCCTCGACAAGCTGGACGAGCGCCTGCAGGCCGAGGGCCGTTTCTACGGCCCGGGGTTCCGGCTGGGCACCAATGTCCGGACCTGGGGCAAGTGCGCCAGGGCGCCGGCCACCGCCCAGATGCTGCTGTTCAGCCAGGACGGACGGCTCGCCGCGCTGAAGGGCGGCCCGCGCGATCACGGCCTGCAACGGCGTTTCGGCACCTGCTTCTACCAGAAGGACGAAACCCGCTGGCGTTTGCTCGCGTGCCGGATTAATGGCGCGTCCTGAAACATCCCGCGATTTTCGTCCGGCCACGCTTTCCCGCTCGCCTGAATAGGCTAAACCATCCCCATGCCTTTTGCGGCGCCGCGCGACGCGGCCGTTATCGATATCGGCTCCAACTCGGTGCGCCTCGTGGTGTACCGGCTGGAAGGCCGCGCCATCTGGACCGTGTTCAACGAGAAGGTGCTGGCCGGCCTGGGCCGCGATCTCGGCGACAACGGCCGGCTGTCGCCCGACGGCGTCCTGCAGACCCTGGCGGCCCTCAAGCGCTTCCGCGCCGTGCTGGAGGCCGTCTCGCCGGCCGAGACCTTCGTGGTCGCCACCGCCGCCGCCCGCGAGGCCACCGACGGCCCGGCCTTCGTGGCCCGGGTCAAGGCCGAGACCGGCCTGGTCGTTCGCGTCCTCACCGGTGAGGAAGAAGCCCGCTACGCCGCCTTGGGCGTGCTGGCCGGCGCGCCCCAGGCCACCGGCGTCGTCGGCGACCTGGGCGGGGCCAGCCTGGAGCTGATCCGCCTGGAAACCACCGGCGCCGGCCTGGGCGTCACCCTGCCGCTGGGCCCCTTCAGCCTGGGCCTGTCCGACGGTTTCGACGGCGAGCGCGTGCGCCGCCTGTGCGCCCAGCGCCTGGCTCCGGTGGCCAGCGCCTTCAAGACCGACAGCTTCCACGCGGTCGGCGGCGCCTGGCGCAACCTGGCCCTGCTGCACATGCGGCTGTCGGGCTATCCGCTGCATGTCGTGCATCAGTACGAGATCCCGGCCAGCGAGGCCCTGGAGGCCGCCCGACTGGTCTCGCACCAGTCCAAGAGCTCGCTGGAACGCATCGAGGGCATGAGCAAGAAGCGCTCGGAGACCCTGCCCTACGCCGCCGTGGTGCTGGAGAGTCTGATCGAGAGCCTGGCCCTCAAGCGCATCGAGATCTCGGCCTTCGGCGTGCGCGAGGGCCTGCTGTTCGAGGCCATGCCGCCGCGCACTCGGGGCCTGGACCCGCTGATCGAGGGCTGCGCGTCGCTGGGAGCCCGGCAGGGCGTCGCCGACGAGCTGGGCGAGGGCCTGAACGCCTGGATCAGTCCCGCCTTCTCCACCCTGCCCCCGCTGTTCAATGAGGGCCGCGACGCGGTACTGACCGCCGCCGCCTGCCGGCTGGCCGATCTGGGCGCGCGCCTGCACCCCGATCATCGCGCCGACCTGGTGTTCGAACAGGTGCTGCGCGCCCCGATCGCCGGCCAGGGCCATGACGAGCGCGCCTTCTTGGCCGCCGCCGCCTACGCCCGCCATTCCACGGCGTTCAACCCGCCCGAGGCCGACGCCTTGGACCGCCTGCTGACCCCGGCCCGCCTCAAGCGCGCCCGGGCCCTGGGCGCGGCGATCCGGCTGGGTTGCGACCTGTCGGGCCGCAGCGCGCCGCTGCTGGCCAAGTCGCGCCTGACGCTGCACAAGACCCAGCTGATCCTGACCGCCGAGCCCGGCTATGCCGACCTGCTGCTGGGCGAGCAGACCAGCAAGCGGGCCGGCACGGCCGCCCAGCTGCTGGGCCTGAAACTCAAGATCGCCACCCTCTGATCTCAAGTCTTCGCTTCCGCGCGAACGTACTTAATGGGGCATAAATCTACCCATATTGAGCTTGCGACAAGCTGACACAGATGTACCGGCGTTCACGGAGCATGGTTTGTTAGCTTTACCTCCCCACTATGCCTGGAAAGACATAAGGAGGTCAGTGATGCTTCAGCGTAAAGTAGACTACCTGGACGCCATCGCGCCGAGCCCGCGCAAACGCCCCGAGCTTCGCTTGGTCAATGACAACGACGCGCCGGTGGAAAGCGCCGCGCGAGGTCTGCAACACGACATCGCCCGCGTCTTCGCCCAGGAAACCACCTGGTCGGTGCGCCGCACCGTCGCCATCGGCATCGTCTTTCACCTGGGCGTCTTCTGCGCCCTTGGGCTGGCCGCTGGCGGCGCGATCAACCACCTGCCGCACTAAAGCGCTCTCCTGTCATCCCGGGCGAAGACCCGGGCCCGCGACAGGTTCGGCGCTTCCCCGTGGTCCCGGATAGCCTCTGCGAGGCTTCCGGGATGACACTGGGTTTCGCAGCCTACCCCGCGATCAGCGAGAGGATGCCCTCGGCGTCCTCCCGGGTCGCCGGGTTGTAGACCACCATCGCCAGGTCGGGTCGACCGTCGACGGCGAAGGCCGAATATTCCAGCGAGATCGCGCCCAGCACCGGATGGCGCAGGCGCTTGAAGCCCTCGCCATGGCCGCGCACGTCGTTGTCGCGCCACATGGCGTCGAACTCCGGACTGCGCCGGCAGAGTTCCTCCACCAGCGCTTCCACCTTGGCCGTCGCGCCGGCTCGCGCCGCGTCCACCCTGAAGGCCGCGACCACGAAACGGGCCACGCCCTCCCAGTCGAACTGCGCCTCGCGGGCGCGCGGATCGCAGAAGATGCGCCGCAGGATGTTGCGCTGATCGGGCGGCAAGGCGGCGTAGTCGGTCAGCACCACTGTCGCGGCGCGGTTCCAGGCCACCACGTCCCAGGTGGCGGTCTTGACGAAGGCCGGGGTGGGATCCAGCGCGTCCAGAACCCGTTGCAGGCGCGGCGTGACGCCCTCGACCTCGTGGTAGCGGACGTCGGGCAACCGCCCCAGGCCCAGCAGGAACAGGTGCTCGCGCTCGACCTCGGTCAGCATCAGCGCGCGGGCGATGCGGTCCAGCACGTCGGCGGAGGGCGCGCCGCCCCGGCCCTGCTCCAGCCAGGTGTACCAGGTGGCGCTGATATTAGCGCGCTGGGCCACTTCCTCGCGGCGCAGGCCCGGCGTGCGGCGGCGGGCGCTGGGAAAACCGAAGGCGGCCGGATCCAGCCGCGTGCGGCGGTCCTTCAGATAGACGCCCAAATGTCTGTCGTGGGAGAGCGGCATCGGCAGCCTGTTAGTTCCTATACCCTGATAAGGTCACTACTTTAACAGGATAGGATAAGGCGCAGAGTACGGCCAGAGATGATCTTTGGAGTATCTGCATGCGAGTATTCGTCACCGGCGCGAACGGCTTCGTCGGCTCGGCCGTCGTCCAGGACCTGATCGACGCCGGCCATGACGTGCTGGGCCTCAGTCGGTCCGACGCGGGCGCGGCGGCGCTGGAAGCGGTCGGCGCCAAGGTCCACCGCGGGACGCTTGAGGACCTGGACAGCCTGCGCGCGGGGGCGGCGGCGGCCGACGGCGTCATCCACACGGCCTTTAACCACGACTTCTCGCGCTTCGCCGAAAACTGCGACCTCGACCGGCGCGCCATCGAGGCCCTGGGCGCGGCGCTGGAGGGTTCGGAACGCCCCTTGCTGGTGACCTCGGGCATGGCCCATGTGACCGACGGCGACCTGGCGACCGAGGAAGACCCCACAAGGCCCGCCTCCGCCGCCTATCCGCGCGTCTCGGAGTCGACGGCGCTCGCCCTGGCCGAACGCGGGATCAACGCCTCAATCGTGCGGCTGCCGCCCTCCGTGCATGGCGTGGGCGACCACGGCCTCGTGCCGCACCTGATCGACATCGCCCGCCAGAAAGGCCGCGCGGCCTATGTCGGCGACGGCGCCAATCGCTGGTGCGCGGTGCATCGACGCGACGCGGCGCGGGTCTACCGGCTGGCCCTGGAGCACGGCGCGCGCGGTAAGCGCTATCACGCCGTCGCCGAGGAAGGCGTCGCGTTCAAGGACTTCACCGCCGTGATCGGGCGTCGCCTGGGCGTGCCGGTTGTCTCCGTGTCCGGGCAGGAGGCGGTCGACCACTTCGGCTGGTTCGCCAACTTCGCCGGCATGGACGTCCCGACCTCCAGCCAGGCGACGCGCGCGCTGCTGGGCTGGACGCCGACGCAGGCGGGCCTGCTGAGCGATATCGACCAGGCGGGGTATTTCGGGGGTTAGGGGCGAGAGCAGGCATCCGACTCGGCAACGCCCCCTCCGTCACGTCGCCTATCGGCGCCGCGCCACCTCCCCCGCAAGCGGGGCAGGAGGAGAGCGGCTGAGCCTTCCTGCCCCGTGAAACGGGGGAGGTGGCGCGATGCGAATACGCATCGTGACGGAGGGGGCGTTATGAACCGGCCGCCATCGACGTCCGCATAAGATCGTCCACCCCTACGCCCCGCCGAACAGCGCGGCGTAGAGCTCCGTCGCGCTGACGGGCTTTTCCACGCAGCCGGTCATGCCGGCGGCGGCGTAGGCCTGGCGGTCGTCGACGGCGACCGCGCCGGTGACGGCAATCACCGGGGTGGCGCGGTTCAGGCCCTCGGCGCGCAGCCGGCGGGTGGCTTCCAGGCCGTCGACGCCCGGCATGCGGACGTCCATCAGGATCGCGTCGAACACCCGCGAATTGGCGGCCGCCAGGGCGATCTCGGCGTCGTCTGCCGTCTCGACCCGCACGCCGAACGCCTCGAGCATGCCGCGCAGCGCCCGGCGGTTGATGTCGTGGTCGTCGACCACCAGGATCAGCGGCGCGTCCGCCACCGTCTCGAGGCTGCCGGCCGACAGGTCGCGCGCGGGCTCGGCGCCGGCGGGCGCGGGGATGACCAGGGAAAAGCGCGCGCCGCCGCCGACGTCGCTGGCCGCCGTCAGGGTTCCGCCCATCAGCCGGGCCAGGTCGCGGCTGATCGACAGGCCAAGGCCGGTGCCGCCGAAGTCGCGGGCGGTGCCGACGCCCAGCTGCTCATAAGCGTTGAACAGGCGCTCGGCCTCGTCTTCGGTCAGGCCGCGCCCGGTGTCGACGACGTCGATGGCCAGCTGACGTCCGCCCAGCCCGTCCTTCAGGTCCAGCGACAGGGTCACGCCGCCCTCGGTGGTGAACTTGATGGCGTTGGACAGCAGGTTGTTGAGGATCTGGCGCAGGCGCATCGGGTCGCCCCGGATCCAGCGCGGCAGGCCGTGCGCGCCCTCGACCGCCAGCTTGATGCCCTTGGCTCGCGCCTCGCCGCGCCACAGCATCACCGTGTCGCGCAGCAGCAGCCGCAGATCGTAGTCGACGGCCTCGACGCCCATGCGCCCGGCCTCGATCTTGGAATAGTCGAGCAGGTCGTTGAGCAGGGTCTTCATCATCGCGCCGGCGTCGACGATCAGGCTGGCCGCGCCGCGGTCGCCGCCGGCCTGGCGCTCCAGCGCCGCCGCGCCGTTCAGGAGGGCGTTGATCGGCGTTCGCAGCTCATGGCTGACCATGGCCACGAAGGCCGATTTGGCGGCGGTCTGGGCCTCGGCCGCCAGCCGCGCCGAGCGCTCGGCCAACATCGCCTTGCGCGACCACAGGAAGACCATGGCCAGCACCAGGGCCAGCAGGCAGGTTCCGATCATGAAATAGGGCGTCACCGGGTCGTGCAGCGCCCCGCCAACCACGGGCAGGATGAAGAGATAGATCATGTGCGGGGTCACCGCCGCCATGAAGGCGGTGAAACAGCCCTCCGCCCCCATCAGGGCCGTCAGGATCGATCCGGACAGCAGCAGAGCGGCGGCCGCGGCCGAGGCCGGGGTCCCGACCTGCCACAGCGGGATAGCCACCCAGCCGAACACGCTGGCCATCAGCAGATCGGTGATCAGGTTGAAGCCGATCGTGGAGCCTGGATGGGGATGGGCCAGGAAGCGCTTGAGCGCCTGGATCTCGGCCAGCTGGGCGACCAGATAGGCCACGGTCCAGCCCAGCAGGAAGCCGAAGCCTGGCCGCCAGGCCATCGCGCCGCAGAGGACCAGGATCACGAACAGGCGCAGCGGAACCTGGTTGCGCCGGGAGACAGCCGCCGGTCGGTATGCGACCGCGAGATTTTCCCAGAAACCCGTCAAGCCAATCCTCGCGGACGCCACCCCGTCCCGCCCTCGAAATTCGAGCCGCGCCAGGAAGTTCCCGAACGCGGCTCAAATTCTACCTGGGCGGGAATTACGCCGGCAGTAGCCGTCTTTACTGGTGATTATCGCCCGATTTGGAAGGCGATCATCGATACGACTTTAAATTGCAACTTCGGATAACGCCGTCTTACGAAGACGCATCAGACTTGGGTGCGCGGCGCACTTCGACCACGCGCACGCGCGAGCCGTCCAGCACCAGGGCCAGTTCGCCGCGCTTGATCTTCAGGGCGTCGGCCCCGAAGGCGTCGCGGCGCCAGCCGGTCAGGGCGGGCGTGGCGGCGTTGTCGTCGGCGGCGATCTTTTCCAGGTCCGAGACGGTGGCGATCAGCTTGGACGCCACGCCGGCCTCTTCCGAACGGGCCTTCAGCAGCACCTTCAGCAGCTCGACCACGGCGCCGGCCGAGGGCGGCGGCGGCGGGCCGGGCTTTTCCAGCACGGGCGCATAGCCTTCCGGATCGGCGAGGGCCGCCTTGATGGCCGCCAGCAGGTCGGGACCGAACTTGCTGCCGCCAAAGCCCTTGGGCACGCCGCGCAGGGTGTTGAGGCCGTCGACGGTGGTCGGAGCCTGGGTGGCCAGCTCGTCGATGGCCTCGTCCTTGAGGATCCGGCCGCGCGGCTGGTCGCGGGTCTGGGCGGTGCGCTCGCGCCAGGCGGCCACGGCCTTGAACACGGCCAAGTACTTGGCGGCGGTCTTGCGCGGACGCAGGCGACGCCAGGCTTTTTCCGGATCGACGTCATAGGCCGCCGGATCGCACAGCGCCTTCATCTCCTCCTCGACCCAGGCCAGGCGGCCCGCATTGGCGAGGCGGTCGCGAAGCATCGGATAGAGCGAGGCTAGGTGGGTGACGTCGGCCAGGGCGTAGGTCAGCTGGGCGTCGGACAGCGGGCGACGGGCCCAGTCGGTGAACCGGCTGGACTTGTCGAGCTCGATCTTGAGCATCTGTCGGACCAGGGCGTCATAGGCGATCTGCTCGCCGAAGCCCGCGGCCATGCCGGCCACCTGGGTGTCGAACAACGGCCGGGGCATAGCGCCCAGATTGTTGAAGATCTCGACGTCCTGGCGGGCGGCGTGAAACACCTTGAGCACGCGTTCGTCGCGCATCAGATCCAGCAGCGGCGTCAGGTCGATACCGTCCGCCAGCGGATCGATAACAGCCTCCGCATTGGGCGCGCCAACCTGGATCAGGCAGAGCTTGGGCCAGTAGGTCGTCTCGCGCATGAACTCGGTGTCCACGGCGACGAAGGGCTGGCCCTGCAACTCATTACAAAACGCCGCCAGTTCGGCGGTAGTGGTTATCGGCTTCATCGGCTGCTAATAGCCTCGCGCACCCCCGAGTCTGCAAGCGTCAAGCGGCGCCAAGGTGCAAATTTCCGCGAGTTGAAGGCGACATTGCGTCTTCAAATAGACCAGAGCGAGCGAATGAGCGATCTGCCCAACGGCCTCACCTATGCCCAATCGGGCGTGGATATCGACGCGGGCAACGCCCTGGTCGAGGCGATCAAGCCCCTGGCCAAGGCCACGAGGCGCCCCGGCGCCGACGGCAGCCTGGGCGGCTTCGGCGCCCTGTTCGACCTGAAGGCGGCCGGTTACGACGACCCGCTGCTGGTCTCCACCACCGACGGCGTCGGCACCAAGCTGCGCATCGCCATCGACGCCAAGATGCACGACAGCGTCGGCATCGACCTGGTGGCCATGTGCGTCAACGACCTGCTGGCCCAGGGCGCCGAGCCCCTGCTGTTCCTCGACTACTTCGCCACCGGCAAGCTGGACCTCGAGGTCGCCAAGAGCGTGGTCGCCGGCATCGCCGAGGGCTGCAAGCTGGCCGGCGCGGCCCTGGTGGGCGGCGAGACCGCCGAGATGCCGGGCATGTACAGCGACGGCGAATACGACCTGGCCGGCTTCTCGGTCGGCGCGGTCGAGCGCGACGGCGTGCTGCCCAAGCTGGACAAGCAACGCGCTGGCGACCTGATCATCGGCGTGGGCTCGTCGGGCCCGCACTCGAACGGCTACAGCCTGGTGCGCCGCGTGGTCGAGCGTTCGGGCCTGGCCTGGGACGCCCCCGCCCCCTTCGCGGACGGCAAGACCCTGGCCGAGGCCCTGATGGCCCCGACCCGCATCTATGTGAAGTCGATCCTGCCCCTGCTGCAGTCGGGCCGGATCAAGGGCGGCGCCCACATCACCGGCGGCGGCCTGATCGAGAACCCGCCGCGCTGCATCGCCAAGGGCCTGGTCCCCGAGTTCGACTGGAACGCCTGGCCCCTGCCCCCGGTGTTCGAATGGATGCAGCAGGTCGGCGGCATCTCCGACCACGAACTGCGCCGCACGTTCAACTGCGGCGTCGGCTTCATCCTGGTGGTGGCGGCTTCTGACGCCGAACCGGTGCTGGCCGCCCTGCTCAACGCCGGCGAGGACGCCTTCATCTGCGGCCAGCTGGTCGCGGGCTAACGCCTTGCGTCCTTCGAGGCTCGGCTTTGCCTCGCACCTCAGGATGAGGAATTCAGAAAACGCTCCTCATCCTGAGGCGCCCGCGCAGCGGGCCTCGAAGGACGCAGAGCGTAGGAGGCTCGCCAGATGACCCAACGCACCAAGGTCGCCGTGCTGATCTCGGGCCGGGGCTCCAACATGGAGGCCCTGGTCCGCGCGGCCCAGGCGGACGACTGCCCGTTCGAGATCGCGCTGGTGCTGGCCAACAAGCCCGAGGCCGGCGGTCTGGCCACCGCGCAGGCGGCCGGGATCGAGGCGCTGTGCGTCGACCAACGTGAGTTCGGCAAGGATCGCGAGGCCCACGAGCGGGCCATCGACACGGCCCTGCGCGCGCGCGGGATCGAGGTCATCGCCCTGGCCGGCTACATGCGCATCCTGACGCCGTTCCTGGTCGACGCCTGGGCGGGCCGGATGCTGAACATCCACCCGTCCCTGCTGCCCGCCTATCCGGGCCTGGACACCCACGGCCGCGCCCTGGCGGCAGGCGAGGTCGAGGCCGGTTGCACGGTGCATCTGGTCACGGCCGGCGTCGACGAAGGTCCGATCCTGGGCCAGGCCCGCGTGCCGATCCTGCCCGGCGACACCGAACCCCTGATCGCGCAGCGGGTGCTGGAGCAGGAGCACAGGCTCTACGCCGAGATCCTGGCCGCTTTCGTGCGCGGGCTCTAGTCGCGGCCGTAGCCGCCCATGTCGATCCGATTGCGGCGCAGCAGCTTGGCGGCCTCGTCCAGGCGCGGTTCCAGCTGGGAGCCGTACTCGGCCGTCAGCTCATGCCGCCAGGCCTCCTCGCGGCCGACGACGACCTTGCGCATCGCCGCCAGGGTGGAGATGTCGCTGACTGCCCCAGTGACGCCGCCACAGCCGCTGTCGACCGACGAGACCAGATCCTGGATGTTCTCGAACCGGCGACTGATGGCCTGGAAGTAGAGATACCGCGCCGACTTCGGCATCGACATCAGGGTGGGCTTGTCCAGCATCTCGATGATCAGCGCCGGAAACAACTCGCGCCGTTCGGCAGGGCTCATGGTCTCGCAGATATTGGCCGCGGTGCGCTTGCCCTCGAGCTTGGACCGCGCTTCCCGGCCGGCCTCGCCCGCCTCGTGCAGCGCCGTGCGGTCGCCCGCCACATAGGCGTCCACCGCCTTGGCGAAGCTGTCGGGCGCCGCAGCGCCGCCCGCCGCGCCGCAACCGGCCAACAGGCCGCACATCGCCAGAACCGGAATGAGATTACGCATCGCGCCCTCCGCCTTATCACAGGTTGTGTAACCCGAAGGCGGTGAAGGTTTCTTCAACGCGGAGGTGAGCCTCCAGGAACAGGGGCCGGCCCCGCGACGCGCGCCATCACGTCCAGCAGCTGCTTGGCCTTCCGGGCCTCGGGCCCGCCATAAGGATCGGCCGAGATCGGCTTGAGCAGCAGGAACGCGCCCTGGGTGTCGTCGGCCATCAGGGAGGCCACCGCGGCGACCAGGCGGATCTTGGTCACCTCCGGCGCCAAGCTCACGGCGCGGCGCAGCAGGGCCAGCCGCTCCGGCGATGGCGTGTCGCCCGTGGCCATGGTCTGAGCCAGCAGGAACAGGGTCTGGTAGTCGTCGGGCTCGATGGCCTGGGCGCGTCGCAGATAGACGCTCGCGGCCGCCTGCAGCTGCACGCGGTGATCGCGGTCCGCCACCGCCCGATAGAGCTTGCTGGACCCCATCAGCCGCAGGGCCTCCAGGTTGCCGGCGTCTTCCTGCAGAAGCTCCTCCAGCAGGCGCTCGCCTTTGTCGCGGTCGCCGATGGTGATCTCCGCCCGGGCCAGGGCCTGGCGACTGTAGCGCTCGTCCGGACGTCGCGCCGCGGCCTTGCGGAAGCGCCTGAGCAGGCCCGCCCGATCGACGGTGAAGCCCGCCTTAAGCTGTTGAAGCTCCAGGATCAGGTCGTTGGCGCCGGCCGGCATCCGGTGGATCCTGATCTCGGGCGGCGCCGGTGGACGGGGGACCGTCGTCAGCACCGGCGCGGTGCGCAGGAACGCCTCCAGCGACGTCTCCAAGGTCTCGATCGGCTGGCCGAACACCTCGCTCCAGGCCGCCTTCAGGTCGTGATCGCCGCCCTCGATGCGGTCCAGATAGGTCGCCAGCCGCGCCTTGCGGTCGGCGTCGGCCCAGAGATAGCGGACCAGCAGCGCCGATTGCGCGTCGTAGCGCTGCTTGTCGGCGTAGCTCCAGTCGTCGCCGCGCTCGGCGATGACGTTGGGAACCGTCTTGAGATTGCGCGACACCTGAGCGTTGTCGAACAGCGCGGGCGTCTGGCCGATCACGACGCTGTCCGCCCGGATGTCGATCGCGCTGTAATAGACCGCCGCGCCCTTGGTCAGCCAGCGCGGCTGGCGGAACGGGAAGTTCTCGCTGAAGAAGTGGTAGGCATAGGCGCCCAGCACGCCATCGTCGCCCTCGGTGTGGTCCGTCTTGGCGAAGAACCGGAAATTGTCGCGGACCACGACGGCGAAGATGTCATCGGGCTCGGCCACGGTCATGAACAGCGATGTGACGGGCGCGCCGGGCAGGAAACGGCGATAGGTCTCGTTGGCGGTCTCGCCGCGATCGACGGGCCGGACCAGGTAGATCGGAAACTTGCGCGGCGACGCCCCGTCCTGCTTGCCGTAGAGCGCGCGCAGCGTCGCATCCAGCGCCTCCAGGTCGGTCACCACCCGGCGAAGAACCTCCGGGCGCTCGTCGGAATAGACGATGACGTGGTCGCTCTCGGCCCGCAGCCAATGGCCGCTGGCCTGGGGCGAAAGCACGACATCGTCGACGGATGTCGTGGCCTGAGCGAGGGCGACGCCCGGCGCGCCGGTGATAAGCACGGCGGTCAGCAGGCCGAGCGCCATGATCCTCCGTCTCGCCACCCTCGCTCCCCCGCGCGACTCTCGTCGGCGGCAGAATAGGAAGGCGGTCGGGGATTGGAATGCTCGGCGCGATCGCCCAACGAAAAAGGCCGGAGCTTTCGCCCCGGCCTTTCGCGTCTCGTAAGGCGTGAAAGCCTTAGCCGACGATCTCTTCGTCCTTGAAGAACTGGGCGATTTCGATGCCCGCGTTCTCGAGGCTGTCCGAACCATGGACCGAGTTCTCGCCGATCGACAGGGCGAACAGCTTGCGGATGGTGCCCTCGTCGGCGTTCTCCGGGTTGGTCGCGCCCATCACTTCGCGGTACTTCAGGACGGCGTTGTCGCCTTCCAGCACCTGAACGACGACGGGTTCAGCGGTCATCTGGCCGACGAGTTCGCCGTAGAACGGGCGCTCGGCGTGCACTTCGTAGAACTTCTTGGCTTGGGCTTCGGTCAGCTTCACGCGACGCTGAGCGACGATGCGGAGGCCAGCGGCCTCGATCACCGCGTTGATGGCGCCGGTCAGGTTGCGACGCGTCGCGTCCGGCTTGATGATCGAGAAGGTGCGTTCGGTCACGAAGATATCTCACACATAAAGTTGTGAATTGGGAGGTTGCGGGCTTATAGCCGGGCGCTCCCTCCCCGCCAACCCGCCGCGTACCTTCAAAATCAAATGCTTCAGATCAAAGACCTGACCTTTAACGCCTGGGGACGGAAGTTCTTCGACCACGCCAGCGTCAGCCTGCCGCCCGGCGCCAAGGTCGGCCTGATCGGTCGCAACGGCGTGGGCAAGTCGACGCTGTTCAAGTTGATCCTGGGCCAGTTGCACGCCGGCGACGACGAGATCAGCCTGCCCAAGGCCGCGCGCATCGGTTCGGTGGACCAGGAGCACCCCGCCACCCCCTTCACCCTGCTGGAGACGGTGCTGGAGGCCGACGAGGAGCGCCACGGCCTGCTGACGCGGCTGGAGACGGCCGATCCCGAGGACATGGGCGAAATCTGGGCCCGGCTGATCGAGATCGATTCCGACGCGGCGCCCGCCAAGGCTTCCGAAATCCTGGTCGGCCTGGGCTTCTCCCAAGAAGACCTGGCCCGGCCGATGAGCGAGTTCTCGGGCGGCTGGCGCATGCGCGTGGCCCTGGCTGCGGCGCTGTTCGCGGAGCCCGACATGCTGCTGCTGGACGAACCGACCAACTATCTGGACCTGGAAGGCGCGCTCTGGCTTGAAGCCCGCCTGCAGAAGTACCCGCACACCGCCCTGATCGTCAGCCACGACCGCGAGCTGCTCAACAACAGCTGTACGCACATGCTGCACCTGGCCGGCGGCAAGCTGGAGCTCTACACCGGCGGCTACGACGACTTCGAAAAGCGCCGCGCCGAGAAGGCTCGCCTGCAACTGTCGGCCAAGGCCAAGCAGGACGCCGAGCGCGCCCACCTGCAGGCCTTCGTCGACCGCTTCAAGGCCAAGGCCTCCAAGGCCGCTCAGGCCCAGTCGCGCATGAAGCGCCTGGCCAAGATGGAGCCGGTGTCCACCACGATCGAGGAGCGCGTCGCGCCTTTCACCCTGCCCTCGCCGCCGCGCCCGCTGCCGCCGCCGCTCATTCGCCTGGAACGGGCCAATGTGGGCTACGAGGAAGGCCGCTCGATCCTCAAGAACCTCAACCTGCGCATGGACCTGGACGACCGCATCGGTCTTCTGGGCGTCAACGGCGCGGGCAAGTCGACCTTCGCCAAGATGATCGCCGGCGCGCTGGGCGTGCAGTCGGGCGAATTCCACCGCGACAAGAAGATGAAGGTCGGCTGGTTCCATCAGCACCAGATCGAGGCGATGGATCCCGAAGACACGCCGCTGGAGATCATCCGGCGGGCCATGCCGGAGGCGTCCGAGAGCTCGCGCCGCTCGAAACTGGCCCAGTTCGGGCTGGGCTTCGAGAAGCAGGAGACCAAGGTCGAGAGCCTGTCGGGCGGCGAGCGCGCGCGCCTGCTGCTGAACCTGGTGGCGATGGATGCGCCGCACATGCTGATCCTCGACGAGCCGACCAACCACCTGGACATCGACAGCCGCCGGGCCCTGCTGGACGCGCTGAACGACTACATGGGCGCGGTGATCCTGATCACCCACGACCGCTCGCTGATGGAGCTGGTGGCCGACCGCCTATGGCTGGCCGCCGACGGCACGGTGAAGCCCTTCGACGGCGACATGGACGATTACGCCAAGTTCGTGCTGGACCGCGCCAAGCAGTCGGTGAAGCCCACTCAGGTGGCGCGCGAGCCGGCCAAGGGCGCCGAACCCGCCGCCGCGCCGAAGAAGACGGTGGCCATCGAGCCCCTGAAGCGCAAGATCGAAGCCGCCGAGCAGGTCGTCACCCGCACGACCCGACAGCTCGCCGAGCTCGACGCCCAGCTGGCCGATCCGCAGCTCTACAAGAACCCGACCAAGTTGGCGGAGTTCACAAAGCGCCGCGACAACGCCAAGTCCAAACTGGACGAGGCCGAAGCGACGTGGATGAGCCTGGCCGAGGAGCTGGCGGCCGCCGAGGCCTGATCGGGCCCGGTTCTTGCGGCGGTCGCGCACGGAGTCCCTTTGCGGGACAGTGCGAGTACGCTGCGATGACCTTCAAGAGCTTCCTGATGATCGGCGCGCTGGGGTTCGTGGCCACGCCGGCCCTGGCCGACGGCTTCCCGGCCGGCGTCAGTTACACGCCCAATCCCCGTCCCGTCGTGCGACACAAGGCCAAGCCCGTGCGGCGGGCTCCGGCCCGGACGGTGGTGATCGAGAAGATCGTCAAGGTCCCGGTCTATGTCGACCATCCGGTCGAGAAGATCGTCGAGAAGCCCGTCTATATAGACCGCCCCGTCGATCGCGTGGTCGAAAAACGCGTCGAGATCCCCGTCGATCGCCCGGTGTTCGTCGACCGCCCGGTCGAGCGGATCGTGGAGAAGCGCGTCGAGGTGCCGGTCGTCAAGGTGATCGAAAAGCCCGTCTATATCGACCGGCCGGTGGACCGGGTGATCGAGAAGCGCGTCGAGGTTCCGGTCGACCGCCCCGTCTATATCGAGCGTCCGGTCTATGTGGACCGTACGCCGCCGCGCCGCGACGAGCGGCATGAAGAACGTCGCGGCGGAGTCGTCTACGAGTCCAGCGAGAGCAGCTACGAGTCGGAATCCTATTCCAGCAGCAGCGAGGAAAGCCGCTGGCGGCAGGGGCAAGCCTATGGCCAGGCCTACGACTACAACCCGATGACCGGCCAGCCGGACTATCTGATAACGGGCCTGAACATCTACGGCACCACGGCCCGCTACGGCGCTGGCGGCGGCTGGATCCCGCGCGTGGCGTCGGGCGGTTCGGCCTCGGCCTGGGGCGCCAGCCGCGCCTATGGCTCGGCCACGGCGTCGTCCAGCGCCCGGGCCAGCGCTTCGTCGTCGGTCAGCGTCCATGTGGGCGGCTCGACCAAGGGCGGCGGACACAGCGGTGGCGGCGGCTGCTGCAAGGGCCGCTGGTAGGTCAGGCCGCCAGCGCCAGGGCGATCGCCGTGACCAGCGAGGCCACGGTCATCGGCTTGGGCACCGCCCCGTCGAACACCGCGGCCGGCTTGCCCGCCCGCACGTCGGCCGAGAAGGCGATGATCGGCGCGCCAGCACTGGGACCACGCCCCGCCCGGATCCGCTCGGCCGCCTGAGCGCCGTCCAGGCGCGGCATGCGCAGGTCCATCAGGATGACGTCGAAGATCTCGGCCTGGGCGGCGATCACGCCCTCCTCGCCGTCGACGGCCTCTGACACCTCGGCCTGGAAAGCCTCCAGCACCGTGCGGACCAGCTCGCGATTGGCGGCGTTGTCGTCGACCACCAGCACCCGGCAGCCGACCGGCAGGCTGGGCAGCTCGGCGTGTTCCTCGGGCTCCGGCTCGGCGACGATGGGGGCCGGCAGGTCGAAGGCGAAGCACGTGCCCTGCCCCACTTGGCTCTCGACGCCGATCTGACCGCCCATCAGCTCGACCAAGCCCTTGCTGATCGCCAGGCCCAGACCCGCGCCGCCGTGCATCCGGCTGATCGAGACGTCGAGCTGCGAGAACCGCATGAATAGCAGCGGCAGATCCTCGGGCGCGATCCCCCGCCCGGTGTCGATGATCTCGAAGTTCAGTTTCTGATCGCCGGCGTCATAGGCCAGCCGCGCCGTCACATAGCCGGCCTCGGTGAACTTGATGGCGTTGCCCACCAGATTGACCAGCACCTGCCGCAGGCGCTCGGGATCCAGCCACAGGCCCTCGGGCAAGGCGTCCAGCCCCTCCGCGCCCAGGCGCAGTCCCTTCACCTCGGCCGAGCGGGCGAAGATGTCGAGCACCTCGCGCACCAGGTCGGCGGCGGCGGTGCGGCGCGGCTTGAACTCCAGGTGGCCGGCGTCGAGCTTGGAGAAGTCCAGGATGTCGTCGATCGTCGCCAGCAGCGAGCGGCCGCCGTCCAGGATGCGGGCCACCTGGCGGCGGGTGTCGCTGGAGAGCTCGGGCTGGTCCTCGACCAGGTTGGCGAAGCCGATCACCGCCGTCAGCGGCGTGCGCAGCTCGTGGCTCATATTGGCCAGGAACTCGCCCTTGGCGGCGGCGGCGGCCTCGGCCCGGGCCTGGGCCTCGCGCAGGTCGTGCTCCAGCTTCTTGCGGGCGGTGATGTCGCGGACGATGTCGGTGATGCCGATCTTCTTGCCGCTGACCGGGTCGCGCGCCAGGGTCGGGCGGGACTCCAGCCAGATCAGCGCGCCATCCTTGCGATAGGCCTGGTACTCGATGCGGTCGGGCGCGCCGACCACGCGGCCGCTGACCTGCTCCTGACTGATCTTCATGACCTGGTCGAGATCGTCGGGATGGACCAGCTCGATGGCGCGCGTGCCGATCATTTCCTCGGGCGTGTAGCCCAGCACCGCCGTCACCGCCGGCGAGATGTAGGTCACCTTGCCGTCCAGGCCGCTGTGGACGATGACGTCCAGGGCGTTCTCGGTCAGCACGCGATAGCGGGCCTCACTGCGGGCCACCGCCTCGCTGGCCTTGGCCATATCGTCCAGGATGTGCCGCCGCTGGCGCTGGAAGGCGGCCACCGGCAGGCTGACGAAGATCGACACCGCCAGGAACAGCTGCAGCACCAGCGACTGCTCGGCCGCGCCCTCGATCAGCTGGATCGGTCCGTGTCCCGACATGGTCGCCAGCACGGCCACGGCCGCCACCAGGGTGGCGCCCAGCACGCCGCCGATCACCTCCTGGCGCGCGGCGACCAGCAGCATCAGCGGCGGGACCACGAACAGCAGCGGATAGCGGCTCTGCAGGAACACCCAGTCGGTGGCGACCACCAGAACCAGGATCGACAGCACCCCGTCCCGCGACCAGGGCCGCTCGCGCAGATAGGCCCGGGCCTGGCTCAGCACCAGCAGACAGGGCGTCAGGGTCAGGACGCCCAGGATGTCGCCCAGCACCCAAACCACCAGGTTACCCCACAGGTCCCCGCCTCGCGTGGCGGTGTGGTAGAGCGACGAGGCCGCGCCGGTGACCGTCGGAACCAGGAAGCCGGCCAGGCCGACGAAGACGATCATGTCGCGCGGCCGGCCAAGGTCGATATGGCGGCCCAGCACCCGGCGCACGGTCCAGGCGCAGGCCCAGACCTGGAAGACGTTGCTGGGCATCAGGACGAAGTTGATCGCCACCGAGTCGCCGGCGTGCAGCCCGGCCACTAGGCCCGCCGCCAGGGTGACGGCCAGCATCCAGGCCCATCGGCGGGTATCGACCGCCAGCAGACACGCCACGACGAAGCCGTTGGACAGCCAGATCGGCGTCACCTGATTGTAGGCGCGGGGGATCTCGACGCAGAGATAGGCCAGCAGGCCAAAGCCCAGGCCGGAGATCAGCGCTGCCGCGATCGTCCGCAGCGTGTCGTGACGAGAAACGAGCGGGCTGGGCGCCAGGGTCATGAGTCCGGTGTCAGGCGGAGAATCCGCGCGGTCGCACCCTTATTCCATTTCGCCGCCGTCACTTCCACACGCGCGTTTCGCGCGGCAAAGCGACAGAAGGTCTCACGGCGTGACCTTGGCCGCCTGGGCTTCGACCGCGCAGGCGGCCGCCGAGGGCGCGCTGCCCGAGCGGGCCAAAGAAGTCAGTTCGACGCGCGAGGCCAGCAGATCGCTGCGGAAATCGGGCGCGGCGTGCACGGCCGCCACCATCGCCGCCCCCACCAGGCGACCGGCGTCGACCGCGCTGGCGCTGTGGGCGCCGCAGACGACGCGGCTTTCGCCATAGACGCGGCCGCGGGCCAGCAGGGCGTCGGCCCTGTCCGGCGCGGCCTCGGCCAGCAGCAGGGCCACGGCCCAGCCCCAGGCGGCATGGCCCGACGGATAGTCGGGACTGCGCATCAGCTGGTCGGTCTTGGGAATGCAGATCTCGCCCGGATTGCTCAGGAACGGCCGCGAGCGGTTGAAGCCCGCCTTGGCCGCCTCGATCACCGGGGCCTGGTCGCGGGCGAAGCGCTCCAGCATGGCGTTGGTCGCTGGCGCGCTGGCTGGGCCCAGGTCCACGCCCAGGGCGCAGCTGAAGGCCTTCAGGGTGGCCGGAACGCTTTGATCGGCGTCGGCCTGGGCCAGGCTCCAGCGCGGCGTGCCGCGCAAGGCGCGGGTCTTGAGGAAGGTCTGGCGATCGGCGGCGTCCTGGGCCGAGCCCGCCGCCGGCGGTCCCGGCAGCAGGCGCAGGGGCTGCACCGCGCCCGGGGCCAGATAGCCGCTGGCCCCGCCGTTGGAATAGGCCTCCTCGACGCCCGCGCCCACCGCACCCGGCCGGGCGCGACCGTCGGACGACGGCAACAGCATGATGGTCACCGCGCCGATGGCGAAGCCGGCCACGACCGCCACGGCGAGCATGGCGACCAGCGGCCCGGCCGCCTTGCCCTTCGAGGCGCTTTTAGACGCGCTCCTCGACGACGCGGAGGACGAAGACGAGGATGACGCACTGGAACGTCGCCGCGAGCTTCGCTCGCCGCCCTCGTGATCCTGACTGCTCATGCCCCCTCCGTTCGGACCGCCCTCGTCGAGCCTGTCCGATCCCTTCCCGTCCGCCAAGGTGTTTCGAAGACTTATCGCGCGGCTATCCGCACTTGACCTCTTTGACCACGCCGGTGTCGGCGTCGAACAGGATGTTCAGGCGGTCGGGCCGGAAGTCCATGGTCACCGGACAGGTCGTGCAGGCCACGCGCCAGCGGGTCGGGTCGACCGGAGCCGGCAGGTCGGTGCGCTTCTTGCCGACGAAGGCCTTGGCGTCGGCCATGCCGCACTGGTCCTTGGGCTGGGGCGGCGCGATGGCGACCGGCGGCGGCGCGACCGGGGTTTCCGGAGGCGGCAGAGGCGCGGGCGGCGGCGCGCTGGAGCACGACACGGCCAGGATCGCCATCGCCAGACCCGCGCCCGCCATCATCAAACGCTTCATGCCTGCTTCTCCCAACCGCGTTCGGCCTGGCGCCAGTAGGACACTGGGTGGCCCGCCTTCTTGAAACCCGCCCAACGGCCCCGGGCCTGGGCGAGCGCCGACTCGTCGCGCCCGTCGAACAATAGGATGCAACGCGACAGGCCGGCCAGATCACCCGGCTCGGCCCCGTCGATGAGGAACAACGCGTCACGCCCCGGCGGGTTGTCCGGCTGGTCGGTCAGCAGCACCGGCTGGCGCTCGGCCATCGGCTCGCTGGCCAGGCCGTGCGGCAGGAAGGTCTCGTCGCGATAGGTCCACAGATGGCCGTCGAGACCCTCCATGCGGACACGATCGACGCCGCGCACCAGGGCCTTCCAGCCTCGCCCCAGAGTCTTTTCCAGCAGCTCGGGCAGCACCTGTTCAGGGCCGCTCCGCTCCAGATGGTAGAACCAGACCTCGCAGGGGCTGTCGGTCATTCAAGTTTCCCTGTCATCCCAGGCGCAGCGTAACGAAGACCCGGGACCGCGGCGAGCGTCGGCTTATCTTGCGGTCCCGGATCGGCCTGAAGGCCGTCCGGGATGACAATGAGGGCGTCAGCTTTCGTAGGCGTCGGCGACCAAGCGGTTGAGCAGACGCACGCCGAAGCCGACCGCGCCGTCCGGCACGGTGGGGTCGGTCGAGGGCTTGCGCCAGGCGACCGAGGCGATGTCGAGGTGCGCCCACGGCGTGCCGTTGACGAACTTCTGCAGGAACAGGCCCGCCGTGATCGAGCCGGCCGGGCGGCCGCCGATGTTCTTCATGTCGGCGATCGGGCTCTCGATCTGCTTCTCATAGGCGGCCGGCAGCGGCAGGCGCCACAGCTTCTCGCGCTCGCCGGCGCCAGCGGCAAGAAGTTTCTCGGACAAGCCATCGTTATTGCTGAACAAACCGGCGTAGTCATGACCCAGCGAGATGATGATCGCGCCGGTCAGGGTGGCCAGGTCGATCATGAACTGCGGCTTGAAGCGGTCCTGGCAGTACCAGAGGGCGTCGGCCAGAACGAGGCGGCCTTCAGCGTCGGTGTTGATGACCTCGATGGTCTGGCCCGACATCGAGGTGACCACGTCGCCGGGACGCTGGGCGTTGCCGTCGGGCATGTTCTCAACCAGGCCCAAGATGCCGATGGCGTTGACCTTGGCCTTGCGGCCCGCCAGGGCATGCATGACGCCGGTCACGGCGGCGGCGCCGCCCATGTCCCACTTCATGTCTTCCATGCCGTCGGCCGGCTTGATGCTGATGCCGCCGGTGTCGAAGCAGACGCCCTTGCCGACGAAGGCGATGGGCTGGGCGGACTTATCGGCCGCGCCGGTCCACTTCATGATCACCAACTGGCTCTCGCGGACGGAGCCCTGCCCGACGCCCAGCAGGCTGCCCATGCCCAGCTCGGCCATCTGGGCCTCGCCGAGGATCTCGACCTCCAGGCCCAGGCTCTCCAGGCTCTTGGCGCGGGCGGCGAACTCTTCGGGATGCAGGATGTTGGCCGGCTCGGAGACCAGGTCGCGGCTGAAGAGGATGGCTTCGGCCAGGGCGTCCAGCCCCTCGAACACCTTGGCGGCCTTGACCGGATCGGCGGCGGCCACCTTCACGACCTGGACCGAGGGCTTCTTCTCGGGCTTCTCGGTGGTGCGGTACTTGTCGAAGCGATAGGCGGCCAGCTTGACGCCGAAGGCGGCGCGGGCGGCGGTCTCGGCGTCGGCGCCCAGCTTCAGCACCAGTTCGGTGACCCCCGAGGTCTTCACGGCCTGGAAGGCGGCTGCGGCGGCGATCTCGACCGTCTCGGGCTCGACCGCGCCAACGCCGTCGACGCCGATCAGCACGACGCGAGCGGCCTCCAGGCCGTGCGGGGCGACGAGATCGAGGGTCTGGCCCTTGGCGCCGGTGAACCGGCCGCCGGCGATGGCCCGCGCCAGAGCGCCGCCGGTGGCCTCGTCGACCACGCGCGCTTCCGGCGACAGCGCCGCGGCTTCATGGGCCAGAACCGCGAGGGCGGCCGTGGCGCCGGCCTGGACATCGGCGGGGACGAACTCGATACGCATGACGCGCTCCATGAAATCAGCTTGGCGAAAAGCGATCGTCCGTGACGACCGTCTCACCTCGATCAGGCGGCATAGTCCAACCCTTGTCCCGAGAAAAGACTTCCGGCGAGACGGCTCGCGCGGTGAGCGGTTGTGCCGATGCGAAACGCCCGTGTAGAACACCCGTCTTCCGTGGGGGTTCGCATTTTTCGAATCCGCTCGCCCGAACCCCATTTTCGATGCGCCTGATCGAACGCTACCTCTTCCGCCAATTGCTGGGTCCGACGCTGCTGGCGACGGCGGCCCTGGCGGCGCTCGCCTTGCTGGCGCGCAGCCTGTCGGAGTTCGACGTGCTGGTGGAACAACGCCAGAGCGCGTTGGTTTTCCTCAAGATCATCACGCTGGCCCTGCCCCAGCTCTTGAACATCGTGCTGCCGATCGCCCTGTTCGTCGCCGCGCTGGTGGCGCTGAATAGGCTCCATACCGAGCAGGAGATCGTGGTCTGCTTCGCGGGCGGCATGAGTCGCTGGCGAGTGATCTCGCCGGCCATGCGCCTGGCGGTGATGGCGGCCCTGTTCTCGCTGTTCCTGGGCCTGTGGGTGCAGCCCTGGGCCGCCCGGCAGATCCGCGAGACCGCCTTCCAGGTGAAGACCGACGTGGCCTCCACCCTGGTCCAGCCCGGACAGTTCACCGAGCCGGGTCCAGGCCTGACGGTCTATGCCCAGTCGATCGACCGCAACAACCTGATCCACAACCTCTTCATCCACCAGGAACGGCCCGACGGCGGCGCCTCGACCTATTCGTCGCGCGAGGCGGTGATCGCCACCCGCAACGGCGTGCCGGTGCTGATCATGCTGAAGGGGTCCAATCAGCAGTTCTCCAAGGCCGGCGTGCTGCAATACACCTCGTTCGAGGAATACACCTTCGACCTGTCGTCGCTGTTCCAGAGCGACGAGCTGCTGCACTACAAGATCGCCGACCGCTATCTGCACGAGCTGTTCTTCCCCGACATGACCCAGGAATGGGAGCAGAAGAACCGCGTCGAGATGCTGGCCGAGGGCCATTCGCGCTTCGCCGGGCCGCTCTACAACATCGCCCTGATGGCCATGGCCCTGGCGGCCGTGATCGGCGGCCAGTTCAGCCGCATGGGCTATGGCAAGCGGATGGCCAGCATCGGCGCGGCCGCCGCCGTGGTGCGGATCGTCGGCTTCGGCGTGCAGGCGGCCTGCGAGGACAGCGCCTGGCTGAACATCCTGCAATACGTGGTGCCCATGGCCGCCACTTGGTGGGGGCTGTCGCAGGTCTTCCGGCAGAAGGTCTCACGCTACGTCGCCATCAGCCGCCGCCGCAGCGCCTACGCGGCCGCCCAGGGAGGCGCGGCGTGATCGGCGTGGGCATGCTGGAGCGCTATGTCCTGAAGCGGACCATGGCCTCGCTGGGCGCGGCCCTGGCCGTGCTGGGCTCGATGGTGATGCTGATCGCCTTCGTCGACATCGCCCGCAATGTCGGCACCCGCGCGGACGTCGGCTTTCTCGAGCTGCTGTACCTGACCATCCTGCAGGCCCCGGCCACCATATTGGTGCTGACGCCGTTCATCTTCCTGTTCGGCACCCTGGGGGCCTTCGTCGGCCTCAACCGGCGCAGCGAGCTGATCGCCATGCGCGCGGCCGGCGTCTCGGCCTGGCGCTTCATCTTCCCGGCGGCCACGGCGGCCTTCCTGATGGGCGTGGTGACCATCACCCTGCTCAACCCGCTGAGCACGGCGATGACGGCGCAGTACGAGACCACGCGCGACGCGATGATGGAGAACTATCTGAAGTCGGCGCCCAAGGGCACTTGGCTGCGCCAGGGCGACGACACCACCCAGATCGTCATCCACGCCCGGGCTCGCGACCAGATCGAGGGCTCGGTCCGCCTGCGCGGCGTGTCGCTGTTCATCTACACGCTCAACAGCAAGGGCGTGATGGACTTCTCTCGCCGCATTGAGGCCAACGAGGCGCGCCTGGAGCCCGGCTTCTGGCGGCTGATCGGCGTGCGCGAGGCCACGCCCGGCGCCGGGGCGATTCGCTCCGAGAGCCTGTCGATCCCGTCCAATCTCGACGATCGCACCGCGTCCGAGCGCTTCAACTCGCCCCAGGCTGTGGCTTTGTGGCGACTGCCGGTGACGATCAAGCACACCGAGGACGCCGGCTTCTCGGCCACGGCCTTCCGCCTGCGCTTCCACCAGATCCTGGCCACGCCTCTGCTTTTCGCCGCCATGTCGGTGCTGGCGGCGGCGTTCTCGCTGCGCCTGATGCGTCTCGGGGGCCTGGCGGCGCTCGCCGGCTCTGGCGTGGCGCTCGGTTTCGGGTTCTTCTTCTTCAATGAGCTTTGCAGCGCATTGGCGAAGGCTGACGTCCTGCATCCAGCGATCGCCGCTTGGACGCCTCCGCTCGTCGCGCTTTTGGCGGGCTTCACCCTGCTTTGCTATACCGAGGATGGTTGAGTCCGTGTCTCCGAGGTCGTTCATGATGGATCAGCGCCAAGGCGCGTCGCTCAGCGCGCGCGTGAGGTTGCTCGCGGGCGTCGCCGGGCTCGTGCTCGCCGCCTCGGCGGCGCACGCTCAGCAGAGCCTCGCCGAGGTCCCGCCCGTGCCGGTGGTCAAGGCCCCGCCGTCCGACGGCCTGGGGACCGACGGCTACTACCTCGAGTCCGACCTGCTGATCCGGGACGACAAGACCCACACCCTGACCGCGCGCGGCGACGTCGAGGCGCGCTATGAGGGCCGCACCCTGCGCGCCGACGAGGTGGTCTACGACACCGAGGCGGGCGTCGTGACCGCCAAGGGCAAGGTGCAGCTGATCAACGCCGACGGCACCGCCCAGTTCGCCGACGAGATGACCCTGGACAAGGATTTGAAGGCCGGCTTCGCGCTAGGCTTCTCGGCGCGGATGGACAAGAACGTCAAGATCGCCGCCGCGTCGGCGATCAAGCGCAACGAGACCATCACCGAACTGAACCAGGCGATCTACACGCCCTGCGAGGTCTGCGCCGAGAAGCCGACCCCGACCTGGTCGGTGGCCGCCGACCGCGTGGTGCAGGATAAGCAGCGCCAACTGGTCTACTACAAGAACGCGGTCATTCGCCTGTGGGGCGCGCCGCTGATGTACCTGCCGGTGTTCTGGCACCCGGATCCGCAGGCCAAGGCCAGCTCGGGCTTCCTGACGCCCAAGCTGGGCGCCTCCAAGCGCCGGGGGATGTCGTACCAGCAGCCCTATCTGTACGTGATCTCGCCGTCTCAGGATGTGGTCGTAAGTCCCCAAATCAATTCAAGTGTTAACCCGTTCCTGAACGTCAATTGGCGCAAGCGCTTCTACTCGGGCTACGCCGAGGCGCGGGTGGGCTACACCTACGAAAAGGACATCGACAACCGCGGCGAGCGCTTCGGCGAGGCCACCTCGCGCAGCTACATCCTGGCAAGGGGCCTGTTCGACATCAACAACGAGTGGAAGTGGGGCTTCAGCGCGGAAAGAGTTTCCGACAAGCTGTTGTTCGACAACTACAATATCAACGACGTCTACCAGACACGCGGCTTGTTCACGAGCGAGGATCGCCGCCTCAATTCGCAGATCTACACCACCCGCCAGGACAAGCAGTCGTACCTGTCGATCTCGGCGATCTCGGTGCAGGGCCTGCGGGTGTCGGGCACCGATCCGGTCACCGGCCTGGCCAGCTTCGAGAACAGCGACGTCTTCCCGTTCATCGGCCCGCTGGTCGAGGCCCGCTGGCAGCCTGAGGTGCCCGTGCTGGGCGGTCGCCTGCGCGTCCAGGGCTCGGGCGTCGTCCTGACCCGCGCTGAGTCGCCCTACAGCGCCACGGCCAGCGGCGTCGACAGCCAGCGCGGCAGCGTCAACGCCGACTGGCGCTCAAACATCACGCTGAAGTCGGGCATGCGGATCTCGCCGTTCGTCCAGGCCCGCGGCGACGCCTACCACATCAGCGACCTGCCCGGCGCCAGCGCCAGCCAGAACTATTCCCGAGCCTTGGGCGTGACCGGCGTCGACCTCAGCTATCCGCTGTTCAAGGCCCTGAAGAACGGCAGCATCGTGCTGGAGCCCCTGGCCCAGATCGCCGTCGGCTCCGACAGCCGGCGCGTGCCGGTGGTGGTCGGGACGTCGGGAACGACCAGCTACATCTACAACGAGGACAGCACCTCGTTCGAGTTCGACGAGACCAACCTGTTCCGCGCCAACAAGTCGCCGGGCTTCGACCTCTACGAGGGCGGCCAGCGCCTGAACGTCGGCGGCCGGGCCACCGTCAGCTATGCCGACGGACGCGGCGCCAGCCTACTGGTCGGCCGCAGCTTCCGCTCGGAGACCGACCTGCTGCTGCCCAGCCGCTCGGGCCTGCAGAACAAGTCCTCGGACTGGATCGTGGCCGGCACGGTGACGCCGGTCCGGGGCGTCAACGCCTTTGTCCGCACCCGCTACGCGCCCGATCAGGACAGCAACAAGTTCCGCCGCATCGAGGCGGGCCTGGATGCCTATCGCGACCGCGCCAACGGGTCGATTCGCTACATCAAGGACCAGCAGGACGCCGGTGGGAATCCGCTTGAAACCTTCGAAATGCGTGGACAACTCAATCTGACCAAGCGCTGGGGCGTCACGGCCTACGGGCAGCATGATCTGGTCGCCGGGGTGTGGCGCCGCCGCGATTTCGGCGTCGTCTACAACGATGACTGCATCCGGATCGACGTGATCTACCAGAACGAAGACCGTTACAGCCAGGTCGCTACGGGTGGCCTGAAGCTGAAGTCCGACGAATCCATCGTGCTGCGCCTAACGCTCGCCACATTGGGTGATACAGGTTACAGCGACTTAAATTGATCCGCGGCGCCGCTTGGCGCGCGTGGTTTATGCGCGCGTGATCGGCATGCCCGCTCTAGAGGAACGACACTACCCATGCGGCCTGCGCGTAGCGTGACGACTTTTGCGGCGGTTCGAGCCGTGTCCCTCATCGCCCTGGCCGCCGCGAGCTTCTGCTCGACGGCCAGCGCCCAGGATGCTGCGCCGCCCGCCGCTGCGGCTCCTGCCGCCCCGCGCCCCAACACCCTGTCGGAAAGCGTCGCGGCGGTCGTCAACGACGACATCATCTCCAGCTATGACCTGATGCAGCGCATGCGCCTGCTGATGATCAGCTCGGGCCTGCAGCCGACCGAAGAGAACCTGCCGCAGCTGCAGCAGGAAGCCCTTCGCTCGCTGATCGACGAACATGTCCAGATGCAGGAGCTCAAGCGGGTCGAGAAGGCCCAGAAGATCACGATCATCTCGACCGAGAAGGAAATCGACGAGCAGATCGAGGACATCGCCAAGGGCAACAACGCGGGCATGACCGGCGCCCAGCTGATCGCTCAGCTGACCTCGCAAGGCGTCGGCGCAGAGACCTTCCGCGCCCAGATCCGCGCCGACAGCAGCTGGCAGAACTGGATCAGCGGTCGCTACGGCTCGCGCCTGCGGGTCGGCGAAGACCAGATCAAGGCCTTCCAGCGGCGCCTGGCCGAGTCGGCCAGCAAGCCGCAATACCAGGTCAGCGAAGTGTTCCTGGACGCCAGCCGCGTCGGCGGCATGGAAACGGCGATGAACGGCGCCACGCAGCTGGTCACCCAGATGCAGCAGGGCGCGCCCTTCCCGGCCGTCGCCCGTCAGTTCTCGGCGGCGCCGACGGCGGCCAACGGCGGCGACGCCGGCTGGATCAGCCCCGGCGAAATGCCGGCCGAGGTCGACGCCGCGCTGGAACAGCTGCGCCCCGGCCAGCTGTCGCGCCCGATCCCGGTCAAGGACGGCGTCTACATCATCTACCTGCGCGACAAGCGCGCGGGTGCGAAGTCGGCCCTGGTCGACCTCAAGCAGATCGCCTACCCGCTGGCCGCCGACGCCAGCCAGGCCCAGGTCGACGCCGCCGCCAAGGTGCTGGTCGACCTGAAGCCCAAGATCACCAGCTGCGAGACCCTGGAAGCCACGGCCGGCAAGGTCGACGGCCTGGTCGCCGGCGATCTGGGCGAAGCCGAGATCACCGACCTGGCCCCCGCCTTCCAGGCGGCGGCGGGCGCGCTGCAGGTGGGTCAGGTCTCTGACCCGATCCGCACCGACGCCGGCCTTCACCTGATCGCGGTCTGCGGCAAGCGCCAGTCGGGCGGCAACGCGCCGACCCACGACCAGATCGAGAACCGCTTGCGCGGTCAGCAACTGGCCCTGATCTCGAAGCGTTACCTGCGCGACCTGCGCAACTCGGCGACCATAGAGACCCGGTGAAAATCAGCCCCCTGGCCCTGAGCGCCGGCGATCCCGCCGGCACGGGGGCCGAGATCATCGCCAAGGCCTGGACGGCCCTCCGCTGGGAAGGGCCGGCCTTCATGGTCGTGGGCGACGCCCGCTCGCTGGCCTCGGCCGGCTCGGGCGTGAAGGTCAAGACGGTAACCGGACCGGCCGAGGCGCTGGACGTCTTTCCGGTCGCCCTGCCCGTTCTGGACGTGCCGTTGCTGTCGCCGGTGATCTCCGGCCAGCCGTCCAGCGCCCACGCCGCCCAGATCATCCGCTGCATCGAAACCGGCGCGGGCCTGGCCCTGTCCGGCGCGGTGTCTGGCCTGGTCACCGCCCCGATCGCCAAGGCCCCGCTCTACGACGCGGGCTTCAAGTTTCCCGGCCACACCGAGTTCCTGGCCGAACTGACCGCCGGCGCGCCCCATGACGGCGTGCGCGGTCCGATCATGATGCTGACAGCCGGCGGCCTGCGCGCCACCCTGGTGACGATCCACAAGGCCATCAAGGACGTCCCGGCCGCCCTGTCGGTGGAAGCCATCGTCACGGCCGGCATGGTCACCAGCCAGGCCCTCAAGCGCGACTTCGGCATCGTCCGGCCCCGCCTGGCCCTGGCCGCCCTCAACCCGCACGCCGGCGAAAGCGGCGCGCTGGGCCGCGAGGAGATCGAGATCGTCGAGCCGGCCGCCCGCGTCCTGCGCGACCTGGGCGTCGAGGTGCTGGGACCGGCTCCGGCCGACACCCTGTTCCACGCCGAGGCTCGCGCCCGCTATGACGGCGTGGTCTGCATGTATCACGACCAGGCCCTGATCCCGGTGAAGATGCTCGACTTCTGGGGCGGGGTGAACGTCACCCTGGGCCTGCCGATCGTGCGGACGTCCCCCGACCACGGCACCGGCTTCGACATCGCTGGACGCGGCCTCGCTCGACCCGATAGCCTGATCGCCGCGATCCGGCTGGCGGCGCAGATCGCCGCGCGCCGCGCGGCCTAAACTTTCGTCCAACGACGACCTTTTCGAGATCAAGACCATGAGCCTGGCCGACCTGCCGCCGTTGCGTGACGCCCTGGAGCGCCACGACCTGCTGGCTCGCAAGAGCTTCGGCCAGCACTTCCTGCTCGACCTGAACATCACCCGCAAGATCGCCCGCCTGGCGGGGATCGGTCCGGACGACGTGGTGGTCGAGGTCGGTCCCGGCCCCGGCGGTCTGACCCGCGCCCTGCTGGAGACCGACGCCCGCGTCGTCGCCATCGAGATGGACAGCCGCTTCCTGCCGATCCTGGCCGAGTTGACCGAGGCCTCCGACCAGCGGCTTGAGGTTGTTCAGGGCGACGCCCTCAAGGTCGACGCCTCGAAGGCCGTCGGCGGCGTCCCGGCCCATGTCGTCGCCAACCTGCCCTACAATGTCGGCACCCAGCTGCTGATCAACTGGCTGACGGGGCCGTTCAAGCCGTTGTCGATGACCCTGATGTTCCAGAAGGAAGTCGCCGAGCGCATCGTCGCTCAGGTCGAGGACGACGCCTATGGCCGCCTGGCCGTGATCGCCCAGACCCTGTGCGAGGCCAAGATCGTCATGGACCTGCCGGCCCGCGCCTTCACCCCGCCGCCCAAGGTGGCTTCTGCCGTCGTGCGGCTGGTCCCGCGCGCCCATCCGCCGTCTCCCGAGGTGATCGCCGCCCTCGAGCGCGTCACCGCCGCGGCGTTCGGCCAGCGTCGCAAGATGCTGCGCTCCAGCCTCAAGGCGGTCGGCGGCGGGGCGCTGTGCGAGAAGGCCGGGATCAACCCCGACATCCGGGCCGAGAACGTGCCGATCGAAGGCTTCCTGGCCTTGGCCAAGGCGACGCTGAACGCCTGACCTATTCGGCCGGCGACGGAGAGTCGTGGGTGGCCAGGGCAGCGGTCCCCTCCGGCGTGATCTGCCAGCCTGACCGGTCGCGCGAGGCGTAGCCCAGCTCGGTCAGGGCGCGGGCGTCGGCGATGTTGATCCAGTCGACGTGACCGCCGGCCTGCTTCAGGTGAAGATTGCGCAGCGCGGTGAGCTGTCCTGGCGTCATCGTTCTATTGTCCTCCGGAGAGCGGGTTGGGGGGCGAGACGCGGCGGTTGGCGATCTGGCCCAGCTGTTGCTGGAGCCGCGTGACCTCGCCGGTGAGATTGGTGACATCGTCCTGGAGCTGGGCGTTGCGGCGCTTGAGATAGGCGTTCTCGCGTTCCAGGCGCTGAAGATCGTCGTCGCTCATCCTTGGTCTCCTGCCGCGTGACGCCGCGTGGCGCGATCGCGGCGGATGACCGCCTTCAGCAGCACCGCCCGCCGGACCGAAATCCCCGGCGCGCGCAGCTCCAGGCGCGCGCCGTCGATGACCCGCCCCAGATGCCGCCCGCCCAGGCCCCAGGCCTCGGCCCGCACCTGCGCCGGGGTGACCCACAGCGAGTCCACGGCGGAACGCAGTCGCGCCAGCAGGCTCATGGCGCGGCCAAGGCGGCGATCTCGCACAGCGCCACCCAGCCGTCGGCCTCGCGGGTCAGGCGCGTCACGGTCACGTCCTCGATGTCGCAGCCGGGATGGCAGAGCGTGTAGGTGTCGCCCACCGTCAGCGGCCGCGCCTGGCGGCCGCTGATCGTCAGGCTGAGCGCCTTGCTAGCCCAGCCGAAGGCGATCTCGTAGTCGTGCTGGCCGAACGGCCCGTCGGGCGCGGAAGGTGTCAGGTCTTGGTCCCCCGCAGGGCGTCCGGATCGATCGGCCGGGGCCGCGAGGGCTGGCCGCCGGTCGACCGGGGATCGTTGAGGCCCTTGGGACCCGAGGGACGCGTGCCGGAATAGGTTTTCATGGCTGTGGCTTTCGGCGGGATCGCCAGGCGTCCCGCGGGAACAGGAGGGACCGACTAGCGCTTGTGGCCCAACGTGGACGCCAGGACGGGTGGAGCGGCCGCGATCACCTTGGGCTTGATCGCCTTGGGTTTGCGAACCTCGCGATTGCCTTTGGACATGGGTCTCTCCTTGCAACGCCACGTCCACGACGCCAGCCGCGCGATCGCGACGACGGAACAGGTCCGTCGGCGGAGGTCGATCGTCGATCAGCTTCGATGGTGAACGCTAGCGGGTCGCGGCGCTCCGGAAGGAGCGTCGTAGAGGCGTGCCGGCCAGGGCCGGACCGTCGTGGCGCGTCCTAGCGCCAGAAGGCCACCCTATCACATCGGCGATCCGGGCGCCGACAAATCGTGGACGCGCCGGCTGCTCGCCAAAGGCGCAGACCCCATGGCCGATCGTCGCACGCGGCGCTTTGGTCTTGGCCGCGCCGGAGTCGCCCGGCATGAAGGTCATGGGTGGCGTGGAGTGGCCGAAATGAGCATGTCGTTTCTGATCGGGGCCGTGATCGGCTCGGGGGTTTTCATCATGCTGGGCCGCGGCCCGGCAGAGAAGGCCATCGCCTTCGTGCAAGAACGCATCAAGCGCTAGGGAACGAACTGGGCCGTTGAAGCCTTGTGAGGACAGGGTCGCGAAGGGCGACCGCTCACGGAGGTCTCCACGATGTCCATTCTCGCCTGGCTACTTCTCGGCCTGATCGCCGGCTTCATCGCCAGCAAGATCGTCAACCGCTCGGGCAGCGGCCTGCTGCTCGACATCGTGCTCGGCATCGTCGGCGCGTTCGTCGGCGGCTGGCTGTTCAACCAATTCGGCAGCGCCGGCGTTTCCGGCTTCAATATCTACAGCCTGATCGTCGCCACGATCGGCGCGGTCGCCGTGCTGGTGGTCTACCACCTGCTGTTCAATCGCCGCGCGCTCTGACGCGTGATGCTGGCGGCGAGCTCGAAAGGGCTCGCCGCTAGATTTCTTCCTTCAGAAGGTCCTGCACCAGGTCGCCGATCCAAGGGTTGCGCGCCCTTTTCTGGCGTTCGGCGTGGTAGATGTGGGCTAGGTCGGCATAGGCCTTGTCGAAGTCATCATTGAGGATGACGTAGTCGAATTGCTCCCACGCGGCGACCTCGTCCTTGGCCCGCGACAGGCGACGGTGGATCACCTCTTCGCTGTCCTGGCTGCGGGCGTGCAGGCGACGGCTCATCTCGGCCAGCGACGGCGGCAGGATGTAGACCAGGACGCTATCTTCCTTGGCCTGGGCGTGGACCTTCATCGCGCCCTGGAAATCGATGTCGAACAGCACGCTCTCGCCGCGCTCCAGCGAGTCCATGATGGGCTTGCGCGGGCTGCCATAGTGGTTGCCATAGACCTCGGCCCACTCGAAGAACGCCTCTTCCTCGATCATGCCCTGGAAATCGCCGCGGCTGACAAAGTGGTAGTCGCGGCCGTGATGCTCGCCTGGACGCGGGTCGCGCGTGGTGGCGCTGATCGACAGGTGCAGGTCGCCATGGTCGGCGACCAGGCGGCGGGTCAGCGAGGTCTTGCCCACGCCCGACGGCGCGACGACCATCAGCAAGAGGCCGCGGGTCTTATGATGCGGGGTCTTATTCAACGTTCTGAACCTGTTCGCGGAACTGCTCGATCGTGGCCTTCAGTTCGAGGCCGATCGTGGTCAGGCTGGTCAGGGCCGACTTCGAGCAAAGGGTGTTGGCTTCGCGCATGAACTCCTGGGACAGGAAATCCAGACGACGGCCGGCGGCGGCGTCGCTGGTCAGCAGGGCGCGGGCGGCGGTGACGTGGCTGGCCAGTCGGTCGAGCTCTTCGCGGACATCGGCCTTCACGGCCTGGGCGGCGGCTTCCTGGACGATGCGGTCCTCGGGCACCGCCTCGCCCAACAGTTCGGCCAGACGGCGGGCGAAACGCTCCTTCAGCACGGCCGGCTGACCGGCGGCTTCAACGCCGGCCTGGGTGTTCAGGCTGTCGATCAGATCCACATGGCCGTTCAGCACCGGATCGAGCGCCGCGCCCTCCTCCAGCCTGGCGACCTTCAGCGCGTCCAGGGCCTGGCCGATCGAGACGGCCATGGCGGCCTCGACCGCGGCGCGGGTGTCGGCGTCGTCTTCCTCTTCACGGGCCTCGATGACGCCGCGCAGGGCCAGCAGGCCATCCAAGGTGGGCTTGGCGACCATGCCGGTGGCGACATACGGCCCGCCCGCCTTCAGATAGCGCTCCAACGTCTCGACGACGACCTGGGTCTGGGCCGTGGCCTCGGCGCGCTTGGCCTGGATGTTGACGGTCAGCTGGCCGCGCTGGAACCGGGACTGGGCGCCGTCGCGGGCCGCGCGGTCCAGGCTCTCGAAGCCGGGCGGGCCGCGAAAGCGGGTCTCGAGATTGCGGCCGTTGACGCTGCGAGCCTCGACCGCCCAGGACCAGGGCCCTTGAGCGCCCTCGACCCGGGCAAAGCCCGTCATGCCCGACAGCGCCACCTCAGCCCCCGCTCAGCGCGGTCTTGGCGGGCGGCGCGGGGACGACCAGGACCTTGCCGGCCCGCGAACGCTCGATCTGCCGCCACTTGGCGACATTGGCGTTGTGTTGCTCCAGCGTGTTGGCGAACACGTGGCCACCCGTGCCGTCGGCGACGAAATAGAGGTCGCCGGTCTTGGGCGGATCCAGCACGGCGGCGATGGCGGCGCGACCGGGATTGGCGATCGGCGTGGGCGGCAGACCGTCAATGAAATAGGTGTTGTACGGCGTCTGGCGCTGCAGCTCCGACAGCAGGATGCCGCGCCCCAGCGGGCGACCACGGGTCAAGCCGTAGATGATGGTCGGGTCGCTGCCCAGGCGCATGCCGGTGCGCAGGCGATTGACGAACACGGCGGCCACGCGCGGACGCTCTGAGGCCAGACCGGTTTCCTTTTCGACGATCGAGGCCAGCGTGACGGCCTCTTCCTTGGTCGAGAACGGCAGGCCCGGCTGGCGCTTGGGCCACAGGGTGTCGAGCAGCTCGTCGCGATCGTCCATCATGCGTTGCAGGACGGCGGCGCGGTCTTCGCCGCGTTGCACTTCGTAGGTCTCGGGCAGGATCGCGCCCTCGGGCGGGGTGGCGGCGCTGCCGACCAGCACGTCCGACTTGGCCAGGATGTCCATGACCATGTCCGAGGTCAGGCCTTCGGGCACGGTGATCCAGTGGCGAACGATGCGGCCGTGACGGACGGCGTCCAGCACCTGGGCCATCGAGGCGCGTGACTTGAATTCGTATTCGCCGGCCTTCAAGCCGCGCGCCGCGCCGGTGACCTTGGCGGCGGTCATGAACAGCGACGACGAGCGGATCGCCCCGCCCCGCTCCAGGCTGGAGGCGATCTCCGGGAGGCTGGCGCCCTTGCGCAGCACCACGGTGGTCACCTCGCCGCCCTTCGCCGCCGGTCCGGGCC
This sequence comes from Caulobacter sp. GW821-FHT10F06, assembly GCF_058809215.1. Lineage (NCBI taxonomy): Bacteria > Pseudomonadati > Pseudomonadota > Alphaproteobacteria > Caulobacterales > Caulobacteraceae > Caulobacter > Caulobacter sp. GW821-FHT10F06. Next base: position 58,625 of record NZ_JBXASK010000003.1, on the reverse strand, counting down.
CTTGGTAGAGCCACAGGGCGCCGAAGATCAGCACCATGCCGATCACCGCCAGGGTGACCACGCCGGACAGGAACGTCGCGATCAGCCGGCGACCGATCGAGGCCGACTCGCGCTTGCGGGCGGCGCGCTTGGGAGGGGCGGCTTTGCGGCTCACGAGACTTTACGGAACACGACGGAGGCGTTGGTGCCGCCGAAGCCGAAGCTGTTGGACACGGCCACGTCGATCTTGTGCGGCACGGCCTTGTTCGGCGCCAGGTTCATCGCGACGTCCACGTTGGGATTGTCGAGATTGATGGTCGGCGGGGCAATCTGGTCGCGGATGGCCAGGATCGAGAAGATCGCCTCGATCGCGCCGGCCGCGCCCAGAAGGTGGCCGGTCATCGACTTGGTCGAAGACATCACCACGTTCTTGGCGTGATCGCCCAGGAAGCGCTCGACGGCCCCGGCCTCGATGCCGTCGGCCATGGTCGAGGTGCCGTGAGCGTTGACGTAGTTGATGTCCGACGGAGCGATGCCCGCGTCCTTCACGGCCGCCGACAGAGCCCGGAAGCCGCCGTCGCCGTCTTCCGACGGGGCGGTGATGTGATAGGCGTCGCCCGACAGACCGTAACCGATGACCTCGGCATAGATCTTCGCGCCGCGCGCCTTGGCGTGCTCGTACTCTTCCAGGACGACGACGCCGGCGCCCTCGCCCATCACGAAGCCGTCGCGGTCCTTGTCGTAGGGACGCGAGGCCTTTTCAGGCGTATCGTTCCAGTCGGTCGAGACGGCGCGGCAGGCGATGAAGCCGGCCATGCCGACCTTGCAGACGGCCGCTTCGGCGCCGCCGGCGATCATCACGTCGGCGTCGCCGTACTTGATCAGGCGGGTCGCGTCGCCGATGGCGTGGGCGCCCGTGGCGCAGGCCGTGACGACCGCGTGGTTGGGACCCTTGAAGCCGTAGCGGATCGAGACCTGCCCTGAGATCAGGTTGATCAGGGCCGAGGAGATGAAGAACGGGCTGACGCGGCGCGGGCCCTTGGCTTCCAGCTCCAGAGCGGTGTCGGCGATCGTCGACAGGCCGCCGATGCCCGAACCCAGGATCACGCCGGTGCGATACTTGTCTTCTTCCGTCTCGGGAACCCAGCCGGAGTCCTTCACGGCTTCATCAGCGGCGGCGATGCCGTACAGGATGAAGTCGTCCACGCGCTTCTGGTCGCGCGGGCTCATGGTCAGGTCGGGGTTGAACGAGCCCTCGATGTCGGGGCCGCCGCCGCCGCGTCCGTCGACGCGCGGAACCTCGCAGGCCACCTGGCAGGCATATTCGGTGGGATCGAAGGCCGAGATCCGATTCGCGCCGGACTTGCCGGCCAGGATGTTCTTCCAGGACACATCAACGCCCTGGCCCAGAGGGGTCAGCAGGCCCAGCCCGGTGACGACAACTCTACGCATGGATCACTCCCAAACCTTCGTATCGCGGGGAATATAGGGATGCGGACGAAAATCCGTACACGCCGCCCGGACCGCGAATCTTGGCCACATACGAAAACCGCCGCGCGCACGATGGCAAGAGCCCGTGCTGCGCGGCGGTGATAGACGTGTTCGCAACTAGCGAACCGGGCCGTTAGGCGCCGGTCTTTTCCGTGATGAACTTCACGGCGTCGCCAACCGTCTGGATGTGCTCGGCGGCGTCGTCCGGAATTTCGATGTCGAACTCTTCTTCGAACGCCATCACCAGCTCGACGTTGTCGAGGCTGTCGGCGCCCAGGTCGTCGATGAAGGAAGCCTTCTCGGTGACCTTCTCGGGATCGGCATCCAGGTGCTCGATGACGATCTTACGCACGCGCTCGAGAATGTCGGACATTCTGTTAGTCCCTCAGTTTGAATTCTGTTGTCCGCAAACGGTTTGGCCTTGGCCTCTCCATTCACGGGAATTGTCGGCCACCGCCTATCACGTTCCTTTTCAGGTGACCAGCGGGTCCCCTGCCAAGAAAACGTAAGCCGCTAGATCATGGCCATGCCGCCGTTCACGTGCAAGGTCTGACCCGTGACATAGGCGCCCTGGTCGCTGGCGAGATAAACGCACGCGGCGGCGATATCGCTCCCTTCGCCCAGGCGACCGGCCGGAATACTCGACAGGATGCCGGCCTTCTGGGCCTCGTTCAGGGCGTCGGTCATCGGGCTGGCGATGAAGCCCGGCGCCACGCAGTTGACGGTGACGTTGCGGCTGGCCAGTTCCTGAGCCAAGGCCTTGGAAAAGCCGATCATTCCGGCCTTCGAGGCGGCATAGTTGGTCTGCCCCGGATTGCCCGTGACGCCCACCACCGAGGTGATGCCGATGATGCGGCCCGAGCGGCGCTTCATCATGCCCTTGGCGGCCGCGCGGGCCAGGCGGAAATAGCCTTCCAGATTGACCTTGATGACCGTTTCCCAGTCCTCGTCCTTCATCCGCACGATCAGGCCGTCGCGGGTGATGCCGGCGTTGGCGATCACGATGTCCAGCGGCGCGCCGGCGGCCTCCTCGGCCTTGGCGACCAGGCCGTCGACGGCTTCGGCGTCCGACAGATTCGCGGCGACGGTCGAGACGCGCTCGCCCAATTCCGCCTTCAGCTCGGCCAGGGCCGATTCGCGGGTGCCCGAGAGCACGACATGGGCGCCTTGCGCGTGCAGGGCCTTGGCGATGGCCCCGCCGATGCCGCCGGTGGCGCCGGTGACGAGGGCGGTCTTGCCGGTGAGATCGAACATGATGGTTTTCCGTTCGGAGTGTGTCTTTGAGCGGAAACCTCGTCCTTCGACAGGCTCAGGATGAGGTCTTCCGAATGAACGCCGTGAAAGTAGCCCTCATCCTGAGCTTGTCGAAGGACGAGGGCGACCGCGCGGCGCCTAGAGCGATTTAGCGAAGGCTTCGAGGTCGGCCGGGGTGTTCAGCGGCGTGGCCTCGGCGTCGGGGGCGATGCGCTTGGCCATGCCCGACAGCACCTTGCCGGCGCCGGCCTCGGCGAAGCGCGTGACGCCGCCCTCGCCGGCCAGCCAGATCATGCTCTCGCGCCAACGGACGCGGCCGGTGACCTGTTCCACCAGCAGGCCGCGAATGACGTCGGGATCATGCACCGGGCCGGCGGTGATGTTGGCCACTAGCGGGGCGCGCGGCGAGACGATCGTCGTGCCGGCCAGGGCCTGGGCCATCTCGTCGGCGGCCGGCTGCATCAGCGGGCAATGGAAGGGCGCCGAGACGTTCAGCGGGATGGCGCGCGCGCCCAGTTCCTTGGCCTTCTCGATGGCCTTGTCGACCGCGGCCTTCTCGCCCGAGATCACCACGTTGCCGTTGTTGTTGTCGTTGGCCACGACGCAGACGCCGACTTCCGAACCGGCGGCGGCGGCGGCTTCGGCCAGGGCTAGGTCGGTCTTGGGACCGATCAGCGAGGCCATAGCGCCCTCGCCCACCGGCACGGCGCGCTGCATGGCCTGGCCGCGCAGCTTCAAGAGCTTGGCGGTGTCGGCCAGGGTGATGGCGCCGCCGGCGGCCAGGGCCGAGTATTCGCCCAGGCTGTGACCGGCCACGAAGGCGGCGCGGTCGATGCCGACGCCGAATTCCTTTTCAAGGACCCGCGTCACGGCCAGGCTGACGGCCATCAGGGCCGGCTGGGCGTTCTCGGTGAGGGTCAGGTCGCTCTCGGGACCTTCCTTCATCAGCGAAAACAGCTTCTGGCCCAGGGCGTCGTCGACCTCCTGGAAAACCTCGCGGGCGGCGGCGAACGCCTCGGCGAGATCGGCGCCCATGCCGACCGACTGGCTGCCCTGACCGGGGAAAATGAAGGCGATGCTCATGGAAGCCCGCTCCGTTTCTAGAGATTCAAACGTCGTTCTTGGGGGCGGAGGGTTAGGGGAAAGCCCCCTGCCCGGCAAGTCCGGCGGTGTTTGGCGACCATCGCTTGCTTTCTGTCACGGGGCGTCCAAATTGCCCGCCGGCCCGTAGCTCGGGCGTCGATCATCGCTTGGAGTTCTTCATGAAACGCCTGACCGCCGGCCTCGCGGCCATCGCCGTGCTCGCCGCCTCGCCCGCCTCGCCCGCCTTCGCGGCCCTGAAGCAGGGCGACAAGGCCCCCGACTTCACCGCCCCCGGCGCGCTGGCCGGCAAGGACTTCAGCTTCACCCTCAGTAAGGCCCTGAAGAAGGGCCCGGTGGTGCTGTACTTCTTCCCCGCCGCCTACACCTCGGGCTGCACCGCCGAGGCGCATGAGTTCGCCGAAGCCACGCCCGAGTTCGAGAAGCTGGGCGCCACCGTCATCGGCGTGACGGGCGGCAATGTCGACCGCATCAAGGACTTCTCCAAGGAACACTGCCGCGACAAGTTCGCGGTGGCCGCCGCCAACCCGGCCCTGATCAAGTCCTATGATGTCAGCCTGCCGCTGAAGGACACCTGGTCCAACCGGACGTCGTATGTCATCGCGCCGAACGGCAGCATCCTGATGGCCTATACCGACGGAAACTTCGCCGGCCACGTCACCAAGACGATGGACGCCGTGAAGGCCTACAAGACCAAGAAATAAGGGCGAGCCCTTTTCGGTTTCGACCAGTCTCGCGGCTTGAACGTCGCGAGACTGACGGGGAGGATCGGACATGACCGATCCGATGCTTCTTGAAGCCATGGTCCGGGGCGTCGCCATCGGCGGGTTCGCCGCTACGGCCGCCGCCATGGCCGCCAGCCGCAAGCTGGCGCCGCTGCGCTGGATCGGCGCGCTGCTGTTCATCTCCGCCATCGGCCATGTGATCGACAGCGCCAGCGGTCCACGTCATCCCAACGTCCTGCCTTGGGCTCTTTCGGTGACCGCGCCGGGCGTATTCTGGCTGTTCGCCATGACGCTGCTCAAGGACGAGCCCGCGATCTCACCTTGGCGGTTCGCCCCGCCGGTCGCGGCTTTCAGCCTCTGGGTTCTTGGCGCGACCTTGCCTCAACCCTTCTGTTTCTGGGTTTGGCGGCTGTACGCTGCATTCTCGGCGGGCTTGGTGATCCATGTGCTAGCAGTGGCCTGGCAGGGTTGGCGGTGCGATCTGGTCGATCAACGCCGCCACCTGCGCGCGCCGCTGTCGGCGGCGGCGGCCGGCTACATGCTGATCCAGGCATTTTGTGATTTCGGCTTGCCTGGCCTACCGCGACTTCCCTCCTGGGTGCAGGCGTTGGTCCTGGCGGCGCTGGGCCTCGGCGCGGTCGTGGCGCTGCTCCGCGTCGAGCCCGAGTTGGTTCAGCCTCCTGTGGCGTCCGGCAAGCCCATACAGGCTCCGTCCGCGACCTCGCTCATCCTGGGGCCCGCCGACCGCCTGATCCTGGCCCGCCTGGAACGCGCCATGACCGAGAACGAGGTCTGGCGCGACGAGACCCTGTCGATCGGAACCCTCGCCGCCCTGGTCGGCGCGCCCGAGCATCGCCTGCGCCGGCTGATCAACGGCGTGCTGGGCCACCGCAACTTCGCCGACTACGTCAACAGCCGCCGGATCGAGGCCGCCAAGACCGCCCTCGCCGATCCCGAACGGGCCCTGACCTCGGTGTCGACAATCGCCTACGACCTGGGCTTCGCCTCGCTGGGACCGTTCAACCGCGCCTTCCGGGCCGAGACCGGCGCGACCCCGACCGCCTGGCGCCAGCAGGCCTGCGCCGGCGCCCCGCCCCGGCTGCGACTGGTCGAAACCGGCGAAACGGCGTCGAATTCGAACAAGTCGGCCTGATATCCGGTTTCGGCGCGCCCGCCGCGTCGCCGCTTGCTGGGATCCCCTCGTTCATATCGAGGAGCTCCCATGGACGCCGTCAAACCATTCCTGATCCATTGGCTGGCCGCCACCCAGGTCGACGTCAGCCGCTATGTCGTGTTTTCCATCGGCGTCTGGCTGACACTGTGGGTGGTCCTCGCCGCGCCGCTCGCCGGGCGCAAGATCCGGGACCAGCGACCGCCGGCCCGCCAGCTGCTGATCGAGTTCGCGGTCTCCATCCGGTCGATCACGATCTTCTCGACGGTGGGACTGCTGACCTTCGGCCTGTTCCACGCCGGCTGGATGCCTGGTCCCCATATCGCGCGAAGTTGGGGACCCGCGTGGTTCTGGACCAGTCTGGCGCTGATGATCCTCGCCCACGACGCCTGGTTCTACTGGACCCACCGGTTGATCCACGACCGGCGGCTGTTTCGCGCCTTCCATCGGCGGCATCACCGCTCGAACAACCCCTCGCCCTTCACCGCCTACAGCTTCGACCTGGGCGAGGCGGCGATCAACGCGCTGTTCGTGCCGCTGTGGATGATCCTGGTCCCGACCCAGTGGCCGGTGACGGGCCTGTTCATGCTGCACCAGATCATCCGCAACACGATCGGCCACGCCGGCTACGAGCTGTTCCCCGCCCGCCGCGACGGCCGGCCGCTGATCCCCTGGCTGACGACCGTGACGCATCACGACCTGCACCACGCCCAGGCCGGCTGGAACTACGGTCTCTATTTCACTTGGTGGGATCGGTGGATGGGCACCGAGAACCCGGTCTATCTGGCGCGGTTCGCCGAGGCCGCAGCCTCCAAGCGCCAGCCTACCAGTTCGCCTTCACGAGCTTGACCATGAACCGGCCGTCCTGGATGCGCTCGTCGGCGGCGCGCAGGCTGACGGTGAACTCGGCGGGGATGTCGAACGGCCGCGTGAAGCTGACGTCGACGCCCTCGTCGCCCATCGTGCCGCCACCGACCGCGATCGAGCCGATGGGACGGCCTTCCAGGGTCAGGCTGGAGCGCACATTGGCCCGCGCCACCGGGATCTGGCCGGGGACGACGATCGACTGGCTGGCGTTCATGTCCATCGACACGCTGACATAGTTGGCGCGCGGTACGAGGCCGAAACCGAAGGCCTTGGACATCGACGAGCGCAGCCGGGCCTCGCGGTCGTTCCACGACGCGCCCAGCGCCAGCGACCGCTTGCCGGTGCGGGCCTCGTCGGGCTTCTGGACCAGGTTGAGGTCAAGATCGTAGGTCGGGCTCTCGATCGTGCCGGCGACCCTGGCGGTCAGCTTGGCGCTTTCGGTGTCGGTGGACAGGTCCAGCGGCAAGGCGGCCGAATAGCCGGTGAAGCGGCCGTCATTGGCCGACACCGACAGGGCCGGCTTCTGGATCGCCTGGGCGGCGGCCGGACCGCCAAGCCCGAGAACCGCCACGGCGCATAGGACAGCGCTGGACTTCATCAAGGTCGCTTCCTAGCACAACCGGCCCGTGCGACAAGTTCGGGCGAGACGCGTTCGACGACGTTTTCGCGGACGCCCGCCGGATAGGCGCGAACGCCGCCCGGCAATGCATTCTTGCCTCTGGCGTCCTTCTCCTGTAATAGCGCGCGCTCTCACGGATGGCGGTCTTGCACGCAGCCCTCACGGGTCGGGATTTCCCGCTCGGCTTGCAGGATCCATCGTGGTCGTCGGACTTCCGCCGCCGACCACGCCGCTATCCAAACCGGAAGAAGGAAAACATGGCGTTCTACGAACACGTGGTCATCGCGCGGCAGGATATCTCGCCGCAACAGGCCGAAGCTCTGAATGAGCAAATCAAGACCCTGATCGAAGAAGGCGGCGGTCACATCGCCAAGATCGAATACTGGGGCCTTCGCAACCTCACCTATCGCATCAAGAAGAACCGCAAGGGCCACTACTCCCTGCTCGCCATCGACGCTCCGGCGCCGGCGGTGAAGGAAGTCGAGCGCCAGCTGCTGATCAATGAAGACGTTCTGCGCTTCATGACGATCCGCGTCGAAGAGCTGGACCTGGAACTGTCGCCGGTTCTGGCCCGTCGTGACCGCGAACGCAGCGAGCGCCCCGAGCGTTCGGACCGTCCGCGCGACGACTTCGCGGCCGCGTAAGGGAGAATAGAGATCATGACCGATACGACTGCTCCCGAAGCCGGCGCTCCCGCCGCTGGCGGCGGCGCCCGCCGCCCGTTCTTCCGTCGCCGCAAGGTGTGCCCGTTCTCGGGCGCCAACGCGCCGAAGATCGACTACAAGGACGTCAAGCTCCTGCAGCGCTACGTTTCCGAGCGCGGCAAGATCGTGCCGTCGCGCATCACCGCGGTGTCGGCCAAGAAGCAACGCGAACTGGCCAAGGCCATCAAGCGCGCCCGCTTCCTGGCTCTGCTCCCCTACGTCGTGAAGTAAGGGAGACCCCACGATGAAAGTTATCCTGCTCGAACGCGTGGACGGCACCGGCGTCCTCGGCGACGTGGTCACCGTGAAGGACGGCTTCGCCCGTAACTTCCTGCTGCCGCGCCACAAGGCTCTTCGCGCCAACGCGACGAACCTGAAGTCCTTCGAAGTGCAACGCGCCGAGATCGAAGCCCGCAACGTCAAGAACCGCGAGTCGGCTGGCGCTGTCGGCGAGACCCTCGACGGCACGCAGTACGTGATGATCCGTCAGGCCGGCGAAACCGGCCAACTGTACGGTTCGGTCAACGGCCGCGACATCGCCGACGCCATCAAGGCCGAAGGCGGCAAGGTCGATCGCTCGATGATCGCCCTGGACAAGCCGATCAAGACGCTCGGCGTTCACGAAGTGAAGGTGAAGCTGCACGCTGAAGTGACCGTCACGGTCACCCTCAACATCGCGCGCAGCGCCGACGAAGCCGAGCGCCAAGCGCGCGGCGAAAACGTCATCGCCTCGCAATACGAAGAAGATCGCGCCGCTGACGCCGAAGCCGCCCAAGACATGGCCGAAGGCGGCGCCGGTTCGTTCGAAGGCGACCACTACGAAGCCTAATCCTCCGGGATCTGAGGTTTTATCGAGAAACGGCGCGGAGCAATCCGCGCCGTTTTTTTCTGCATTGCAGCCTAGAAATGCTCAGCTTGTGGGCAGGGCTACCTATTCCTATTTCCGCAATAGGGGTGACTTAACGCCCCTGCTCCGGGGCATAAGAGCGTTCATCGCCCCCGGATAATCCGAGGGGATTACACATGCGCTACAGAGACTTGCTGCTGGCCGCCGCTTCGGTGACCGCCCTTTCCGGCGTGGCCCACGCCCAGACCGCCGCTTCCAACGAAGAGAACGTCGCCGTTGACGAAGTGGTCGTCACCGGCACCCGCGTCGTCGGCCGCTCGCGCCTCGACACCCTGGCCCCGGTCGATGTCGTCACCGCAAAGACGTTGCAGCAGCGCGGGAGCACCGAGCTGGCCACCGCCTTGGCCGCCACCGTGCCATCGATCACCTTCCCGCGCCCGTCCAACACCGACGGCACCGACTCGGTGCGTCCGGCCGTTCTCCGCGGCCAAGGTCCCGACCAGACCCTGGTGCTGGTCAACGGCACGCGCCGCCACGCCACGGCCCTGGTCAATCTGAACGGCTCGGTCGGACGCGGCTCGGCCGCCGTCGACCTGAACGCCATTCCGTCGGTCGCCCTGGACCGCATCGAAGTGCTGCGCGACGGCGCGGCCGCCCAGTACGGCTCGGACGCCATCGCCGGAGTCGTCAACCTGCGCCTCCGCGAAGCCGACCACGGCGGCGGCGCGACCGTCACGCTCGGCCAGTACCGCACCAGCTTCAAGGGCCTGCAGACCGGCGCCAAGCGCGACATCCACGACGGCACGACCCGCACCGTGGCCGGCTGGCAAGGCCTGAAGCTCGGCTCGGACGGCTTCCTGACCCTGTCGGCCGAATATCGCGACCGCGACTTCACCAACCGCAGCGACATCGACACTCGCGTGACCCCGCAGCGCGTCACCTCGCGCTTTGGTGACCCGGAAACCAATGACATCAGCTTCTACGCCAACGCCGGTAAGCCGATCGGCGAGAACTGGGAAGCCTATGGCTGGTACGGCTATCAGCAGCGCGACGCCGAGGCCTCGGCCACCTATCGCCTGCCCACCGACGCCAGCCAGAACATCACCAGCGTCTATCCCAACGGCTACCTGCCGCTGATCACCACCAACACCGAGGACGTCACCGCCGCCGGCGGCCTGCGCGGCGACTGGAACGGCTTCAAGATCGACGCCAACCTCGTCTACGGCAAGAACGACATCGATTTCGGCGTCAAGAACACCCTCAACCCGTCCTATGGCCCGACTTCGCCGACCAACTTCAAGGCCGGCGGCCTGACCTATGACCAGCTGGTGTTCGGCCTGGACGTCAGCAAGGAGGTCGAGGTCGGCCTGGCCGGCCCGCTGAACGTCGCCTTCGGCCTGGAAGCCCGCAAGGAGACCTTCCAGATCAACGCCGGCGAGGTGGCCTCCTATGCGCGCGGCACGGTCTCGCCCAGCCTGGCCTTCGGCTCGCGCGGCTTCACCGGCTTCACACCCAGCAACGTTGTCGATGTCGATCGTGACGCCGTCGGCGTCTATCTCGACCTTGAAGGCAAGCTGACCGAGAAGCTGACCGGCTCGGCCGCCATCCGCTATGAGGACTATTCGGACTTCGGGACCAATACGAGCTGGAAGCTGTCGGGCCGCTACGATTTCACCCCGGCCTTCGCCATCCGCGGCGCCGCCTCGACCGGCTTCCGCGCCCCGAGCCTGCAGCAGCAGTACTTCACCTCGACCTCGATCCTCTACATCAACCAGACGGTCGGCGGCGTGACCACGGCCGTGCCGTTCGAGACCGGCACCTATCCGTCGGTCAGCCAAGTCGGCAAGGCCCTGGGCGGCAAGCCGCTGGAGCCCGAGAAGTCCAAGAACTTCTCGCTGGGCGCGGTCTATCACAAGGGTCCGTTCGAACTGACGGTCGACGCCTATCGCATCGACGTCGACAACCGCATCGTCCTGTCGGAAACCCTGACCGGCAGCGCCACGGCGGCGGCGGGCACCAACGCCCGAGTGATCTTCGATCTGCTGTCGCAATACGGCGCCTCGGCCGGCCGCTTCTTCACCAACGGCGTCGACACCGAGACGACGGGCCTGGACGTGGTGGCTCGCTATCGCATCGTCGACGAGCAGGCCGGCACCTTCGACCTGACGGCCGCGGGCAACATCAACAAGCTGGACGTCACCCGCACGCCGTCGACCACGGTGCTGCCGACTCCGACCTCGCTGTTCGCCCGCCAGGCCACCCTGCGCTTCGAGGAAGGCACGCCCGAACGCAAGCTGACCCTGCAGGGCGACTGGAGCAAGAACCAGTGGGGCGCGACCCTGCGCACGACGCTCTATGACAACGTCCTGTCGCCCGGCTCGGCCGCCGACGGCAGCGGCGACTGGCATACGGGCGCGCAAGGCATCGTCGACCTGGAGGCCCGCTATCGCTTCAACGCCGGCGTGACGGTGTCGCTGGGCGCCGACAACCTGTTCGACCAGTACCCCGACCAGGTGCCGCCGAACCTCAACACGAGCGGCGGTAATCCGTGGTCCAGCTTCTCGCCCTTCGGCTTCAACGGCCGGTTCGTCTACGGCCGGGTCGCCTATAGCTGGTAAGCGGCCACAACTACCTTACGGAAGGCGCGGAGAGCGATCTCCGCGCCTTTCTCTTGTGCGGAGCCCGGCTCAGAACATACACAGAATATCCCCGTTCATCTGACGCGCGCCGCGACGGCGCGCGCGCTAAAAATCAGGGTCCGCGTTAACCTGTGGCCATGTCTCTCGTCCCCGCTCTGGACCTTCACCCGCCCCACGCCGACGTGGTCGTCAACACGGCGCCGCATAACCTGGAAGCCGAGCAGGCCCTGCTCGGTGTGCTGCTGTACGACAACGCCGCCTACGAGCGCCTGACCGACTCGCTGAACGGCAAGCACTTCTACGAGCCGTTCCACCAGCGGCTGTTCCAGTCGATCGAGACCCACATCCGCAAAGGCCAGCTGGCCGAGCCGATCCTGCTGGCGGATGAGTTCAAGAAGGACCCGGCCTTCGACGAGCTGGGAGGTCTGCGCTACCTGGCCGACCTGGTCGATCGCGCCCCGCCAGCCGCGAACGTGGGCGATTATGCCCGCGCCGTCTTCGACCTCGCACTGCGCCGCGACCTGATCCGCATCGGCGGCGAGATCGCCCAGGCCGCCCATGGCGGCGGCGACGAGAAACGCGCGGCCCGCGACCAGATCGAAGCGGCTGAACAGCAGCTCTACACCCTGGCCGAAAGCGGCGTGGCCTCGTCCGGCTTCGTCAGCTTCGGCGACGCCCTGCGCGGCGCGGTGGAGATGACCGCCGAGGCCTACAGCCGCGACGGCGGCATGTCGGGCGTCTCCACCGACCTGATGGACCTGGACCAGAAGATCGGCGGCCTGCACCCCTCCGACCTGATCGTGCTGGCCGGTCGTCCGTCGATGGGCAAGACGGCGCTCGCGACCAACATTGCGTTCAACATCGCCAAGAAGTACGCCTACGAGATCCAGCCGGACGGCACCAAGAAGACGGTTCAGGGCGGCGTGGTGGCCTTCTACTCGCTGGAAATGAGCGCCGAGCAGCTGGCCCTGCGTATGCTGGCCGACGCCTCGGGCGTGTCGGGCGACCGCCTCCGCAAGGGCGAGATCGACGCCAGCGAGTTCGGTCGGGTCCGCGACGCGGCCATGGATCTGCAGGAAGCGCCGCTCTACATCGACGCCACCGGCGGCATCTCGATCGCCAAGCTGACCGCCCGCGCCCGACGCCTGAAGCGTCAGGTCGGCCTGGACCTGGTGGTCGTCGACTACCTGCAGCTGGTCACCGGCTCGGACCTCGGCTCCAACGCCAACCGCGTGCAGGAAGTCTCGCAGATCACCATGGGCCTGAAGGCCCTGGCCAAGGAACTGGCCTGCCCGGTCATCGCGCTCTCGCAGCTGTCGCGTCAGGTCGAAGCCCGCGAAGACAAGCGGCCCCAGCTCTCCGACCTTCGCGAATCCGGCTCGATCGAGCAGGACGCCGACATGGTCTGGTTCGTCTACCGCGAAAGCTACTATGTCGGCCGCGCCGAGCCGCGCGAGGGCACGCCCGAGCACCTGACCTGGCAGGAAGACATGGATCGCCTGCAGGGCCTGGCCGAAGTGATCATCGCCAAGCAGCGTCACGGTCCCATCGGCACCGTGCGCCTGTCGTTCAACAGCGACACCACCCGCTTCGGCAACCTGGCTCGCGACCACTACTTCGCGCAGGCGCGGAACATTCCTTCGGACGAGTAGCGTGTTTGACGCGAGGGGGCGTGGCGGGCAAGGCTCGCCCGCCCGCTTCCGTCAGACGAGTCACCCGTGAACTTCAGCCCCCTGCCCGTCTCGACCTTTGTCGGCGCCTTCCTGCTGGCGTTTCCGGCGCTGTTCTCGATCGTCAATCCGGTGGGCGCGTCGCTGATCTTCGACCAGGCGATGGGCGGTCGAGGCCGGGTCGAGCGGCTGAAACTGGCCCGCACCATCGGCTTCTACGCCTTCCTGGTGCTGCTGGGATCGTTGCTGCTGGGCGGCTACATCCTGAACTTCTTCGGCGTGAGTCTGGGCGCCCTGCGGGTGGCCGGCGGTCTGGTGGTGGCCATCCGCGCCTGGGGCCTCCTGATGGATCCGCAGGAGCACGAGGATCGCAAGGCCGATCAGACCGAGCCGGCCCAACGGCTGGAGGATGTGGCCTTCTTTCCGCTCACGATGCCGTTCACGACGGGCCCTGGCTCGATCTCGGTGGCCATCGCCCTGTCGTCGCAGCGCCCGACCGAGGGCAGCGCCGTCGGCTTCTTCGCCGGCGCGGGCCTGGCGGCGGGGCTGGTCGCGATCCTGGTCTGGCTGCTCTACAGCGCCTCGGGCCGAGTGACGCGGATGCTCGGCCAGTCGGGTGCGCGGGTGCTGTCGCGGCTGGTGGCGTTCCTGCTGCTCTGCATCGGCGTGCAGATCACCGCCTCGGGCTTCGAGAACCTGGTGACGGTGTTCGCGACCAAGCACCCAGGGCTGTTCTAGCTGGAAAAGCCGGGCCGCCTCCGCTACGCCCTGACCGCGCCCGCATCGCTTTCGCCTGAGCTCCCGTGACCGATCCTTCCGACGCCCGCCTGACGATCGACCTGGACGCCCTGACCGCCAACTACCGGGCGCTGAAGGCGGCCGCCGGCAGCGTGGACGTGGCTCCGGCGGTCAAGGCCGACGCCTACGGCCTGGGCACGGCCATCGTCGCCGATCGCCTGTGGGCCGAGGGCGCGCGCACCTTCTACACCGCCCGCCTTTCGGAGGGCGTGGCCCTGCGCGAAAGCCTGGGCGACCGCGAGGCGACGATCTACGTGCTCGACGGCGTCACGCCGGGCTCGGCCGCGAAACTGGAGGCCGCCGGCCTGACGCCAGCCCTCAACAGCCTGCCTCAGATCGAGGCGTGGAACAGCCACGCACGCGGCGGACGCCTGAAAGCCGCCATCCATGTCGACACCGGCATGAACCGTCTGGGCCTGCGCCTGGAGGAAGTCCGCGTGCTGCTGGGGGCGATGGACCGTCTCAAGCATGTCGAGGTTGTCCAGGTGATGAGCCACCTGGCCTGCGCCAACGAACCCGACCACCCGCTGAACGCGGCCCAACTGGCGCGTTTCCAGGAGGCTGTAACGCTCTTCCCGGACGCCCGCCGGAGCCTGGCCAATTCGGCGGGAGTCTTCCTGGGCGCCGACTACGCCTTCGACCAGGTGCGGCCGGGGATCAGTCTCTATGGCGGCGGTCCCAACGACGCGCCCGACGCCCGCATCCGGGCCGTGGCCACCTTCGAGGCTCCGATACTGCAGGTGCGCAACGTGCCGCGCGGCGAGAGCATCGGCTACGGCGGGGCCTATACCGCCACCGACAACACCCGGGTCGCCATCGTCGCCGTGGGCTATGCCGACGGCCTGCCGCGCGCCGCCCATCCGCGCGGCGCGGTGTGGTTCGATGGCAAGCTGCGGCCGATTCTAGGCCGGATCTCCATGGACCTGACCGCCGTCGACATCACCGACTGCGACGCCGCCCGGCCCGGCGCGATGGTGCAGATCATCGGCCCCGATCTTCCGGTCGACGACGCGGCGGCTGCGGCGGGCACGACGGCCTACGAGCTGCTGACTCGCATCGCGCCGCGCGCCCGGCGGGTGGTCAAGGGCGGCTGACGCCGCCCTCGCCTCACTACTTCGCCAAGGCTTCCAGACGGCCCGGATTGATCGAGGCCACCGCCTGTTTCAGCTCGTCGACGCTGGCGGCGTTGCCGTTGGCCTCGATGCTGAACCGGTCACCGACCAGCACCGCGTAGCGGCCCGACTTGGCCGAGCGGTCCCACTCCTCGGTGACCATGCGTCCGTCGACCTTGCCGATCTTCTCATAGCCGGTGGAGGTCTCGCGGCCGGACTGGGCGTTGACCGCATTGGCCATGGCCGCCAGGCCGGCCATCGCGCCCAGATCGGTGACCGCCAGCGAGAACGAGGTCCCGTCCTTGGCGTAGTCGCCCTTGACCACGGCCATGTTCATGCCGCCCGCGCCGCCCGAATTGCTCTCGATCTCGGTGCGGGCGTAGCCGGCGACGTTGTCGGGCAGCAGGGCCTTCAGCGCGTCGGACGAGACCAGCTTGACGTCGCGCCCGTCGCCGGAATTGGCGGCCGCTGCGGCGGCTTCGAGCTGCTTGGAGGCCGCCTCGACCTTGCCGAGATCGATCTCGTTGCCGTTGATGCTGACCTTGCCGGCGCTCCGGCTGGTTTCGACGTGGCCCATCGCGCCGCCCAGCACGGCCATGCCCGCGATGGCGCCGGTGACGGCTCCGACGACCAGGAACAGCACGATAGCGCACAGGATGGTCACGGCGGCGTAGCCGAACGCCTTCTCCTTGGGAGCCTTCATCAGCTTGGGCAGGCCGAGATAGAGCAGGTAGAGGCCATAGAGCCCGCCCAGGATGGCGATGAACCCCAGCGCCGGAATGATCTTCGCGATCCCGAACACCCAGCCGGCGGTGCCGCTGTAGGCCGCGACCTTGAAGGCCTGGATCCGGCTCTTCTGGCCGTCGAAGCTGGGCGCGAGGGCGTCGATGATCAGCGACAGGAGGAACACCGACAGCAAGGCCAGGCCATAGCTGACCACGGCCCCTGTGATGGCGGCGGTCAGGCTGGGCTTCACCGAGATCCCGAACAGGCCATGACCGAACAACTGGCCGCCGATCAGGCCGGCCAGGACCGGAAGGGCCGCCAGGATGCAGACATACCCCGCATAGATTCCGGGAACGGTGGCCCGTTCGGCGTCGATCCGGTCCCACTCGGCGGAAGGGCTCAGCAACAGCCGCTTGGCCCGTCCGAATAGGTCGGACGGAGCGGCGGCGGGTTCGATAACGGTCATGCGTCGGCTCTCCACGAATCCACAAACGCGCCCCCGCACGACGGCTCAATCTACGCATGTGTCGTGACAGTTGAGAACCGTGTTCAACAAGGGATCGACTGCGTCCGTCTTTGGCGCAGCGCGCCGGCAGCCTGTAGTCTCCAGTCATTCTCGAATCAGGAGCTTCCATGGCCCGTGACGGCGCCGTTTACGCCTGCCAGTCCTGTGGCGCGGTCCAGACCAAGTGGTCGGGGCAATGCCCGGCCTGCCAGGGTTGGAATACGCTGGTCGAGGAGGTCGGCGCCCGCGCGCCCGGAGCCTTGGCGACCACCAAGGCCAGCCGGCTTCGCGGCCTGCAGTTCACCGACCTGGAAAGCGACACCCCCGCCCCGCCCCGCATCATCACCGGCGTCGACGAATTCGACCGCGTCTGCGGCGGCGGCGTCGTGCCCGGTTCGGCCATCCTGATCGGCGGCGACCCCGGCGTGGGCAAGTCCACCCTGCTGCTGGAGGTGGTGTCCCGGGCCTCGCTGAAAGGCGTGTCCTGCGCCTACATCTCGGGCGAGGAGGCCGTGGCGCAAATCCGGGGCCGCGCCCACCGGATGGGCTTCGAGAAGGCGCCAGTGAAACTGGCGGCCGAGAGCAGCCTGCGCGACATCCTTGACGGCCTGAAGCGCGACAATTTCGATCTGGTGGTCATCGACTCCATCCAGACCATGTGGAGCGACGCCCACGAGGCCGGGCCCGGCACGGTCACCCAGGTGCGCGCCTGCGCCCAGGAGTTGGTGCGCCTGGCCAAGAAGAAGGGCGTGGCGATCCTGTTGGTCGGCCACGTCACCAAGGACGGTCAGATCGCCGGCCCGCGCGTTGTGGAGCATCTGGTCGACGCGGTGCTCAGCTTCGAGGGCGAGCGCGGCTATCCGTTCCGCATCCTGCGCGGCGCCAAGAACCGCTTCGGGGCCACCGACGAGATCGGTGTTTTCGAGATGGGCGACGTCGGCCTGCGCGAGGTCAGGAACCCCTCGGCCCTGTTCCTCAACGAGGGTGGCGAGCGCGCGGCGGGCGCGGCGGTGTTCGCCGGCATCGAGGGCTCGCGTCCCGTGCTGGTGGAATTCCAGGCGCTTGTGGCGCCGTCCGCCTACGGAACGCCGCGACGCGCCGTGGTCGGATGGGATTCCGGGCGCCTGGCGATGGTGTTGGCCGTACTTGAATCGCGCTGTGGCCTTGGTTTTGGCGATAAGGACGTCTATCTGAACGTCGCTGGCGGCCTGCGCATCACAGAGCCGGCGGCGGATCTCGCGGCGGCGGCGGCCCTGGCCTCTTCTGCGCTCGACATCGCCCTGCCCCAGGACTGCGTCGTGTTCGGCGAGGTCAGTCTGTCCGGCGAAGTGCGGCCCGTGAGCCGTATGGAGACGCGTTTGAAGGAAGCCGCGAAACTGGGGTTTGGCCGAGCGTTGTCGTCGCTCTCCGGCCTGCCTGAAGGCGGCGGCGCCTTGCCCGTGGCGGGGGTGGCGCGACTGGCCGACGCCGTGCGCCGGATCGGCGACGAGATCTGGGGCCAGCTGACGTGACGCCCTTCGACATCATCGCCGGACTTCTGCTTCTGACGTCCGGCTGTGTCGGCTTCGCGCGCGGGGCCTCGCGCGAACTGACCTCGGCCCTCTCCTTCATCCTCGCCGCCGCCATCGCCCTCTTCGGTCTGCGCGTCACCGGCCCGCTCTTCCGCGACCTGATGGACCCCGACTGGGCCGCCACGGCCTGCGCCCTGCTGGTGGTGTTCGTGGTCGTGTTCATCGGCCTGCGCCTCATCGGCGGACGCCTGACCGCCAGCCTGCACGAGAGCGCGCTGGGCCTGCTGGACCGCGCGGTCGGCGCGGGTTTCGGCCTGCTGCGCGCTTTCATCATCCTGGGCGTGTTCAACCTGCTCTTCCACATGGCCACGCCGCCCGATCGTGTGCCGGCCTGGGTCGAGAAATCCATCTTCTATCCCCTGTCCGAGGCCAGCGCCCGGGTGCTGAAAGTGTTCGCACCCAAGGGAAGCGCCCTGGCGGGAAAGCTCGCGCCGGCCATCGAAGGCGCGGTGCGGGGCGACAGCGACAAACCGTCCGACGCTAAATCGGGCGAACCCGGCTATGATAAGAACCAGCGTCAGCAACTCGACGATCTGGTGGAGAAATCGCGATGACCTTCATGGGCCAGTCGACCGACCGCTACTCGTCCCCCGTCTGGCGTGACCCCGAGGACGACACCCTGCGCCTCGAATGCGGCGTGTTCGGCGTCTACGGCGTCCGCGACGCCGCCGCCATCACCGCCCTGGGCCTGCACGCCCTGCAGCACCGGGGACAAGAGGCCTGCGGCATCGCCGCCTTCGACGGCCAGCGCTTCCATACCGAACGCCACATGGGCCACGTCGGCGACGCCTTCACCGGCGCCGACCTCGTCCAGCGCCTGCCGGGCGGCATGGCCATCGGCCACACCCGCTACTCCACCGCCGGCGGCAGCGGCATCCGTAACGTCCAGCCGATGTTCGCCGATCTCGAGACCGGCGGCGTGGCCATCGCCCACAACGGCAACCTGACCAATTTCCTGAGCCTGCGCGAACGCCTGGTGCAGGAAGGCGCGATCTTCCAGTCCACCTCGGACAGTGAAGTGATCCTCCACCTGATCGCCCGCTCGCGGAAGGCCAAGATCGTCGACCGCTTCATCGACGCCGTCGGCCAGATCGAGGGCGGCTACGCCCTGGTGGCGATCACCAACAAGAAGATGATCGGCATCCGCGACCCGCTGGGCATCCGCCCGCTGGTGCTGGGCGACCTGGACGGCAAGCCCGTCCTGGCCTCGGAAACCTGCGCCCTCGACATGATCGGCGCCCGCTTCGTACGCGACGTCGAGCACGGCGAGATGGTGGTGATCTCCGAGACCGGCGTGAAGTCGACCCGTCCGTTCTCGAACCTGCAGGCCCGCCCCTGCGTGTTCGAATATGTCTATTTCGCCCGCCCCGACAGCGTCGTGAACGGGCGCTCGGTCTATGACGTGCGCAAGCGCATGGGCCAGCGCCTGGCCATCGAGACCGGCGTCGAGGCCGATGTCGTGGTGCCCGTGCCCGACAGCGGCGTGCCGGCCGCCATCGGTTACGCCCAGCAGAGCGGCCTGCCCTTCGACCTGGGCATCATTCGCAACCACTATGTGGGCCGCACCTTCATCCAGCCGACCCAGGGCGTTCGCGAACTGGGCGTGCGCATGAAGCACAGCCCCAACCGCGCCGTGCTGGAAGGCAAGCGCGTGATCCTGATCGACGACTCGATCGTGCGCGGCACCACCTCGTTGAAGATCGTCCGCATGGTCCGCGAGGCCGGCGCCAAGGAGGTTCACCTCCGTTCGGCCAGCCCGCCGATCAAGTGGCCCGACTTCTACGGCATCGACATGCCCGAGCGCGAACAGCTGCTGGCGGCCAACAAGTCGCTGGAAGAAATGGCCCGGTTCCTGGAAGTGGACAGCCTGGGCTTCCTGTCGGTCGACGGCCTGTATGAGGCGCTGGAAGCCGGTCCGCGCGACCCGGTGACCCCGCAATTCACCGACCACTATTTCACCGGCGACTACCCCACCCGCCTGACCGACCGCGAAGTGGCCGAAGGCCGCAACGAGTCGAACGACAAGCAGTTGTCGCTGCTCAGCGCCTGATCCCACCCCACACGGTCATCCCCCGACTTGTTCGGGGGACCCAAGCTGAGCTAACCGTGCAGCCCGGACACCTCGGCTTGGGTCGCCCGGACGAATGGGGCGATGACGAATGAGAGTGGCCGCGTGAGCAATCCAGTTTCCAATCTCCTCTCCAAGCTGAAGATCGACGGCTACATCCTGGCCCTGGTCAGCATGGTGCTGCTGGCGTCCTTCCTGCCGATCCATGGCCAGCCCGCCGCGATCCTGGGCGTGGTGGTCAAGCTGGCCATCGCCCTGCTGTTCTTCCTGCACGGCGCCAAGCTGTCGCGCGAAGCCGTGGTGGCGGGGATCACCCACTGGCGTCTGCACCTGACGATCCTGGCCTTCACCTTCGTGCTGTTCCCGATCCTGGGCCTGCTGGCCTCAAAGTCGGGCGTGCTGTCGCCGACCCTGGCGGCGGGCATGGTGTTCCTGGCCTGCCTGCCCTCGACCGTGCAGTCGTCGATCGCCTTCACCTCGATCGCCCGGGGCAATGTCGCCGCCGCCGTCTGCGCGGCATCGGCCTCGAACCTGCTGGGCATCTTCCTGACGCCGGTGCTGGTCAGCCTGCTGATGCACGCCCATGGCGGCGCGGGCGGCTGGAAGTCGATCCAGGACATCGTGGTCCAGCTGCTGCTGCCGTTCGTGGTCGGCCAACTGGCCCGTCCGGTGATCGGCAAGTGGATCGACAGGCACAAGAAGATGATCGGCTACGTGGATCGTGGCTCGATCCTGCTGGTGGTCTATTCGGCCTTCAGCGCCGCCGTGATCGGCGGGTTATGGAAGCGGGTGTCGCCGCTGGAGCTGATCGCCCTGCTGGCCGTCTGCGGCGCGCTGCTGACGGTGGTCATGCTGGCCACCACCTTCGGCGCGCGGGCCCTGGGCTTCTCCAAGGCCGACGAGATCGCCATCGTCTTCTGTGGCTCCAAGAAGAGCCTGGCCACCGGCGTGCCGATGGCCGGCATCCTGTTCCCCGGCGCGACGGCCGGCGTGCTGGTGCTGCCGCTGATGATCTTCCACCAGATCCAGCTGATGGCCTGCTCGGTCATGGCCCAGCGCTACGCTAAGCGTCCCGCCGACGACCTCACGGACGGGGTTCAAGAACCCGCCGCCGCCCGCTAAAAGCCCCCATGGATTCTTCAGCACAACCGCTCGCGGGCCGCGTCGCCCTGGTCACCGGCGCGACGCGCGGCATCGGCGAGGCCATCGCCCTTGGCCTGGCCAAGGCCGGCGCCCATGTCGTCGCCATCGGACGCACCCAGGGCGCGCTCGAGGCCCTGGACGACGCCATCTTCGCCGCCACCGGCGAACACGCCACCCTGGTGCCGCTGGACCTGCGCGAGGCCGACGGCCTGGACCAGCTGGGCGCGGCCCTGCATCAGCGCTGGCGCAAGCTGGACATCTTGGTCGGCGCCGCCGGCGTACTGGGCGCGCTGACCCCGGTGGGTCACCTCGACCCCAAGGGCTGGGACATGATCCTGTCCACCAACCTGACGGCCAACTGGCGGCTGATCCGGGCCATGGACCCGCTGCTGCGCGCCTCGGACGCCGGCCGGGCCCTGTTCCTGACCAGCAGCGTCGCCAAGAGCCATCCGGCCTTCTGGGGCGGCTACGCGGCCTCCAAGGCGGGTCTGGAAGCCATCGTCGACTGCTATGCCGACGAGATGGAGAACACCTCCGTTCGCGCCCTCTGCGTCGATCCCGGCGCGATGCGAACCCGCATGCGTTCGGGAGCCTTCCCGGGCGAAGACGCGGCGACGGTTCCCGAGCCGGCCACGATCGTCCCCTACATCGTCGACCTGGTCCGCCCCGACCGCCAGCCGCCCAAGGGCGTGGCCCGGTTCAAGGATCGCGGCCAGGAATCGGCCAGCATCTCCTGAAGAAAAGCGGGTTTTCGTCGCGCCACTTACGCGACGGTTACCTTGGCTGGGACATCCTGCGCGCGACTGAGCGCGTGGCGGGATCCCAAACATGCGAAACTCGACGTTCCTGGCCGTCATCGGCGTCGTCGTGCTGGCGGGCCTCGCGGTCGGCTGGAACGCCGATCGCCTGACGCGCCCCGCCACTAGGTCCGAGAAGACCGCGCCGCGTCACCTCTATCTGTTCGACACCACCAAGGGCGGCCGCGATCCGGGGCGGGTGCGCTACGCCGACTATGTCGATCCGAACGGCCCGCGCCGCATGGACTGCATCCTGCCGCCAACCTCGCCCGACACCCAGATCGTGGCGTTCGGCGTCTATGAGAGCCAGGCGATGTCCAGCGTCACGGTCGGCGGCCTCTCTGAGGAGACCGGCGTCATCGACGTCGAGATCGAACCGGGCGCACGGCCGCTGTACCTGATCCTGTCCAGCTATGACCCGATGATCTGGCGGTTCACAGGGGCCACCCAGCGCGTCGCGCGCGTCGCCCTGGCCACGGTGACCCGCACCCCGGCCGGCACGCCGATGGCCGGAGTCGTCGGGCTGGACAAGGATCGGCTGGGCGCCGTCCAGGGCAAGGACTGTTTCGGCAGCTTCAGCAGCGCGGCCGAAGGTGGCCGCGTACGCCGGCTCAGCCGGACCGTGCTGGGTCGCGATCCCGATGTGCTGGGCGCGGCCTACGACATCACCGCCGTCCGCCTGCCGTCGGCCCGCGCGGCCAAGGCCCTGAGCGCGCCCGAACGGCCCGAAGGCTTTGATCCGGATCTGTGGCGCGAGGCGGCCCGCTTCAACCCCGGCGGCCTGGTCCAGGTCGATCCGACCCAGGTGATCGCACTGGGCGAGGCCCGGTCCTACGACATCCTGCCCAACCAGATGGGCTTGGCCCAGTTGATCGGGTCCGGCGCGATCCGCCCGCGCGACGGCCATTTCGAGATCACCCGCTCCATCGCCCACTATCCCGCCAGCCTGAGCGGCGCGCACGCCGTGGTCTTCAAGATGGCCGAGGGCGTGTCACGGCCCAGCGGCGATCCGGGGCACTCCTGCATGATCGGCGACAGCCAGTTTCATGGGTTGAGGTGCTAATTTGAGAACGATTCTCGCCTGAATTGTATAAACTGTGACAGTTCTTGCCTGTAGCGAGTTGCTGCAAGATTAGAGGCCACAAATTGTAAAATTTCGCGATCGAAAAGCAATATCCGACCCGCGAACAACCCGGATTAAGGCTTCGATAACCAGATCGACCCACCCGTGCGAACAACGTTTCTCGAAGCGGATTTCACAGGGGACCGAAATGGCGAACTTCAGTTTTGGCCGACGACCGGCCAACGATGCTACGCGTCTCACCAAGCTTGCGGAGACGGTCGCGGCCGTGGACCGCTCCCAGGCCGTCATCGAGTTCAATCTCGACGGCACGATCATCACCGCCAACGCCAACTTCCTGAAGACGGTCGGTTATTCGCTCGACGAGATCCAGGGCCGGCATCACCGCATGTTCGTCGAGCCGTCCTACGGCCAAAGCGCCGCCTATGACGACTTCTGGAAGACGCTCAACACCGGCCAGTTCCTGGCCGACAAGTTCATGCGCCTGGCCAAGGGTGGCGGCGAAATCTGGATCCAGGGGGCCTACAACCCGATCTTCGACGAGGCGGGAAAGCCCTACAAGGTCATCAAGTTCGCCACCGACATCACCGCCATCGAGACGGCGCGGATCGCCAACGAGGCCGAACGCGCCCGGTCCGAGGCCGAGCAGAACGCCGTGGTCTCGACCCTGGCCGACAGCCTGACCAAGCTGGCCCAGGGTGACCTGACTGCTCGCATCGACGCCCAGTTCGATGGTCGCTACCAGCAGATCAAGAAGGACTTCAACGCCGCCATCGACAGCCTGCGCCAAACCATGAGCAGCATCGCCGCCGCCGCGGACGGGCTGCAGAACGGCTCCAACGAGATCGCCAGCGCCTCTGACGATCTATCCAAGCGCACCGAGCAGCAGGCTGCCAGCCTGGAGGAGACCGCCGCCGCGCTCGACGAGATCACCGCCACGGTCCGCCGCAGCGCCGAGGGGGCCAAGCAGGCCTCGTCGGCCGCCAACGGCGCGCGGGTCGATGCGACGCGGTCGGGAGCCGTCATGCGCGACGCCGTCTCGGCCATGGGCGAGATCGAGCAGAGCTCGTCGCAGATCACCCAGATCATCGGCGTGATCGACGAGATCGCCTTCCAGACCAACCTCCTGGCGCTGAACGCCGGGGTCGAGGCCGCGCGGGCCGGCGATGCGGGTCGCGGCTTCGCGGTCGTGGCGCAGGAAGTGCGGGCCCTGGCCCAGCGCTCGGCCGACGCCGCCAAGGAGATCAAGACGCTGATAGCCAGCAGCACCAGCCAGGTCGAGCGCGGCGTGCGCCTGGTCGGCGAGACCGGTCAGGCCCTGACCGGCATTGTCGCCAAGGTGGCCGAGATGGACGCCCTGATCTCCGAGATCGCCCAGTCGTCGCAGGAGCAGGCCACTGGCCTCAACCAGGTCAACGCCGCCGTCAACCAGATGGACCAGGTGACCCAGCAGAACGCGGCCATGGTCGAGGAAGCCACCGCCGCAGCTTCGAACCTGAGGTCGGAAGCCTCCGAACTGGCTCGACTCGTGTCCAGCTTTGACACCGGTGTCCAGGGGCGCG
Source organism: Caulobacter sp. GW821-FHT10F06 (assembly GCF_058809215.1). NCBI lineage: Bacteria > Pseudomonadati > Pseudomonadota > Alphaproteobacteria > Caulobacterales > Caulobacteraceae > Caulobacter > Caulobacter sp. GW821-FHT10F06. The sequence continues at coordinate 34,195 of NZ_JBXASK010000003.1, read as the reverse complement.
CGTTCGAGCGTCCGCGCCTGCGGGCCTAGGGCGTCCTGCGGCTCTGAACCCACTGCAGATGGCCGTCGCCCGGTGAGGGCGACGGTTCATCAATGGGTGAACGTATGACGCGGATCAGCGCTTGGGCGGCGTCTTGTTGCCGCGAACGATCTTCGAGCCCGCCACCGGCCGCTTGGGCGCGGCCGCCTTGCCGCCGGCGGCCTTGAAGCCGACCTTGTAGCTGGGCGTGGTCGAGACCTTCTTCTGGGCGCGAGGGCCCTGCTTCTTGACCGACTTGACGGCGGCCTTGCCGGGTTCGGCGGCGGGTCCCTCGACGGCGGCGCTGGTGGTGGGCGCGCCGCCCTTGCTGGCGGGAGCCGCCTTCTTCTTCACCGGTTTGGCGACCTTGGTCGGATCGGGCAGACCCGCCGCGATCGCCGCCGCGGCGGCGGCTTCATCGGCGATGCGCTTGGACTTCTTGACCGTGTTGCGCGAGGCGCGGATGCGCTCCTCTTCGCGCTCGCGGCGCTCGAACTCGCGCTTGCCCCGGCCACTGTGGCCCTTGGCCTCGCCGTCGGCATAGGGGTTGGCGCCCGACTTGATGGTGATGCGCAGCGGCACCCCCGGCAGGTCGAAGCTCTCGCGCAGGCTGTTGATCAGATAGCGCCGATAGTGGTCGGGCATCTGGTCGGCGCGGCTGGAGAACAGGACGAACGTCGGCGGGCGGGCTTTGGTCTGGGCCATGTACTTGGGCTTGATGCGCTTGCCGCTGACCGAGGGCGGCGGATGGCGCTGCATGGCCATCTGCAGCCAGTCGTTCAGGTCGCGCGTCTTGACCTTGGTCGACCAGTCCTTGTGGATCTTCATCACGGCCGGCATCAGCTTCTCGATGCCCTTGCCGGTCTCGCCCGACAGCGCCACCACCGGCGCGCCGCGCACCTGGGGCAGCATGCGCTCGGCATGCTCGCGGAAGGCGGCCAGTTGAGCGGCGGGATCCTCGATCAGATCCCACTTGGCCAGCACGAACACCAGGGCGCGCCCTTCCCGCTCGGTCAGGTCGGCGATCTGCAGGTCCTGGATCTCGAAGGGGTGGGTGGCGTCCATCACCAGCACCACCACCTCGGCGAAGGTGACGGCGCGGATGGTGTCCTGGGTGGAGAGCTTTTCCAGCTTCTCCTGCACCTTGGCCTTCTTGCGCAGGCCGGCGGTGTCGACGAGGCGGACCTTGCGGCCGTCCCACAGCCAGTCGACCGAGATCGAGTCGCGGGTGATGCCCGCTTCGGGACCGGTCAGCAGGCGCTGCTCGCCGATCAGGCGGTTGACCAGGGTGGACTTGCCGGCGTTGGGACGGCCGACGATGGCCAGCCGGATCGGCTTGTCCTCATCATCCTCGTCGTCGTCGGAATACTGGTCCTCGGGAACAGCCTCCAGCATGGCGGCGTAGAGCTCGGCCATGCCCTCGCCGTGCTCGCCCGAGATCGGGATCGGCTCGCCCAGGCCCAGCTTGTAGGCCTCGCCAATGCCCGACTGGCCGGCTTTGCCCTCGGCCTTGTTGGCGGCGATGATCACCGGCTTGCCGCGACGGCGCAGCAGGGTGGCGAACACCTCGTCCAGCGGCGTCACGCCTTCGCGGGCGTCGTAGATGAACAGCGAGAGGTCGGCTTCCTCGACGGCCAGCTCGGTCTGCTGGCGCATGCGCGCTTCCAGGCTCTCGTCGGAAACATCCTCGAAGCCGGCGGTGTCGATTAGTTCCAGGTCGAGGTCGCCGAGGCGGCCCGAGGCGTAGCGGCGGTCACGGGTGACGCCCGGCTGGTCGTCGACGATGGCCAGTTTCTTACCGGCGAGTCGATTGAACAGCGTGGACTTGCCCACATTGGGGCGGCCGACGATGGCGAGTTTCAATGGCATCGGTGTGCAGTAGTCGATTTTTCCCGTTCCCGCAAAGCGAGCCGGGCTTTCGACGCCATCAAGGCCCGGCGATCCTATCCCTTGGCGCGGTAAAAACAGGCCCGGGCGTCGCTGGGAGCCAGCCAGGTCAGGGGATAGGTGGCGACCGCGAAGGCATAGGCGGCCAGCGACAGCGGCAAGGGTTCGGACTTCACGCAGCGGATGCGCGACCACAGGCCCTTGAGGCCGACCGTGTCCAGCCGCAGGCGTCCCACCTCGGTCAAGCCGCGGCGCTCAACGGCCTGCCGGAGGTTGCCGGCCGTGAAATACCAGATGTGCGGCGACGGCAGGCCGCGCTGCCACAGCCGCGCCAGGGCGCCGCCGAAGCCCAGACGATCGAGGACGGCGGCGGTGCGATAGTAGAAACCCTCGCGGTCAGGGCAGTTCAAGCACAGGACGCCGCCGGGCTTCAGACGATCGACGCAGGCCGCCAAGGCTGAATCCATGTCCGGGATGTGCTCGAACACGTCGTTGAAGACGATGATGTCGTAGGTCGCCCCGGGCTCCAGCACGTCGGGGAAGTAGCCGTGGCGCACCACGGCTCCGCCGGCCCGCGCCGCCTCCACCGTATTGGCGTCGGGCTCGACGCCCTCGGCCTGGAAGCCCAGCTCGCGGGCCTGCGACAGCAGGAAGCCCGGCCCGGAGCCGACGTCCAGCAGGCTGGCCGGCGGCGGCTTCAGCTGGGCCAGGCGTTCGAGGAGACGGGCGTTGTTGGCGCGCCGCAGGGTCTCGAGGCCCGCTTCGCGCAGGGATTCGTCGATCAGGCCCTCGCCGGCCTCGTCGGGAATATTGATCTCGAAATTGGAGCGGAGGACCCCGCAGGTCCCGCAGCGTCTAAGCCAGTCCCGGCGGAAGTATCGAAGCTGCCCGTCACAGACCGGGCAACCGATCTCACCATCCAAGGCCATCTGGTCTCTCACTCAACGCGTCACAATCGAAGATTGAGACGCGTTGAGAGGAAAACGCAACCTTGCAGCAATGAAACTCCACTCTCGCGAGTGGAATAATTAGCGGATCGCCACGACCTGGGCGTCGTCTGTCACCACATAGACCATCGCGCCGACGGCGATAGGGGCCAGCAGCACCGGCGCGCCGAGCTTGAGGGTCTTTTCGGTCGCGCCGGTCTTGGGGTTCAGGGCGACCAGCTGGCCGTCGCTGGAGGCCGTGATCAGGCGGCCCGAGGCCAGGATCGGGGTCGACCAAAGGCGCGGGTGCTTGGCCAGCTTCTTCTTCTGGCGCTTGGTCTGGCCCAGGCCCTCGTTGAGGTCGCGGATCCAGTAGACCGCGCCGCTTTCGCGCGCCACGCAGATCACCTGGCCGGCCTTGTCGATGACGTAGACGACGTCGCCGGCGGCCCAGGGGCTGGTGATGCCGGTGACCGGCAGGCTCCAGCGGGCCTGGCCCGTACGCAGGTCGGTCGCGGTGAACACGCCCGAGTGGCTGACGGCGAAGACGTCGCCCTTGTAGATCACCGGACGGCCGGGGATGTCGCGAATTTCCGACAGCGCGTTGGTGCGGCTGGCGCGCGACAGGGCCTCGCTCCACAGGTCGTTGCCGTTGGCGGCGCGCAGGGCCACCAGTTCGCCCGAGGCGAAGCCGGTGACGATGGTGTCGCCGCTGACGGCCGGGCTCGGGGCAGACAGGATGCGGGCCGGCTCGATCAGGGCCTGATAGGTCCAGCCCGGCGTGCCGGTGGCCGCGGCGTAGGTCAGCAGTTCGTTGTCGGTCGACACCACGAACACGCGGCCGTCGACGACCGTCGGGGCGGCGTGGATCGGCGTGGCCGTCGTCTGGCGCCAGCCTTCGGCGCCGCTGGCGGCGTCGATCTGGGCCACGAAGCGGAAACCCGACGAGACATAGAGCTTGTTGTCAGGGCCCAGGGCGACGCCGCCGCCGAAGCCGAGGCGGTCGTTCTTGACACCGCCGAAGCCCATGAAGCCCTTCTTGCCCGGACCGGCCGAGGGGCGCAGGTCCTTGCGCCAGTCGACCGAGCCGCTCTTGGCGTCGATCGCCGCGACGGAGGATTCGCCGTCCATCACGAAGATGCGGTCGGCGCTGGCCACCGGCGGAGCGGTGATGTGGAACTTGCGGTTGGCCTTCTGGCCGAAGCCCTTGCGCCAGGCGATCTCGAACGCCTTGGCGGCGTCGACATGTTCGACGGACTGCTCGGCGTTGCCGCCCGGCAGGCGCCATTCGGTCTGGGTCGCGGGCTCGGGGAGATAGAAGTCGGCGCCCTTCAGGGATTCGGAGGTCTCGACCTTCTGATCGAAGGCGATGACCGAGATCCGCTGGCCCTGGGTGGCCTTGGCCTTGGCCTTCTCGTCGGACTTGTCGAACGGATTGATCTTCGAGATCGTCGAGCAACCGCTCACCGTCATCGTCGCCGACATCAGCGCGATGAGCGCCACGGAACGCTTGGAAATCATGGAGCGGCTCATTGGGCGCCGTTCGGCGCGGGTTGCTGGAGCGCCGGCATCGTCGGAGCGGGAGGCAGCGCGATCGCGGCCTTCACCGTCGCCGCCAGATTGGCGGCCGAGCCGGAGTCGATCAGTTGGATGGCCGCTTGGGCGCGCTGGCGCACCTCGTCGGACGAGTTGTCGAGCAGATTGGCCAGAACAGTAAAGTCCTCGCGTGCGCCCTTAGTGTTTCCGGCTTGAAGCTTGGCGAAAGCCAAGGCTTCCTTGGCCTTCACCCGATACGGACTTTTTTCCCCCGCCAACGGCGTCAACCTCGCTTCGATGTCCTTGAACGAGGCCGTATCCATGAGCGCGAAGGCGGATTTGAGGCGGGCGAGGTCGCCAATCACCGGATCGGAAGAAAGCTTGGCCGCTTCGTCGAAATAGGCCACCGCCTCGGCGGTCTTGCCCTCGTCGAGGCGGATGCCGCCCATGTGCATCAGGGCCAGGGCGCGATAGCCGTGGGCGCCGCCCTTGGACACCGTCTGCATGGCGGGGAAGCCCTTGGCCGTGCCTTCGCGGCCCATGGTCTCCAGCGCGGCCTGATAGGCTTCCGACGCCTTGGCGGCTTCCTTGTCCTGGTAGGAGGTCCAGCCCCAATAGCCGCCCACGCCGATGACGACGGCGACCGTCGCGGCGCCGATCCACGGCAGCGCCTTCAGCGCGAGGGTCTTGTAACGGTCGGAGCGAAGCTGCTCTTCGACCTCGTCAAACACATCGACCACGAACGAGGCTCCGAAACGGGCGGTTGGACGGCCCTGGCGTGACATCGGAAAACGGTCCCGACGGCGACGCATGGTTTACAACAGAATGTGGCCGGCGGGGGGCCGCCAGCGCAGGCGGCGAACCTATAGCGTGTCCGGGGCCGCCGCAACGGCTCCGGCGGTCAAGCTTCAGCTCTTCTTGGCGTAGTAGGTCTCGGCCTCGCCGGGGAAGGTGCGCGCCTTGACGTCATCGGCGTACTGCTGAGCGGCGCGCTCGATCTCGCCCTTCAGGTCGGCGTAGCGGCGGACAAACTTGGGCGTCCAGTCGAACAGGCCCAGCATGTCGTCGGTCACCAGGATCTGACCGTCGCAGCCGGCCGAGGCCCCGATGCCGATGGTCGGCGGGGCGATGGCGGCGGTGATCTCGCGCGCCAGGCTCTCGGCCACGCCCTCGACCACGACCGCGAAGGCCCCGGCCTCGGCGGTGCGACGGGCCTCGTCGAGGATCAGCGCCCTGCCCGCCTCGTCCTTGCCCTTGGCCTTGAAGCCGCCGTCGACCAGCACGGCCTGGGGCCGCAGGCCGACGTGGCCCATCACCGGCACGCCGCGCTTGGTCAGATATTCGATGGTGGCCGGCACGGTGGGGCCGCTCTCGACCTTCACCGCCTGGGCGCCAGTCTCCTTCATGATCCGCACGGCGTTGTCGTAGGCGACCTCGGGCGAGGCCTCGTACGAGCCAAAGGGCATGTCGACCACCACCATGGCCTTGCGCGAGCCGCGCATCACCGCCTGGCCGTGCAGGATCATCATCTCCATGGTCACGCCCACGGTGTTGGGCAGGCCGTGGACCACCATGCCCAGCGAGTCGCCGACCAGCAGCAGGTCGCAGGCGTCGTCCAGGGCCGCCGCGACCGGCGCGGTGTAGGCCGTCAGGCAGACGATGGGCACGCCGCCCTTGCGGGCGGCGATGTCGGGGGCGGCCAGACGGCGAACCGTCTCTTCTCGGTGAGCGGACAGAAGGATGCTCCAGAACAGACCGTCGCGCGCGACGGCGCGCTGTTGTCGGTCAGAACGCGCCGCATCGCAACATGAACGACGATAAGTCGTTCATGGCCCGGCTAGAAGTCCTCCATCATCCGGGTCACGGCGAAGCCAAGCGCCAGCAGCGCCAGCCCCGCCGCCAGCCACAGCGCCTCGACGCTGGCGGGGGTGGCGGTCAGTTGGCTGAACTTGGTCATGGCCTTGTCGACATCGGCGCTCAGATCGCGCGTGCCGTCGTGCGACAGGGTCCGCAGTTCGGCCGAGAACCGGGTGGAGACGATCTGGAACGCCGCGATCAGTCCGGCCAGCACCCCTGCCCCGCCGATCAGCACGCGCCGCATCGCCCAGCCGCGATCGAGGCTGGCCCCGACCTGGGCGGCGAACAGCTCGGCGTCCGGAAAGGACGGGGCCTCGCTGTAAAGTCGCGTCAGCTGCGCTTCGAAATCGGGTTCAGCCATGAGCTTCCCTCCTCGAGCCTTCCGTCTGGGGGGCCAGTCTGGCCCTGAGTTTATCCAAACCACGTTTGACATGGGATTTCACCGTGCCGATCGGGATGTTCAGCGCCTCGGCGACCTCCGCGTGCGACCAGTCGCCCCCGTAGCAGAGCGAGACGCAGAGCCGCTCGCCCTTCGACAGGGCCTTGAGGGCCTCGTCCAGATCGATGCGGGCGCCGGTGCGGGACTCGTTGAGCGCCGACGGATCGTCGCCGTCCTGGGCCTCGTCGGTGAAGATCACCCGCGTGTCGCGCTTGACCTTGCGCAGGTAGAGCCGCGCGGCGATCCGCTTGATCCACCCCCCGAAAGCGCCTTCGCCGCGATAGTCGGCGACCTGCTCGAACCCGGCGAGGAACGCGTCCTGAGCGACATCATCGGCCGTGGCCGAGTCCGCGCCCATCCGGCGCAGAAGCCCCCGGATCGCCGAACCGTGCCGCCGAACCAGCTCACCATAGGCGCGCCGGTCGCCCGCCGCCGCGAAGGCGGCGAGTTCGACATCGTGGCCGGTTGGCGCGCGATCCATGGACATGCTTTTCCCCTTCCCCAAAGCCCAGCGATCAGACGCGCTTGGCTTTGTTGGGATTGAAGAAGCTGAGGATGATGTAGGCGACGCCGATCACGGCCGGGATGCAGGCGATGCCAATACCGGGCGAATGGAAGTCGCCGTCGCCGAAATCGGCGAAGTAGCTGAAGCCGGCCAGGCCGACGCCGACCGCCAGCCAGATGACGCCGGTGCGGACATCGCTCAGCGAGGTCGGGGCGACCTTCACATTGCGGGTCAGGGCCTCGATCACTTCGGGCGGGACGGGCTGACCCTTGTCGATGGCGGCGCGCAGCGTCGATTGCATTTCGACCCGCTCGCGGCTCTTGAGCCAGACCGGGGCGATGCAGATCGCCCCGATGACGATGAACAGGACGATGGGAACCAGAATGCCTTCCATGGCGAGATCCTCTTGGTGGGGCGCGATCCATTCAGCGCCGCCTTCTGATGATAAGAGGCGCCGGAGACCTTGTTTGGAGGCGCCCGCCCGGATGAAACTTTCGTAAGCTAGTCCCGCTGCAGCAACCGGGCCCCGGCCGCCGCCACGCACAAGGTAAAGGCCAGGATGCCCGCGACTGGCAGCAGTGTCGGCGCCAGGGTCTCGACGGCTAGGTTCAGCACCGGCGAGCAAGCCCACAGCACCACCGCCAGGGTCAGGGCTCCGGCGCCGATGGCCAGCACCCGGTCGAGGAAGGCGCGGCGCTCGACCGCCTCCATCACCTCGGCCACGAAGACGTCGGCCACGGCCGGCGCAGGGGTCTCGCCCAGAAAGGCGCTCAAGCGATCGTCGGGCGTCATGACGGTTCTCCCAGAACGGCGAGCAGTCTCTCACGACCACGCGTCACATGCGACTTAACAGTGCCCAGCGGCAGGCCCAGGGCGTCGGCGGCCTCGGCGTGGGACCAGGACTGGCCCAGGCACAGGGTCACGCAGGCGCGCTGGTCTTCGGGCAAGGCGGCCAGGGCGGTCTCCAGGGCCATGCGATCCTCTCCGGCGACCTGGCCCGGGGCTTCCTGAGCCTCCTGGCCGCGCCATTCCTCATCACGGCGCGCCGAGCGCGACGCGGCGCGGCGATGGTCCAGGGCCTTGCGCCAGGCGATGCCATAGAGCCAGGCGCGAAAGCCGTCGTCGGCGCGAAGCCGTCCCAGGCTGGTCCAGGCCGCCACGAAGGCGTCCTGGGCGATGTCGTCGGCGTCGGCCAGCCAGCCGTTTTTCCGCAGGAAGCCCCGCAGGGGCTTTTCGTGCAGCGCGACCAGTCGGGAGAACGCCGCCTGGGATCCGGCCCTCGCCGCCCTTACGAGCGGCGCGTCCATCAGACCTTGGGTCCGCGGCCGAGGAACACCGAGACCAGCGACGCCAGGCTCAGCGCGCCCATCACGAAGGCCACGATGATGAAGGCCTCCCCGGCTCCGAAGAGATCGGTGTAGGTCGCATAGCTGAAGCCCGCGCAGAGCACGCCGAACAGCACCACCTGATAGGCCGGATGATCGCCGCCGTAGCGGTAGCGGCGATAGTGGCGACGACGGCGCGGACGGTCGTCGTGATCGTCGTCATCGTCGTTCCAGCGCTTGTTCAGCCGGGCCACCAGCTCGGGCGGCGGATCACGGCCGTTGGCGGCGTAGGACTTCAGCAGGTCCAGCGTATCGCGGTTGGCGCGGTAGGACAGCCAGCTCTGATAGGCGCCGAACACGAACCAGCTCAGCGGGAACAGAAGCCACCAGTACTGCTTGAACAGGTCTTCCATCGTCTTGCCCCTCGAAACCCGTGCCTAGCGGCCCACGCGCGCGATCAGTTCGGCCGGCGGCTCGCGACCGTTGCGGGCGTAGGTCGCCAGCACGTCCATGGCGTCGCGCTCGGCGCGGTAGGACAGCCAGTTGCGCCAGGCGCCGACCACGAACCAGCTCATCGGGAACATCAGCCACCAATAGGCCTGGAACAGCTCGAACATCGAAAAATCCTCGGTGCGACGCGAGCCCCTCGCGTCTTCTGAGGATTAGTCGGCGCCGACGGTCTGCTTGGATGCAGCCAGATGCGAAATAATTTCCGAGGGGTTCTCGAAGACGATCGTGGGCGCGTGCTCGACCAGGATCGCGCGCTTGGCCGCGCCCCAGGTCACCGCGCCGCTGGCCAGGCCCATGGCGCGGGCGGCCTCAATGTCGCGCGTCTCGTCGCCGATGCAGATCACCTTGTCGCGCGAAACGTGGCCCGAGGTCACCTTGCGGAACTTGCGCGCCTTGCCGAACAGCGACGCGCCGCAGGCGAACTGGCTGATCAGGGCCGAAAGGTCGGGGCCCAGCACCGCGCGGATCGTCTGCTCGCTGTTGGAGCTGACCACCGCCAGGCGCAGGCCCGCGTCGTGCAGGGCCTTCAGCATCGGAGCCGTCTCGGGGAACAGCGGGATGGAGCCGCTGTCGGCGGCCATCATCTTCTTGCCGTGCGCGGCGATCATCGGGAGCTTCCAGGGCGAGATGCCCAGATAGCGGATCACCTCGCGCGTGCTCCGCCCCCGGAGCATGTCGATCTCTTCATCCGTGACGGTCTTGAAGCCGAACCGGCGGGCCATCGGATTGACGGCGCGGATCATCCACGCGGCGCTGTCGGCCAGCGTGCCGTCGAAGTCGAAAATGACCATGTCGTACGACGGGACGGGATGGGCTCCCACGCTCTGGTTCCTGCGTTCTTCTAGTCGAGACGGACGTCCTAGGCTGAAATAGCCCGGTCCAGCTCTGTTTGTCGCTCTAAAGTCGTCCGACTCGCGATTTCGGCAAAGCCGAATGGCGCTAAGCGGCCTTTCCGAGGACGCGGGCATAGACGTCCGGCTTGAAACCGGCGGTCAGCGCGCCGTCCACGTCCAGCACCGGCCGCTTGATCATCGAGGGCTGGGTCAGCATCAGGGCGATGGCCTTGTCGGCGTCCAGGTCCTGCTTGTCGGCGTCGCTCAGCTTGCGGAAGGTCGTGCCCGAGCGGTTGATCACCGTCTCCCAGCCCAGCTCGCGGGTCCATCGCTCCAGGCTAGCGCGATCGATTCCAGAAACCTTGTAGTCGTGGAAGGCATGGGCGACGCCGTGCTCGTCGAGCCAGGTCCGCGCCTTCTTCATCGTGTCGCACGCCTTGATGCCGTAGATCGTAACGCCCAAGGTCCCCACCTCTCGCCGACTGAGCCGCGAGGGGTAGCGCCGCGCCCGGCGCGATGCAAGTCAGCCGACCAGCGGGAAGCGGGCCAGCACCTCGTGGCGGCTTTCGCCCTGGTGGCTGATGACCAGCACGAACTCCCGAACCATCCAGCGCACCGGCTCGATCGTGGCCACCTCTTCGCCGGGCTGGCCGTAGATCACCGTCATGTGCGGCGTAAACTGGCGCGGCATTTCCTTTTCCAGCTTTTCCCAGGCCAGGGCCAGGCGCACGGCCTCACGGAACGCTCTCAGGGCGTCTAGCCCCTCCTGCCCCTGCAAGACCACGTTGCCGCTGTTGAACCCGCCGATCTGGTCGAAGACCACCTCGAACGGCGCGATCCGCAGCTTGGCGATCGCGCGGGAGACGCGCTCGACGAAGCTCTCGACGCGCTCCCTGACCTCGAACTTGCCCAGCGAGATGTGCATGCGGTCCAGCGGGAACACGCTGCCGCCCAGGCGCAGGTCAGACTTGTAGGTGCGACCGCGATCCTGCGCCGCCAGCCCCGCCTCGGGAACCGGATAGATCATCAGGGCGAAGAGCTGGTTGGTCGCCGGCGTCGGCGCGTCCATCAGCCCGAAGAGATCGCCGTCGGCCATGGCCTATGCCTTTTCCAGGCTGCCCCGCAGCCGTTCGGCGACCGCGCCCAGGGTGATCGCCGACAGGGCGTCGTCAACGGCCAGCTTGTCGTCGGACGAGGCGATCAGCGACAGGCGGTGGGTGAAGTCGGTCACCGCGGTGATGTGCTGGGCCAGCAGGTCGACCATGTGCAGCTTCTGCATGGCGGCCATCTGCACCTCGGGCGGCGCCGCCTCGAGGATCTGACCCAGCGCGCCGTCCAGCTCGCCGCAGGCCTGAGCCGCGATGGCCATTTCCGCCGAAACGGCGGCGAGGATGGCGGCCACGCTCGAGCCGGCGTCGTTGTCTTGGTTCGCAGTCATCATATCCCCGGCGTGAGTCTCTGGTTTCGTTCGGAATTTGGTTACCGGGCCCACGTTGGAGCGATACCGGGCTTAATCGCAAGCCTGTTTCCCACAGGTCAGCCGATTCCGGGACCCCGAACGGGTCCGATGCAGGCCTGAACCACCGCCACGGCCACATTTTGGGTTTTGTTCGTTACCCGACGGAAACACGGCGGCAATGCGCGAGCGCCATCACGCCTTGCGAGCAAGTCCCAACGGAACTTCCAACACTCAAGCTCCGTTTGGCTTGCGCTGCCGTTTCGTCGACGTGGCTCGCCACGCTCCAAGCCTCGTCCACTCGCGTGGTCGCTCCTGCCGAGATTCCCATGACCGCAAACATCTCCGCCCCCGCCCGCCCGGTCAGCCGCACCGGACGCATCGTCGGCGGCGTGATCGCGATCCTCGCCCTGGTCGGCGTGGCGTGGCTGGCCTGGACGCTGATCCACAAGGAACCGGCTGGCGGCGCGGGCGGCTTCGGCGGCCCGGGCGGCCCCGGCGGCGGCGGCGGACGTCGCGGCCCGGCCAGCACGGTCGCGGTGGCCACGGCGACCTCGGCCGACCTGCCCGTGATCATCGAGGCCCTAGGCACCGTCACCCCCGCGGCGACGGTCACCGTGCGGCCTCAGGTGTCGGGCGTCATCACCCAGGTGCTGTTCCGCGAAGGCCAGATGGTCAAGGCCGGCCAGGTGCTGGTGCAGATCGATCCCCGTCCCTTCCAGATGGCGCTACTGCAGGCGCAAGGGAACCTGGCCCGCGACCAGGCCCAGCTGGAAAGCGCTCGCGTCACCCTGGCGCGCTACCAGACCCTGCTGACCCAGGACTCCATCGCCCGCCAGGAGGTCGACACCCAGGCCGCCACCGTCAAGCAACTGCAAGGCACGGTGATGACCGACCGCGCCGCCGTCGGCACCGCTCAGCTCAATGTCGGCTATGCTCGGGTCATCGCCCCGGTCAGCGGCCGCGTCGGCCTGCGCGTGACGGATGTCGGCAACTATATCGGCGCGGGCGACACCGCCGGCGTGGCGGTGATCACCACGGTCACGCCCATCGACGTCGAGTTCACCGTGCCCCAGGACGACGTGCCCCGCATCGGCGCGCGCGCCAACAGCGGCGCGACCCTGCCGGTGACGGCCTTGGACCGCACCCGCACCACGACGCTGGATCGCGGGACCTTCTCGACCCTCGACAACCTGGTCGACACCGGCACCGGCACGGTCAAGGCCAAGGCCCGCTTCGCCAATGCGCGCGGAACGCTGTTCCCCAGTCAGTTCGTCAATGTGCGGCTGGAGCTGGACACCGTGCGCGGCGCGATCGTGATCCCGGCCACGGCCCTGCGCCAGGGCTCCGACGGCGGCTTCGTCTGGCTGCTGAACAGCGACCAGACCGTCACCAAGCGCAAGGTCACGCCCGGCCCGTCAACCACCACCCAGGTCTCGGTGACCAGCGGCCTGAAGGTCGGCGACAAGGTCATCACCGAGGGTGGCGATCGCCTCACCGAAGGCGGCAAGGTGCAGTTGCCCGGCCAGGCGGCCAAGGGCGCCGGCAAGGGTCAGGGCAAGGGCAAGCGTCCGGAAGGCGGCCAGCAGCGTCGTCGGCCCGAATAGGCCGCACCGATGAATCCCTCGCGTCCCTTCATCGAGCGGCCGGTCGCCACGGCCCTGTTCATGGCGGCCATCGTCCTGGCCGGCCTGGTCGGTTTCCGACTGCTGCCGCTGTCGGCCCTGCCCCAGGTCGACTATCCCACCATCCAGATCCAGACCCTCTATCCGGGCGCCAGCCCCGAGGTGATGAGCCAGACGGTTACAGCGCCGCTGGAGCGCCAGCTGGGCGAGATGTCGGGCCTGTCGCGGATGAGCTCGGTCAGCACGGCCGGCGCATCCGTCATCACCCTGCAGTTCAATCTGGGCGAGACGCTCGACGTCGCCGAGCAGGAGGTCCAGGCGGCCATCAACGGGGCCAACAGCCTGCTGCCGGCCGACCTGCCCGCCCCACCGGTCTACGCCAAGGTCAATCCGGCCGACGCGCCGGTGCTGACCCTGGCCATCACCTCCGACACCCTACCCCTGACCGAGGTGCAGAACCTGGTCAACACTCGCCTGGCCCAGAAGGTCAGCCAGGTCTCGGGCGTGGGCCTGGTCTCGCTCAGCGGCGGCCAGCGTCCGGCGATCCGCATCCAGGCCGACACCCAGGCCATGGCCTCGTACGGCATCACCCTGTCGGACGTGCAGAGCGCCATCGACGCGGCCAACGCCAACAGCGCCAAGGGCAGCTTCGACGGTCCCACCCGCACCTACACCATCAACGCCAACGACCAGCTGCTGACGGTCGAAGACTATTCCAGCCTGATCGTCACCTACAAGAACCAGGCGCCGATCCGCATCCGCGACATCGCCCAGGTGGTCGACAGCGCCGAGAACACCAAGCTGGGGGCCTGGGCCAACGCCACCCCGGCGATCATCGTCAACGTCCAGCGCCAGCCGGGCGCGAACGTCATCAAGACCGTCGACGCCATCAAGGCCAAGTTGCCCGAGCTTGAGGCCAGCCTGCCCGGCAGCCTGAAGGTCGCTGTCCTGGCCGACCGCACCACCGGCATCCGCAGCTCAGTCGAGCATGTGGAGATGGAGCTGGTGCTGGCCGTGATCATGGTCGTGCTGGTGATCTTCTTCTTCCTGCACAGCCCGCGCGCCACGCTGATCGCCAGCCTGGCCGTGCCGATCTCGCTGATCGGCTCTTGCGGGGTGATGTACCTGCTGGGCTACAGCCTCAACAATCTGAGCCTGATGGCCCTGACCATCGCGACCGGCTTCGTGGTCGACGACGCCATCGTCATGATCGAGAACATCGCCCGCCATCTAGAGAAAGGCGAGAAACCGATGGAGGCCGCGCTGAAGGGCGCGCGCGAGATCGGCTTTACCATCATCTCGCTGACCATCTCGCTGATCGCGGTGCTCATCCCGCTGCTGTTCATGGGCGACGTCGTCGGACGCCTCTTCCGCGAGTTCGCCGTCAGCCTGGCCATCACCATCCTGATCTCGGCCGTGGTCTCCCTGACCCTGACGCCGATGCTGTCGGCCCGCTGGCTGAAGTCGCACGCCGACGAGAAGGAGCCGCGCGGCCTTGCCCTGAAATCCCAGCGCCTGTTTGAGAAAGTCGAGGCCAAGTACGAGCGCGGCCTGGCCTGGGTGTTGGAGCGCCAGCGCGCCACCCTGGTGGTCGCCGTCGCCACCCTGGCCCTGACCGCCCTGCTCTACATCATCATCCCCAAGGGCCTGTTCCCGACCCAGGACACCGGCCAGCTGCAAGCCCGCACGGAAGTCGAGAAATCGGTCTCCTACGACCGCATGGCCACCCTGCAGCAGCAGGCCGCCGCCGCCATCCTCGAAGACCCGGCGGTCGACACCTTGAGCTCGTTCATCGGCGTCGACGGCGCCAACAATTCGATGCTCCACACCGGCCAGATGCTGATCAACCTGAAGAAGGACCGCAGCGGATCGCAGGAAAAGATCATGCAGCGGCTGCGGGCCCGTGTGGCCCAGGTGCCGGGTGTGACCCTCTACCTGCAACCGACCCAGGACCTGACCATCGACGCCGAGACGGGCCCGACACAGTATCGGCTGTCTCTGGAAGGCGCCGACACGGCCACCGTGCAGGAATGGGCCGGCAAGCTGACGGCTCAGCTGGCCAAGGTCAAAGCGGTCCGCAACATCTATTCGGACGCCAGCGCCACGGGCTCTGCGGCCTATGTCGACATCGACCGCGACACCGCCGCGCGCCTGTCGATCACCGCCTCGGACATCGACGACGCCCTCTATAGCGCCTTTGGCCAACGGATCGTCTCGACGATCTTCACCGAGACCAACCAGTACCGGGTGATCCTGGAGGCCAAGCCGGGCCTGCTGAAGGATCCGTCGTCACTGGGCCTGCTGCACTTGAAGACCGGCGGCGGCGCGCCGGCTCCGCTGTCGGCGTTCTCGACCATCAAGGAACAGACCGCGCCGCTGCAGGTGACCCACGTCGCCCAGTTCCCGGCCACCACCATCGGCTTCGACACCGCGCCCGGCGTCTCGCTGGGCAAGGCGGTCAGCCAGATCAAGCAGGCGATGGTCGACATCGACATGCCGACCTCGGTCAGCAGCACCTTCCTGGGCGCCGCGGGGGCCTATCAGAACTCGCTGTCCAACCAGCTGTGGCTGATCCTGGCGGCCGTGGTCTGCGTCTACATCGTGCTGGGCGTGCTCTATGAGAGCTACATCCACCCGCTGACCATCCTGTCGACCCTGCCGTCGGCCGGCGTCGGCGCGCTGCTGGCGCTGTGGATCACCGGCAACGACCTGGGCGTGATCGGCATCATCGGGATCATCCTGCTGATCGGCATCGTCAAGAAGAACGCGATCATGATGATCGACTTCGCGATCAGCGCCGAACGCGACGAAGGCAAGTCACCTCAGGACGCGATCTTCCAGGCCGCCATCCTGCGCTTCCGCCCGATCCTGATGACCACCCTGGCGGCCCTGTTCGCCGCCGTGCCGCTGATGCTGAGCTTCGGCGACGGGGCCGAGCTGCGCCGCCCGCTGGGCATCGCCATCTTCGGCGGCCTGCTGGTCAGCCAGCTGCTGACCATGTTCACGACCCCCGTCGTCTACCTGGCCTTCGACCGCCTGGCCCCGTCCCGCAAGCGCGAGCGCGACCAGAACCTCGACCCCGACCGCGTGACCGACCCGATCCCGGGGGCGCCGTCTTGAACCTTTCGGCGCCCTTCATCCGGCGGCCGGTCGCCACCGTCCTGCTGACCGTCGGCCTGGCCATGGCCGGGATCGCGGCCTTCTTCGTGCTGCCGGTCTCGCCCCTGCCGCAGGTGGACTATCCGACCATCTCGGTGTCGGCCAGTCTGTCTGGCGCCAGCCCCGAGGTGATGGCCTCCAGCGTCGCCACGCCGCTGGAGCGCCGGCTGGGCGTGATCTCGGGCGTCACCGAAATGACCTCGCAGAGCTCGAACGGCTCGACGCGGGTGACCCTGCAGTTCGACCTCAACCGCAAGATCGACGGCGCGGCCCGCGAGGTCCAGGCCGCCATCAACGCCGCGCGCGGCGACCTGCCCTCGACGCTGAAGAGCAATCCCAGTTACCGCAAGGCCAACCCGTCGGACTCGCCGGTGATCATCCTGGCCCTGACCTCGGACACCAAGACGCCGGGCCAGATCTACGACGCCGTCTCCAACGTGGTGGCCCAGCGCCTGTCGCAGGTGAAGGGCGTCGGCGACGTCGAGATCGGCGGCGGCTCGCTGCCGGCGGTGCGGATCTCGATCAACCCGTTCCTGCTCAACAAGTACGGCGTCAGTCTTGAGGACGTCCGCGCGGCCATCCAGTCGGCAAACGCCAACCGCCCCAAGGGCGCGGTCGAGGGCGATGGCCGCCGGTTCCAGGTCTATACCAGCAGCGGCGGACGCAAGGCGGCCGACTATGCCGGCCTGTTGGTCGCCTGGCGCGGCGACGCGGGCGTCAAGCTGTCGGACGTCGCCAGCGTCACCGACAGCGTCGCCGACACCCGCACCCTGGGCCTCTTCAACGGCAAGCCCGCCATCATCGTGCTGCTGACCCGCCAGCCGGGCGCCAACATCATCGAAACGGTCGACAGCGTCCGCGCCACCCTTCCCGAACTGCGCGCCCAGCTGCCCGGCGACATCAAGGTGCAGGTGGCGTCCGACAGCACCAACTCGATACGCGCCTCGCTGAAGGAGATCGAGGTCACCCTGCTGATCTCGATCATCCTGGTCGTGCTGGTGGTCAGCGCCTTCCTGCGCAGCGCCCGCGCCACCTTCATCCCGGCGGCGGCGACCATCGTCTCGCTGCTGGGCACGTTCGGGGTGATGTACCTGCTGGGGTTCTCGCTCAACAACCTCAGCCTGATGGCCATCACCGTAGCGACCGGCTTCGTGGTCGACGACGCCATCGTGGTGCTGGAGAACACCCAGCGCCACATCGAGCAGGGCATGGACCGCTTCAAGGCCGCCACATTGGGGGCCAAGGAAGTCGGCTTCACCGTGCTGTCGATCAGCATCTCGCTGGTCGCGGTCTTCATCCCGCTGCTGTTCATGGGCGGCCAGGTGGGACGCCTGTTCCGCGAGTTCGCCGTCACCCTGTCGGCGGCGGTGATGATCTCGCTGGTGATCTCCCTGACCACCACGCCGATGATGTGCGCCTACATGCTGCGGCCGCGCCCTGAAGGCTTCCAGGAAGGCCGCATCGCGCGGTTCTTCGAATGGGCCTTCGACCGCGTCCATCGCACTTATGAGCGCAGCCTGGACTGGGCGCTGAGCGCCAAGCCGATCGTCATCGTGATCCTGTTCGCGGTAATGGCGATGACCGCATGGCTCTATATCGCCGTGCCAAAGGGCTTCTTCCCGCAGACCGACAACGGCCAGCTGATGGCCGGCATCCGGGCCGACGAGAGCGTCTCGTTCCAGGCCATGCAGCAGAAGTTGCGGGCCGTGGTCGAGATCATCCGCAAGGATCCCGCCGTCGACACCGTTGTCGGCTTCACCGGCGGGGCGCGAGCCGGCGGCGGCTTCATGTTCGTCAATCTCAAGCCGGTCGGGCAGCGCAAGGAAAAGAGCGCCGCCGTCATCGCCCGCCTGCGGCCCAAGCTGCAGAAGGTGACCGGCGTCAGCATCTTCCTCAATCCGGTGCAGGATCTGCGGATGGGCGGACGGTCCAGCAACTCGACCTACCAGTACACTCTGACCAGCGACTCCAGCGCCGACCTCAAGACCTGGGCCGCCAAGCTGGGCGAGGCGATGAAGACCCACACCGACGTCATGAGCGACGTCGACTCCGACCAGTCGGAGAACGGGGTCGAGACCCTGGTGACCATCGACCGCGACAGCGCCTCGCGCCTGGGCGTCACGCCCCGCGCCGTCGACAACACGCTGTACGACGCCTTCGGCCAGCGCCAGGTCGCGACCATCTATGAGGACGTCAATCAGTACGCCGTGATCATGGAATGGGCCAAGCCGTTCGCCCAGGGCCCAGAGGCGCTGAGCGACATCTATGTGCCCTCCAGCAACAGCGGCTCGACGACGACCAGCACGGACACCTCGACCACGTCGAGCTCCGGCGCGACCAGCGTCAATCCGGGCCTGCGCGACGCCTCGACCGGCGCGGCGCTGAACACCGCGGCCACGCCGATGGTGCCGTTGAGCGCGATCGCCAGCGTTTCCCAGAACGCCACGCCGACCTCGATCAACCACCAGAACGCCGAGCTGGCGACCACCGTGTCGTTCAACCTTCCGGAGGGCGTGTCGCTCAGCCAGGCCCAGGCGGCGATCAAGCAGGCCGAGGCCGACATCGGCATGCCGACCAGCGTGCGCGGCAGCTTCCAGGGCAGCGCCCGCAGCTATTCGGAACAGATGAAGCAGCAGCCGCTGCTGATCGGCGCGGCGATCATCGCCATCTACATCGTGCTGGGCATCCTCTACGAGAGCTACGTCCACCCGGTGACGGTGCTGTCCACCCTGCCCGCCGCCGGCGTCGGCGCGGTGCTGGCCCTGCTGATGTTCGGCATGGAATTCTCGATCATCGCCCTGATCGGCGTCTTCCTGCTGCTGGGCATCGTCAAGAAGAACGCCATCCTGATCATCGACTTCGCGCTGGAGGCCCAGCGCAGTCGCGGGCTGACGGCGCTGGAAGCGGTGCGCGAGGCCAGCCTGCTGCGCTTCCGGCCGATCCTGATGACCACCCTGGCCGCCGCGCTGGGAGCCCTGCCCCTGGCCATCGGCTTTGGCGAAGGCGCCGAACTGCGTCGCCCGCTGGGCATCGCCATCATCGGCGGCCTGATCGCCAGCCAGCTGCTGACCCTGATCACCACCCCGGTCGTCTATGTCTATCTCGACCGCCTGAGGGGCAAGGCGCGCGACGAGCGCCACCTGACCCACACCCCCGCCGCGCCGGAGCCCGCCTGATGTCCCTCCTCACCCGCCTGGCCTGCGCCGCGTCGCTGATCGCCCTGTCGGCCTGCTCTGTCGGTCCCGCCTATGAGCGCCCGACCGTCGCGACCACCGCCGCCAGCTTCAAGGCTCTGGACGGCTGGAAAACCGCCGCCCCGTCCGATCATCTGGATCGCGGCGACTGGTGGACCCTGTTCGGCGATCCGCAGCTGGACGCCCTGGCCGGCCGCATCAACATCTCCAACCAGACCGTCGCCGCCGCCGAGGCCGCCTATCGCCAGGCCCGCGCCTTGGTGCGGGAGCAGCGCTCGGCGCTGTTCCCCACCGTCGACCTGTCAGGCTCGGCGACCAAGACCGGCGGCGGCTCGGGCTCCAATTCGCGCGGCGAGAGCTATCAGGTCGGCATCGGCGCCAGCTGGGAGCCGGACCTGTGGGGCCGCATCCGCTCGGGCGTCAGCAGCGCCAAGGCCGGGGCCCAGGCCAGCGCCGCCGACCTGGCCGGCGCCCAGCTGTCGGCCCAGGGCGAACTGGCCGTGAACTATCTGGGCCTGCGCCAGAGCGACGCCGAGATCGCTCTGGTCTCATCGACCGTCGAGGGCTATCGCCGCACGCTGGAGATCACCCAGAACCGCTATGCGGCCGGGATCTCGCCGAAGTCCGACGTGCTGCAGGCGCAAAGCCAGCTGGCCAACGCCCAATCCAGTCTCGCCGGGCTCGAGCAGACGCGGGCGACCTACGAGAACGCCATCGCCGTACTGGTCGGCGAGTCGCCCAGCGCCTTCCGCATCGCCGCCGATCCCAGTTGGACCGCCAGGCTGCCGGACGTGCCGGTTGGCGTGCCCTCGGCCCTGCTGGAGCGCCGCCCCGACATCGCCGCCGCCGAGCGGCGCGTCGCCGCCGCCAACGCCGAGATCGGCGTGGCCCGCGCCGCCTTCTTCCCGACCCTGTCGCTCAGCGGCTCGGGCCAGAGCAACGCCACGCGCCTGGGCGACCTGTTCTCGGCCTCCGCCAATACCTGGTCGCTGGGCCTGTCGGCGGCCCAGACCCTGTTCGACGCCGGGGCCCGCAAGTCCCAGGTCGAGCAGGCCCGCGCCAGCTACGACGGCACGGTGGCCGACTATCGCCAGACGGTGCTGACCGCCTTCCAGGACGTCGAGAACCAGCTGACCGCCACCCGGGTGCTGGAACGCCAATACGCCTTGCTGCAGACCGCCTCGACCGCCGCTGACCAGACCGAGCAGATGCTGCTCAACCAGTACAAGGCCGGCCAGGTCCCCTACACCGACGTGGTCACGGCCCAGGCCTCGGCCCTGTCGGCGCGGCGTTCGCTGCTGCAGGCGGCCATCTCGCGCCGCACCACGGCAGTGGCGCTGATCCAGGCGCTGGGCGGCGGCTGGACCGCGTCGTGACGCGATATTGTGCGCTGCAAAACCTGGAGTAGGCCCCGCGTTGTCTTTCGCTCACGTTGATGGCGAAGTGCGACACGTGACGTCATGACCGGAAGCTCTCATTGATCCAGGCCAAGCTGATCTACGCGATCGACGACGACGGCCTGGTTCGGACGTTCCTTGAGCACGCTCTGGCGCCGGGCGGCTATGTCGTCGAATGCTTCGGCGAGGCCGAGGCGATGATCACGGCCGCCCAGCGCCGATCGCCGACGCTGTTCCTGATCGACATCCGCATGCCCGACACCAGCGGCGAGGAACTTGTGCGGATGCTGCGTTCACTGCCCGACTGCGAGGAAACCCCGATCCTAGTCATGACCGGCTCGGGCCGCCTGGATCGTGTTTCGGCCGCGCTGCAGGCCGGCGCGCAGGGCTTCCTGCTCAAGCCCTTCTCTCCGGAACAGGCCCTCAGCGCCATCAATCGCTGGGCCAGCTGACCTCTACCTCAACTTGATCGAACGCCGATCGCTCATCGCGACATTGTGCCACATGGCGCGATCGCCATCGTTTACGCGTCCTTTCCAGGAAACCCGCCTTCTGTCGGCATGAGTTTTCCGATGACAGCGTTGCGAGTCCGCAAGCCCCTGGGCCTGAGCCCAAAAGCGGCGATCATCTTCGCAACGGTCTTCGTGCTGGCGATCGGCTGCGTGCTGGTTCCGCGCTCCGTGGGCCGCGTGTCGCCGATCTGGTTCGCCAACGCCGCCGTCCTCTGCTTCTACCTGCGCTCGCCAGCACGCCAGTGGCCCATCATCGCCAGCGCGGGCTTCGCGGCCAACGTCTTGGCCAACCTGCTGATCGGCGACAAGCTCAGCGTCGGCCTGACCCTGGCGACGGTCAACGTCCTGGAAATCCTGGCCTGTGCGTTGCTGATCCGCCGCGTGGTCGGACCGCGTTTCGACATCAGCCGCACAGCCCATCTGATGCAGTTCGCCATGGCGGCGGCAGCCAGCGCGGGCGGCGCGTCCATCCTGGCCTCTTCGGGTCTGGACCTGTTCAACGGCGACGAAGTGCTGCCCAGCCTGACCGTGTGGATCTTCGCCCACATCCTGGGCTTCCTGACCCTGACGCCTTGCCTGTTGCTGCTCACCGAACCGCGCGGCGCTGACGAGCCGAAGTTCAGGCAGCACGGTTGGACCTTGCTGGTGTTGTGCGCCGTGGTCTGCGTCACCTTCGGCCAGTCGCGCTATCCGCTGCTGTTCCTGGTGCCGCCTGCGCTGATGCTGGTGACCTGGCGGCTGGAGTTGTTCGGCGCGGCCATGGGTGTGCTGATCACAGCCCTGCTGGGCATCGCCTTCAGCCTCAGCGGCCACGGTCCCATCGGTTTGATCCACGGTGATCCGTCCGAGCGCATCATCGTGCTGCAGACCTTCCTGGCCGTATCGATCCTGGCCAGCCTGCCGGTCGCCAATCAGCGCGCCACCGCCCGCAAGCTGCAAGCCTCGCTGGCCGGAGCCCTCCGCGCGGCCGAGAGCGAAGCGCTGAAGCTGGAGACCGCCACCACCGTGGCCAAGCTGGGCCACTGGACGCTGGACATCCCCACGGGCGCCTTCACCTGGTCGCGCCAGATGTACGAGATCTTCGGCGTCGATCCGGCCGCCGACACTGATCTCTCGGCCGCCATGGCCAGGGTCCATCCGGACGACGCGCCCGAATGCCAGCGGCTGGTCGACCGCGCCATCAACCATGGCGAGGACTACTCCCAGGAGCAAATCCGCATCTTCCGCGCCACGGGCGAGATGCGCCTGACCGG
Organism: Caulobacter sp. GW821-FHT10F06; assembly: GCF_058809215.1. NCBI lineage: Bacteria > Pseudomonadati > Pseudomonadota > Alphaproteobacteria > Caulobacterales > Caulobacteraceae > Caulobacter > Caulobacter sp. GW821-FHT10F06. Next base: position 11,763 of record NZ_JBXASK010000003.1, on the reverse strand, counting down.
CGGCCATGTGATGTGCCAGCGCGACGAGACCGGCGCGGTCGTAGCCCTGTTCGGCACCTTGACCGATCATACCGACGCCAAGCTGGCCGAGATGCAGCGGACCCACCTGGAAAGCCGCTACGCCGAGATCGCCGCCAAGGCGTCCGACATCGTCCTGCGTCTCGATCCGGATGGCGTCTGCCTCTCGGTCAATCCGGCCTGCAAGTCGACCCTCGGCTACGCCCCGCGGGAGATGGAGGGCCGCACCCTCGGCTGGCTGATCCATCCCGACGACTACGCCCTGATCCACGGCGCGTTGGTCAGCCTCCGCCAGGGCGAGACCATCGACAGCCGCCTGCTCTATCGCGCCCGCCACAAGGACGGCCGCTGGATCTGGCTGGAATCCCAGCCTCAAGGCGTCCGCGCCCCACTCGACGGCGCGCTGCTGGAGACCTCGGACGTCATTCGCGACGTCACCGAGCGGATGGAGCACGAGGCCGCGCTGACCGCCGCCCAGCAGACTGCCGAGGCCGCCGAGCGCGCCGCCCTGCTGGCCAACACCCTGATGCGGTCGGCCGAGAAGATGGCCCACATGGGCTACATGACCTTCGACATCGAGACCCAGGCCATGACCTGGTCGGACGAGATCTGGACCATCCTCGACCTGGACCCGGAAGAGCACGAGCCGGACTACGACCTGATGCTGTCGCGCCGCCATCCCGAAGACCACAAGCAGGTCCGCGACGCGTATGAGCACGCCCTGGAGCGTGGCGCGGAGGTGTTCGACACCAGCTATCGTCTGCTGCTGCCCGGCGACCAGGTGCGCCACATCATGCTGCGCGGCCACATCCGCTGGCAGGCCGGCAAGGCGGTCAGCGCCTTCAGCGTGCTGGTCGACGTCACCGACCTGAAGGTCGCCGAGGACGCCGCCCGCGAAAGCGACCGCCGCTACAAGCTGATGGCCCACAACGCCACGGACGTCATCGTCACCAGCGACCTGCAGGGCCTGATCACCTTCGTCTCGCCGGCCATCGAGACGCTCGCCGGGTACGAGGTCGAGAGCCTGATGGGCCTGAAGGCTTCCAGCTTCGCCCACGCCGAGGACCAGCCGGCCATGGAGGCGACCTTCCACGCGCTGTTCCGGGGCGAGCCCGCCCGGCGCGTGCGTTGGCGGGGCAAGCACAGGACCGAGGATCGCTGGCTGTGGCTGGAGTCCAGCCCCGCACTTCTGCGCGGCCCGACCGGCCAGCCCACCGGGTATCTGGACGTTGTGCGCGACGTCACAGCCCAGAAGGAACAGGAAGACGCCCTGGCCAAGGCGCGTCTCGACGCCGAGATCGCCATGCGCTCCAAGGCCGACTTCCTGGCCAATATGAGCCACGAGCTGCGCACGCCGCTCAACAGCATCATCGGCTTCTCGCGCCTGCTGACCGAGCAGTCGGGCCTGCAGGACGAGGACCGCCGCCGCGTCGCCCTGGTGCATAACGCCGGCCAGGCCCTGCACGCGGTGATCGACAACGTGCTGGACTTCTCCAAGCTCGAAGCCGCCGCGCTGGAGCTGAACGCCGCGCCCTTCGACGTCACCGCCTTCGTCGGGCAGACCGTGGCGATGCTCGAGCCGCAGGCCGCCGCCAAGGACATCTCGCTGCGCGCCCTGCTGCCGACCTCGGCCCCGTCGATGGTGATCGGCGATGTCGGCCGCTTGCGCCAGGTGCTGCTGAACCTGCTGTCCAACGCGGTGAAGTTCACGTCGCGCGGCGGCGTGACCGCCCAACTGCGCTGCGACCTCGTCGAGCCGGGCGCGATCCGCATCCGTATCGAGGTTTCCGACACCGGGACCGGCATCGCCGCCGACAAGATCAACGGTCTCTTCAACCGCTTCGCCCAGGCCGACGCCTCGACCTCGACCAACTATGGCGGCACGGGCCTGGGCCTGGCGATCTCCAAGCAGCTGATCGAACTGATGGGCGGCCGGATCGGCGTGGCCAGCGCCCTGGGCAAGGGCTCGACCTTCTGGTTCGAGATGTCCCTGCCGATCGCGGCGCGCCAGACCATCGCCGCCACGCCCGCCGAAAAGGCCGAGGGCTTCGCCGGCAAGCGCGTGCTGGTGGTCGACGACGTCGAGCTCAATCGAGAACTGATGATGGCCCTGCTGTCCAACCAGGGCTGCACGGTGAGCCTGGCCTGCAACGGCGCCGAGGCGGTCGAGCGGATCGCCGCCGAGCCGTTCGACCTGGTCCTGATGGACTGCCAGATGCCGGTGATGGACGGCTTCGCCGCCACCCGGGAGATCCGCGCCTCGGGCCAGTCCTATGCCAACCTGCCGATCGTGGCCCTGACCGCCAGCGCCACGGTCGAGCACCTGGCGCGCTGCGATGCGGCGGGCATGGACGCCCACCTGACCAAGCCCCTCAACCCCGGCGCCCTGGAAGCCGTGCTCAAGCGCTATCTGAGCCTGGCCGACAACGCGCCCGCCGTCGAGACGGAGGAGGATGCGGCCCAACGGCGCCAAGCATTGGAAGACCAGTTCGGCGCAAACGCGGTCATCAGTCTCCTGAAGGCGCTGCAAGGCCAGTTGGCCGCCAAGCTGCATACCGACGGCGACCGCGCGCGAACACGTGAAGACGCCCATGCTCTGTGCGGCGGTGTCGGCATGTTAGGCTATATCGCGCTTTCGGAGGCTTGCCGCGAACTGGAGCAGGTGATCGAAGACGGTCAGGACCATGGTCCCGCCCTGGCCCGCGCCCTGGCGCTGAAGGCTGCGGCGGCCAACGACGCGCAGGCCTGGCTGGCCGAGCTGACGCGGGATCAACGAGTAGCGTAGGAAACGACCATGGCGGCGACTATTCTCGTGATCGACGACGATCCGCTGATCCGCCAGATCGCCGATCTCGTCCTGACCCAGGCCGGCTATGTCGTGGCCAGCGCCGGCACCGGTGAATCCGGCCTGAAGATGGTCGAGCACACCCGCGCCCAGCTCGTCCTGCTCGATATCCTGATGCCCGACATGTCCGGCTTGAACGTCCTGCAGGTCCTGCGCCGCAATCGCCGCTCGAAGGTGCCAGTGATGATGCTGACCTCGCGCGGCGACATCGACACCGTCAAGGCCGCCCTCGCCGCCGGCGCCGACGGCTACATGGTCAAGCCGTTCAAGCCGGCCGACCTGCTGCGCCGGGTCGAGGCGGCCCTAGCCGCGGAGAAGCCGACGCCGCCGCCGTCGGACGCATTCATGCTCGACTAGTCGAGGCGCGCCTTCACGATCGCCTGGAAACGATCCAGGGGGCAGTCGAAGGACGGCCCGGCCTCGCTGCATCCCGGGATGAAGATTGGCGAGGCCGCCGGCGGCGCGGCGAGGCTCAGGGGCGTCTTGCCGCGCAGTTGGGCCAGGGTCTGGGTGGTGTAGCGGGCCCGGATCACGACGCTTCCGTCGGCCCGTCGCCAACGTTCGAACACCAGGGCTCCGCCCGGCGCGATCTGGTTGGGCTGATAGCCTGGCGTTGCCCACTCCAGACCCAGCAGCCCTCCCAGCGTCGCCAGCGTGCCGTCATGGCCGACGATCACCACGACCTTCGAGCCGGGCTCGCCGATCGCCAGCGGTTCGCCCGACGGCGCCAGCGTCGCCGCCAACCTTTGCGCCAGCCAGCCGCTGACGGTGCGCGCCACATACGGCGTGCGCAGGCGCAGGTCGAATTCGGCCTGATGCAGCGCGAAGACCTTCAGCAGCGCCGCCTCGTCGAGGCCCATCCAGCCCTGGGCCGCGAAGTCCTGGCCGTCGGCCCAGGCCATCAGCAGGCTTTCGGTGACGCCCGACGCGAAGGCCTCGGGTCCTTCGATCCCAACCGTCTCGTCGCCGTCGACGAAAGCGGGCTTGGCGTCGAAGATCCGCCGCTTGCCCGCTGGAGTCTTGGCCAGGCACGGTTGCGAGCCACACTGCAGCAGCAGGCTGTCCAGGCTCTCGATGGCGTCCCGGTGGCCGGCGCTCCAGGCTGTGAGGTCGCCGCCGACCCGGCCGGCCACCGCGGCGCGGGCCAGGGCGAGGTCGGGCTTGACCACGCCGGCCTTGACCGGCTCGAACAGCGGATCGGCTTGCCCTTCGCCCACCGTATGCACGGCGCTGGCGCAACCCGGCGACAGGCCCTCGGACAGCCCCTTGGCCGTAGCGATGGTGCGCTGAGTGACGTTGGCCCAGTAATAGACCGCTCCGCAGTCTGCGCCCGTCAGCAAACCTGCGGAGGCGTAGAGCTGGCGATAATAGGTTCCGAACAAGGTCGTCAGCACAGCGCCGTTGTTCGTCAGATGCCCCGGCGGAACCGAGAAGCGCGGCCACGGTCGCGCCGAGGTCTCGCCTAGCCGCTCGGGCGTCGACATGGCGGCGCGCACGCCGTGGCGGCTGAGGATCACCACCTTCTCGAGGCGCTCGCCGGGCGCTCTTGCCATGGCGGGCGCGACAGTCAGCGCGGCGAGTACGAGGGCGATGAGAAAAGCGGCGATACGCATGGCGGCTAGAGCTTCACCACGATTCCACGACGATCCATGACATAGCCCAGCAGCCAGCAGACCAGCATGTAGGCGACGGCGCACAGCAGCGAACCCAACGCGCCGGGAACAGCCGCCTGGAACACCGCCTTGCCGACCCACTCATAGAGATCGACGCCCGGCGCGACCTCGAACTGGCGCAGCGAGATCACGAACAGCTCGGAGAACAGGTAGATCACCAGCGGATTGAGCCCGAACACCTGGAAGAACCGAGTGGCCGGATTGGGCGCGCGGCCTTCGAGAACAGCGGTCAGGGCGGCCAAAACCATCAGGTCTATGCCAACGGTCAGCAGCACGAAGCTGCTGGTCCACAGCTTCTTGGCGATCGGGAACAGCGGGCTCCAGGCCAAGCCAGCCACCGCCAGGGCGACACCGACCAGCGCCATTCGGAGGATCGCTCGCCGGCGCTCCGGCGCGTCCTTCAGGAACCGCGCTGCCAGATAGCCGGCCAGCACGTTGACCGTCGCCGGCAGCGTCCCCAGCAGTCCCTCGGGATCGAAGCCGCCGTCCTTGCGATAGAGATGGCTCTTGCCGACCACCAGCAGGTCCAGGCGCGTACCGGCGTTGCCCAGCTTGGACAGCGGCGCGGCGGGATCGCTCAGGCCCAGCAGGATCCCCCAGTAGCCGACCAGCAGCACGACGCAGAGCGCCACGAGCTTCAGCGGCGACAGATAACGCGCCGCGAAGGCGGCCAGGGCGTAGCACAGCGCGATCCGCTGCAGCACGCCCATCACCCGGGTGTCGCCGAACGGGATCAGGCTCCAGGCCCCATCCACCTTCCGGACGAACGGGTACCAGTACATCAGGAAGCCCAGCAGGAAGATCAGCGCCGCGCGCCGCAGCACCTTGGCCGCGAACGGACCGTGGGCGATCGGCCGCGAGAAGGCGAAAGCCATCGAGCAGCCCACCGCGAACAGGAACGACGGAAACACCACGTCGGCGGCGGTGAAGCCTAACCACTTGGCGTGGACCAGCCAGGGATACGGCTCCGCGCCGGGTCCCGCCGTGTTGACGATGATCATCAGGCAGACGGTCAGCCCCCGGAACACGTCCAGGGACAGGAAACGGGAGGTCGGCTTGTCCATGTCGGTCCTAAGCCCGGTCGATGCGGGCGAGAAGGGCTTGGGTGGCCGCCACCGGATCGGCCGGACGCTCGCGGCGATAGACGGTGTTGCGATCGACCCAGGCATGTTCCCAGGTGATGAGGTCGCGCACCACGACGGCCTCGTCGAACCGCCCCGTTCCCGCCGCTCGCAAGGCGTCCAGGAACCGCGACCAGCGCGGCAGGTAGAAGTCGCGATAGAGGCCCTGCCAGGCCTTGGAGGCGTAGTCGTTGAGGTTGCCCTCCCCGCCCCAAAACGTCACCTGGGCCTTGGCGTTCAGGATATAGGCGCGGGCGTCGTCGGGCGTGTCGCCATAGGCGCGCGCATCGTCGATCCAGGTGGCCAGGGTCTCGGGCTGAACGCCGAGCAGGCCGTCGATCGCCAGGGCCAGGTCCTGGATCCGCTGGCGGGCCTGGTCACCGGCCGCTAGGTCCCCGCGCCGATAGGCGGTCACGGCCGCCTGCAGCGAGAGGTCGATCTCCTCGCTGGCCAGGTGGCGCGCGGAGTCGACCAGATCGATGACGAACAGGGGCTGTCCGGCGAGCTGCGGGCCCAACTTGATCAGGGCGCGGACCGCCTTGGCCAGCTTGGCGCGGTCGCCAGGATGGCCCGGGAAGTCGGGGATCGTCGCCGTCGGGCGCTTGAAGAACAGATAGGCCCCCGCCTTGCTCTTCCACCAGCGCGAGGTCCAGTAACGGGTCGTGTAGGCCGCCTCGACCAGATGGCCCAGCGCCGCGTCCAGTTCGGGCGAGGTCCGGCCGTAACGCGACCTGGCGTAGGTCGAGAGCCAGGCCGGCAGCGACGCCTCGCCCGCGTTCCAGGCCAAGTCGTAGGTCGCCTCGTAGACGATCGAGTTGCTGTGCAGCCCCTCGGGGAACATGCCGAAACCGGCCAGGGCCTTGGTGTCCGGATTGGCGGTCAGGGCGGCGATGTCGCGGCGATAATAGTCGAGGTCGCCATAGACCGGATTGCTGGCCCCATAGTTGTGCACATAGCCGTAAATCCACGGCTTGCCGCCGAACGCCTGGGCGTTGCGCCAGGTGTTGGGATAGCGGTCGTTGCCGATGTCCAGGATCATCAGCCGGTCGTCGGGAACCTGGCTGAGATAGGCGGCGATGGACGCCGGGTCCCAGAAATGCTGGTCGGCCCCGAACAGCCAGCCCTGCATCACCCACACAGCGTCCGGCTGGCTCCGGCGAATGGAATCGTAGATCGCCTTGCCATAGGCCGCCAGGCGCTTGGTCTTCAGCGCCGGATCGACCTCGACCTTGCCCTTGGTCGCCGCTGTATTGGCTGTGCCGTCGCCATAGACGGCGGCGCGGGCGTCGGCTCCGTCGGCGGCGATGGGCGGCAGCATCTCGTTGAAGGAGTCGGCGAGATAGTAGGTCCCCGCTCCATAGGTCTTGGTGTAGAGCGCCACGAACCACGCGGCCAGCTTGGCGAACAGCGGATCGGCCGGGTCCAGCCAGTAGGTCTCGTGGAAGCCCTCCCACGGCCGCATGCGGTAGATCTTGGCCTCGGGGTGTTTGAGCGCGAAGGCCTTTGGCACATAGCCGCCGAAGGCCGGCAGGATCGGGGTCATGCCCAGCTCGCGCATGCGGCCCAGGATCTTGCGCTGCAGGTCCTTCTTCTTGTCGATCCAGGCGGCGGGCAGCGGGGCGCGATAGCCCTCGATATTGCCCATGCGCTGCCAGGGGGTGAAGGCCGGCCCGGAGAAGTAGTCGGCCAGCTCGGGCTCGGACAGCCCCGCCTCGCGCCACAGGTCCCGCCAGACATGTTCCTGGCCTTCCATGGCCAGCGGCATGTCGATCCCATGGACCGCCATCCAGTCGATCTCGCGGCTCCACCGCGACCAATCCCACCACGGCGTGGTGTAACCGTAGGTGCAGGTGTTGAGATAGGCGCGGTGCGCGAACGGGCTCTCCACCCGGCCGCTGGCGAAATCGGCTGGCCGCGCGGGAAAGGCCACGCGGTCGCCTTCCCAGCTGACATGGGCCGCGCCGGTCTGGCGCAGCCAGGCATAGACGCCGCGCGCCAGGGCCACGGGCGTGTCGCCGCGCGCCGAGACGGTCCCGCCCCGGCTCTCGACCGCATACCAGGGCTTGGCGCCGGTGGAAGGCTCCAGGCTCAGCGCGACGCGGCCCGCGCGCTCGCCGAACAGCCGGGTCAGCACCCCGCGCGCGGCCGTCGCTCCCGCCGTCTTCCCGGCGGCCAGAACAGGCTTGGCAAGGCCCAGAAGACCGGCGGCGGCGGCGCTCGACAGGGCCTGACGGCGGGAAACGGACGTGAACATGGTCGCCTGGCCTTGAACCTAAAAAGGACGCTGGGGCCGGAGAACAGCCGCCAGCGCCTGAAGTGAAGGGCCCCGCTCGCCTTGCAGGTACGAGCGGGGCCGTGAACGTCCGACCTCCGGGGAGGACAAGGTCGGAGTTCGGACGGTTACATCTTGTACTGGAACGACAGGTAGTAGCTGGGACCGGTGGCCGAGCTCATCTGCCAGCGGCTCTTGTCGATCAGATAGGCCTTCTCCTCGGCGTCGTTGATGTTCATCGCCGCGAAGGACAGGCTGAGCTTCTCGTTGATGTTGTAGCCGAGGTTCAGGTCGAACTGGGTGCGCGAGGCGACCGTGTGGCCCAGAGGACCGGCAAAGAAGCTCTCCACCGAGGTCTGGTCGTAGGCGCTGCGGTAGTTGGCCGACAGACGCGCGCTGAACGTCTTGTTCTCCCAATAGACCGTGCCGTTGGCGGTGTGCTCGGAGAGGTTGGCCAGCTTGAAGCCGGTGACCGACTTGGCCGGATTGACGTGGGTGTAGTTGGCGATGAAGCCGAAGCCCGCGATCGGCAGCCAGGCGTCCAGCGACTGTTGCCAGTTCAGCTCGTAGCCGTGGATGTCGACGGTGCGCGCGTCGTTGAAGCTCTGGGTGATCGAGTAAGTGTCGCCGGCGCCGGAGACGCAGACGCCGCTCGCGTCCTTGGACAGCGACACGGTCTCGTAGGAGCTCGGGCACAGCACCGAGGTGTAGGTGCCGTTCTTGACCTTCTTCGAGAAGAAGCCGCCCGACAGGCCGTTGCCCTCGCCGTAGTACCATTCCAGGCTGACGTCGATCTGGTTGGCCGTCATCGGATCCAGCGAGCCCTGGCCGATGGCGATCGTATAGACCTTGTGGCCCGTGGTGTCGGTCGTGCTGGTCGACGTCGTGGCCAGCTGGTTGTTGGAGTCGATGATCGGACGCACCAGCACCTTGGCGGCGGCGAAGCGCAGCAGCAGGTTGTCGGTCAGGTCGACGCTGAGGTTCGCCGACGGCAGGACGTTGTCGTACGACTTCTTGGTCGTGTAGGTGCCCGCCACCAGCTTGACCTCGGTGTTGAGCGGGTTGGCCGCGCCGCCGACATAGCCGTCGACGGTCTGATCGGTGCTCTCGCGCCGTACGCCCACATTGCCGCGGAAGGTGCGCGACAGCAGTTCGCCCTTCAGGTTGGCCATGGCGTAGAACGAGGTCAGGTCACGCTCGACCCGGAAGGTGCCGGCCGGATCAAAGGCTTCGTAGACGGTGACGCCCTGGGCCTTCAGCGCGGCGCGATAGGCGTCGAGGTTCGGCGACACCCAGCTGGCCGGCAGGGTCATGGCGCCGTCCAGGAAGTTGCTGACGGTGATGCCGGTGGCGGCCATGGTCGGCGAGTACGAGGCCGGGATCGAGTTCTGGCCGTCGCGGCGCACGACATAGCGCTTGAGCACCTCGTGCCGGATCTTGCCGCCGGCCTGGATGGACTCCAGGAAGCCGAGGTCCAGATAGCGCTTGGCGTCGAACTGACCGGCGTCCTCGTAGGAGTCGATCGTGCGATAGGCGCCGTTCGGATAGGTGTTCCGGATCAGCGTCGCCGGATTATACTGCGTCGCGTCGGTCAGCGCCGTCGACGTCGTGAAGACGATGTTCTTCGGGTTGCTGATGTCCAGGGTCGCGGTCGGGATGTTGACGCCGAGGATCGCCGCCTCTTCGTTGAAGATCGCGTGGCCGCGCGAATAGTGGGCGACGCCCTTGAAGTCCCAGTTCTCCAGGCCCGTGTAGTGCACGTTGGTCGTGAAGGCGCCGGTCGACTGCGGACGGGTCTCGTGCTGGTGATTGTTCTCCAGGCGGAAGTTGTTGATCTGCACCTTGGTGGCGGTGTTGTTCGCCGAGGCCAGGGTCACCACGTTCGACGCCGAGGGCGTGGTGAACAGGAAGACCTGCTGGTGCAGTTCCTGGGTGGTGTTGTCCTTGGCGTAGGTGGCGATCGCGTCGATCTGCAGGTCGGCGGTCGGCTTGAACTGGATCGCGCCGTTGACCATCGAGCGCTTGGTCTCGCGGTCGATGCGGCGATAGCGCAGGCGCGCCGGGGTATAGGCGCCGTTGGCGACGGTCCAGCGGTCCATCCACAGATAGTCGCCGCGGTCCTTCAGCTCCTGGTAGCCGCCGCCCAGGAAGACGCCAAGCTTGCCGTCGAAGAAGTGGTCGACATAGGTCAGGCCGGCCTTGCCGGTGGGGCTGCCGCCGACCAGATCCTGCCGCTGCAGCTTGCCGGCCAGGATGATCTGGCGGCCCTTCACGTCGAACGGATGGACGGTGTCGATATTGACCGTGCCGGCCAGGCCGCCGGCGTCCATGTCGGCGGTCGGCGACTTGTAGACCTGGATGCCCGAGGCCAGTTCGGTCTGGATGACGTCGTAGCGGAAGCCGTCGGTAAAATTCGAGCTCTTGAACGCCTGGCCGTTGACGGTGGTCAGCGCGTACTGCGGGCCCAGGCCCCGGATGCTGATCGTCGAGCCGCGACCGTTGATGTTGGAAATCTGGACGCCAGGAATGCGCTGGATGGCTTCGGCGATGTTTTCCGACGGGAACTTGCCGATGTCCTCGGACGAGATGCCGTCCGAAACCCGGATGTCCTTGCGCTTGACGTCGAGGGCGGTGGCCAGGCTCTTGCGGAAGGCCGTGACGATCACCTCGTCCATGGCGTCGGGTTCGGACGACGCGGCGGGCGCGGTCTGGGCCGAAGCGACGCCGGCCAGGCAGGCGCCCGCCAGCAAGGTCAGCACGAATGCCTTTCGCCGGCCGGCGGAGCCGGAAACAGCGCGCGTATGACGCATCATGATGTTATCCCCTCAAGTCATGTGACGCGCCGACCGCGCCGTTTTCGGACGCCGCGTCCCGGCGGCGTCCTGAGCAGACCATTTAGAGACCTATATGATACCGCTCCCGGCAAGCTATGCGGGCTGATGTCCTGAGGGTCAAAGACTGCAACCCGTTATTTTGCTTCTATTTTGATGACGATTGAGACATAGGCGCCAGTGCTTCCGGGCTATTTGCCATCCAAGGCGCGCCGAAATCACATTCTTCTTTATATTCAGCAATTTAAATGCAAACGACGCCATAATCGAACGTCGGTATACAATACCAATTTAGTGCCTTTTTTACGACCATTCTCGCCGGGGTTCCGAGGGCGCCACATCTCCGACGATAGCGGCCACACGTCACCCGGCCTGAAACATGAAAAAGCCGCCCCCGCCAGGCGATCAAACCCGGCGAAGGCGGCTCGAAGTCCGGAATCATTGGGCCCGAAGCGGGCCGCTGCTCAGCCCTTGAGCGCCTGCATCGCCACAGCCATGGCCTCGGCGTTGGGGCCGAGGACGACGTGGAGGGTGTGTTGTCCGATGCGGGCGACACCTCTCGCGCCGAGGGCCTTGAGGGCGGGCTCGTCGATGGCGTTGGGGTCGAGGACGACCAGGCGCAGACGGCTGGTGCAGCTGGAGAGGGTCTCGATGTTGCGCGCGCCGCCGAGGGCGTCGACCAGGCGCTGGGCCTGGGCGGTGTCGCCGGCCGCGGCGGGCTGGACCGCGCTGGGTTGAACGGGCGCTGCGGCGACCGCGACCACGGCCGCCCCTCCCCCACTGGCAATGACCGCGCGGATCTCGCTGGCGACCTGGTCGGCGATGGGGCCCAGGACCACCTGCAGGGCGCGGTCTGACGGCCGCACGACGCCGCGCGCACCGAGCGCCTTCAGGCGGGGCTCGTCGATGGGGGCTGCGCCGGTGACGACCAGCCGCAGGCGGGTGGTGCAAGCATCGACGCTGGCGAGATTGGCCGCGCCGCCCAGGGCGATCAGGAAGTCCT